>JANQFX010000091.1 GCA_028277725.1 Thiohalocapsa sp.
CGCTACGGCCGCCAGGGCACGCCCCGCGTGCCGCTGAGCTGCGTTACAACTCGTTGGAATAGAATGACTATTCCGCCTCGTTGTGCCTTGCTCAGCACCTCGCGGCACGCACCCTGGCGACCGTCCAACTACTCCATCTAGGTTCGAACTAGGCCCGCTCCACGGGGAACGCGATCACGCCATCGATGTGGGCCGCACCGGCGGCGCACATCAGCAGCCTGTCGAGCCCGAGCGCGACGCCGCAGCAAGGCGGTAGGCCGGCCGCCAGCGCGGCCAGCAGGCGTTCATCCAACGGCAGTCTCGGCTGGCCTCGCTCGGCCCTGGCGGCGCTATCCCGCCCGAAGCGCCGCCGCTGCTCTTCCGCGTCGCAGAGTTCATCGAAGCCATTGGCGAGCTCCATCCCTTCCAGGTAGAGCTCGAAGCGCGCGGCCGTGGGCGGTGGACCGGGCTCGACGCGCGCCAAAGCGGCCTGACTGGGCGGGTATCCGTAAACGAAGGTCAGTCGACCGCGGCCCAAGTCGGGCTCGACGCAATGCGTCAGCAACAGGTCCAGCCAACCATCGGCGTCGAGATCCAGTGTCGCAACGTCCGCAATGCCCGCGGCGGCGGCGCGATCGCGCAGCGCAGCCAGAGGGCAATCCCAGGGATCCAACCCCAAGCGCTCCCGGAACAGGTCGCGGTAGGCGATCCGTTCGACGCCGGCCGGGCGCCCCAACAGGTGCTGCACCAGCTCGGCCACCTCATCCATGAGCGCATCCAGTGAAAACCCTGGCCGATACCATTCCAGCATCGTGAACTCGGGGTGGTGACGCCGCCCGCGTTCGTCGGCGCGGAACACCTTGCAGACCTGATAAATGGGCCCGCTGCCGGCGGCCAGCAGCCGCTTCATCGGAAACTCCGGGGAGGTCTGCAAGTACCAGCACCCGCTGTCCGCGGGCGTCAGCGTCGCATCGAAAGACAGCGGCTCGATGGCCGGGTCAGGGTTGGCCGCCGCCGACAGGATAGGCGTCTCCACCTCCAACACGCCGCGCTCGTCGAAGAAGGCACGGAGTTCCGTGAGCATCCGCGCACGAGCACGCAGACCATCGAGTCCGGCGCTGGGGGCCCAATCTGGAGACCGCGACCGCGAGTTGAAGGACAAGGCGCGCGTGCCGGTCAGTCTTCCTTGGCGCGGGAGAGGTAGGCCCCGGTCCGCGTGTCGACGCGGATGGACTCGCCCTCTTCGAGGAACAGGGGCACGTTGACCACGGCACCGGTTTCCAGGGTCGCGGGCTTGGTGCCTCCGGTGGCGGTGTCGCCGCGCAGTCCGGGGTCCGTCTGCGTGATGGTCAGGATGACGAAGTTCGGCGGCTCCACGATCAGCGGCGCGCCGTCCCACAGTGTCACGCGGCACATGTCCTGCTCCTTCAGCCACTTCGCGGCGTCGCCGACGACGGCTGCATCGGCACCGAGTTGCTCGAAGGTCTCGGTGTCCATGAAATGCCAGACCTCGCCGTCGTTGTAGAGATACTGCAGATCCGTCTCATGGACGTCGGCGGCCTCGACGGAGTCGCCGGACTTGAACGTCTTTTCGACGACACGGCCGGTCTTGAGGTTGCGCACCCGGACCCGGTTGAAGGCCTGTCCCTTGCCGGGCTTGACGAACTCGTTCTCGACGATCGTGTAAGGATCGCCGTCCAGCATGATCTTGAGTCCGCCCTTGAATTCGTTTGTCTTGTAACTCGCCATTGTCGTCGTTCCAGGAGATTTCCAGTCAATCAGGCATGATACCGCGAAGCGTGCCAGCAGATGACCAGGACTGCCTACTCGGCGCCGTCGGGGGCGTCCCGGTTGTAGGCGCGCAATGCGAGCGCGAGCCCGACGAGCACGACCCCCGCGACCAACACGGAGAGCGGCTCGGCGCCGAGCCGCTCGAACCACTGGGTCAGCAAGTGGATGGCACCGAACACCGCGCAGAGGTTGACGACCCAACGCCGACCCGCGCGCCAGCCCCAGGCGGCCAGTGCACCGAGTGCGAGCGCCCAGACCAGCGCGAAGGCCCAGGCCGGAATCGACGGACCTTCGAGCCCCAACGCGCCCAGATCATCGCCGAATAGCGATCCGACCCAGAGCGCCAGATTCACCAGCAGCACGCCCGTGCGGGCCGCGGTGAGCGCAAGCCCGGCGTAGGCCGCTGCCGCGCGTCGATGGACGGCGAACGCCAGCGCCGTGAACAGCGAGAAGGCGACAGCCGTCAACAGCGGTGCATCGACGCCGAGGAAATAGGAGGCATGGAAGTAGCCCGTGCGCGCACCGAGTGCGGAGGCCAAGGACAAGATGCCCAGCACCACGAGCAAATGGCTTCCGACCACGACGGCGAGGAGCCCGAGCCCGATCGCTGCGAGCAGGAAGGACCATGCGGCGCCCTCGGCCGAGATCAGCAAACCGCCGGCGGCCAGCAACGCGCCGAGCACCGTCCACACCGTCGACAGGTAGCGCCAGCGCCGAGCGCCGGCCGCCCGCAGCAGGACCCCTGCGGCCGCCGAGAGCAGGCCCACGACTAGGGTGGTGGTGCCGCTGGGGAACATGGCGATCAACGAGGCCGCGATGGCCGCCATGCCGAACCCGGCCAACAGTCCGTAGCCGAGAGTGGCGGAGTCGCGCAGCGCACGCCTGCACAGGCGCGCGTGTTGCTCCGGGCTGATCTCGGCGTCCGCGAGGAGTTGGTCGAGGTCGAGAATCGCCTTCACACCGCTACGACTCCCGCCCTGATCGGCTCGGTGCGCATCCGGTTCGGGCTGCACGCCAGCTCAGTAGCCGTAGCCCGAACTCTCGATGTGCTTGATCTTTCCGTCCTCGAGGGTGATGCGCTGGACGAAGCGCTGCGGGCCGAAGTTGTAGGTCCAGACCTCGTAGGGCACGGTCAAGTAGTCGTCGAAATACACCCCGCGCACCTGGTCGTAGCTGCGCGTCAGCACCCGCCGCTCCTGCTGTTCCTTCAGCGTGGGTTGACCACAAAGACGCACCAGCTTCAGCGTGATGTCGCCGGTATCGACGATCCCGCTGCCGCAGCGCAGCGCGAAGGCCGGCGCCGCCAGCGTCATACAACAGACCAGGGTGAGGATTCGCTGCATCGGAGACTCCGTCGCTCGGCACGCCCAACCGGTACAAGGCGCGGCGCGCGCGGAGCAGCGCCGACCTGTCCGAAGTGTAGCCCAGGCCCTGCGACGCCTGGGGCGGCTACTCGTAGCGGACCTCGATGACCTCGAGCTCACGCTTGCCGCCCGGCGCCTCCACCAGGGCAACGTCCCCCTCCGCCTTGCCGATCAAGCCGCGGGCGATCGGCGAGCTGATGCTGATTTTGCCCTGCTTGATGTCCGCCTCGTCCTCGCCGACGATGACGTAGGTGTGTTCCTCGTCCTTGTCGACGTCGAGCACGTCGACCGTCACGCCGAACACGACCTTCCCCGTGCGCGGCAACTGGGCAACATCGATGATCTGCGCATTGGACAGCTTGCCCTCGATGTCCTTGATACGCCCCTCGATGAACCCCTGCTGCTCCCTCGCAGCGTGGTACTCCGCGTTTTCCTTCAGGTCGCCGTGGGCGCGCGCCTCTGCGATGGCCTCGATCACTCGGGGGCGCTCCACCTTCTTCAGCTGTTCCAGCTCGGCGCGCAATTGTTCAGCGCCTCTGGCGGTCAGAGGTACTTGAGACATCTCGGGAATCCTCTTCGCGGTCGGGCGGCAACGATGCAAATGCCCGACATCTTGTATGGGGATGGGGTACGGCGGCCGCGGCGACAACCCGACTTGGCGACCGGCTCGGCGGCCAAGCGTGCAGGCGCAGGGCAACGACACCGGCGCCTCGAGACGACATGCGACCCAACGGGCGCCGACCAGAGCCGGACCGAAGCCCCAATCGACTGGCGGCCGTGCCGAACGAACGGCCGCCTCCTCTATTTGAGACTAACGCCGGTCGGGCCGCTCAGTAAAGCTCCTGTAGGCGATTGACGCGGAGTTCGCCGTGCTGCTGGAGCGCCATGCACATGGCCTCGGCGCCGGCGATGGTCGTCGTGTAGCTGACCTTGTGGCGCAGGGCCGCGCGACGGATGGCGGCCGAATCGGCAATGGCCTCCGCCCCCTCCGTCGTATTGACGATGAAGGCAACCTCGCCATTCTTGATCATGTCGACGATGTGCGGACGGCCCTCCTTGACCTTGTTGACGCCGACGCACTCCATGCCGGCCTCACGCACCACGCGCGCGGTGCCGTGGGTGCCATAGAGCGTGAAGCCCATGGTGTCGAGGGCGCGGGCCACCTCGACCAGCCGCTCCCGGTCCGCACCACGCACGCTCAGCATGGCCTTGCCGACCTTCGGCAGCGCCGCACCGGCACCCTCGACGGACTTACCGAAGGCCTCGGCGAAGGTCTCGCCGACGCCCATGACCTCGCCGGTGGACTTCATCTCCGGGCCGAGGACGGTGTCGACGCCGGGGAACTTCACGAACGGGAATACCGCCTCCTTGACGAAGTAACGACGCGGCTGGACCTGCTCCCCGCCGCCCTGCTCGGCCAAGGTCCGGCCGACCATGCAACGGGCGCCGACCTTCGCCAGCGGCACACCGACGGCCTTGGACACGAAGGGCACGGTGCGCGACGCACGCGGATTGACCTCGAGGATGAAGACCTCATTGCCCTGGATAGCAAACTGGGCATTCATCAGCCCACGTACACCCAGCTCCAGCCCGAGTGCGGTCATCTGCTCGCGCAGCCGCTGCTGCAGCTCCTCGGACAGCGTGTAGGGCGGCAGGGAGCAGGCAGAGTCACCGGAATGCACGCCGGCCTGTTCGATGTGCTCCATGATGCCGCCGATCATGACCTGCTCGCCGTCGCAGACCGCGTCCACGTCCACCTCGATGGCATTGTCCAGGAAGCGGTCTAGGAGCACCGGCGAGTCGTTGGACACGCTGACGGCGTTGCGGATATAGCGCGCCAGGTCGACATCGTCGTGCACCAGCTCCATGGCGCGGCCGCCGAGGACGTAGGACGGGCGCACCACCAGCGGGTAGCCGATGGCGGCGGCCTGCTCCAGGGCCTCGCTCTCGCTACGGGCTGTGCCGTTGGGCGGTTGGCGAAGGCCGAGCTCGTTGACCAGGCGCTGGAAGCGTTCGCGGTCTTCGGCCCGGTCGATGGAGTCCGGCGAGGTGCCGATGATGGGCACGCCCGCCGCCTCGAGGTTGCGGGCGAGCTTGAGCGGTGTCTGGCCGCCGTACTGGACGATGACACCCGACGGCTGCTCGACGTGGACGATCTCGAGTACATCCTCCAGGGTCAAGGGCTCGAAATAGAGTCGGTCGGAGGTGTCGTAGTCGGTCGAGACGGTCTCCGGGTTGCAGTTGACCATGATGGTCTCGTAGCCGTCCTCGCGTAGCGCGAAGGCGGCGTGACAGCAACAGTAGTCGAACTCGATGCCCTGGCCGATTCGGTTCGGCCCCCCACCGAGGACCATGATCTTGCGTCGCTGGCTCGGCGCAGCTTCGCACTCCTCCTCATAGGTGGAGTACATGTAGGCGGTGCTGGAGGCGAACTCCGCCGCACAGGTGTCGACGCGCTTGAATACGGGGCGGATGCCGTGCTCGTGGCGCAGCGCCCGAATCTGCGCCTCGCTGGCGCCCGCGAGCTTGGCCAGGCGCTTGTCCGAGAAACCCTTGCGCTTGAGCATCCGCAGCCGCGCGGCGTCCAGCGACACGAGGCCGGCCGACTTGACCTCCGCCTCCAGGGCGACGAGTTCCTCCAGCTGGGACAGGAACCAGGGATCGATGCCGCACAGCTCGTGCAGGTCATCGATGGTCCAGCCAAGACGCAGGGCATCGGCGAGGTAGAAGATACGGTCCGCCCGCGGTTCTCGGATCTGGCTGCGCAGCACGCTCTCCGGGCTCGGCTCATTGGGGTTGAGCATCCGGTTCAGCCCGTCCCGGTCGGTCTCCAGCCCGCGCAGGGCCTTCTGCAGGGACTCCTGGAAGGTACGGCCGATGGCCATGACCTCGCCGACGGATTTCATCTGCGTCGTCAACCGATCATCCGCCTCGACGAACTTCTCGAAGGCGAAGCGCGGGATCTTGGTGACGACGTAGTCGATGCTCGGCTCGAAGGACGCCGGCGTCGCACCGCCGGTGATGTCGTTGCGCAACTCGTCCAGGGTGTAGCCCACAGCGAGCTTGGCGGCGACCTTGGCGATGGGGAAGCCCGTGGCCTTGGACGCCAGCGCCGAGCTACGGGAGACGCGCGGATTCATCTCGATGATGATCATGCGCCCGTCGTCAGGATTGATGGCAAACTGGACGTTGGAGCCGCCGGTGTCGACGCCGATCTCGCGCAGCACCGCCAACGAGGCGTTGCGCATGATCTGGTATTCCTTGTCTGTCAGGGTCTGCGCCGGTGCCACGGTGATGGAGTCACCGGTATGCACGCCCATGGCATCGAAGTTCTCGATGGAGCAGATGATGATGCAGTTGTCCGCATGATCACGGACCACCTCCATCTCGTACTCCTTCCAGCCGAGCACGGACTCCTCGATGAGCAGCTCGTTGGTGGGCGAGAGATCGAGCCCGCGGAGGCAAATCTCTTCGAACTCTTCGGTGTTGTAGGCGATGCCGCCGCCGCTGCCGCCCATGGTGAAGGAGGGCCGAATGATGGCCGGAAAACCGACCTGGGCCTGCACCTGGTGGGCCTCCTCAAGGCTGTGGGCGACGGCAGAGCGCGGCAGATCGAGGCCGATGCGGCGCATGGCCTTACGGAACAGATCGCGGTCCTCGGCCTTGTCGATCGCCTCGCGCGAGGCGCCGATCATCTCGACGCCGAAGCGTTCCAGTACGCCCTCACGGGCCAGATCCAGGGCGCAGTTGAGCGCCGTCTGACCTCCCATCGTGGGCAGCAGGGCGTCCGGGCGCTCACGCTCGATGATCCGCTCCAACACACGCCAGGTGATGGGCTCGATGTAGGTGGCATCGGCCATCTCCGGGTCGGTCATGATGGTGGCCGGATTGCTGTTCACCAGGATCACCCGGAAGCCCTCTTCCTTGAGCGCCTTGCAGGCCTGCGCGCCGGAATAATCGAACTCGCACGCCTGGCCGATGACGATGGGGCCGGCGCCGATGATGAGCACGCTTTGGAGGTCGGTGCGCTTGGGCATGGCGGCAGGTGCTGTCTCTGATCGTTTGAATACTTGGGCTGGGGACGTACTGATTGCTTCAGTGCTGTCCATGGGGCAAGGGCGGCCCGTCCTTCTGAGCGTCCCCTTGTTACGAACGGGCCCGCAATGCTGCAGGAACCGGCTGCATGCGCCGTGCTTGGTTCGGAGCCAGGTCCTCCCGATGTCCGACCAGATCGGCCGACGATTCGGTATCTCCTGGCGAGCGTCGTGGGGGCGCCTCGACTCGGGCTGGCCCGGTCAGGCGTTCGTCGAGGCGCGCTCCTCCATGGAGCGGATGAACTCGTCGAACAAGGGTGCGACGTCGTGCGGCCCCGGACTCGCCTCCGGGTGGCCCTGGAAGCCGAGCGCTGCCTGTGAGCAGTGGCGGATACCTTGAAGCGAGCCGTCGAACAGCGAGCGGTGCGTGGCAGTCACGTCGTCGGGCAGACTGGACTCGTCCACCGCGAAGCCATGGTTCTGGCTGCTGATCATGACCTCGCCGGTCGCGAGCACCTGCACCGGATGGTTGGCGCCGTGGTGACCGAACTTCATCTTCGTGGTCCGCGCACCGAAGGCCAGCCCCAGCAGTTGGTGGCCAAGGCAGATCCCAAACAGCGGGACACGGGCCTCAAGCAGGCGACGGATAGCCTCGATGGCGTAGTCGCAGGGCTCGGGATCACCGGGGCCGTTGCTCAGGAAGACACCATCGGGCTGCATCGCGAGCACGTCCGTCGCCGGTGTCTCGGCAGGCACCACCGTGATTCGGCATCCGCGCTCCGCGAGCATCCGCAGAATGTTGCGCTTGACGCCGAAATCGTAGGCGACGACGTGGAAGCGGAATACCGTATCGTTCCAGTCGCGCTCGGCGCCCTGGCCGGTCTCCAGCGACCAGGTGCCCGCGGTCCATCGATAGGCGCGCCCTGTCGTGACGTCCCTGGCCAGATCCATGCCGGCGAGTCCGGGGAAGGCACGCGCCGCGGCGAGCGCCGCCGCCTCGTCGATACCCTCGCCGGCCTGCAGGCATCCGCTCTGGGCGCCCTTCTCGCGCAGGATACGGGTCAGCCGACGCGTGTCGATGTCGGCAATGCCGGGAATGCCGGCCGCAATCAGGTAGGCGCCGAGGCCGCGTTGGCGGCGCCAGTTGCTGGCGAGCCGAGGCAGGTCTCGAATCACGAGTCCCGCAGCATGCACCGCCGTCGACTCCTCGTCCTCGTCGTTGACGCCGGTGTTGCCGATGTGGGGGTAGGTCAGGGTGACCAGCTGGCGCCTATAGGAGGGGTCCGTGAGGATCTCCTGATACCCGGCCATGGCCGTATTGAACACGACCTCGCCGACGCTCTGCGCGGCTGCGCCGATGGAGATGCCGCGGAAGATCGAGCCATCCTCCAGGACCAAGACGGCGGGCTGGTGCAACTCGACCTCCGGGGCAGGCGGTGTCGCGATGCCGGCTTTCCTGCCAGTCATCGGGTATCCGCAGTGGATTCTGGGGCCGGTGCCGGGCGGCCGTGCTGGCGCGCCGAACACCGACGCCGGATACTAGCCGATGGTGCGCGACCTGTCCACGCGGGGAGGCGGCAAACCTGGACTATCGGGAGATGGCCCAGGGAAAACCGCCAGGGGCGAGCACCGTCCGAACGGGCATCTCCTTCGCAACGGGACCACCGGGGGAACCCGGCCACTTCGAGAGGCCCTCAAAGCTGCCGCCCCGCCCAATCCACAATACCGGCGGTGTCCATGGCACCTGCCTGCCGTGCCAGCTCATGCCCATGCCGAAAGATGGCAACCGTGGGGATCGAGCGAATATTGAAACGCATGGCCAGCGACTGCGCCTCCTCGGTGTTCACCTTGACGAGGCGGGCACGGGGTTCGAGCCGGGACGCCGCCGCCTCGAAGGCGGGCGCCATCATGCGGCAGGGCCCACACCAGGGCGCCCAGAAATCGACCACCACCGGCAGGTCCCCACGACCGACATGCCGTTCGAATCGGGTCTCGTCCAGCGCGATGGGCTGCCCGCTGAACAGCGGGGCATGACACTTGCCGCAGCTCGGCGCATCGGCGAGCTTGGCGTTGGGTACGCGGTTGACGGCATCGCAATGGGGACAGACGACGTGCAGGGCTTCGGCCATCGGGGTCTCCTTAAGCGGCTGGGCACCGCAGGTTGATTCGCTCAGGGCGCCAAATTATTTTCAAACGAGTATCGTTTTTCCAGTTTGGCAGAGGAGACCACCATGACCGATTCAGCACACGTCATCGCCGTCACGGAGGCCACGTTCGAGGATATCGTCATCAAGGGCTCGACAGAGCGCCCGGTGCTGGTGGACTTCTGGGCCGACTGGTGCGCGCCCTGCCGCCAGTTGATGCCGATCCTATCCAAACTCGCCGACGAGTACGGCGGCGCCTTCCTGCTCGCCAAGGTCGACACCGAAGCGGAACAGTCCCTGGCGGCGAGCTTCGGCATCCGCAGTCTGCCGACCGTCCAGCTGTTCAAGGATGGCCGGCCCGTGGACCAGTTCATGGGGGCACTGCCCGAGGGCCAGATCCGCGAATTCCTGGCCCGATACATCGACAGCGAGACGGACCGGCGCTTCGCGGAGATAGACGCGCGGCTCGCCGCGGGCGACGTTGCGGCGGCCGCCCCTCTGCTCGAGGCCCTGCGCGCCGAGGACCCGCAGAACACGAAGCTGTTCCTCGCCGACGTGCGCCTGGCGCTGGCCGGCGGCGATCACGCGGCCGCCGCAGAACTGCTCGCACATGCCCCCATCGAACTGGCCGCCGACCCGAAGCTGGCGGAATTGCGCGGCCAGGCGACCTTCGCCGAGGCCGCGGCGGCGGCACCCTCTCCGGCGGAGTGCGAAGCGCGGCTCGCCGCGGACTCCGCCGACAGCGAGGCACGTTACGGGCTCGCAGCGCATCGTGTCATGGCCGGTGACTACGAGACCGCACTCGACGGACTGCTGGCACTGATGCAGCGTGACCGACAGTTTCGGGCCGAGGCCGCGCGCAAGGGCATCGTGATGATCTTCGACCTGCTCGGCGAAGGCGACCTGGTGCAGCGCTACCGCGGCAAACTGGCGCGACTGCTCTACTGACACCGGCCAGGCGCGGGCAGCATTCGGCGCACAGGTGGGCAGGTCAAGAAATGCCACGGAAGGCTTTGTTCGAGGCCCCTTAGTGTCCAGCCATCCACTACACTCTGCCTAGGCTCGACCGCGTCGATTCGCGCACCACGAACAACACTCGCAGCGCACGCAATGGCACAGGGTGTGAACTTCATAGTTGTCGATGATACGGGGCGACCCGCTCGGCGTTTCAATAGAAGGATGGCGACTCTTGGCTACGCAGACCCTTCGGCCCTCGCGACTGCCCCATAGATTTCCGCCCGCGCTTGGGCTCGCACTGACCCTGTCAGCCACCCAGCTCCTCGCGGACCCCATCACGGATCAAATCGACGCTGCCAAGCGCGCCTACGAGGCGGGTGACGCACAGGTCGCCATCCAGGCGCTCGAGTTCGCGGCAGCCCAGATCCAGAAGAAGCTGGAACTCGAGCAACTCGGCCTGTTACCGCAGCCACTCCCCGGCTGGAACGCGGATGAGCCGATTTCAACGGCCGGTGGCATCGCCGCCGTGTTCGCCGGCACCAACCTGACCCGCACCTACCGCGAGGACGGCGGCAACGGCACGGTGACCATCACCATCACGGCCGACTCCCCGGTGCTATCCATGCTGACCGCGCTGATGCAGGCGAACCCGGCGGGTACGCCCTATACCCGCGGCGGCTATCGCGGCATGCTGGAGACGCACCAGGACGGATCGAGGAAGATCCTGCTCATGGTCGGCACGCGTATCCAGGTCCAGTTAGACGGCACCGACACCGACCAGCGCACCCTAGAGACCTACATCGACGCCATGGACCTCGGGCAACTCGAGAAGGCCCTCCTCGGCTCGAACAACGCCAAGGAAGGCACTCCTAGAGGTCCCCTTCAGTGGCCTGATGCCCTGGACACATAAGGGCACCTCGAAACATTCGAGGTGCCCGTGCGGGGCAGGATGCCCCGCCATTTTTCGAGCGCCCAAGCGCTTGAAAGATGGAGCGAAGCGGAAACCGCGTTTTCGCTTCGCGTCTTGAAGAATTGCCACGATGGCAATTCTTCAAGGTCCCCATAAGAGACGGGGGGCCACGCCTTCCTGCATCGCCCGATGGTTGGACAGGATGGCCAAGTGATCGGTCTCTCGCTAGGACGAAAGGTATCGCCAATGAGTTCGCGGCGCGACAACGACGAACAGCTCAGCAGTCTCGAATTGGGTGGATTCAACCGGACCCTTGCTGAAATCGAGTGGCTGCTGTTGGTCTTGATCCTGGTGTACATGGCACTCCCGGACGAGCCCGTGGATCGCCCACTCCATATCCTGCTCTCCGGTGCCGTGTTCGCGGCATTCGTGGTGGGCTTTCGCTACGTGAACCTGCTGTCCCTGCCAGCACGATGGAAGTTCGTCATCGAGACCATTGCAATGATCGCCCTCACGGCGGTCGCGGTCTGGAACACCGGGCGGGTCGACAGCCCACTGCTCAATCTCTTCCTGCTCGTCGTCATTTTCAGCGCCCTCACGCTGGGGCGCCTGGTGACCCTGATCGAACTCGGGGTCATCACCGCTTTCTATCTCTACGGCGCCTACTCCGTGGACGGCAGTCACATCTTCAGCTACTCGGTGTTCAGCCACCTGATGTTGGAGTTCGCACCCTTCGTGCTGGTGGCCTACGTCACGTCACTGCTCGCCGCCGACCTGGGCTTTGCCCGCGCGCACGTGCAACAGCTCGCGGACACCGACCCCCTCACTGGACTCAGCAACATGCGGGCGTTCAAGAACGCACTGAGCCGGCGCCAGCGCCTGGCGAGCAATGAGGACGAGCCTTTGTCGGTGCTGATGGTCGACGTCGACAACCTGAAGATTATCAACGATCGACATGGCCATGGAACCGGCGATGTCGCAATCCGGACCGTCGCGGAGGCGATCAAGGCCTCGGTCCGCGCGGACGACCTGGTCGCGCGTTACGGCGGTGACGAGTTCGTGGTGTTGTTGTCCTCCGCGCCACAGCATGCCGCGCAGAGCGCCGGCGAGCGAATCCTGGCACACATCACCAAGCAGCCCATCAAAGCGGGCAAGGACCGCCTCGGCATCAGCGTCAGCATCGGCCTGGCCACGCAACCCATGATGGCGGGACAGATCGAAGACCTGCTGCACTACGCGGATCAGGCGCTGTACGAGAGCAAACGCGGCGGCCGCAACCGCATCTCCATCTACACCGCGGACCCGCAAACCGCCTGAGGCCACGCCGATCCATCGGCGTTTTCCGTGTGCGACGACATGGCCGCCGAAACGGAGCGCGGCCGGCGGGGCCAGGATTCTCAGGCCGTATTGCCCGGATGGACTTTGGAGGTCTGGGCTTTAGAGAGCGGGGACCTCAGGTCTCGAGGCTGGCCAGGTAGTCTCGGAACCGATCACCGAGCTCCGGGTGCGACAGGGCGTACTCGACGGTCGCCTCCAGGTAGCCGATCTTGCTACCGCAATCGTACCGCTTGCCCTGGAAGGGATAGGCGATGACTGGCTCGTCCTCGAGCAACGCCGCAATGGCGTCGGTGAGCTGGATCTCGCCGCCCGCCCCGGGCTTGGTCTGCTCCAGCTTCTCGAAGATGGTCGGCGTCAGCAGATAGCGGCCGACGACGGCGAGGTTCGACGGTGCATCCGCCGGGTTCGGCTTCTCGACGATGGAGACGACGCGCAGCGTACCGTCGGGTTGGGCCTCGGTCTGGACGATGCCGTACTTGTCGGTCTCCTCCGGTGGCACCTCCTGCACACTGAGCACGCTGGCACCCGTGCGCTCGTGCACCTCCGCCATCTGCTGCACGACACCCTTGTCGTCGTTGCGGATCAGATCGTCCGCCAGGATGATCGCAAAGGGCTCGTTGCCGACAACGGGCTTCGCGCAAAGCACGGCATGACCCAGTCCCAGCGCCTCCGGCTGGCGCATGTAGATGCAGTCGACGTGCGGCGGCAGGACATTGCGGGCCAGTTCCAGCAGCTTCGACTTTCCGGCCCCCTCCAGTTCGGTCTCCAACTCGTAGGCCTTGTCGAAGTGATCCTCGATGGAGCGCTTGTGCCGACCCGTGATGAAGATCAGGTGCTCCGCCCCACCTGCTTCCGCCTCTTCAGCGGCATACTGGATCAGGGGCTTGTCCACCACCGGCAGCATTTCCTTAGGACTGGCCTTGGTGGCAGGCAGAAAGCGTGTGCCGAGGCCGGCAACCGGAAACACGGCCTTGCGAATGGTTCCCATAGTGATTCCCCTAGGGCTGTGATTGATCGGAGTCGACCGCCCTCAACCCGCCTCCGCGGGAGGCACGGTCGCGAGTTCGGCCTCGATGGCGGCCAGGGCCACGAGCGGCTCATCCGCTGCGGTGATGGGCCGCCCGATAACCAGGTCATCGGCGCCCGCAACCACTGCGGCCGCCGGCGTCATGACGCGTTTCTGATCCTGCGCGCCGGCGCTGGCCGGCCTGACACCCGGGGTCACCAGCCGAAAACCGGTGCCGAAGGCGGCGCGCAGTGCGCTCGCCTCCATCGGCGAACAGACCACACCATCAAGGCCAGCGCGGTGTGCGAGGCCGGCGAGACCGAGCACGCGCTCCCGCGGCGTGCCCGGGCAGCCGATGGCGTCGAGGTCGGCGGCCTCCAGACTGGTGAGCACGGTCACCGCAATGAGAAGCGGACGGGTTTCGCGTCGCTCGAGCCGCTCACGGGCGGCGGACAGCATGGCTGGGCCGCCCTGGGCGTGGACATTGACCATCCAGACGCCGAGGTCGGCGGCGGCATCACAGGCGCCGGCGACGGTGTTCGGGATGTCGTGGAACTTGAGGTCGAGAAAGACCGAGAATCTGGCATCGACGGCCGCGCGCACCAGTTCGGGACCGGCGCGGGTGAACAGCTCCTTGCCGATCTTGACGCGGCAACGGTCCGGGTCGAGCCGGGCGAGCATGGCGCGGGCAGCGCCTGGGTCCGGGTAGTCGAGTGCGACGATGATGCGGGCTTCGTCGCGGGAGTGCTTGGAGGTGTTCGTGGAGGGATGCGTCTGCATCTGAACAGTCGACTCGTCGTTGGGTTCGATGGCGCCATGGACGTCGCGTCAGCGCGCCGAGCATCATCCCCCACTCTACCCCGAATCCGCCCTGGTATTGTGACGGAAACGCGTCTCCCCTCCTGCGCCCCACCGGATTTCACCGGCGGTGCTAGGCGATCTTGCGCTGGCGCAGGATCGGCGGCTCAGTGATCGGGTCCGGCTCACAGGCCTTGATGCTATCCCAGCGTTTGCAGCTCGGGCACTGCCAATGCAGCTCCCGCGCCTCGAACCCACAGTGGCCGCATTGATACTCGGGTTGCTGTGCCAGTTGGTGGGATACGACGTCGAGCAAGGCCCGATCTTCCTCCGCGCCGGAGGATGGGCCACTCAGGCGCAGCTCGAGCAGCCGCTGGACGCCGGCGAGGTCGGCACGGCCGCTCAGATACTGCACCAGGAACTGTCGGGCCGCGCCGGCGCTCCGCTCGGACTCGATGGCCTCGCAGAGGCGCAGCATCAGCGGCGGCGACGGGTGTAGGTCGAACAGGGCCCAGAGTTCGGCGGTCACCGACTCCCGACCCAGTTCACGCCAACACTCGAGCAGACCCGGCAGCATCACGGGCAGATAGCCGGGACTGCGCTGCACCAATCGCCGATAGAGCAGCGCTGCGGTGCCGGGGTCACCCGCCGCCAGCTCCATGCGTGCCTGCAGTAGGCTCGCACGCACCCCCCCCTCGTCCTCGGCTTGCGCGTCCAGCAGATGGGAGCGCGCCTGCTCCACGTTGCCGGCCCGCAGGCACTGCTCCGCGAGCTCGCAGTGGTAGTGTGCGGTCTCCGGCCCGAGCGGCCGCTGGGTGAGTCGCTGCAGCGCCTTGGCCGTCTCGAGGCACCGCGTCCACTCCTTCTCTGCCTGATAGATCTCGATCAGGCCGCGCAGCGCACGCTTCTGCTGGAGCTGGCGCTCGACCAGTTCCTCGAACAGGCTCTCCGCGCGATCGAACAGGCCCGCCAGCATGTAGTCGCGGCCGAGTTCGTAGAGGGCGAGACCAAGATGGGCGTGGTCGAGCGACGATCGCGCGACCAGGTTCTGGTGGACACGGATCGCCCGCTCCACTTCGCCGCGGCGCCGAAACAGGGCCCCGAGGGCGAGGTGCGTCTCAACCGTCGCGGTATCGATCTCGGAGAGCTTCAGGAAGACATCGATGGCCTTGTCCGGCTGCTCGTTGAGTAGATAGTTCAGGCCGCGGGAGAAGGTCGGCGTCCGCTCGGGAGTCGACGGCCGCCGCCGCTCCTTTCGGCCGATCAGCCAACCACTCGCCGCCGCGATGGGGAGAAGCAGGAACAGGAGTTCCACTATCGCCGTCCCGCGCGGTACGCTGTCGTCACGCCGGTGCGCGCAGGCCGACCGACACGCCGTCGACAGTGACCGTCCGCTGCTACAAAGCACAAATGCATCATAGGTTTATCATACAAGGAGTATCCGAATGTCGCATAGGCGAAGCGGCGTCCTCCCTTGCCCCGCGGAGGTGCAGGCCACACAGTCCGGGACGCAATGGCTACCGACCGGAGGGCTGACGCCACATGAGTAAATTCAAGGGCCGAGTCGCAATCGTCACGGGCGCGGCGGGTAATATTGGGACCGCATTGTGCAGGAAACTCTCCTGCGCCGGCGCGACCGTCGCCATGCTGGATCGCGACGCCTCCAGCAGCGCCGCCATGGCCGCCGACCTACCGGGTCCGGCCGAGGCGTTCGGGGTCGACCTCCTCGACCAGGCGTCCGTGGACCAGGCGGTCGCGTCCGTGCGGCAGCAATTCGGCCGCATCGATCTGCTCGCGAATGTTGCCGGCGGGTTCGCCATGGGGCCGACGCTCGAAGACACCGACGACGCCACCTGGGAACTCATGATGGACCTCAATGCCCGTTCCGTCTTCCACATGGTCCGGGCGGTGCTGCCGATCATGCGCGAAGCCGGCTATGGGCGCATCGTCAATGTCGCCGCCCGTGCCGCGCTGCATGGGCAGGGCAACATGGGGCCCTATTGTGCCTCCAAAGCGGCCGTGATCTCCTTGACGGAGACCCTGGCCGCGGAGACCAAACCCATCGACGTCAATGTCAACTGCATCCTTCCCGGTATCGTCGACACGCCACAGAATCGGGCCGCGATGCCGGATCAGGACCACGACGCCTGGGTACCGCCCGACGCGTTGGCAGACGCCATGCTCTTCCTGGCCTCGGACGCGGCGCGGCACATCAGCGGAGCCGCCCTGCCCGTGTACGGGCGCAGTTGAGCACCATGCCTACCGATCGACACCACAGGCGTTGGACTGGACGCGCCCTGCTCGCGCTCGCGCTGCTCGCGCTCACCACGGTCGTCGAGCCCCTCGGTGCGCAGGACCTGCTACTCGAGGACAACCGCGCCCTACTGATCGAGGCCGTCGAGGCCGCCTTCGAACTGGACCTGTACAACGCGCGCTGCCGCACTGATCAGTCGGGGCGCCGCACCGAGAACCTCAACAAGGAGCTGGTCAGTCGGTACCGAATGACGGTGCTGGACGTGCAGGACGACCTCTTTCCGGAGGGCTACTACCGGGACGCTCAGGCCCGCATGCGCACCGAGTTCCTCGCGGAACTGCGTGGCCTGGGCGGCTGCGCAGGAGCCAAGGCCGACGGTCTGCGCGGACGCCTCGGCGAGCGCTACGACGCCGCAATGGCGGAGATTGCGTCCCGCCCCTAACACAGCCCTCCTGACGCCTGCCTGCTGACAGCCTCACGCTCACCTCTGGCAGCTCGTCTTCGTTTCGAGCGCCGCACCGGGGCGCTCCTCGATCGGAGTGCCGCACGGCGTCGCACGCAGCGACACCTTTTCGCCGGCCTCCCCGATCGATCCTCGGCCGCCCGAGCGACGTTACGACGTCACGTTTCGTTGTAACGCATCGTTACACCCAGATCGCAGAAACACTACTTCTAACTTATATTTCAATAGCATAAGAATTGGCATTGGTCCTGCTATAGGGGAGTCGACCCCAGCCACAGCAACGCGACAGCAGGACCCAGACCATGACCGCCATCACCCAACAGGCCGCCGCTGACGACTTCGACGATCTCGCCAAGACCCATTGGCGCGATCTCTACAGATACGCCTATCGCCTCTCCGGCAATGCCCACACGGCAGAGGACCTGGTTCAGGACAGCCTGCTGCGCGCCTGGCGCTCCTTCGGCAAGCTCCACAATCCCGCCGCGATCAAGGGCTGGCTCAAGACCATCGTTCGGCGCGAGAACGCCCGGCGCTTCGAGCGCGTCGTGCCACGACAAGTCGAACTGCCCGCCGAGGACCTCTGCACCGCCCGCAGGACCTACGACACCTCGACCGAGGCCTTCGTGCTACGCAACGCCATCCGCGCGCTGCCCAAGGAGTACAGCGAGCCCTTGCTCCTGCAGGTGCTGCATGGCTACTCCCAGCGGGAGATCGCAGATTGTCTCGACCTGAGTTCGGCAGGCGTCGGTACGCGGTTGTTTCGGGCGCGGCAAAAACTCCGCGCGGCCATGGGCGAGTTGGGATAGAGGATCGAGCGCCGAATCAGTGCATCCGCCAGTGTCGCGCAGGACAAGGCCCGCACACGAGCACGCTCGGGTCGCCGGACGGCCGCGCTACCCTAGGGTCAGGGCGATGGCGAGCAGAGCAGCGACCTCGGTGAGTTCGATCAGGGCACCGATACCATCTCCAGTGTGGCCGCCCAGCCGATGCACCAGGGATGCACGCCAGGCCCAGAAGGTCAGCACCGCCGCCCCGACCCCCGCGATGACGGCCACGGGCGAGAGCATCGCCAGCGGGGCCATCGCCAAGAGACCGCCCAGGATAGCGGCCAGCCGCGCCCAGGTCCTCGGCAGCCCCGCTGCGGCGGCCGCACCGAGCCCGCTGCTGCGGGCGGGCGGTGTCGTCAGTAACAACCAGAGGGCCGATGAGCGCGCCAACAAGGGCAGTGCAAGCAGCGCCAGGCCCGCGTCCGCAGCCAGCAAGACGACCAGGGCGACGAGCTTGCCTAGGAGGGCCAGCACCAGGGCGACCACCCCCATGGCGCCGATGTGCGGGTCCTTCATGATCTCCAGCGTTCGCTCCCGGCTGCCGAGGCCCCCCACCCAGGTGTCCGCGCAGTCCGCAAGGCCGTCCAGGTGCAGCGCACCGGTGGACCAGACCCAGAGCCCCAGCAGCAACAACGCGGGCAGCAGCACATCGACCCCTTGCAGCGGCAGGAACGCCTGCGCCAGCCAGGCGGCACCGCCGAGCGCGCACCCCAGCAATAGGCCGATGACCGGAAAAAACACCGACGACCGGGCCATATCCTCCAGCGTGGCATCGGCCGGGGCCGGAAACGGCCAGCGGGTCAGGAAGCGGCCGGAGAGGGTCAGCGCCCGCCAGGCGTTGTGCAAAGGCATGATGCGGCTCAGTGGCCGGGTCGCGGGCGGCTCAATGCGCCCCCTGTCCGCGCAGCCGACCGACGGCCTGGACCAGGAACAGCGTGGCGGCACCTGCAACGACGCCGATCAGGCCGTTGGCCAGGACACCAACGAGCCCGCCGAGCGCAGGCAGGCCGTGCAGCACATGCGCGAGGTGCTCAATGCCGTGGTGCAGCGCCGGGATGCCATGCACCAGGATGCCGCCGCCGACCAGGAACATCGCGATCATGCCGAGCACCGACAGCGTCTTCATCAGGTAAGGCGCGCCGGCGAGGATGACGCCGCCGAGCCGGCGCTGGAAGCCGGGCCAGGCGCCCTCACCCTCTCGCTTGCTGAGGTGGAGGCCCGCGTCGTCGAGCTTGACGATGCCGGCCACCAGCCCGTAGACGCCGACGGTCATGAGCACGGCAATGCCCGCCAGGACCATGATGCGCGTCGGCAGTGGCGAGGCCGCGACGATGCCGAGCGTAATGGCGACGATCTCCGCCGACAGGATGAAGTCCGTACGGATGGCGCCCTTGATCTTGTCTCGCTCGAGCTTGGCCAGGTCCAGGTCAGGGTCCTTCAGGGCCGCGGCGATTTCGCGTTCCTGTTCATCAGCCTCCTGGGGGTGCAGATACTTGTGCGAGAGCTTCTCGAAGCCCTCGTAGCAGAGGAAGAGCCCCCCCGCCATCAGCAGCGGCGTAATGACCCAGGGCGCGATGACGCTCAGCAGCAGCGCCGAGGGCACCAGGATGGCCTTGTTGACCATGGAGCCCTTGAACACGGCCCAGACCACGGGCAGTTCCCGATCCGCGCGCACGCCAGTGACCTGCTCCGCGTTCACGGCCAGGTCGTCGCCGAGCACGCCCGCCGTCTTGCGCGCCGCGACCTTGGTCAGCAGCGCGACGTCGTCGAGCACGGTCGCGATGTCGTCGAACAGGGCGAGCAGACTGGTGGCCATCGAGAGGTCCTTGGATTGCCGTTGGTGACGCGTCGGGAAGTTAGCAGCGCCCCGCCATCAGGACAACCGCGGCTGAAAATGGGCAGGACGTCCTTTTCCGGATGTAGGGCGCACAAGCGATAGCGACGCCCACCATGGGAGTGCGATCCGCGATGACTCGGGATCGGGATCGGGATCGGGACAAGAATCTACAAGCACATCGATACCGATACCGACAGCGACAGCGACGCATGTTCGTGATCGCACGTCGGCGGGGTTGTTTGAAAGACTCGGGCGCAGCAGTGCTAGCCCCCGCCCTAGCCGCGCGTCAGCCGGTGCAGCGTGACCTCGGGCGGGCAAAAATAGCGCAGCGGCACCCCGCAGGAGCCGGTTCCTACCGAGGTGTAGCCGGCCAGTTCATGGTAGCGCCAGGCCCCCGCCTGCATGGGCTGTGGCGCATCGCAGACCCGCACCAACTGGATACCGCCGGGCAGGCAGATCTGGCCGCCATGGGTATGGCCTGACAACATGACATCGTAGCCGTGGCCCGCCGCCTCGCGGTAGGTTTCGGGCGAATGGCAGAGCAGCACGGAGAAGCCGTCGTCCGGAATCTGGTCGCGGACGCCGGCGAGGTCGTGGGTGCGGTAGAAATGCGGATCATCGACGCCGGCGAGGTAGAGCATCTCGCCGCCGAAGGGGATCATCACGACCTCGTTCAGCAGGAATCTGAGCCCTGCGCGCTCCAGCGGCGGAACGATCTCGATGAAATCGTGATTGCCGAGCACGGCGAACGCCGGTTTATCGAGGACCTCCAGCAGCGCCAGGGTCTCCGCGACCGAGGGACCGTGATCGGCGTCCGTGGTGTTGCGAAAGTCGCCGGTGATCACCGCCAGGTCGTAGTCGACGCCGCGCAGTCGATCGCGCAACGCAGGCCCCAGCGCCGGGTCGAGGTCCAGGTGCAGGTCGCTCAAGTGCAGGACGCGTAACCCCTCAAGCCCGGCCGGAAGGCGAGGGTGTCGGAGCCGATGCTCCACCAGCCGCAACGCCGTGAAGTTGCGGTAGCCCCGGCCGTAGATGCCGAACAGGCGGGCGAATCGGTCTGCAAGCACATCGATGTCGAGCACACGGCTCAGGCCAAGCAGGATGGCATCCTGATGCGCCTCACCGGCGACGTGATAGACCTGGGCATTGAGCCGCTGGCGCAGCCGCGCGCGGCCGAGCCGCTCGCGCAACTGGTCGAAATCCCCCGCGTCGAGCGCATAAGGATCACCGCCGTTGCCATCGATTGCGCCCCCCGAATCTTGCCCGCTCGCCACCATTTGGCCCTTCCTTCACCGTCGCAAGAACGCCCCATCGGTCCCGCGAGACTAGAGCTTAGCAGCGCGGCAGCGCGCGCGGGCACCAACGGACAGCAGGCAGCGGGGTCCAACAGACGGTCCAACGTCCGCGCCCCGGTCAACACCCGAGCGGTTTACGCTATCTTTTCCATAGAGCCAGCGCGAATTCGATCGGCCTCGAGCGGCGGATGTATCTCTTTCAACAGATCGACTCACGGACCTTCTTGCATCGTGTCGATGTCCACGGCCGGCTCGTGTACGTCAATGCCGCCTGGCTCGCCTTCGCGGCCGAGAACGGCTGGCCGGTCACCACGGAAGATGTCCTCGGCCAGCCCTTGATGAGCAGCATCACCGACCGTGGGACGCACTACCTCTACGGGCTCCTGATGACCCGCCTGCTGCATGGGCACGGCCCCTTCAGCTTCACCTATCGCTGTGACGCGCCGGACTGCCGTCGACTGCTGCGCATGCGTATGTTCGTCCACCAGCCGACCAACGACATCGGGTTCCAGAACAAGATTCTGCACATCGACCGTCGCCCGAGCCAGACGCTGCTCGAGGCGCAACGCCCGCGAGCAGCCGACGTCGTTATCTTCTGCAGCTTCTGCAAGCGCGTCGATGTCCATGGCGTCTGGATGGAGGTCGAGGACGCCATACTGCGGCTACGACTCTTCGACCGCGCGCCGTTACCGGCGACCCGACACGGGGTCTGCCCGGACTGTGCCCACAGGGTCGCTCGAGTGGCGGACGGGCCCTGAGCCAAGGCGGACCGGGGGCCGCACCTCCCGGATCAACGCGTCGGCGGGATGCCGTGCTGCACCAGGCTCGGGAACCCACCGACGACGGGCAGCCGGATCCGGGTCCGGCAGGCGTGTGGCACCTCCAGCAACAGGAGTGCCTCGACCGGCATCCGCAGCACCTCGCCCACCAGCACCCGCACCACGCCGCCGTGGGTCACCACCAGGGGGTGGGCCGCGGCCCCCGAGAGGATCTGCCGCCACGCCGCCAGCACGCGCCCTTGGAATCCGCCGAATTCCTCGGCGCCCGGCGGCGAGAAACCGATGGGATCGGCCCAGAAGGCGGCCAGCTCGGACTCCGGCAGCTCCGCGGCACGATGCCCTTCCCAGTCCCCGAAGTGCCGCTCGCGGAGCTCGGACATGCAGGTGAGCGGCAGGCGTAGCCGCTCCGCCAGCTCCGTCGCAAAGCCCGCGCAGCGCCGAGCCGGGGAGCAGATGATGGCGTCCCAGGGCGCGCCACCAACACCCGCGTCGACGTCCTCGGCGGTGGCCGAGCGCAGCTGCGACCACCCCAATTCGGTCAGCGGATCGTCCCGGGAACCCCGGAAACAGGCGCCGCCCTCGGTGTCGCCGTGCCGCATCAGGTCCACGAGGCGCCCGCGCCCGGCGGCATTCGACAGATCGCCGGGCGCCGAGTCAACCGCCGGCAACCCCGGCCTCCGCGAAGGTCGCCATGCCGTCGTGGAGATCGCAGGCCAGGCGCAACAGCGGCAGGGCCGTGACCGAGCCGCTGGCCTCGCCGAGCCGAAGACCGAGGTCGAGCAGGGGCCTGCCGTCGAGCGCCGCGAGCATCGCGGCATGGCCGGGCTCCGCCGAACGATGGGCGAACAGGAACCAACGCTCGGCGCCCGCGCACAACCGACTCGCGGCCAGCGCCGCCGCCGTGCTGATGAAGCCGTCGACGAGCACCGGCAGGCCGCGCTGAGCACAGGTCGCAAAGGCACCGGCCAGCGCGGCGATATCGAAGCCGCCCACCCGCGCCAACACCTCGGCGGGGTCCGAGAGGTGGTGTCGGTGCAAGGCCAGGGCCTGCTCGATGCAGGCACGCTTGCGAACGACCCCGTCGGCGTCGAGCCCGGTGCCGGGACCGGTGATGCGGGCCGACGGCGCATCGAGCAGCGCACAGGCGACGGCAGCGGCGGCAGTCGTGTTGCCGATGCCCATCTCGCCGCCGATGAAGAGCTCCGCGCCGTTGGCCAGCGCCCGCTCGACCGCGGCCGCTCCCTCGCCCAGGGCGAGATCCAGCTGTTCGGCGCTCATGGCCGGCCCGGCGCAGAAGTCTTGGGTGCCGGGCGCGATGATGGCGTCGCGAATGGTCGCGTGCGCCGGGACCGGTGCGACCGTGCCGAGATTGACGAGCTCCAGGCGCGCGTCCGTGGATGCGGCCAACACCGAGATCGCGGCGCCACCGCTGGCCATGTTCGCGACCATCTGCGCCGTCACGGCCTGCGGAAAGGCTGAGACGCCACGGGCCGCGACGCCGTGATCGGCCGCGAAGACGCTGAGCCAGACCCGATCCACGCGCGGGCGCTCCCGGCGCTGCATGCCGGCCAAGCGCACCGCCAGCGTCTCCAGCTCGCCGAGCGAACCCGCCGGCTTGGTCAGCTGCGCCTGGCGCGCGGCCGCGGCCTCGGCCGCAGCAGTATCGGTTTCCATCGCTGGCGCGCCAAAGCGCGCCGACACATCGTTCATCAGAGGTCCTCCGGGGGGTTCGGGTCCGGGGCACCGGCCGAGGCATCATAGGGCGCGCTGTTCGGCGCACCGGCCGGAATCGGCCCCTTCAGCGTGAGCGGCAGGCCCGCGGCGGTGAAGTAGACGGCGTCGCAGCGGGCCGCGAGGCGCTGGTGCAAGGCACCGGCCAGGTCGCAGAAGCGCCGCGCCATGGCATTGGCAGGGATCACGCCGAGGTTGGTTTCGTTGCCGACGAAGATCACGCGACCGGAAAGGGTGGGCAGCAACTCGGGCAGTGCCTGCAGCTCCCACTCCAGCCGCGGCTCGTCCTCGGACCAGAGCAGGTTCGCGAGCCACAGGGTCAGGCACTCGACCAGCACGCAGCGCCCGGTCGCGGCCTCGGCCCGCAGGGTCTCGGTGAGCGCCAGAGGCTCCTCGATCAACCCCCACTCGGCGGGCCGGCGCGCCCGATGGGCATCGACGCGCGCCAGCATCTCGTTGTCGGAAGGCTTGGCGGTGGCAACATAGGTTACGGCGAGCCCGGATTCCCGGGCGAGTCGCTCGGCGAAGTAGCTCTTACCGGACTTGACGCCGCCGAGAACGAGGGTGTGCATGGATGGACTTGTTACCAAGATGTCGATACCGAGGGCGTTAGATCCCTGCCGACGAGTCAATCTCGTCGTTGTCGTTGTCGTTGTCGTTGTCGAGTATCGAACGACGATGACGATTACGACAACGACAACGAGCGCTTACGACAGGATTCGGTGGTGAGCGTGCTCATGAGACGATCACGCGTCGCCGGCCTCAGCCGAGGCCCAGCTACGGATCGTAACGCAGCGTCACCATCAGCGTCCGCCCAGGCTGGTTGTAATAGGCGGCGGTCTCGTACTCCTCGTCGAGCAGATTCGAGACCTCGGCTTGAAGGCGCAGGCGCTCGGAGAAGAAGTACTCGGCGCGCAGACCCAGCAGCGTAAAACCGTCCAGCCGCACGCCGTTGGCGTTGTCGTCGAAGCGCCGACCAGCGACGAACAGGGTCCCGCCGACGCCCAGGTCGCCGAAGCGACGATCCAGATCGAGGCGGAGGGTCTGCTCAGGGCGCCGGGCCAGTAGATTGCCCTTGTTCGAGCCGTCGGTCTCGTTCACCGGATCGAGCAGGGTCAGGTCCGCCTCCAACAGCCAGCCGTCGATGTCGGCGATGGTCCAGAACTCCAGGCCGCGGATGCGCGCCTCGTCGATGTTCTCCGGCGCGTTGCTGGCGGCATCGAAGGCGATCATGTCGTCGATGTTGGTCTGGAAGGCGTTGACCGCCCAGCGTCCGAAGGGATGCGGGCCGGCGATGCCGAGCTCGCCACTACGCGATGCCTCCGGGTCCAGATCCGGATTGCCGAAGCCGGGGTAGTAGAGCTCGTTGAAGGTCGGCGCCTTGAAGGCCGTGCCGTAGCTTGCGCTGAGCACGATGCCATTGCCGAACCGATAGCCGACGCCGGCGTTGCCGGTCGTCTGTCCACCGAACTGCTCGTTGTCGTCGTGGCGCAGGCTGAGTTGCACCTCGGCGGCACCGAACTGCCCCAGGTACTGACCGAAGACGCCGATGTTGTCCCGCGAGGTCTCATCGAAGACCGGTTTAGTGTCGATGCGGTCGTCCACGTAGTCCAAGCCGATGGTGGCGAGCTGATCCGCGGCGAACGCGATATCGTTCTGCCAGCTCAACTGGTTACTGCGCGTGTCGAAGCGGTTCAGGAAGCTGTCATCGAAATAGATCTTCGAGGCATCGAGGCTCTGGCCGAACACCAGGGTGCTGGTCCAGATGTCCAGCGGCCGCGCAACGATGCGGCCGGAGGCCACCTGCAAGGCGGTGTCGTTCTCGTTGCCCGAAAACAGGGTACCGTCGTACTCGACGCTCCCCACCGAGCGCAGGAAGGTCGCACCCACCTCGAGCCGATCCGAGAAGCGCCAGCCGACGCGCGCTAAGCCGTTCCCGTTATCGTAGCCATCGGCGTCCGGCTCGTCGACGAAGCAGCCGCCGACGAAGGGCTCGCCATTACAGGCGTCGAAGCCCTCGGTGCGCTCGAAACCGGCCGCCACGTCGAACCAGCCGGAGCCGTAGTCGGTGTCGACCCCACCGGAGAGCCCGCCGCTGATGGCCCCCGTGCCGTAGGTGCCGGCGCGGGCCGTGACACGGCTGCGCAGTGGGCCGCCCTCGTCGCCGCGCGTAAAGAGCTGAATGACGCCGCCGATGGCCTCGGAGCCATACAGGCTGGAACGCGGCCCGCGCACCACCTCGACCCGCTGAATCAGTTCGATGGGGATGTTCTGCCAGGGAGTCGTGCCGAGGGTTGCGGAGCCGATCTTGATCCCGTCCACCAGGACCAGGGTGTGGTCCGCCTCGGTACCGCGCAGAAACACCGAGGTCGGCTGGCCGGCGCCACCGGAGTTGGATACCGCGACGCCGGGCAGCCCGCGCAACACGTCGGTCATGTCCTTGGACTGCCGACGCTCGATCTCGGAGCGCTCCACCACGGACACGGCGGCCAAGGTGTCGTCCGCCGTCTCGGCGGTACGTGTCGCGGTGACCACGATCGGATCGATCTCCGAAACGTCCTCGACGAAGCCAACGGACTCGGCCGCCCCGGGAGGGGCAGACTGTGCATAGGCACCCAAGGACATGAGCACCGGAACGAAAAAAAGCCCGGTACGGCACACCAAGGCCGCCCCAGATCGCTTGCCAGGTTGCATGAGAAAACCCCCGCCCCGCTCACCCGCGGAACACCTGATGGATGAGAAGGCGCCGGGTGAGGGGAGGGCGTGGACGATGGGACGACGGCACCGCCGGATGTCGGCAGACGTGGAGGCAGATCGGCATCGGCACACCGACCCGCCCACCGCGGCGCCGCGAGCATCCGACAGGCCGGTCTCCGGGCTCGCGAGCCGGGGCGCCGTGTTGCACGATAGCAACAACTCGGCCACTCCGCGGCCCCGGCGCCTTCCCACGATGCCTGGCATCGCAGTGGCTTCTTGCCGAGACCTTGACTCGCCCACCGTTGCGGGGGCAGCGCCGGCTTGTTGCGCAGGGCCTTAGATCCACGCCGCCCACAGGGCCGCGTCGCCCATCAACGCTGGACCGGCTTCCCGTTCAACCCCTCCTCGGCCTGGTTCCGCCGAACCGAGGACAGGGCACCTATCGGAAAACACCAACAGTTTCGCTGAATAAAACAACTGTTGCAACCTTGCAACGCAGTCGGACTCGGCCGGCCCGGCAGAACTCCGAGAAAACCGACAATAGGTACGTTTTCTAAGCCCCGTGCCCGGCCAATTTCGCCGGATGACGTACAATCTCTTGCGTACGCACAGATCCCCGCAAAGAGCAAGAGCAGTCCTACATGCCCGACACGAGCACCGGCGTCGATTCGCAGCCCACCGAAGACGCACCCTACGATGGCAAGTTCTATGTCATCGCCGTCGGCGCATCGGCCGGCGGACTCGACGCCCTAGAGCGCTTCTTCCATGGGTTGCCCGCAGCTTCCGGAGCCGCCTATGTGGTCATCCAGCACCTGTCGCCGGACCATAAGAGCATGATGGGCAACCTGCTTCGCCGGCACACCGGCATGCAGGTGGTGACGGTCGAGGACGGCATGGAGATCCGGCCCGATCGGGTGCACCTGATCCCGCCCGCCAGCATCATGAGCGTGTCGCGGAATCAGCTGCGCCTGAGCCCCAAGAATCCGCGGGGCCTGAGCCTACCCATCGATCTCTTCTTCACCGCGCTGGCGCGGGAGTTCGGCAAGTACGCCATCGGCGTGGTGCTGTCGGGCACCGGCTCGGATGGCACTCGCGGCGCCGTGGCCATCAACGACGCGGGTGGCCTGCTGCTGGCGCAGGAGCCGGAGTCGGCCAAGTTCGACGGCATGCCGCGCAGCGTCATCGCCACAGGCCTGGTCGACGGCACCCTGCCGCCGGAAGAACTCGGACCCCGGGTGATGGAACACATCAGCCAGGCACCGCGCCCGCGCATTCGCGCCCCCGAGGAGGGCACGGCCGCGGATCGCCAGAGTGCGCTGGAAGAGACCATGCACCTGCTCCAGCACCAGGGCGGCATCGACTTCCGCGAGTACAAGCCGGCAACCGTCATGCGCCGCATCGAACGCCGCATGCAGGTCCGCCATGTGCCGGACCTGGACAACTACGCCCGCCTGCTCGACGGCGACCGCACCGAACTCAACGCCCTGCGCCGCGAACTGCTGATCCCGGTCACCAGCTTCTTCCGCGACCCGGTCGCCTTCGAGGTGCTGGCACAGACCGCCATCGAGACCATCGTCAAGGAGCGCGGCGAGAACCAGCCCATTCGTGTCTGGGTGCCCGGCACCTCCACCGGCGAGGAGGCGTACTCCATTGCCATCCTATTCGCCGAGGCCTGCGCCCGCGCCCGCCGCTGGCCGCCGTTGAAACTATTCGCCACCGACGTGGAGCAGCACAACGTCGACTTCGGCAGCGCCGGCGTATTCTCGGAGGCAATCACGACGGAGGTCTCACCGGAACGCCTGGAGCAGTGGTTCTACAAGCGTGGCAACCACTTCGTCATCAAGAATGAGATCCGCCAGAACATCGTCTTCGCGCGGCACAACCTGCTCCAGGACCCGCCGTTCACGCGCATGGACCTGGTTTCCTGCCGCAACCTGCTGATCTACTTCCGCACCGAGGCACAGGACCGGGCCCTGCGGCGGCTGCAATACGCCCTCGCCCCCGGCGGTTTCCTGTTCCTCGGCTCCAGCGAGACCCTGGCGCAGCTGCAGTCCGACTTCACCGCTGTCAACTCCAAGTACAAGGTGTTCCGCATCCTGCGCCACCTGTCGCTGCCGCTGGATACCGGCGCGGCACAACTCACGCGCATCGCCGGCGGCACCAGCCACGGCCGTCGCCGGCAAACGCCGGACCGTCGGCTGGCCGACGCCGCCGCCATCGAGGCCGGCGAGACGGTCTTGCTGCGCTCTTACGCGCCCACCAGCCTGCTGCTGAACAACAATCAGGAGTTGATGCACGTCTTCGGCGACGTCAGCCGATATCTGCGCATCGGCGAGGGCGCCGTCACGCTGGACCTCGCCAAACTGCTGCCGCAGACCCTGTCCCCGGTGGCGCAGGCGTTGCTGCACAAGACCTCCCGCAGCCATGAGCCGCTGCGCTCCGACCTGCTCTCGATGCCGCTGCCTGACGGCTCCTCCGTGCGTCTGCGATTGGTGGCGCGCAGCGTCGAGTTGGAATCGCACGACAGACATCTGCTCTTATCCTTCGAACCGGATCTGAGCCTCACCGACGCCAAGGGCGGCAAGAAGGGGTCGGGCGAGGGCGACATCGCCACCATGGACATGGAGCACGAGCAGGCGGAACGTGTCCACACCCTGGAGCGTGAACTGGCTGCCACCCGCGAGAGCCTGCAGGCCACCATCGAGGAACTGGAAACCGCCAACGAGGAGCTCCAGGCCACCAACGAGGAGCTGATGGCATCCAACGAGGAATTGCAGTCCTCAAACGAGGAACTGCAATCGGTCAACGAGGAGCTCTATACGGTCAACGCGGAGAACCAGGAGAAGATCGAGATCCTGAACCGCCTCAACGCCGATCTGGACAACATGGCCAAGGCGGCGGCCATTGCCACCATCTTCGTCGACGCCAACCTGCTGTTGACCCGATTCACGCCCGAGGCCACCAGCCTGTTCAAGATCCGCGAAACCGACCTCGGCCGCTCCATCGAGGACTTCACAAACCTGCTCGACTACCCGGACTTCGTCGAAGAGCTCAGGCACACCATCGCCGACGGCAAGATGTCGCAGCGCGAGATCCGCGCTGCCAACGGCCGACTCTACCTGATGCGCGTGCTGCCCTACGCGGTGCGCGAGCGGGGTGCCCGAGGCGCCGTCGCCACCTTCGTCGACGTTACCGTGCTGCGCGATGCCGAGCGCCTACAGGCCGTGCTGGACTCCCTGCCCGAGCATGTCGCCTTGCTGGCGGACAACGGCGAGGTCAGCATGGTCAACCGGGCCTGGCGGAGCTTCTCTGCCGTCCACGGCGCACCAGACGCACTCGGTCAGCACTATCCCCAAGCCTGGGCTGGGGGGAAGGGGTTCGAACCGGAGCAGGAACGCCGGCTGCGCGACAGCGTGCAGGCCGTGATGGACAAACGCAGCGAGGACTTCTCCGCGGTCTACCCCTACCGCGACGACGACGGCGTGCGCTGGTTCGCCCTGCACGCGGCCCCCATCGTGCACGGCACCGGAGGCGTCGTGGTCAGCCATGTCGATATCAGTGACTGGTATCACCAGGACGCCGACGCATAAGAGCCGATCCCACCGCGCGAGTCGTCCAGATGAACCAATCCAAGACGCCAGAGGGGGATGACACGCAGCCAGCCGCGTCGGCCAACCCGAGCAGGACATCGACCGCAAGCTCGGCTCCGCCCGGGACCACCGTCGACAAGGCCGCCGTCCGCCGACGCGCCGTCGCCGCCCTGCGCGGGGGCCGGTTCGACCTGATCACGGAGCTGTTCGACCGCGCCGAGCTCGACCTGCCGGCGCTGATCGAGAACCTGCACGTCTATCAGGCCGAGCTCGAGATCCAGAACGAAGAGCTGCGCGCGAGCGAGCAACGCGCGCTGACGGCCCTGGCGCGCTATACGACCCTATTCGGTAGCCTGCCGGTCGGCGTGCTCCTGATCGATGGCTTCGGGCTGGTGCTGGATGCCAACACCCAGGCGCGGAACACATTCGGCCTGCGGGACATCCGCGCCCACCAGCACTTCCTGCTCCGGCTCGTGAATCCGGACGACCGCGACCCGGTGACGCGGGCGATCCAGCAACTCGATCGTCGCGACGGCGAGGTCGTCACCTCCGTGCGGCTGGAATCGGACCAGTCCGGCCGTATCCAGGCGGACCTCCATTTCGCCCGGCTGCCCACGGAGGCGAAGGACCCGGCGCACGCCATCTGCGCCATCGTCGACCAGACCGAGTCCATCCGCCAGCGCGATGCCCTGGCCAGGGCCAATGCACAGCTCGAACACAGCCAGGAACGCTACCGCGTACTCGCGGACTTCAGCCCGGACTGGGACTATTGGATGTCCCCGGAAGGCGCCTATGTCTACGTCTCCCCCGCCTGCGAAGAGATCACCGGCTACAGCGCCGAGCAGTTCCGCGCCGACCCGAACCTATTCGAGCACATCCTGCACCCGGACGACCGACCCGCCTGGCAGGTCCACACCCGGAAGATGGAGGGCACCACGGGAGAACCTGCGCAGCGCGGACAGCCGGAGGGCCACCTGCACTTTCGCATCCGCACCCGCAATGGCCAGGAGCGCTGGATCGAACACGTCTGCCGCGCCGTCAACACGCCGGACGGGCGTCATCTGGGTCGACGCGGTGTCAATCGAGATATCACCGAACGCCAGCGCGCACGCGAGGCGCTGAGTCGCAGCGAGGCCCTGCTCAATGCCACCGGCCGGCTGGCACAGGTCGGCGGCTGGGAACTCGAGCGCGAGGCCGGCCGGCTGCACTGGACCCAGATCACCCGCGAGCTGCATGAGGTCGACGAGGACTTCGAGCCCGACATGGCGACGGCCCTCGACTTCTACCACCCCGACGACCGCGAGCGCATACGCGGCGCCGTCGAGGCCGCCCTGTCCGATGGGACGCCCTACACAATCGAGGCACGGCTGATCACTGCCCATGGTCGCACGATCTGGGTCAAGTGCACGGGCGAGGCCATCCCCGACGACGACGGCTGGCCGCGCGTGCTGCGCGGCAGCCTCCAGGATATCACCGCACGCGTTGAGGCGGACGCAGCGCTGCGCAAGAGCGAAGGACGCTACCGCGCCCTGTTCGAGTCCGCCGGCGAGGGCATGGTCATCCTGCAAGACGGCGCCTTCAAGTCACTCAACCGTGCGGCCCTGACCATGCTCGGCTATCGCGACGAGCGCGAGATCACCGGCAAGCGGCCGGTGGACATCTCTCCTGCCACACAGCCGGACGGCGAGCCCACCGAGGCCAAGGAACAACGGCTGCTTGGGAGGTGCGCCGCGGGCGAAGTGCGGCGTTTCGATTGGCAACACCTGCGTGCCGACGGTGAGCCCTTGACGGTACAGGTGACGCTGATCTCCATCGCCCTAGACGACGGCGATGCCATGTTTGCCATCTGGTTCGACCTCAGCGAACGACGCGCGGCGGAACAACGCGAGGAACGCGCCCGCGCCGTCTTCGAGAATACATCCGAAGGCATCGTCATCACCGATCCGGAACGGCGCATCGTCGCCGTCAACCCCGCCTTCACCGAGATCACAGGCTACAGCGAGTCGGAGGCGATCGGTAAGAACCCACGCATCCTGAAATCGGACCGTCAGGGCCGCGACTTCTACACCGCCATGTGGCAGTCCCTCGAGCAGACCGACCGCTGGCGCGGCGAGTTCTGGAACCGGCGCAAGGACGGCGAACTCTACGCCCAGCTCAGCACCATCAGCGCCGTGCGCGATGGCGATGGGCGGCTGACCAGCTATATCGGCGTGTTCAGCGACATCACCCACCTCAAGCGAACCGAGCAGACGCTCTACGAACTGGCCCATAGGGACGCACTCACCGGACTCGCGAATCGCGTCCTGCTCAATACCCGACTGGACCAAGCCCTGTCTCGCGCCGGCCGGAACGGGCAGCAGGTCGCCTTGATGTACCTCGACCTGGACCTGTTCAAGAACGTCAACGACACCCTAGGCCATTCGGTCGGCGATGCGCTCCTGATCAGCGTCGCAGCGGCAATGACGCGCCGGCTACCGCGACCGGAGAGCATCGCCCGACTCGGCGGCGACGAGTTCGTCGTGCTCCTCGAAGACCTCGGCGACCCGGACGAGGCCGCGGACGTCGCCGTCCGATTGCTGGAGGTCTTCTCCCAACCCTTCCAGGCGGAAGGCCGGGAACTGCACATCACGGCCAGCATCGGCATCAGCCTGTTCCCGCACGACGGCGAAGACATGGACACCCTGCTAGCGAATGCCGACGTCGCCATGTACCGGGCCAAGGAACAGGGCCGCAACACCTATCGCTTCTTCGATCCGCGGATGACCGAGGGCGCCGTCGAACGGCTGCGCCTGGGCAACGCCCTGCGCGGCGCCTTGGCCCGCGGGGAGCTGACCTTGCACTTCCAACCCCAGGTGCGGATCACGGACGGCTGCATGAACGGCGCCGAGGTCCTGTTGCGCTGGAACCACCCGGAATTCGGCAGGGTCTCGCCGGCGCTCTTCATCCCCATCGCCGAAGAGCTTGGCCTCATCGCGGAGTTCGGTGCCTGGGTGCTGCACCAGGCCTGCCGGCAACTGGCGGAATGGGATCGGGCGGGCTTCCCCGTGCCGCGCCTGGCCGTGAACCTGTCGGTGGTCCAACTCGAGCGCCCGTCGCTGGTTCAGGACATCACCGAGGTGCTGGAGGTCACCGGTGTCGCACCGGACCGCCTGGAGCTGGAGGTCACCGAGTCCATGCTCATGCGCCACGCCGAGCAGGTCATCGCCAACCTCCGGGTGCTCGGCGACATGGGCCTGAGTATCGCCGTGGACGACTTCGGCTCCGGTTTCTCGTCCCTGGCCTACCTCAAGCGACTGCCCATCCACCGGCTGAAGATCGATAAGTCCTTCATCGAGCAACTCACCGAAGATCACAACGACGACGCCATCGCGCGGGCCATCATCGCCCTTGCGCGCGGACTCGGGCTCGACGTCATCGCCGAGGGCGTCGAGACCGAGACACAAGCGGACTTTCTGTTGCGCGAGGGTTGCACCGAGGCGCAGGGCTTCCTGTACGCGCGACCCATGCCCGCCGGTGAGCTGTTTCGGAGCGAACCCTGTTTCGCCTCCCGAGACGAAACGCACACCGATAGGCAGTAGCATCGGGTAAGGCGGACGCGACCATTGAGCTCATTGAGCATGGGTGATCTCGGGTTTTCCACGGAACCGGAAGCAAGTCAGTTCCGCACCAGGCAGTGCACGCTGAACAGCTCATCGGGGTCGGTCCAGACCCGCTCGGGCGCGAAACCGGCTTGCGCCGCGAGTGCGCGGAAGCCCTCGACGCTGTACTTGTAGGAGCACTCGGTGTGGATGGACTCGCCCTCGGCGAAGTCGAACGTCTGCCCAGCCACGCTCACCCGTTGCACGCGGGTACTGACCAGGTGCATTTCGATGCGGCTCGGCGCCTGATTGAAGAAGGCCTGGTGGCGGAACGCGTCGAGATCGAAGTCGCCGTCCAGCTCGTGGTTGATGCGGGCGAGCAGATTGAGGTTGAAGGCCGCGGTGACGCCATCGGCATCGTTATAGGCGCGCTCCAGCACGGCCACGTCCTTGCGCAGGTCGACACCCACCAGGAGCCTTCCGCCCGAACCGAGCAGCGCCCCAACCCGAGACAGTAGGACCACCGCCGCGTCCGGATCGAAGTTGCCCACCGACGAGCCGGGGAAGAAGGCGGCCCGAGGGTGCGCGTGGTGATCCACCGGCAGCACGAAGGCGGTGGAGTAGTCGGCGCAGACCGCATGCACACGGAGCGCCGGGAAGGCGGCGGCGAGGTCCGTCGCGGATTGCAGCAGGTGCTCGCGGGATATGTCCACGGGCATATAGACCGCCGGCCGCAGCGCTTCCAGCAGGGTGCGGATCTTGAGACTGGAGCCGCTGCCGAGCTCGATCAGCAGGGCGTCACGGCCGAGGAGCCGGGCCATCTCTGCGCCATGGTCGCGCAGGAGACCGATCTCGGTGCGCGTCGGGTAGTACTCCGACAGCTCGCAGATGGCATCGAACAGCCGAGATCCCTCGGCATCGTAGAAGAACTTCGGCGAGATGCGCTTCTGCGGCAGCGCGAGCCCGACCAGCACCTCCGCGCGCATGTCCGCAGGCGTCGGATGCAGGTCGTGGAAGTGCAAGTTGGAACCCGTCGCCGCCATGTCGGCCAGCACATCGCTCATCGGTCGTCCTCCGCCAGTCGAATTCCCTTGAACTGCCAGCGCTCACCGGGATAGAAGAAGTTGCGATAGGTGGCGCGTGCGTGTCCCTCCGGGGTGGCGCAGGAGCCGCCGCGGAGCACCATCTGACCGCTCATGAACTTGCCGTTGTATTCGCCGAGGGCGCCGGCCGGGGCCCGATATCCTGGATAGGCCAGGTAGGCGCTCGCCGTCCACTCCCAGCAATCGCCGAAGAGTTGGCGCGGAAGGTCGGAGTCGTCCGGTGCCGCAGGTGCGGGATGCAGGCGCCCGGCGTCGACGAAATTGCCGCGCACCGGCGCCGCCCGCGCGGCGGTCTCCCACTCCGCCTCCGTCGGCAGGCGCTTGCCGGACCACCGCGCGTAGGCGTCGGCCTCGAAGTAGCTCACATGGCAGACGGGCTCCGCCGGATGCAGCGCACGCGCGCCGCCGAGGGTCATCTCCTGCCAGTCGTCGGAATCGGTCTCATCGGGGGGCAACCAATACAGCGGCGCCCGCCAGCCCTGCCCCTGCACCGCCGCCCAGCCGTCCGCCAGCCACAGCGCCGGGTTGCGGTAGCCGCCGTCCTCGACGAAGGCCAGATAGTCCGCATTGGTCGCCAGCCGATCGGCGAGCCGATAGGGCGCGAGCAGGGCCTGGTGCCGCGGGCGCTCGTTGTCGTAGCCGAAGCCCTCCTCCGGCCCCTGGCCAAGCTCGACGATGCCGCCGTCGAACCGCAGGAATCGCAGCGGCGCCGGCCCGCCGGGCGCCGACGCGGGCAGGTCCGCTCGATAGGCCGGACGCAGCGGGTTGTAAGCGAGGTTGTACTTGATATCCGTCACCAGGAGCTCCTGGTGCTGCTGCTCGTGGTTGAGGCCGATCTCGAGCCGCTCTCGCACCTCGGGCCGTTCCGCCAGGGCAACCTCCGCCAGCAGGCGCTCCATGCCGGCGTCCACATGACAGCGGTAGTCGTAGACCTCGGCTACGGTGGGGCGCGACAACAACCCACGCTCCGGACGTGGCCAGAAGCCGGTCTCGGTCTGCTCGTAATAGGAGTTGAAGAGGTACTCGTAGCGCGGATGGAACACCCGGTAGCCGGGGAGGAACGACCGCAGCAGGAAGGTCTCGAAGAACCAGGACATATGGGCCAGGTGCCACTTCGGAGGACTCGTCTCCACAGCGGTTTGTAGGACATAGTCTTCGACGGCCAGGGGCTCGCAGAGCCGTTCGGTCCGGGCTCGCACCCGGCGATAGGACGATGCGAGCGACGCTGGCTCGACGCCCGACGATACCGACGCGCTGGATGGATGCGCGCTCTGTGACTGCATGGCTGCCTCCTCGGTCGGCCTGCGCGGGTCGCGCGGCTCGCCGGCCCGGGCACCCGACCTGCGTCGGGTTGGCCCGCATCGGGCTGACGTTGGCGTTGGATGGATGATGGGGTGGATCTGCCGGCGAGACGATGGGCGACGCGTGAACGCCGCCGCAGGGTCTGGACCGGCGCAGTGGGCTGGATGAGGTTCCGGTACTCGCCGCGGGTGAAGCTAAAAACTACCCCGAGCATGGCGCGGAGATGCAGAAATTCAACCGCTCATGGGCGCCGAAGGCGGGTCATTCAGGGTCGGGGCGCCGGCCGACGAAGCGGTAATAGGGCACGCGCAGCAGCGGCAGGTAGGGCACGGGCGCCATGGACTCGATCAGCTGGTGGTCCGGCAGCTTCTCGCGCAGCCGCAACAGGTGCTCCGGATTGGGCCGCACGCCGTCGTGGGAGAACCAGCGCGGCCAGAACGCGCGCGCGGCGGCCGAGTGTTGCACCAGGCCAGCCGGCGGCGTCGCGCTGGAGACATAGAAGTCGACCACGCCGAGCACACCGCCCGGCTTGAGCATCGCGATGGCGTTGTCCATGGCCGCGACCCAATCGGGGATCATGGTTAGCGAATAGGAGAAATAGACGGCGTCGACGGGCTCCGCCGGCCGCCAGGTACAGGCATCGGCCTCGCTGACATGGACCTGATCCATACCCACGGTGCGTCGGCGGGCCTCCTCCAGCAGCGGGGCGCAGAGGTCCACCAGATCGACACGACCGAGGCTGCGCAGCCGATCACCGAGGAACAGCAGGTTGCGCCCGGTGCCGCCGCCGAGTTCCACCACGTGGGCACCGTCAAGCGTGCCGCGGGACTCGGCCAGGGTCGAGACGAGGCTGTCGATCATCTCGCCCCGACCGTGCAGCAGCCGCTCGCGGAAGGCGTCGTACTGGCTCGCCTGCGGACCATAGAACGCGGCCAGCCGCTCCGCATGGGAGCCGCTGCGCAGCTGCCCCCGCAGCATGGACCAGAGCACACGAAGGTCGCCTGATAGAGACATGGTTAAACCTAGTGCCGAACCGCAGAAGTCTTGCGACCCTTCGTTGTCGTTGTCGTTGTCGGAATCGAGTATCCGACAACGATTACGACAACGACAACGATCCCAAAGCCGCTGGCGGCGGCGTCGTTTGCGAAACTTGGGCGCGGCAGTACTAGGCGACGACGTCGGCGATGTGGAAGCCGGCGTAGGTATGTACCCGATCCAGCGGCTGCAAGGACGCGGCGAGTTCTGGATGGAACCTGAGCCTGTCGTGCAGCAGCGTGCCCCGCGGACCGACCTCCAGGCTTTCGAGATAAGTCGGCGCCGCATGCGCGCTGCGGAAGATGATGCGGGCATCCGCTCGGGCGCGCTTCAGGATCAATGCCCACTCCTCAGCCAGGGCCTCGGGGTGGTAGGAGCTCATCCAGTCCATGTGATCGAGCAGCACATACTTGGAGAACACCCGCTCGTCCTCGGCGAGGAGCTCGGCCACGGTGCAGGTATGCAGCTCGATGCGGTCCACCAGGCCGGCCTTCAGCGCCGCAAAGTTGTCCGCCTTGAGGTACTCCGGACAGCACTGCTCGCTGTAGCTGCCGCGCAGGTAGACCATCCAGAAATAATTGGTCCACACCGGCAGCTGGCGGAAGACGTACTCGATGGACTCACGTACAAACCCGGCGACGCCGCGCTCGTGCTGCTGCTGCACCTCCTTGCGCTGCGGATGCGGCACGCCGAGCATGCTCATGGTGAACTGCCGCGACAGCGTCCAGTTGACGCCGGGCGTCCAGAACAGCGGCTGGATGCGGTCGTCGTAGATGCGGCGCTGATCGTCCAGCGAGCGTGTCTCGAACAGCTCGCGGATGCTGGTGGCGAGCTTCGGTCGAAACTGGAGATAGGCGTGGAAGCTCTTGGCGACGATGCCCGATAGGCCGTGGAAGTAGAAGCTGCCGTTCGGGCTGCCGAACCAGCGCACCCGCTTATCCCAGAAAACCTGTGCAAAAGGCGTAAGCTCGGCCCGCAGTTCCTGGCGATAGAGCTGCTCGAAACGCGGGTGGTAGCCGCGCCCAAAGGCGGCGAAGAAGTCCTCGAACTCCAACTGGCGGATGCCCGCAAGCTTGAGTTCCAGCAGCGCGTTCTGGCGTGGGTTCGCGTCCACCGCGTGGATACGCTCCGGCCCGAGCAGGACATAGTCGAGCACGTTGCAGCCGGCACTGGTGATGACCAGAAGCCGATCGTCGGCGCCGATGTTCAGGACTTGACGATCCACCGCCGGGTCTTCCCAGCAGGTGTTGTACACCAGCGCTCGGGAATAGATGGCGTCGAAGACCTTTTGGTCGAATCTGTCGGCCAGGGTGGCCCGTTGCTTGTCAGCCATGCGCCGGGGTGTCTCTCGTCGCTACAATCGCCCTAGACTACCCGAGAAACATGACGAACTCATGGCGGACTTTCGGCCGATGTGCACCGGCCGAACCCGCGCCGTCGACGTGATCCAAACGGCAGCGTCACCTTTTTCCTCCCAGGCGGTGGGCGTTGCGTCCGGAATCTGCGCGCGGCAGTGCCAGGGTCGACCGCCCCCCGCTCAGGCGTCCGGTGCGCGGCCGTAGAGCTGCACTAGACGGGTCAGGCGTCCCGGCAACTCCGGCTGCACCTGACCCCAACGAAAGCGCCAGGTCCAATTGCCCTCCGGCGTGCCGGGCATATTCATGCGATGCGCGCCATCCAGACCCAGTACGTCCTGCATGGGCAGGACGGCCAGATTGGCCCGGGAGCCGAGCGCGGCGCGGACCATCGGCCAGGGCATGGGCTCGCGCGACAGACCCAGGTACTCGTCCACCTCCGCGCGCACCGCGTCCGACAACGACTCGTACCAGCCGAGCGTGGTGTCGTTGTCGTGGGTGCCCGTATAGACGACCGCGTCCCGGTCGTGGTTGAAGGGCAGGTAGTCGTTCTCCGGACCGCTGCCGAAGGCGAATTGCAGGATCTTCATGCCTGGCATGCGGTACTTGCGTCGCAGCGCCGTGACACCCTCGGTGATGACGCCTAGGTCCTCCGCCACCAGGGGCAGGCGCCCGAACTCGCGCTCCAGCCGCGCGAAGAGACCATCGCCGCCCGCGGGCACCCAGCGCCCGTTGACCGCCGTCTCCTCGTCGCCGGGGATCTCCCAAAAGGCCTCGAAGCCGCGGAAGTGATCGATGCGCACAACGTCGAACAGGCGTAGCTGGGTGCGCATGCGCGCGACCCAGAAGTCGTAGTCGGTCTCGGCCAGCACATCCCATCGGTACAGGGGGTTGCCCCAGCGCTGGCCGGTCTCGGAGAAGTAGTCCGGCGGCACGCCGGCGACCGTGCGGGTATGGCCCTCATCGGTGAGGTCGAAGTCCTCCGGCCGCGCCCAGACCTCTGCGCTGTCGTGGGCGACGAAGATGGGCATGTCCCCGAACAACAGCACACCACGCGCTGCGGCATGGTCGTGCAGCGCCTGCCAATGCCGGAAGAATGCGAACTGCTCCCAGATCAGGTAGTCGATGGCCTCGGCGAGCCGTTTTCGCGCCTGGGTAAGGGCCTTGGGCTCGCGGGCCCGCAACCCCTTCGGCCATTGCCACCAGGGTGCATTCCGCTCATCGTGGATCGCCTGGTAGAGCACATAGTTGTCCAACCAGTAGGCGTTCTGCTGCCGAAACGCCTCCAGCTCACCACGCAGGGCATCGTCGGCCCGACGCCGGAAACCGGCGTGGGCGCGCTTCAGTGCCTCGACCCTCGCGGCTGCGTCGTAGTCGCCGGCGGGCGCGTCGTCGAGCCAGCCGTCCTGCACCAGCGGATCCAGGCCGATGAGTTCGGCGCTGCCGGCATGGGCGGAGCTGGTCTGGTAGGGCGAACGACTCCCCTGGGGCGGCCCCACCGGCAACATCTGCCAGAGTGTGAAGCCGCAGTCGGCGGCGAAGTTGACGAAGTTGTGCGCTTCCCAGCCGAGGTCACCGTTGGGTCCGGCGCCGGGCAGCGAGGTCAGATGCAACAGCAGGCCGGCACGGCGCTGGGCTAGAACATCGGTGGACATGTCGGGTTCCATTGGTCGCGATGCGCGCATGGTAGCGGATCGGCCCAGATCACAGCGGGGGTTTGCGCGCTGTCCGCACGAGGACGAGACCGCGCTACACTCAGCGCACCCGCTTCAGCTCCTGACCGAGCATGTCCGGCGTGACCAGGGTGACGCCGCCCTCGCTGATGTGGAATCCGGCGGCCTCGTCCGCCTGCCGGTCGACGCCGATGGTCATGTCGGCCTCGATGCGGCAGGCACGGTCGATGACGGCGCGCTCGATACGGCAGTTTCGACCGATCTCGACGTCCGGCAGGATCACGGAGTCGTGCACGTAGGAGAAGGAGTTGACCCGGACGCTGGAGAACAGCAGGGAGTGCCGCACCGTCGCCCCGGAAATGATGCAGCCGCCGGAGACCATCGAGTCCACGGCCATGCCGCGGCGTTCGTCGCTGTCGAAGACGAACTTGGCCGGCGGTTGCTGTTCCTGGTAGGTCCAGATCGGCCAGTGTTCGTCGTACAGGCTGAGCGGCGGAGTCACACCGATCAATTCCAGATTCGCCTCCAAGAAAGCGTCGACGGTGCCGACGTCGCGCCAGTAGGCCTGTTCGCCGCTCTCGGGGTCTCGGAACCGGTACGCGAAGATCCGGTAGCGATCGATGACGTGCGGGATCACGTCCTTGCCGAAGTCGTGGCTGGAGCCCGGGCTGTCGGAGTCCCGGATCAGCTGCTCGAACAGGAAATCCCGGTTGAACACATAGATGCCCATGGAGGCCAGCGAGACGTCCTCGCGACCCGGCACCGCGGGTGGGGCCTCGGGCTTCTCGACGAAGGTCTGCACCCGGTCGTCTTCGTCCACGCCCATGACGCCGAGCTCCCGTGCACGCTCGATGGGGACCTCGATGCAGCCGATGGTCATATCCGCGCCGCTTTCGACGTGGTAGGCAATCATGCTCCCGTAGTCCATTTTGTAGATGTGGTCGCCGGCGAGCACGAGCACGAACTCCGGATCGTGGTTGCGGATGATGTCGAGGTTCTGGAACACCGCATCCGCGGTGCCGGCGTACCAGGCCGTCTCCGCGATCCGCTGCTGGGCAGGCCAGAGTTCCACGAACTCCCCGAACTCGCCCCTCAGGAAACCCCAACCCTTCTGGATATGACGGATCAGCGAGTGCGCCTTGTACTGTGTCAGCACGCCGACACGGCGAATCCCGGAGTTGATGCAGTTGGACAGCGGGAAGTCGACGATGCGAAATTTGCCGCCGAAGGGCACGGCGGGCTTGGCGCGCCAGCGGGTCAAGTCCTTGAGCCTGGAACCGCGGCCGCCGGCGAGGATCAGCGCCAGGGTATTGCGGGTCAAACGGCTGACGAAACGCGGACCGGTGTCCGGCATAGATCACCTCGCTGACACTGGATGTCGATGACGTCCGAGGCGGCCGCGCCTGCACGCAGCCAAGCCCGTCGCCGCAGCGCCTCGACGCAGGGGCCGCCGCAGCACGATTGGGCGCCATGGTACCATCCGGCCTATCCGGTCCGGCGACTCGGACCCGCGACCTACACCCAATTCGGAGTCAACAGAAAGCCCCATGCCCACTGCTTCGACCCCATCCGCGTCGCTTCCGGAGCCTTTGCTGCGCATCGTCGAAGCCCGCCATCACGACCCCTTCGAGGTGCTCGGGCGCCACGACCTCGACGACGGCACCGCCGTCGTGCGCGCCTTCTTGCCGCAGGCCGAGCGCGTGCGCATCAACGAGGCGGGCATCGATCTGGAGCGCATTCCCGATACGGATCTGTTCCAGTGGCAGGGCCCGTCGGACCGGCTGCCTCGCAAGCGCCACTACGAGGTCACTTGGTACGATCGCAAGGGTCAGGTCGAGACCCGTCACGAGCCCTACACCTTCCCGCCCCAGGTTGGTGACTTCGACCTGCACCTGTTCGGCGAGGGCCGCCACTGGCACGCCTACCGCTTCCTCGGCGCCCACCAGCGCAGCGTGAACGGTGTCGAGGGCTTCCAGTTCGCGGTCTGGGCGCCGGGCGCGCAACGCGTCAGTGTGATCGGCGAATTCAACGACTGGGACGGGCGCGTCAACCCGATGCGGGTGCGCGGTGGCTCCGGGGTCTGGGAGCTGTTCATTCCCGGGCTCGAGCCCGGCATGTTGTACAAGTTCGAACTGCGTGACGGCGGCGGTAATCTACACGTCAAGATCGACCCCTACGGCAATGCGTTCCAGGAGCGCCCGGAGAACGCCAGCATCCTGACCGCGCCCAATACCTACCGTTGGCAGGATTCCGACTGGATCCGCCGCCGTGCCAACGTCGACTGGCAACACAGCCCGATGTCCATCTACGAGGTGCACCTGGGCTCCTGGCAGCGCGACGAGGACGGCAACTTCCTCAACTACCGCGAACTTGGCAAGCGCCTCGGAGACTATTGCGTCGAGATGGGCTTCACGCACGTCGAGTTGCTGCCCATCACCGAGCACCCGCTGGACGCATCCTGGGGCTATCAGGCCACCGGCTACTTCGCGCCCACGGCCAGATTCGGCACACCCGACGACTTCCGCGCCTTCGTCGACCACCTGCACGGCCGCGGCATCGGCGTCCTGCTGGACTGGGTGCCGGCGCACTTCCCGCGCGACACCACGGCCCTGGCCAAGTTCGACGGCACAGCGCTCTACGAGCACGCCGACCCGCGCCAGGGCGAGCACAAGGACTGGGGTACCCTGATCTTCAACTTCGGCCGCCACGAGGTGAAGAATTTCCTGCTATCCAGCGCCCTGTATTGGCTCGCGGAGTACCACATCGATGGGCTGCGTGTGGACGCCGTGGCCTCCATGCTCTATCTCGACTACTCGCGCGAGGACGGCGAGTGGATCCCCAATAAGTACGGCGGCAACGAGAACCTGGACGCGGTGGACTTCCTGCGCCAGCTCAACACCGTCACCCACGAACAGCACCCGGGCACACTGATGGTGGCGGAGGAATCCACCGCCTGGCCACAGGTCTCTCGGCCGACCTACCTCGGCGGCTTGGGCTTCAGCATGAAGTGGAACATGGGCTGGATGCATGACACCCTGTCGTACATGCAGAAGGACCCGGTCTACCGGCACTACCACCACGACCAGCTCACCTTCGGCCTGCTCTACGCCTTCACCGAGAACTTCGTCCTGCCCTTCAGCCACGACGAGGTGGTCCACGGCAAACAGTCCATGTTGGACAAGATGCCCGGCGACGCCTGGCAGAAGTTTGCGTCGCTGCGGCTGCTCTATACCTTGATGTTCACCTACCCGGGCAAGAAGCTCCTGTTCCAGGGCTGCGAGTTCGGCCAGGGGCAGGAGTGGAACTTCGACGCCGCCGCGGACTGGTATCTGCTGGAGCGTCCGCAGCACCAGGGCGTCAAGCAGATCGTCGCGGACCTGAACCGGCTGTTCCGCAAACACCCGGCGCTGCACGAGGTGGACTTCGAGAGCGGCGGCTTCGAGTGGATCGACTGCCACGACTCCAGCCAGTCCGTGCTCAGCTACCTGCGCAAGTCCAAGGACGGCAAACAGGTCGTCTGCTGCGCCTTCAACTTCACCCCGGTCCCGCGGGAGGACTACCGCATCGGCGTGCCCCTGCCCGGCTTCTATCGCGAGGCGATGAACTCCGACGCCGAGCTCTACGGCGGCAGCAACGTCGGCAATCAAGGCGGTGTGCAGTCCGAGCCCCTGAGCTGGATGGGCCGGCCCAACTCGATCCCCATCGCCCTGCCACCGCTGGCCGGCGTGGTCATGGTGCATGAGCCGGAGTCTGCAGTCGAGACAGCGGGTGTGCCCGACGATTCGACGACCGGCAGCGAGCGGGCGACCAGTAGCGACTCGAACGGTTCGAGCTCCGGCAACAGAACCGGCTCCGGCTGACACCATCCCAACGCTCACCGCAGATGGCGCCGCGACCGCATCCGCCCCAGCGGCCGGCCGCCGCGTCCCCCTCGTCCCGAGCCCTGCTCGGCTACGTTCTGGGCTGCATCCTGAGCTGCATGATCGCGGCCCCGGGCGCTGCCCTCGAGACGACGGCATCCGGCCCTCCGGCCTCGCCGGCGCCTCGCGTCCAGCCGGAGTCCACGCCCAAAGCCCACGGAGACCTGCCCCGCGCTGTCGCCAACCTACTGCCGGAGCTGACCCTGCAAGCCAGTCAGATCAGCGCCTACGTGCGCCGGGTCGATGCGGACCAGCCGCTGCTCGCGATCGACGCCGAGCGCCCACGCGTGCCCGCCTCCGTCACCAAGCTGATCACCAGCATCGCCGCGCTGGACCTGCTCGGCCCCGACTACCAGTGGCGCACCGAGGCCCTGATCACCGGCGAGGTCATCGCCGGCACCCTGGAGGGCGACCTCACCATCAAAGGCTACGGGGACCCCTATCTGTCCAACGAGGCCTTCGCGCGGCTGATACGCACCCTGCGCGAGAAGGGCATCCGCCACATCGTCGGCGACCTGCGCTTCGACAACAGCCAGCTCGCTCCGCCGAGCGCGGAGCGCGGCGACTTCGACGGCGCCGCCCAGCGCAGCTACAATGCCCTACCCGCCGCGCTGAGCCTGAACCGACAGGTGACCTACATCCACCTGTACAACGACCGCGAACGCGGCGGGGTCGGGGTCTACACCGAGCCGCCGCTGAGCCACCTGGACATCGACAATCAGGCCCGGGTCGTCCAAGCGCCCTGCAAAGGGCGCTTCCACCGGCTCAATGTCCGCTTCAGCGAGCCCCAAGCAGAGCAGCCGTCGTCGGCATCACCGGACGGCGGCGATATCGCCGCCGGCACGGCCCCCCCCACACCCGGGACCCCTCGGCTCACCGTCAGCGGCACCTTCGCCAGCGAGTGCGCGGACGAGCGCATCCCGCGCCTGATCCTGAGCCCGCAGCGCCATGCCGCCGCTGCCTTCGACGCCCTCTGGCGCGAGGCCGGCGGGACCATCAGCGGACAGGTGATCGCCGCGTCGGCGCCCGCGGGTGCCGAGGTCTTCCATACCGCCTACTCGCAGCCGTTGCACGAGGTGCTGCGGACCGTCAACAAGTGGTCCGACAATCTGATGGCCCGCATGGTCTTCCTCGCCCTCGGCGTCGAACACGCCGGCCCACCCGGCGATCTGCTCAAGTCGCGCGAGGCGCTGTCGCTGTGGCTGGCCGAGCGGGGCTTCAGCTTCCCGGAGTTGTACATCGACAACGGCTCCGGGCTCTCCCGCGACACCCGCCTGTCCGCCGCCGCCCTCGGCGAGCTGCTCACCTGGGCCTACCATCAACCCTGGATGCCCGAGTTCATGGCCTCCATGGCCATCATGGGCGTCGACGGCACGCTGACCAAACGCATGCGCAAGGAGCCCATCGAGGGCCGCGCCCACATGAAGACCGGCACCGTGCGTGATGCGAGCTGCATTGCCGGCTATGTGCTCGACCCTGACGGCCAACGCTGGGTCGTCGTCGTCCTGGTCAACGCCCTGCCCGACCAACACCTCGCCGCCTGGCACGGTCACGCCGTCCACCACGGCCTGTTACGCTGGGTGATGGACGGGGCCGAGCTGCCGGAGTGACCCAGGACCATCTGGGAGCCGCCCGGGAGCGCCGACCTCCAGGTCGGCCCAGCGCCTCACTGCTGTAGTATGGGGAACGACACTGACGAACCAACTCGCGTCGTTTGCTCGCGCTCAGGTAGGATTCCCAACAGACCCACGTTGCTTCTGAGCCACCAAGGTGAACAGCGCCGCGCAAGCCCTATGGCGCATAAAGGACCCCTATGTTTGAGAAGATCAAAGCACGAGGTTTCGAAGTCATTGCCCTACATCATGCCGAAGCCATTCTTACCGTCGATATGGCTGATGCCGTAGAGGAACTGGAAAAAGCCATCCTCAATATTGAGATCCGAGCCGAGGAGCTGGTGCGCGGTGGCGGCGGCGAAGGTGAAATGACACAGCGTCTCCGACGGTCGTTGGCTGATGACTTCGGTTGGCATAAGCACAACTTCGAAATCAAAAAGATCGTCGACGGGGAGGAAAAGGAGTCCGTATCCCACGAAATAGACCATGTAAAAAGATTCCCAACCGGCATCTTCGCTTTGGAAATTGAATGGAACAACAAAGACCCTTTCTTTGACCGCGACCTAGAAAACTTCAAACGCCTGCATGCAGACGGCGTTATCTCGATTGGAGCAATCATCACCCGAGGGTCGAGCCTCCAATCTGGCCTGCGCGAGATCGTCTCAGAATTTGCTCGAAAGTACTCTATAGATAGTCGAGAGGCATTGACCGAGTACTATTCTCCGACGAAACGCCAGCTTGAGATTATCGAAAAGGCAACGCGCAGAATGGGCTCGTTCGAAGACGGGTGGTCACACGCGTTCGTCTCAGACAAGTTTGGTGAAGCAACGACCCATTGGAGAAAACTTGACGACCGAGTCCGTCGCGGCGTCGGTAACCCCTGTCCTTTGCTGCTGATCGGAATACCGCGTGACGTCGTTGTCATCTAACCTGAGAGAACAGGATCATGGCCGCCAAAGTCTACACTATCGCCGAGCCAAACCCGTCAGAAGACCTGCTAGCAAAAGTGGGGGGGCAATATTCCACGATACTTGCTGACCCCCCGTGGCAGTTTCAAAACCGTACCGGAAAGATGGCGCCTGAACACCGACGTCTTCTTAGGTATCCAACAATGGAACTGAAAGAGATACTGGAATTACCGGTTTCGCGATTAGCGGCCGCCAAGTCGCACCTGTATCTCTGGGTACCAAACGCTCTGTTGCAGGAAGGCTTGCGGGTTATGGAAGCTTGGGGCTTCACCTACAAGTCCAACCTGGTTTGGTACAAAGTTAGGAAGGATGGCGGCCCAGATGGTCGCGGCGTTGGATTCTACTTCAGAAACGTCACGGAGCTGGTCCTGTTCGGCGTGCGCGGAAGCATGCGTACGCTTCCACCTGGACGAACGCAGGTAAACCTTTTTTCTACCAGAAAACGCGAACACTCCCGAAAGCCCGACGAAATCTATGATCTTGTAGAATCCTGCTCTCCTGGTCCCTACCTCGAATTATTCGCACGATTTCGCCGGGACGGATGGAATCAGTGGGGCAACGAGAACGTCGAAGAAAACACATTCTATGGTGTTGCTCGGCGCAAAGGGCATGATGACCCCCAATTGCGGCTCTTGGAGTCGCCGCGCGGCTATGGAGTCAAGGACTGAGTATTCCAACCTAACGCACAGGGAATATTGATGTCTGCGGCACGATCGCACTTTCGCAGCTCGTAGGAAACAAGCGCTATATCGCGGTAACCCTACCCAGAAAGATTCGCTATCGTGGTCGCAATCGTCATCGGATGCTCTATTAGGACGACGACAGCGCGTGTTGACCTGGAGGTCAACACTCCCGGCCGATCGCGCGTGCGCGATTCAGCTACGGCAACACCCCCTCATCCATCTGGAACCGAGCGAAGCGCCTATCGACGGCTGGCTGGGCGGGGGTTGGCGGGCTCGACGGCCCGCCGCCGGACAGGGACACCAGCACCTGCGCCTCCGGCGGCAGCACGTCCACCTCGGCGGCGGAGGCGATGAGCTGCTCGGCCTCCATCACCTGCATCAAGGCATCCAGCACCTCCGCATCGTCGGCGGCGATCTGGTTCAGCGTCTCGCCGACCACGGCCGGGCGGGTCGCGGAGGCCTGGGCGAGCTGCTCGGACACCTTGAAGGCGGTCTGGCTCTTGATCAGTCCGACACGGTTCTCGCCGTCCTGCTTCATGGCGCTGGTGACCTGCACCAGGCGCTTGACCACCTTGTCGGTGATGTTGTCGACCATTTCCCGGTCCGTGAAGGCGACCTTGCGGATGTAGACCGAGCCGAGCCGAAAGCCCCACTTCTCGGACAGGGGCGAGACCGTGGAGCGCACCTTGCGGCTCAGCTGGTGGCGGTCCTCGAGGAGTTTGTCCATTTCCAGGTTGCTGAGCGTGGAGATAGTCGCGCTGGCGACGTTGGCCTCCAGGGAGCCCTCCGGGTCCGCGTTGTTGAACAGGTAGGCCACCGGGTCGCTCACCTGCATCTCGTACCAGACGCCCACGCTCATGGGCGTGCCCTCCTCGGAGTTGACCATCTGGTTGCGCAGGTAGCGCTGGCGCAGCTTTATGCTCACCGGCTGGCGCGTGCCGAAGATGGGCAGCAGCAGGGCCTTGGCGCCGAAGTGCATCAGCGGGAAGCGCAGCCCCGGCTCATCCAGGATGCCCATGACCTTGCCGAGGAAGGTGTAGACCACTGCCTCCTGCTCGTTGACGATGGTGTACAGACTCAGCAGCCGGGCGACGCCGAGCAGGATCGGGATGGCCAGCAGCCCACCGATGAAGAAGGGCAACAGCAGGGTCGGATCACTGGGCATGGCGGCCTCCCTCGACGGTCGCGGCGCCGGCGGACCTGGTCGAGGTCATCTGCACGATGCGGCGCGCGTTGCCGAGCAGCGGGATACGCATGTTGCGGATGTAGGCGCCCAGCGCCTGGGCACCGCCCTGGACCTTGATGCCGGACAGGGTGTCGGCCAGCTCCTTCAAAGGCGCCACCTCCGCCTGGGCGTTGTTCTGCGCGATCTCCACGGCGCGCTTGCTCATGGTGATCTGCTGCTCGGCGTCGGCACGGGCGGTGCTGATGTCCGCGGCCACCTGATTGCGGGTGCTGTTGATGGCCGACAGCGCCCGGTCCACCGCCGGCGGCGGGTCGATCTGGGTGATCAGGGCCGCATCCAGTTCGATACCGTAGCGGGCGCCCGTGGCACGGCACTGCTGCTCCATGTAGTCGTTGAGCAGCGGCAGGTTCTTGCGCAGGTCGTTGATCGAGACGCCCTCGGACAGCTCCGCCGACAGTTCTGTGGCGCCACCGCCCGCCTCGCCGCTGAGTTCAGCGCCGTCCACCAGGCTTTGGCCCTTGGGGTCGACGAAGTTGGCCACCCGCTCGCGCAGCACCGAGACGAAGTAGCCCATGACGTGCTCCAGCGGGCTGTCGACGCCGAAGCAGTAGGCGTAGAAGTTGCTTTGCGCGACCCGCCAGCGCAGCTGGCCATCGATGCCCGTGGTGAGGTTGTCCTTGGTCACCGCCTCGATGGTGGACTGGCTCTTGGTCGGGTCCCAGGTGATGTCGATGGAGCGGGTGGCGATGTCCTCGATGACCGGCTTCTGCCAGGGCCACTTGAAGTGCCAGCCGGGGCCGAGGATCCTGAGCAGCGGGTAACGGTAGCGCTTGCGCTCATCGTCGTTGAGGCTGGGATCATCGACGAACTGATCGCCCAGGCGCTGGGCGCGGCCCAGGCTCACCAGCACGGCACGCTCGTTGGGCTTGACCGTGAACCAGGCGCGGCTCAGCACCGCAACTCCGAAATAGACGAGAACGCCGGCAACGAAGGCAACAAGCGCCATGGCTGTCTCCTCGGCAAGGGCCGCCGGCGGCCGGTCCCGTCGGCAGCAAGGTTGTGGTGCACCGGATGTTAACGCGAAAGCCGCATCCGGTTCCGTGCCCGATGCGAGGCGCCATTTCGGTCGCGCGAAACCCTTGGCCCCGCGATTCTTAGCGACGCAAGTCGCTGAAAATGGAGGGAAGCGAAAACCACGCATTTCGCTTCGCTGCCGATTCTGGCCACGGATGGCCAATACATCGGTATCTCCCTAGCGCGCCCAGCTGTGCTCGTCCCGCCTCCGAATCGGGCAAGGCTTCCGTCGGCGTCATCGGCGGAGCGATGATCATGGCGCCAATGATCGCCGGCGTGCTGTTGGCCCGCAGTCCAAACGTGGCGATCAGTGCCGAGCGCGCGAGCAGGACGACGCAGTTGACGGAAGGGATCGCCGCGGCCTTCATCTGCGCCGACATCTGCTCGGATGCGACCCGGGGCTCGATCGGCGGTCGCCACTCACCGGTTAGGCGATCGACCAATGCCCGCAGTCGGCGCCATAACGCAAGATGCAGTTGGCTACCATCCAGGTGGGCCGATGCCGGGGGCGGAGACTCCGCCCCCGGCGCCAAGCGGTGTGGCTATTGCGGGTCGAGCGCGGCAGCCAGGCCTTCACGGTAGACGACCTCGACCATGTCGCCCTGCTTGAAGTCGTCCCTGCGGCCGTCAGGGTGCGGCGCCTTCATCGAGACTTCGCGGAAGTGACCACCGGCGTCACGGAAGGCGATCGATGTCTTGTGGGGGTCGATATCGAAGATCTCGATCGTCTCCGCCACCTCAGTTGGTGGCCTTCGGGCGGGTTTCCGGTGGGTGGAGCTTCCGGCGTATTGGATCGCGCAGGTGCTCGGCGCCATCGTCGCCGCCTACCTGATCTTCTTCGTCGCTATCGACATGGGGACCGCGAAGGAGGGCCAGGCCACGTTCGAGCTGACCTCCAGCAGTCTGGCGGTGAACGGCTAAGGTGAGCTCTCTCCCCAGGGTTACGGCCTGTTCGCCGCACTGGTCACCGAGATCGTGATGACCGCAATGTTCGTCTTCATCATTCTCGGCGCAATCGATAGGCGTGCGCCAGCCGTGTCGGCCGGGATCGCGATCGGTCTCGCGCTGACGCTGATCCACCTGATCAGCATCCCGGTGACCAATACCTCGGTCAATCCTGCCCGCAGCACCGGGCCGGCCTTGGCCCTGTTCACCGGCGGTGAGGGCCTGGCGCTCTCGCAGCTTTGGCTGTTCTGGATCGGACCGCTGATTGGCGCGGCCCTCGGTGGCGCGGTCTACCGAGTCTTCTCGCTCGATTCGCCGTATCAGAAAAAGGATGCCGACGGACCGGTTCTGAGTTGAGGGAGGGCGGGCTTGGCCCGCTCGTGCGCAAGACGTCCCCCGGCGCAGCGTCAGGTAAGGGCCAGGGAGCGGATATTCGTCGTTCTGGCAGGCGCAGCACCAGGAGCGCTCCGATCTGGTTGGACTGCTGCAGGGGCGGCGTGCCCAGCGCGCTGCGAATTCTCAGCGCCGCGCCAGCTCCGCCAATGGCCAGAACGGCCCCTGATCCTCCCGTACCCACCAAACACCCTGTTTGATCCGCTCCCGCGGCGTCGCAAACCGATAGCGATAGACTCGAATCCGAAACAGCTTCGGCGGCTGATCGCCGAAGGGTGCCTCCGCGAGCAGCCGGGTCACCGCGGGCGAGCCCTCCCGCAGCCGGGTCAGCAGCGTCTCGAAATCTCGCAGGAACACAGGCCCTTTCGGTACGAACCACAGCTGCCAGTCCAGCCGCGGCTGATGCGGCACGATGAACGGTGTGATCCGGCGCGGATCATCCGGTGCATAGCGCCAGTCCAGCGACACCCAATCCTGCCCGGTGAGCGACACCTCCACCTGCACCGAGTACCGCTCCGTGTCGATGCTCGGAAACACGTGGTAGCGGTTGGCGATGCGCAATGGCTCGATCCGCTCCAGCCAGGAGCTCAAGGTCGGGATGGGCTCGCGCCCTAGCATCTCGGCGGCGGACACCAGGCTCGCCGGCACTAGCACCAGCGCTGCGGCCACGCCGATGGCTGCGGCAAGCCGGCCCGGTTGTGCCGGCAGCGGCGAGCGCGTCAAGGCCCAACCGGCGATGCGCCGCGGCAGCACCCGGGAAACGGCACGGTCGTCGAATAGGAACAGGCACAACGCGATGGTCAGTAGGTTGACGAAGTTGTGGTTGCTGGTGGCGATGATCAGCAGTTGCCACAGGATCGTCAACCACGCCGCCGCATGCCGGAACCGCCGCGGGAGCAGAAAGAAGAACGGCACGATGAGCTCCACGAACAGCGTGCCGCCCGTGCCGATGCGCAGCAGCCAGTCCGGCAGGTGATGCGCATGCCAGGACCCGACATGGGGCAAGGGCTGGGTCTCGAAGTAGTGTTGCAGCGCAGTGAGCTGTCGCCAGCCCTCGTCGCCGCTGATGACCTTCGCAAGCCCGGACAGGAACCTGAGCTTGAACAGCAGTAAACGGAACAGCCACACCGCGACCTTCGTACCGCCGGGCAGCAGAATCGCCAGGAAACCTGCCTCCAGCAGCAGGTAGTCCCACTGGAAGTTGGTGAACATCTGGCCTGCATGGAACAGCGAGAGGTAGAAACCGTAGAGCAGAATCAGCAGCGTCCGATCGTTGCGCCCCGGCGCCAGCAGCAGACCCAGCAGCGCACCGCCCCAGGACACCGTGAGCAGGGAGGCATCGGACGCGTTGAGCCAGAACAGCGACGGGTAGTGCAGGAACCGAAGCGCACCGAACCGCTCCTCCGCCAGTGCGAGCTGCTCGGTGATCGGGCGGATGCCCTCGCTGCCGGCCAACGCCTGGATCTGGACCGCCAGCGACGCAAACGCCGCGGCGTAGATCAAGCCTAGCAACCGCAAAAACAGCCAGACGACCAGACGATAGCCATCCGCCGCGAAGACTGCGCGCACCGTGCTCGGAGCGATTGCACCTGCGGGCCGCGCACGGTCCGGGGCCGTGTGATCTCGGTCCATTGCGTGATGCTGCACCCAATCGGGAACAAGCCCCAAATATAGCCAACAGGGTGCGGCGGATCTTGTTCAGCGATCGGGTGCGGCGCATCCTCCATTTCCGTCTACGGCGGATGCGCTGCAAGACGGTGAAAGCACCCTGCCCCGCCCACGAAGCCCAAGGGGTGCGACCGGCAAACCGTCTACCCGGTGCTGATGCCGAATCTACCGGCAAGTCCGTCGAGACGAGCACGGCCGTCGCGGACCAGGACGAGAGCCTGAGCAGATCGGACGCCTGCCTCGGCTACTGGAGCAGGGCGGGCGTCACCCACCGAAAGATCACCCCATGAAACCGAGATCGGCATGGTCGAAGTTGCCGAGGTTCGGGCAGATCATCGACAGGGCATCGTCCGGTACGCCGTACCAGCTCGCCAGCGTTGCGGCGACCTGGTCCACGGCGATGGAGGGGATGAAGCGGCCGCGGTTGCTGATGTCGTCCGGTCCACCGATGCTGTGGTCCGGCATGACGCCGTAGAGTCCGCCTCGCACAGCGCCCCCCTGCACGAACTGGACGCCGCTCCAGGCGTGGTCCGTGCCTGCATTGCCGTTCATGGCGAAGGTGCGCGCGAATTCCGACGCGGTGAAGGTGGTGACCTTGTCACCCAGGCCATTGGCCTGTGCCCAGGCGTCGAATGCCGCCATGCCGTCGGCAAGTTCCTCGATCAGCTGAGGATGGCGGTCGTTCTGGTTGGAATGGGTATCGAAGCCGCCCATGGACGCGAAGAAGGTCTGGCGGCTGATGCCGATGCGCGACGCCACGCCGATGATCTGGGCAATGGCCTGCAGCTGAGAACCGAGGCGCCCGACAGGGAAACCATCGACCGGCTCGGCACCGGCCAACGCCTCGGCCAGCGCCTGATTGCCCTCCAGTGCACGCGCCTTGGTCTCGCTGTAGGCGCCGTCGAAGACGTGGGGCGTGCCGAACAACAGGGCCCGGCGACCCGCATCCAGCCGGCCCTGGAAGCCGCCGCTGACGAAGCGGCTCACCGGCACCTCCACCTGGCCGCTGGTGTTGACCGAATAAGGCATCACCTGCTCGCCCACCTGGATGACGTTGTCGCCGGCCAGGGAGACATTGGTAAAGGTGGATAGGCCGGCGTTGTTGCCGAAGAAGTAGTCGCCGAGCCGGCCGAACAGGCCCGTGTAGCCCATGTCGGAGTCGAAAATGCCGCAGGTCTGGTGCTGGAACTGCTGGTCCGAGTGCGAGCCGATGCTCGGCGGAATGCGCACCGACCGGTTCTGGTACTGCGCCTTGGTGATCGGCTCCGCCAGGGTGCCGGCGCCGAGCGTTGCGGCGAGACGGCCGGCGTCGTAGATGGGCTTCAGGCGCGCCATGGACGGATTCAGCCCGAACAGGCGCGGGTCGGGGTGCGGCGACAGGCGCGGATACGCCGGGTCCGGCAGGGTGAGGTCGGTCAGACCCAGGGCCGGGTCGATACCCGGATCCAGGCCTGGCTCCAGGATGACATCCCGCGACACGGCCAACGCCTGTCTCGGTGCCGCGTAGCTCGCATGGCCGTCGGCGTCGTAGGGCACGACGCAGTTGTAGGAGTCGCTGCCGCCGAAAAGAAAGATGCAGATCATCGCCTTGTAATCGCCGGGGACCTCCGCCGCAGCGGCGATGCGGCTCAGGTTCAACGTGCCCAGGGTGCCCAGTGCGGCGACCGGATGCCGCAGCACCGGTCGAGCCGCGGCCCCTGCCGCCGCACCGGCCAGTGCCCCGAGCTGCCCGAGGAAGCGCCGGCGCGCGCGTTGCGTTGTGGTTTTGCGCATGTCGATTACTCCTCGATGAGGGACTCCGGCGAGGTGACGATCAGGTAGACGGCGGCCAACACCCGGGCCCTCCGGCCGCTTTCACCCTGGCGCGCATAGTCGTAGAAGACCTGATCCTCCAGCACCAGGCGCAGATTCTCGGACATGGTGCCGCCGAGCAGGAGCAGGTCCA
>JANQFX010000099.1 GCA_028277725.1 Thiohalocapsa sp.
GGCAATTTTTCAAGACGCGAAGCGAAAACGCGGTTTCCGCTTCGCGCCATTTTTCAAGCGCTTGGGCGCTTGAAAAATGGCGGGGCATCCTGCCCCGCACGGGCACCTCGAATACTTCGAGGTGCCCTTACGTACATGTCGTTAGACGCATCTCCTGATAACGTTCGTGAACTGCTGATCCAAAACGCACCGCACTGTTTCGTAATGTGTATTGCAGTCAAAGGCTTACAGGCTCGTGTGTCACGAGACCGCTAAGTATATGCCTGAGAGCGCCCTGCGCCAAAGAGACAGCGCGCGATACTCAAGCATGCGTTTCTCCGATTTTGCAGTAAAGTCTGATCCAGGTCATAGCGGCGGACTGGATGCCTGAGTTTACTGCCGCTCATGGACTGGTCTTCGCCCACTCTTGGACTAGTTTCAAAGGCCGGAGACTAACGTTTATAGGCAGGAAGAGGTGGCCGGAGTCTGCAAACCGGCTGAGTCTTCGTGTCCGGTAGTTCGTACACCCGCGTAAGGAGGCACCCATGTTTCGCAAGTCAAGTAAGTCTGCAGCCCGAATCCTCGGCGCTGCCACAACACTGATCCTCTGCCTGCTCATCGCGCCGGCCACACTCGCACAATCCTCCCCGCAGTTCTACTACGGCGACATCGCACTGGACCCCAAGGTCTATGAGAGCTTGCTGCGCGAGCCCTCCGAGCAGGCCCTGGACGCATTACCCGCCGCCTATGACGCCCGCGACCACGGCCTGGTCACCCCGGCGAAAAACCAAGGTGCCTGCGGTTCCTGTTGGGCCTTTGCATCGACGGGGGCGCTCGAGTCACACCTCCTGAAGACGCTCGGCGTCGGGCCGGAGGACTTCGCGGAGCAACAACAGGTGAGCTGCAATACCATGATGCTGGGTTGCCTCGGCGGCAATTCCACTTCGCTGCGTTTTTGGGAGGCGGGAGGCCGCGGCCCCATCGACGAGTCTCAGATGCCCTACACCGCCAACGACACCACTGCGTGCGCCTATGGAGGCGGTGAGCGAGGCTATCACGTCACCAACTACCATACGGTGCCTCAGACGACGGCGGCGTTCAAGGAATCCCTGTATAACTACGGCCCGAGCTACTGGCGCTACGATGTCTACTCCGATTTCGGCACATTCTGGAACGGAGGTTTGCCTGGCGAGGTCTACGTCAACGGCGGGGGGTCGAGTGAGGGCGGCCATGCCGTGCTGATCATCGGCTGGGATGACGCCAAGGGCGCCTTTCTGTGCAAGAACAGCTGGGGTGGGAGCGCCGGACCGAACGGCGACGGCACCTTCTGGATCGCCTATTCCGGTCATGCCAACAACCTTGGCTTCGGTATGGCCAACTTCGAGGTCACCGGCCCCCCTACCGCCCCCTACGACATCGAGCTGGGCTTCTGCGACCAACAGGGCGAGCCCTACTGCGATGGCATCGGACTGAACATCGTCGGTGAGCACGTCAGTGTCGAAGGAGCATCCATCGACTACAACTGCGACCCCCCCGGTGTGTCCGGCACCGTCGCCGGTCCGCTGAGCATGAGCCTGTGGCCTTTCGGCTCCGGCATCAGTCTGATTGCGGCCTTCAATCCGGACCATACATTCGCGGACACATTGGGCAGCACCGAGCTGATGCTCGGCGACACTGCGCTCTGGAGACATCTGGACCGCGACGGCGCCGTGTTCCGCTGGGGCTTCCTCTGCGCACCGCCGGAGGGGGAGACCCTGGGAGAGGCCGCACGTTCCGATTCCGGTCGGACCGCCCCCTCCTCGGCGTCTGATTGGCCGCGATAGAGCCAAGACGTTCCACCAAAACGAGCCCGCATCGCGGGCTCGCGTGCTCTTGGTCTTCGGACGGCCCGCGTCCAGGCCATCATCGTCCTACCGGCTGTTTCCCGATGCTGGTTCGGATCCAGGAGGCCGGGCGGCGCGCGCACTAGCAAACCGGTTACGGCCGCATGTCCTGCCCGCCACGTGCATCGGGTAAGACCAAACCGCCACGGCGCAGGGCTTGATGCACCGCATCCTCCACCGACGAACCCAGGATCTCATGCAGCTCAGGGATGTGGCTCGGCAGCTCCCAAGGTGCGTCGGCCGTCGCCGCGCGGGCCCGTGCCTGGATGCGCGCGATGTCCTCGGATGACAGCACCTCGGATGACCGCACCTCTGATGGTGGTGCGGTCCCCTGAGGAGTCGCCGAGGGCGCCCATTGCAGCACCTGGACCGCTTGCAGCCGAGGTTCGCCCTTTGCGCTGAAGTTCTTCCACGTCAGCGTATAGCTTGCGCCATCTAGGAGGTGCTCGAAGGCCGCTCCGACGGAGCGCCGGCGGATGGAGACCTTGGTCGGTGTCGGATCGGCATCTCGGCGCGGGAGCGTCACGGCAACGGTGGCGGCGTCTCCGAGGGTGCGCAGGATGGTCGGGAGCGGCGCCGTAGCGCGAATCTCGACCCCAGTAGCGTCTAGTTCGACCTTGATCGGCAGCTGATCGGCTGCAGGTGCGGACCCGCCCAGGATCGGTTCGGCATACAGTGGCAGGGTGGCGAGTCCCAGGAGCACGATGGCAGACCGTTGGAAGGGGGCGGCACAACTCGCGAGGCACCGCAGGAGAACGGGGATGAGCATTAGGTGCGCCGTTTCGCTGGTGGGTTTCGATCGCGCTGTCGTCTGTGGATCATGGGTTGCCGTCTGCCTTCAGGATAGCCTGTTTTGTGAGGCATTCGTGGGACTGCGGCGCCCGTGAGGCAAGGATGGTGGAGCGAGAGACAAGGCAAGGTGCGACAAGCTCGATATGCCTCGGGCCACCGCGGTAGGAAATGCCACAAGCGGCTGTCCGTGCCGGGTATGGCTGTCGATTGGAGGTCCTGCCCTGGTGCCTGATACGGGTTCGTTGCCTGCGCGCATGGCGACCCTTTGACGGCCTAGTTCGGCTCGGCAACGGGCTCCAAGTCGAAACCCTGGGCCTTCACCAATGCCAAGTCATCCGCACCGACCGGCTTTCTCAGCAGCAGTGGCGTGCCCTTGATGGCGAGGTAATCGTGGCGCATGGCCTCGACCAGACAGGGAGCGTAGTCGGCGACATCGTAGCGGTCCCAGACGCGCCAGCGGTCCCAGGCGATGACCTTGGGCGGCGCTTTGGCGACATCCCCGCAGGGGTCGATGCGATAGCCGAGCACAGGTGACTGGTTGTAGGCCGCCTGCCAGGGCAGGTAGTAATAGGCCCCGGATGAGGGCAGGCGCTTGGTCAGCAGATACCAACGGGGTGAGAAGACCACCGCCAGGATCGGCTCGCCGGAGGATACCAAGCCCTGCACGAGTTTCGCCCGCCGTGCGTAATCGACGCGCTTCTTCTTAGCGTAGTCGGTGCTGACAAAGCGCTCGGGCACGTCGGAGAGCCCCTTCCATCCCACTAGGTACCCGGGTGTTGCGACCGCGAGCAGCAGCGCGGCCCAGCGTATGTAGCGCAGGGTCCGTGTCGCACCGAAGTCCGCCGGGCGGAGGCAGATCAGCAGGCTCAGTAAGCCGAGCCCGACGATCCACAGCGGGGCGCTCTGGTACACCTCGGCGCCACGTGGATTCAGGAATAGGAGCCCCGACACCAATGCCGCCCAGCCGGCGATCGGCCAGACACTCTGCCTCAGACGTCCGCGGATCGTATGCGCCGTTTGCCTGCTGGCAATGACGTCCGCGATCGCCAGAAAGGAGACAAGTACGACGGTCCAGAGGACCCATCCGAGCGGGCTCTTGAACAGCCTGCCGAGCTGGCGCCAGGCGCCGCCGACGTCGAAGTCGATGAACTGGGTGTAGACGGCCTGGTTGAACCAGACGTGGTAGATGCCGTAGCCGAGGAGATCGCCATAGAGCAAGAGCCAGAGCAGCATCAGGACGCTGAACACCGCGAAGCCTACCGCGGCGGTCACCAGACTCCCGCGCCAATCGACCAGCCGCAAACCGCGTGCATGGATCAGCACCAGTGCTGCCGAGATCAGCATGAGCGCCGGCACCGCCAGTGGGTAGGCCGTGAAGCCTGCGGCGGCTAGCCCCGCGCCACCCGCCGCGGCCTGCAGCCGGCCGGGTCTGAGCCCGAAGGTCATCGGCAACAGCAGCAGACTCAAGGCAACTGTCATGGCAATACCGCCCTGCGCGTGGTAGAGCAGCGTGTGGCCGTACCAGAGCGGCGACAACAGGGCGCTCAACACGCAGAACAGGCTGAACGCAGTCGCCCGCCGGGGCCAATCGGAGAGCAGCGGGCTCGCGGCGACGGCCACGCCGGCGAGCAACATCAGACCCCACTGCAACAGCCGGTAGGGTGCCAGCTCCACAGAGCCGGTAGCCAGGTAGGTCAGGTGTGCCAGTGCGTAGTTGAGTGGGCCGTGATGCGCAAACAGGGTATCGTAGAGGTGGTAGCCCTCGCCGATCATCCAGGCCGCGACGATCTTCTCGTCCTCATCGCCCCAGTGCCAGTAGGAGAGGCTCTCGGCCGCAGACCATGCGAACACCGCCAGGGCCGGGACGAGGGCGGCGGCGCCTAGTTTCTGTTCGAAATTCGGCAAGATAGCTCCGTCGTCTGGCGGATGGGGATCGGTCGCGGCAAGACGCGCAAGCTGGCGGGCCGGCCCGTTCCGCGCCATGCTAGCAGAGTCGGTCGTCGCTCTTCGTCGGCAGGGTCTGCCCTCCCGTCCTTGGAATCCGGTCGTGAGATAGGCTTCTTTGTTCTTGGCATGCGTGCATCGATCAATCGGCTGGCGTCAGGAATCTGCTCGCGGCTCGGTCCGTCGATGCACCCCTGGATGCTCCGTGCCATTGCGCCCTATGTGCGAAGACGCTACAGCCGGGACCGGCAGCTCGCGGAGTTGGCCCCCCTTGTGATCAATCCCGACCTCAGCCGATACGAAGCTAGCCGGTTGGGTCCGCTGGCAGCGCGGATGTACGACTTGGGCTACCTCAAATGGCCAGAGAAGTTGAGGGCCGACGTGTTCGGCCGCGATGTGCTCGATATCGGGTGCGGCGTCGGCGCCCACGGCGTCGGTTTCCTGCTGGCTGACGCCAAGAGCTACACGGGTATCGATCCCTACATGGACGCGCGCGGCCAACGGCTAAGAAACAACCACACTGGAGAGTGGACCCAACTCGAGTGGTGTGCCAAGGAGATCATGGGCTGGACGCCCCGCATTCGCCTACGCTGTGTGGATGTGGCGGAGATGCCTCCGAAGGACTGTTTCGACGTCGCCGTGCTGCACAACGTGACCGAGCATGTGCCCGACCTCGAAGCGGTGCTGGCGCCCGCGGCGACGCACCTCCGTCCCGGGGGAGTATTGATCTTCAACCATCACAATTTCTTCTCCTGGAACGGCCACCACCGACCACCGAAGCGCGTGGACCAGATCGATGACGCCAAGCCCGAGGACCAGGCTCTTGCGGACTGGGGTCACGTCGGCTTCGAGCCGCCGCCGGGACATATGATCCTGCGCAAGCTGAATCGCTTGCGGATCGCGGAGGTACGGGCCATCACGCTGCGGCATTTCGATATCCTGGACTGGCAGCTCATCCCATCGACACCTGAGCAGGGCGCCGGGCGGCTCACGAGCGAAATCCGTGCACGCCATCCCGACTTGAGCGACGAGGACTTTCTCACCCAGCACATACTTTGCCGTGCCACGCCGAAGACGCCCGCCACCACCTGTTCCGGCGCCGCCGTCGGGTACCCTGCCCGGCGCGCAATGGTGCACTGACCGGGCACCAGCAGTTCAAGTACCTTCCGGAGACTATGTCAGACCTAGACGAGCCAACGCCGCGCTTGAGAAGCGGCGATGCTATCCTGGCCGCAGAGGGCGACCGGCCTCGGCCGGATCTGCTGGTCGTGATGCCGCACCTCGGCGCGGGCGGGGCGCAGCGCGTCGTGACCCTCCTGCTCAACCATTGGCACCGCCAGGGTCTGCACACGACCCTGATTACCCTGTTTCCGATGGCAGATGCCTTTGCCCTGGACCCCGGCATCGAGCGCCTGGACTACATCACCCGGATGGAAGCGAGTAGCGGGCAGACGTCTCTTGGCAAACTGTACTTTCGGGTCCAGGACGAACTGGAAGAGCGACGCGACTCCGGCGGTAGGGCATCGGAGCACATCGCGGACGCGGGCCTCACGGTTCTGGACTGGGTCCGACAGGCGCGTGCGTACGTGCTCACACACTTCTTTCCGTTGCGCCTCACGCTCGCATCGCCGCGGGTCAAGTGGCTGCGCCAGCGATTCCAGGAGCGCCGTCCGCGGGTCATCATCAGCTTCCTTGGCGGTTCCAATATCCAGACGCTGCTGGCTGCCCGTGGCCTAGGCATCAAGGTGGTCATTTCCGAGCGCAACGATCCGGCCCTGCAACGCCTTGACCCGCCGTGGCAGCGGTTGCGCCCGAAGGTCTATCCGGAGGCGGACCTAGTCACGGCCAACAGCGCAGGCGCACTTCGACATATGCCCTATGTGCCAGAGCCCAAACGTCGCCAGGTCGCCAATCCGCTGTCCATTCCGACCTGCCCGCCCGAGATCGAGCGAGGCAGAAAGCGACTCGTATATGTCGGCCGGCTGATCGAGCAGAAGGCCCCGGAGGTCTTGCTCGAAGCCTTCGCACGAGTCACCGATGCACTGCCGGACTGGCGACTGGACATCGTCGGCGACGGCAACATGCGGACGGAACTCGAGGCGGTTGTCAGGGCGAGAGATCTGGCGGGACGGGTCAGTTTCCATGGGCAGCAGTCGGACGTCTTTCCGTTCCTGTTCTCGGCCAGTATCTTCGTGCTGCCCTCTCGCTTCGAGGGCATGCCCAATGCCATGCTCGAGGCCATGGGCTGCGGGCTCGCCATCATCGTCAGCGATGCATCCCCTGGTCCACTGGAGCTGATACAGCACGAGGAGACCGGTCTCGTCGTGCCGGTGGACGACGCGAAGGCCCTTGCCGACGCCATGCGCAGGCTCTGCAACGATACGGCTCTACGCGGGCGCCTACAGGAGGCCGCGTCGAAGGTGGCGGGGCGCATGGCGCTACCGCGGGTCGCCGCCGATTGGGAGGCCATGCTCGCCTCCATCGGCATCAGGCTGCCAATGCGTACGCCACAGTCTGCTTCCGCCAGTACCCAGGCCCATGGAGAAGGCTGATCCCTGCGCTGGCAGAATCGACTGTCTGTTTGTGCTCCCGTCGTACGCGGCCGGCGGCGCGGAGCGGGTGATGCTGCAGTTGGCGGCGGGCGTTGGGGATGTGTCGTTCCGCACCGCCTTGCTCGTGCTCGACGCCCGGGGCGCCCTGCGCGGGGCTGTACCGTCCGACGTGCCGGTATACGAACTCGGGGCGTTGCGTACACGACAGGCCGTGCCCGCGCTCGCCCGCTTCATTCGCCGTCACCGGCCAGGGGTTGTCTTCAGCTCCTTCCCGCACATCACAATCGTCCTGGGGTTACTCGGCAAGGTCCAGCGGATGCCGCACCTGGTGGCGAGGGAGGCGAATCTACCTTCCCTCAGCCTCGCCGGAACAGGAATGGCGTTGCTGCTGCGCCAAGGCTGTCGGTTCGCCTATCCCCGTTGCGATCTGGTCGTTGCTTCGTCCATGCGGATGCGCGTCGAGTTGATGACGTCCTTCGGCGTGGCCAAGGAGCGCATCCTCCTGTTGCCGAATCCGGTGGACGTGGCACGGATCCGTGCCGACATGACCGCGCCCGTCCACCTGTCTCATGGCATCGGCGGGCCAGCCGGCCGGCGCCTGTTCGTGGCCTCCGGGCGACTCGTCGCGCAGAAGGGGTTCGATCGGTTGATCGAGTTGTGGCGGGACCTTCCTGCCGAGCACCACCTCGTCGTGCTCGGCGAAGGACCTCAGCAACAGCGGCTCGAAGCGATGCTAACCGACGAACGACTGGGAGGCCGTGTGCAACTGCAGGGCTACACGGACAACCCTTGGGCCTGGTACGGCCGAGCTGATGCCTTGCTGATGCCCTCGCGCTTCGAGGGTATGCCCAACGCCGCCCTAGAGGCGCTGGCCTGTGGCACTCCCGTGGTTGCCACGCCCGAGGCCGGCGGGCTGTCCGAACTCGCCGCCGAGGTGCCGGAGCGCGCACTGGTCATTGCCGAGTCCGGAGCGGATTTCCGGCGCGCGATCGCCGCGATTCCGCGGCGTCCGGAAGGCCGATTTCGGCCATCTCTACTCCCCGCCGCCCATCGGGCGGAAGGGGTTGCAGGCGTCCTGCGCGACCGGCTTCGGCAGGTGCTGCAATGAAGGACGGCAATCACCTCCTTGAAATGGCTCTGCGCATACAGGATCAGGCAAACCGATTCCTGACGGTCCTGTTCTGGCTGCTGGGTGACAGCATGCGTTTGCGCCGCCGAGAGTGGGTGCGTTTGATGATCGCCACCCTCTTCACGCTCGGCAGCAACTTGATGGTGCTGGGCGTCGTCTACTTCTATGTCCGACTGTTGGAGAGCAACTACTCTCTACACCTGTTCGGTACGCAGTTGGTTGCACGCGAGTCCGTGGTTATGCTCGCCCTCTTCGCTGCGTCCTTATTGGTGGCAATGCTGATCTATTCCGCCAGTGATTACGTTCTGCGGGTCGAGAGTCTGAATCTATACCGGCGTTACCACGAGGAGGCCGTCAAGCGAGCATGGTGCATACTGGAACGACTGCCCGACCGCCGCGCGCTGGGCGCGACGAAAATGATCGAGGCCCATGGTCTGCGGCGGCTGGTCAACGAATATTCGCGCCTCTGTGGCTGGGCGCTGCGCTTCCTGAGCGCCGCTGTGCCGGCCGTGCTCGTTTTCTTCGGTTCCCTGTTCGGGCTGATCCTACTGGATCCGGTGACGACCGTTCTGGTCGCCGCGATGGGGATGCTCGTGATCGCCGCACAGTATCCATCGAACATCTTCGCGGCAACGGCCTCCAACGTCGCCGAGAAGACCAGGAAGAGCTTCAAGGACGGTATCCATGCACTGGCGAATCGCGCCGCTGCACAAACGCAGCCGATCCCGAATCAGGACCTGCACGACCAGATCGAAGGTTTCTTCGAGAAAAAGCCTGTGAAGCGCTATGCCCAGGCCGATGTCGACCGTTTCCGTGCCATGGAATTGAGTTCCCTGTGGATGCGCACCGGCGGCGGGATCATGTTGGCGATCGTGCTGTTCATGATCGGCAGCGACCTACTCGGCAAAGACGCGGATTGGGCGACGCTCATCGCCTACGCCACCCTGCTGCGCCTGATGCTCGCCAACACCACGGCCGTGTTCCGCGCAGTGACCATGTACAGCCGCTTCCTGCCGTACATTCAGCATGCCCGGGCCTTTGCCGTCGCCGGGGCGCCTGCCTTCGAACCCTGGGTGCCGGCCGCGGAGCCGCCTGAGAAGCTGAGTTTGGGAGCCGAACTCGTCGTGTTTCCTGCACCGGACGCCGACGAAAATACAAGGGAATGCGACCCCCTGAAGCTCGATCGAGGCACGGCGACGGCCGTCCTCAGCAAGCATCCATTGGGCAAGGACCTCGCCATCGCGCTGCAGAACGCCTTGTCGATGCCTGCGGCGCAGATCCCCGACATCGAGGTGCGCACCTTGGCGGATGCCGAGGTCTGTGATGCGCGAGTGGGCTCGGAGCAGGGCGCCGAAACCATGTCCGGCGGGGGTGGTGCATCCTCGCTCGTCCTGATCGCACAACAGGAACTCGCCAATTGGCCACGCGAGCGGGCTGAGCGGTACCTGCAGGGCCTCCGCCGGCATTTCGTGCTGATCGTCTATCCGGCGTCGGTCGGGCGGATACCCCAGTTCGGCGAGCACTGTCTGCTCGTACGAAACTATGAGGAGCGGTTCTACCACATGGTGATCCCCGAGGCCGGGCTGGACAAGCGTGCACTACAGGAGGCCCGACGGCTGATCGGTGTCGCCCAGAAGGGCACGTCATCCGCCCCCGACGACGATGACGATGTCGAGTAGGATTCGACGTCTTCTCTTGGACCGCCTCCGCCCCATGGTCGGGGCCGTTGGCGGCCGCCTTGTGGCGCTGCTGTACGTTTCCAACGGCAACATTCCATCCCGCTGGGCGCACACGGTTCAGATCATGAAGATGTCTGAGGCGATGGGTGCCCAGGTGCCGGGCTTCGCGCTGTTGGTCGCGAGTGATGCGCCGGCGCTGATCCGGGGCAACAAGGGGTTGTTCATTCGCTACGGTGTCCGTCGGCGGTTCCGGGTATTGAGGCTTCCCATGGCGTGGCGCCTGCCGGAAGGGGCGCTGGATCGATCCAACTGGCGGGCCTTCTCGCAGCGGTCGCGCACCTTCGTCCGCTGGTTGCACCCGCGTGTCGTCATGACCCGCTGCCACGAGAGCGCGGACTATGCCCTCCGCGAAGGCCTGCGGGTCATATTCGAGACCCATGACGGCCCCGGGCATCCCAAGACGATGCGCTATATCGAACGCTTCGCCAGCGACCCGAACCTGCTCGGCGTCGTTACCACCTCGGACATCCTGAAGCAGGCCTTCGTCGACGCGGGTATGCCCGATGCGCAAGTGTTGGCAGTGCCCAACGCCGCCGATGTCACGCGCTTCGATCAGGCATTTCCCGATGCCGCGAGCGCGCGAGGGCTGGCGCGGCAGCAACTAGGCCTCTCGTCCGCGGACCATATCGCGCTCTACGCCGGCTCGCTGATGGCCTACAAGGGGATTGGGACCCTCATCGAGGCCGCGGCCCGAACCCCGAATGTACGCTTCCTGGTCGTCGGCGGCGACGAGGATGCCGTCGCCTACTGGCAGGAGCGAGCGCCGCCCGCATCCAACATCGAGTTCGTCGGGTTCGTCAGCGGCCAGGCGCTTCAGGCCTATTTCGCGGCCGCCGACGTCTGCCTGGTGCCGAACTCGGCCGCGGACCGGACCGCCCGTTGGACCTTCTCCCTCAAGATGTACGAGTACATGGCGGCCCGTCGGCCCATCATCGCGAGCGATATTCCGTCGTTGCGAGACGCCTTGGCGCACGGAGAGCGCGGGCTGCTGGTCCCGCCGGACGACGGAGGTGCGCTGCGTGATGCCATCCAGGAGCTGCGATGCCGTCCAAAGCTTGCACAGGATCTCGCCACACGCGGGCGCGCCTGGGCGGAGACCTGGACATGGGACCAGCGTGCCCGCCAAGTGATGGAGGCCTTTGCCCCGAGCCTATTGGATCGACGTCGCCCGTAGCCATTCAGGGGCGCAATAGGAAGCGCCTGCCGCGGCCGGACGCGCCCGTGCGCCATGGGGGTGCGCCTCGAGCGGATGCGGCAGTACGGCAGAGCGCCCCGCGCCCGCAACCGGCCGATCTGGGCGCCAGCCTAGGGTTGTGCCCTGTTGTCGGAGGGCACGGCATACCTCGGCTGCGCACGGCCTTTCCTCGGCTCCGTAGAGCGCGGATGCAACGAAAATGTTACATGTGTGTTGCTTCTGCAACTGCCGGGCGTGCCGCCGACCTACCGTCTGTCGGGAATGGGTTGGGGGGTTCGACTGCGCACGCCGCTAGACGCTCTGGTTGCTGGGCTGTGGCCTCGTTGGGACCATGACTTGATGCAGAAACCACACGACTGACAATTGTGCCTGTTCCGCTTGACGACGGCAGATTTGTCCGCTACCTTTTCAACACGCCACCCTGGTTTGCCGAACTGCGACAGAACGGGTCAGCCGCACCCCCGCGCCATCCCGCACGACGCTCGCAGCTGGAGTCTGCAATGGCGTGAGTGGCTCTCTCGTGGGCAGTCAAGCCACAAACCATATGGAAAGCACATCAAGACAAGGCGCAAAATCCAGATGATGATAGCCCTCGAACCTCCCACGCGATCTGCGGACGCGTCGCCTCAGACGGTGCGTCCGCTGCGCAGCCGTTTGCAATATCAATACCCCGTTGGCGTTGCCCTGGCGCTGGTCCTGTGTAGCGTCAGCCTGATGAGCCACGCCGACTCCACAACGGCGGACGCCGTTTCTGCCGCCGCCGAGAGCGACGCGCAGGTGTCCGAAACGGCGCCCCCCCCCGGCGAAGCCAGCACCCAAACTTCCGGCGAAGCCAGCACGAAAGCGCTGGTCGAGCGTGTGCAAGCGCGATGGGCTGCGAAGCTAGAACGAGACTTCGAGACCGTCTATGGTTTCGAGTCGCCTCAGTACCGGGCCAAGAACAGCGCCGAGGTATTTGCCGCCCGCCACGGAGGCTTCGTGAAGTGGCACGGGGTCACTGTTGGACCTGTCCGCTACGACGACGGGGACGCGATCGTTCATATCGACGTCGACCATACGCTCCCCTCACCGTTCGGCTCGGGCGACATCCGGCAGATCATCACGATGACCGAGCGCTGGAGCCGTATAGACGGCACCTGGTATCACATTATCCAGTCGAGGTCGCCGATTGGCCGATCTCGGGAGGCCAACCCTACAGCGGCAGAGCGGGAGGTAGAAGACGACACGGATACCAATTGACCAACGTTTGACCATGCTGTTGGCCGCCGCGGCCAGTCCTCTCATCGCTGCCAGCGTGGTGGCATGAGACAAGTGAACCGCAGCGTGTGCTAACCTTAGCGTGCAGCGTCAGTACTCCTTCTAGCGCTGCTTCGACTGGTTCTTCGGAGATCTCATTCATGAAACGCTTTAATATTCGCGCTTTGCCGCTCTCGGTCGCCCTCGCGACCGGTGTGGCGGCCGTCCTGTCGGCTCCGGCGCACGCGACCGATACATTGGCGCCTCAGGGCTCGTCTGCCACCGGTAGCGGGCAGATCGCCACCACCTATTACGTCGCGCAACCCGCTGGCGGTTGGTACACGCTCCTGAACCTGACCAACACGTCGGCCTCCGCGATTGCGGTCAAGGTTCGGCTGAAGGAATTCAAGAACAGCCGCGAAGCACTCGACATCAACGTCATGCTCTCGCCGTACGACGTTTGGACCGCCTCGATCTCGCAGATCGGGGAAGAGATCTACGTGCGCAGCACCGACAAGTCCTGCGTCGCGCCCTATCAGGCGTACGAGACCCTGACGAGCGGCCTGCCCGGCGCCGACAGCGGCTTGGCGCTGCGTACGAACGCCTTCTACGACGGCCCTGACGCCGACTATCCGGCGGGTCTGATCACCTCGGACGACGGCGGTTCCACCACCATCCAGGAGGCGATCGACCGGACGAAAGAGGGCCACATCGAACTCATCGTCATGGGCGAGTGCGCCAAAGGCGGTACTGACCCGACGAATGGTCTGCCCAACACCTCTGCTGGCAATTGCTTCGGCCCAGGAGTCGTCCCCTTCCCAGGTCAGTCTCCCCTGGACGGCATCGGCTATGTGACCGAGCATATCGCCGTCGGCGGCGATGAGACCGACCGGCAGCCACGCGACTGCGCCACGGCGGCCGATTACTTCTTGCCCGACAACACGGCTGCCCTGGCAGCCGGCGGCGCGATCACCAACCCGAACGGCGGTCCCAAGGCAGCCGGCGCACTTGCCGACACTGCCAACACCATTGGTTACCAAGGCGTGACGTCGAGTGCACCGATCAAGGTCAACGTCGCCTACGTCGAGGTCGGCGAGGGCTCGGGTGCGTCTATCGAGGCGCTGCACCTCGACGCGGTGATTCCGTTTGGTTCCAACCTGATCACGGCGCAGGAGTACCCATGGTTCCTGGAGCCCACCATCGCGACGGCGCCCTCCGGTCAGCTGTGGAACATGACGGAGTTGCTCAACATGGAGCAGCAGTTCACCTGGACCGACACCTACAACGAGTGGTCCGTCAACCCGGCCGCGAACGTCAAGACGTCGATCGTGCTCAACATGCCCACCAAGGCGTATCACGTCGACCAGACCTGTAACGACCTCTTCGCCAGCAATAACCGCTGGCGTTGGAATGGCGCAGCCCTGCTCGCGTGTGCGACCCCCAATGCCGTCGATTCCAATCTCGGTCTGGTCAACGGCCGCGACTACAGCGCCTTTGTCGGCACCGGCAACAATGATGGCACGCGTAACGGTCTCGCCTTCCCGCCGTCGCTTGAGCCCTTCACCAATCGCTGGGCCAACGGCGCATCACCGGTCACGCTGTGGCTGAGCGTCTGGGATCGCGAAGAGGGCTTCCCGCCTGGGGGCGACGTGTCGCCGGGCGGCTATGAGTTCGAGCTTCCGTGGGAAGTCGCGCAGATCGTGTTCGAGGAGTCAGGCGGCGCACTGAGCGCCCCGGACCCGACCCCGTCCGAGTACTACATCCCCGCTGTCGACGATCTGCCCTCGGGCGCCACGAACGGCTGGGCCAATATTGCGCTCGACTACGGCAACACGTTCGACGCCTACGGCGCCAACCAAGGTGTGAACTTCGCAAACCAATCGTTTGTTGGTCTGCCGATCCAGGCACTGCTGGTCAAGACGCGCACCCTGGGCGCCGCGACCGGACTGTACGGGCAAGGAACCAACAACGGCTTCAAGTACTGCCAGTACGGGGACACGGCTAACGGCGTGGTTGCGCCGACCGGGGTCATCGTGGACAGTCCCGCCTTGCCCAACACGTTCGCGACCGGCTGGGCATGCCAGCCCTAACGGCTAAGACCGTGCTGTGAGCAGCACTCATCCACGCCCCGGGTTCTGCCCGGGGCGCTAGGATGGGCCCTTCAGCGAGGCCGGCAGCTTGCCGGCCTCGTTTTTTTGCGTTGTCGCTGCCGCGGATCCCTGATGCGGCGGCGACGAAGCATAGCCGCACGCGTGGGTCGGAGCCCTCACCCATCGTGGCGCCAGGCCGCGTCATCACAGCCCAGCAGTGCCGCCAGCGAGTCGGAGGGCATGCCCTCGGCGTTGGCGCCAGTACACACCAAACGGCGCAAGTCTCCGTCCGGCGGGAGCAGACGATCGATTCGACGCGCCTCGCCGCGTCGGTCATAGGGCCGCACCGCCAGCCCCGTCGACTTGAGCCGGAGGAAGCGGCAGCACGCCGCGATCGCGGCGTCCGGGTCGGCGAGCACCTGCTCGAAGCACACCACCTGCATCTGCCTGGGCCCCAGCAGGCGCCGCCAGCCGGCGAGCATGCCCCGGTAATCGCGCTGTCGCTGCTGGAAGGCGCAGCCGAGCCAGTCGCGAAGCCAGGTCTCGGAAACCTCGTGGGGCTGCAGCTGCGCGATCTGCAGAGCCTGCGCGGCAGCGGCCAGGGCGCGCTGTTGCGGGGCCCGAAAGGTGAAGATCAGCCGAATGTTGGGCCACCGGCGCACGAGCGCAGCTTGCGCCGACGGCTCTAGCGAGGCGACCCGATGGTCGAGCCATCCGATCGGCACGCTCGCATCGGCGGGGGCGGTAGCGACCGCGTCCGATCTCTGCGGGGCCCATGCGCCCGGTACCGAGGCCAAGGGTTGCGCCTTGCTCAACAGGCGGATGCGTGGATGGCTGCGCAGCTGTGCCGCAAGCCAGTCCTCACCAGTGCCCTGCGGACCGGCGATGATGAAGTCTACCCGCGACTGAGCGAGCGGCGCATCCGACCCTGTCATGGCTGATCAACTGATTCAGGCGGCCGTTCCAGGTCTGCCGGTGGCGTGAGCCAATCTGACAGGTCCTCGCCGAGCAATGCCCCCAGCTCCGCGATCCGCGGCTCGTAGAGGGCTTGCAGCGCCGTCCAGATCGCCGGCCGCGGTGGTTCTGTGGCACCGGCGAATACCACCTGTCGGCTGCCCATATCGCGCAGTGCGGCCGACTCGAGCTCTCGCACGCCAATGTGGCGAAGACAGCGGTTGACCAGCGCCTCGGGCTGCTCCCGCAAGGCCTCGAAGCGCAGGATCAGTAGCGCGTCTCCCGGGAACCATTGACGCCAGCGCCGGATGGTCTCGGCGTAGTCGCCACGACCTTGCGATGCCTGGGAGCGCAGCAAGGTCTCGAACCAGCCGTCACTCGCCTCCGAGGGGTCCATTTCTAGGCGTCTGAGCACCATGAAGGCCGCCGACCAGGCGCGTTCCAGCGGATTGCGCAAAATGAAGATCAGCCGCAGATCCGGAACCGCGGATCGGATGCAGGCGATCCCGGCCTCGTCAAGCGTGGCATACGCGGGTGTGATTTCCCCCTCTACCCGGTGTGGGTCTGGGAAGCGCGCCAAGTATCGCTCGGCGGCGGCGCGATCGCGCGCTTTCTCCCGTCGTGTCCAGTGGTGACTCTCCTTGCCGTCCGGGAAGCCGACCTCCGGGTGCTGCCGGAGCAGCTCGTAGAGCCAGGTGGTGCCAGCCTTTTGTGCCCCGATGCCCAGGAAGCGCAGCATGCGGCTTTAGGCCTTCCGGCCGGGATCAGGGATCAGTCGGGCCGAGCGTTCCACGAAACGTTTGCCGGCCCGTGGATGGCGGGCGCTATAGAAAGTGTCGTAGACGGGGCGGGCGTAGCTGCGCCCGACCACGGCTTCGTATTCCGGCTGCGCGGCCTTGAAGTACCCGCGGTTGGAGGTGGCGGCGCCGCCGTGATGCTGGTGGAAGGTGCCGTCGCCGATCAGGGTGACGATGCGGCCGGCGTGGGCCGCGACCAACCGCTCGAGCATCTCGAGGTTCGCAAGACCCCCGCCTGGGCTCACAAAGCCTTCGCGGAAGCCGCCGCAGGCAAGGAACGCGCGGCGCTCGAGGGTGAAGCAGTTGCTTTCGGCAATCGGCCGAAAGTAGCCGTCGCCCGAGGAGGCGGCGAACACGGAGATCTCGAACAGCCGATCCGGATCGGCCGGCCAGCCGATGTCGGCGAGCAGCTTGTCCTCGGCGGACTGATCATAGCCGGCGGGCACCGACAACGCCTGCACATCGGGGCCCAGATGCCACGCAAGCGTAAGCACAAGCGGGTCGTCGAATGCCAGGCAGGCGTTGAGGCTTTGCCGTATCAGGTGACTGGAGGCGATGCGGGCCCCGTCGATACAGACCATGACGTAGCGGCCGCGGCACGCATGTTGGACGACCTCGTTGATGGCCTCGACCGGTGAGACGGGTGCCTGCGCGTAGCGGATCATGCGCAGCCGCTCGCGCAACCCGGGGTCATCCGGCACCGTCAGCGGATGACGCGATCCATGCTCGATGCCGATGATCTCGTAGTCGAGCCCGTCGACACCCTGTTGGTAGGGGGGCGCCAATGAGATTAGGGTGCGCGGACCCTCTCGGGCCATGTCGAAGAAGACAACGACGATGGACAAAGTCGGCCCGCCCGCAGTCTCCTCCAGGGTCTTGGGCGCGGCCGCGTCAGGCAGCGGGGTCACGATGACAGCCCCTCCGATGCAAGGCAGGCGTCACGCAGGGACTCGTACAGCTCGGTGCACTCGTCATCGATATCGATCCCCTCGGCGGCGGAGCGTCGCAGTGAGGTGTCGAAGAAATCCGATTGGCCCTCGAGGCCCAGGCGCGCGCAGACAGCGTTGACGCTGCGCTGGTAAGTCGCCGGCTCAGCATCGAAGTCAATGATCGGGAACCGATAGTCGTGCCATAGGGAGAGCAGACGCCGGTTGTAATGGCGCCAGAGCTCCAGTCCGCGCGACGGCGCCACGTGGAGTGCGCCGCCGCGGGCGGCGAGCGACGCGGCGACGCGGCCCGGGTGTCGCAGCGTCGCGACTAGCCGTGCCTCCGGCAGGCACTCTAGCCAGCCGGACAGGGTGAACAGTGTGCGTGGGTCCTTGAAACCCCAGACTCCACTCGTCTCTAGTGCGGCGACAATTGCGTCGCGCTCGCGTCGATCGGAAGCCTGCCACTGAGCCTCATGAGGTGGCGGACGGTTCCAGGCATGGCCGGTGTTGGCAAACACGCTTTCGTGGAGTTGCATAATGCGCTGGTGCTCGCGGTTTCCCTTAGCGTTATGTGTCGCTTGAGTATTGACCTCGTCGAGCGACATTCCAGCTGCCTGCAGTGAACCGGCAAGGCTCGAGGTGCCACTGCGGTGCATGCCGAGGATGATGACAGGGGTGCTGAGGGTCATGAGCGAATACCTATATCGGGGGATGACTGGTGCCCCCCAACGCGAGATGATGCAATGGGCTGCAACGGAACCGATCCCCGCGCTGATGACGCTGGTTGTCAGTGGCGTCTATCCGCCCTCTCATCGCGACCTCATCGGTTGATACAAGAGGTCTCCATGCGCTCAGAGGGCAGACCCCTGTCGAGCCCCACCATAATACATGAAGAATTGATTGGCGGCGTTGGACCTGATGGTCAAGCGTCGGATAATAGAAGGAGCCGACGCTGCTTTCAGCTTGGAAGCTGGCCAGCAGAGGTTATTTCGGATGCACCCCGACGTTCTGGCGCCCGGTGCATTTTGCTTTTCTCGCCCCCGCTGCTCGAGTCGCAGGTCTTCTAAGCCCCCCGCACCAATCGGCCCTGAGGCTCGGGAGCGATGCATACGGTGGCGGCATTATAGACTCGGCAGGGCTAATCGCCCAACCCCCTTTATCTCATCGCGTTACACATATCGCCTGTTCGTGCTCGTAAGCGGCTGATTGAAAGAGCCTAGCCGGAGCGGCAACCCCGGCCTAGCCGTCTACGGACGGCAGGTAGCGCCGAGTTCGGCCCCGCCGGCTCTCGTGCGCTTCGCACCTCCACGCCACCATATCGATACACCAGCGCCGCCAACGACCGCCCTTGCCGGTGGTTGTGAACTAGGCCCCTGAGCGCGAGGTCTTCTGCTTGCGGAGCTGCGAGCCTTGCCAGGTCCCGCGCCTATCGGCGAGGAGTGTCGACTGCTCACGAACACCGTCGTCCCGGCAAGCAAAGCTCTCGGGGCCCGCGTGCCCTTGCCAGCGCCACCTCCCACTGCGTTTCCTGCGGTACGCCCGGTTCAACTCTGTAGTCAACGCCATCCCGCGCTGAACCTGAACCCTATCCTGCTCCGTGGTCAGCGCTCCGGCGCTACGCCTCGTCGCCAGTGTGCCTGCACCGCTGGCTCCGAATCGCCAATCCGCTTGCTGTGGAAGCGCGCGAATCGCCCCAGAAGCCGTACCAATGGCCTCGAATGCCCATGGGGAAAGCGCACCCTAGTTTCAGCCGCAGAAGCCCTTGGTTGCACCAGCCAGATAGCTGGGTCGTGTATTTTCCGCTATCATGCGACGCCACATCATTCTAGGAACGCGGTGCACCGACTTACTCGGTGCGGTTCAAGGGGAGTTCCACACCGCTCTAGGCTGAGGCTCGACTAGCCATCGGCCCCTCGCTAGCTGCTCGCCCTGGCGCCCCGCTTTCCGCCATGAGCGGTGGATCGGCTCGAATTGGGCCGGAGATTGAATGGCCAGTTGTAAACCTCAAGCCCTTAGACAGTCATGACCTCTTCGTCGCGGGTACTCAACGTCCTGCTATTTGTTGGCTCCGCTTCGTTTTCTCTCGCCGTCGTCTTCGGCGGGTACATTCTAGTCCAGTGGACGGATATTGCGAACCTCAAAGCAAAGCTCCTAGCACAAAACGAATTGCAGGCCGAGCTACTAAATGCGCAACCACTTGATTTTTCTGTCACGCCGCATCTAGTCGACGAGATCGGCTTTGTGTTGAATCCGTCCATGAGGCACTCGACATGGAAGGCGCATGATGGCGAACCGTATCCGATCAATTCGTTGGGATTGCGCGGCCCAGAGATCAAAGAGAAAGAGGTTGGTGTTACCCGAATTCTGCTCGTAGGAGATTCGATGGTGTTCGGGTGGAAATTGAAGGAAGAGGACCGCCTCTCTAGCATGTTGAATAGGTATGTTTCGGACAGACTCGACACGAGGACACGGGTAGAGTTCTTCGCCATCGCGCTGCCGGGGTGGAACGTCAGGAGCGAGACGGCATTTCTGGAAAGTCATCTAAGATTGCTCGATCCGGATCTCATCATATGGTGGTCTATTCCCAACGATATCGAAGACGTAGCCGGTGTTGTCCCCCCGGGGCGATTGGCTTCCTGGGCTTCTCCGCACGATAAGGATCGATCTCCTTTTGCCGGATTGTCGTCCTTGAACAAGAGAAGCGGTCCGGTCATGCCGTCGATTGCGAAAAGGATGGCCGAGAATGTAGCGTTGATCGCCTCGTTTCAATCGAAATATGCTGTGCCAGTCGTCCTTCTTGGGCTGCCTGGTTTCTTCGAATACCGCGCTGACTACGCCTTCAATCCGCCGTGGATATTTATCCCTCGCGAGTACAGACGCGATAGGCGATGGCGTTTGTCGGACGCGGATAGGCATCCCTCGCCCTGGGCGAATCATGTCATTGCGATGGGTGTGCTCTCTAAGCTCGTCCGTCTGGGAGTCATTCCTGAGGTCGAGTTTGCCCCGGTGGATAAGGCAATCGTCCAGCGGTTTGCGGAGGAATATGCCGAGCCGCTTCACCTGAGCCAGTCCGAGCGGTTCAACCCGTTCAATCGGAGCCAGGCAGAGCGGTTCACGAGTTGGTTGAAGAGTATTCCCGAAGTCTACGAGATCGGGGATGGAGGGGAGAGTAATGGCGTCTTGTACGGCATCGATCGCAAGGGCTATCTGGCCAAGAGCGGTACCCTGTTTTGGCGTGATCCCGGTCGTTCCTCGGAATTGGTCCTCGATCTCGCCCTAACGCCGAATATGGCTCGGTACCCAGGCGCCGCACAGTTCTGGGTTCGCAACCGGAGTAATGGAAAGACCCATGCCACGGTGTCACTCGACACGGAGCGAATTGAGATTAGGCTGGCTCTGCCCAAGGCTCAGGGAGAGGTCCCTGTCTATGAGATTTCCTGGCTATTCGACTACACATACTGTACATCACCAAGCAATTGCTCTGTCGCAAAACTCTTGGGCCTCGGACCTGATCGCTAGAGTGGCGCCGACCTTATGGGGACCTTGAAAAGTTCCCGTCCTGGCAGTTTCTCAAGACGCGAAGCGAAAACGCGGTTTCCGCTTCGCTTCATTATTCAAGCGCTTGGGCGCTTGAATAATGGCGGGGCATCCTGCCCCGCACGGGCACCTCGAATCTTTCGAGGTGCCCTCGACGTGAGCGGGGAGCCTGAGGACTGGACCGAGCCCAAGCCCTGGCAGAAGCATAGCGATGATCGCTGCACCAGGAATCACGGCAAGAGCCACGTCGGTGACGAAAACCACATTGCCGCCGATTTCAAGTGCAGGTCCGTCGGCCCCTCAGTAGGGTGCGGGCGGAGGTCAAGATCGGCTGCATGAACATGACCTACGACCTGATTCGCTACCTTCAGCTGATGAAACCAAAGGTTGCTGCGCCGGAGGTCGCCTGAAGGGCGGACCAAGCGACGGAAACGGCTGCTTCGGAAGCTAGGTCTCGCGCCGAAGGCGATTGCTCTCGTCCGCGATCACGCATGCTGAGTGTCCGTTATGCTAACTCGTGCTCTATACGTGACCACAGCTCAACCGGCGCACGCCGGCCAGTTCGCAACTCGCGAATCCTAGGTGCCTCCCAATATCGTCCCTACGTCAGTGCACGCTTATGGGTAGCTCACATCAGCAGGGTCCAGGTGCGTTCCCGCTCGGAACAGAAGGAAGCTTCAGGTCAAGAACTAACCGCCCCCAAATCACTACTGCGGTTGCGATGCCGAGGAAGAAACTCATGCAGATACTCGTGATGGGAATGCACCGTTCCGGTACCTCTATGGTCACACGCCTGATCAATCTGATGGGTGCGTATTTCGGATCGGAGGCTATAGCAACGAAGCCGAATGACGAAAACCCCAAGGGCTTCTGGGAGCGGCGGGACATTCGTAAGCTCAATGACGAGCTTCTATTCGCTCAGGATTGCGATTGGAACCGCGTCCTGCATTATCAGCCCGAGGTCGTTGACGCCGACACCCAAGAACGCTTCATCGAAAAAGCGACGAAGTTGCTGCAAGAGCTTGACGCTCATGACTCTTGGGTCGCCAAAGAGCCCCGTCTTTGTGTAACGTTGCCTTTATGGCTGCCGCTGTTGCGCACGCCGGTCGCGGTTATCGTCCTGCGTGATCCCTTGGAGATTGCCAGCTCACTAAAGCAACGCAACGGAATACCATTGACGGCAGGCGTCGCGCTCGCTCATTACTACTACCGCAACGTGATCCTGTCGACTCATCACCTCGACAAGATACTCGTACAGCATCGACACCTTATTTCAGATCCAGTGGGAGCGGTGAGGCAGCTGGCCATCCGTCTCAAGGAGCTCGGCGCGAGCACATTGCAAGCACCGAGCGACTCACAGGTCCTAGAGTTCGTGGATGCACGCCTTCATCGCAACCAGGTGCACGCCGCCGAGAGCAAAGCACAGCTCACTCCAACCCAAGAGCAGTTCTTTGCCGCACTCGCTCGTGCCGATTGGGCGTCCGCCTGGCGATCAGCACAGACGCCGCTTGGGGTCGACCGCGAGACGCTAGAGCTGTACGAGCATGCTGTGACGCAGCAACGCCGAGCCCATCAGGCGGAGGCAGAGGCACGACGGAGCGAGAAGACAAGAGCAGATTACGAACGAAGGCTCAAGCGAGCGACGACCGCTGCGACGCAATTGCAAGCCGCGCTCGATCAAATGGCAGGGGAGAAGGCGGCCGAGACCGCGTTGCGCGCCGCCCTAGACGAACAGCTCGCCCAACGCACGAAACACTATGAGAAGGTGCTCGCGGAGTCCGCCGCACGGGAGGAAGACTTACTTCGCCAGTTGAGTAACCTGCAATGCGCAACCCTGGACAAGCACCAACGTGTTAGAGCCCTGATCGGGGACGCTAACAAGCTGTTGGCGCGAATGGACAAGTCCGCGCAGGCGATTGAGCAGTCGTCTAGCTGGCGCTTCGGAAACCTCGTCGTCCGCAGCCTGCGGTCACTGTCCGGAAGAAGCCGGGGCGGCACTGTCTTCCGGCAGATGAGCGAACAGTCGCTCAACGCTCGCAACAAGCTCGACGTCGCCGTTGCTTACCTGAGCCAGAGCCTCGATGTGTAGTGTGTCGGCACTGCTTGGCTACTGGAGAGTGGCGGTGAGGCTTCGAAACAGGGCACTATTGGACTTTACCTAGACCACATGGCTGAGGGGACAGATGAGCACCGAGATTGCGACCCTAGATGACACCCCCGAGATAACATACTGTGTTCCTGTCATGAACAGGCTCGGCGACATCCAGCGAACGGTCGCGCACAATCTCGACGTGCTCACCGACTTTGAGGGCGCTGCGAGGCTGTTGATCGGGAGCTTCGATAAGACCGACGAATGCCAGCGATGGGTCGAATCTCAGTTTCCCTCTGCACTGCAGCTAGGGCTTTTGCAATTCCACCGCTTTCCACCGCTACCATTTTGGCATTTTTCATGGGCGAAGAACGCTTTCGCCGGCATGCTCGAATCCAGGTACTATTCAAGCCTCGACGGCGACAACTTTCTTACGACAAAAGACGTAGGTCAAACGCTAAGCCTGATATCCGACAAGACACAGCAATTCCTCATCCACCACTTTTCCGGCACCTGGGGCGACGGCACGTCGGGGCGCATCAGCATCCCCGTCGACTTATACGATTCGCGGCCGTATCCCGACGACATTTTGCCGCGCCAGTTCGATGAAATCGCGGTCATACTCGCGCTGCTGGCGAAGCGCGAGAATCTCGTGTTCGTCAGCCGTTGCGGAGTGAACATATTCGAACAATCGAAGTGGATTCGCCAATTCATCGAATCCAACCGGATCAATATCCGGCATTGGGATAGAGATCTTGGCCACGTTCACAGCCCGCTCAATCCCCGCGGTGAGGACTACGTAGAGTCTGACGAGGCGGTAAGTCATTATCATAGGCTAAATGCCAACTACGTTCTCTGGAAGCTCTCACAATCCGAGTCGGCGCGACAAAAGTTCGAGAAGCCCTTGATTGAGGCGCAGCGAGCATTCTGTCGCTCAAGCCGATGCTACGCCAAACTGGAGATTCTGTTTCGGGGGCTCAGGAAGACCTCGCTCAAGCGGACGTCCGAAATCACACTGTATACAGTGAACCGAAACAATCGCGCTTTTATCCAGCCCTGGCTGGATCACTATCGACGGCTAGGCGTGCAGCGGTTCGTGGTTGTGGATGATGGGTCGAGCCCGCCGCTCGAGACGCTCATGGATGCTCAAGACGTGCATGTGGTGATCCCGAGATTCGGTACGTTCCGGACCTCTAAGGTCTTCTGGATGCGCGTCTTGATGGGTGCGTTCCAAGAGCCCGGGACCTGGGTACTGACCGCGGATATCGATGAGTTCTTGGACCTCGACCATGCTGGCACTCAGGCCGCTCCTAATCCCCTCGCGGGCCTATTGAAACTCGCGGACGCTCGGGGCTGGTCCCATTTCCCAGCACTGATGCTCGACATGATGCCGAGCATACACTACCGCGAGCTTACGCAGGACAACTTCCTGGAACTCATGGATTTGCACCTGGACAGGCCCATTGATGAATCATTTGGTTACCAGGAGCACTCTTCTGTCAAATGGGCATTCGGGGATCGTTGGCCTGCTGCGTTTTCAGCCGATATCAGATATAGGCTGTTTGGTACGGTAGACTGTCTCCGGAAGATCCCGCTCGTCCGTTTCACCGACACGTTGGACTTGAACCAAGGCTTCCACACCATTGTCCTTGAAGGTCATGAGCCGGCGCTGCGGGACCTGCTTCCGATGGATCGCGGGTTACTCCCCCTGCGGCATTATAAGTTGGCGAAGTTCTTTCTGGAGCGGAAGCGGGCTGACGGAGGCTTTGAGCGAACGGAGCAGTATTTCGGCAGAACCCAACGCAACATCGCTAGGATTGCGCGCGCTGATGTCGACTATGTCTGGCGCTCATGGGCAAGTAGCCCCTACAAGCGCAGGTACCAGGGAGCGAGCGGGTTTCGGTATTATTGCGGTCTTGGCGACGGCCTCAGGGCGCAGGAGACGGACGCGGCGTCGCGTGTAGAGGCGGTTTGATTCCAACGAGGCCAAAGCCATTGCAAGCGGGGTAAGCACTTTGAAGATCATCCTTAAGAATCCTGCACCCATGCTCGAAGGCGACACCAGATGGGGCGATGATTATTTCGGTCGCTCACTGGTAAGCGCGCTCGAGCGCGAGGGGTGTACTGTCGAGCAAGAGTTCTGGCCGGACTGGGTATCCGAACCACAAGACGGCGTGGTGATCGTATTGCGCGGGCTGCGCGCGTGGACGCCCCCTGAATCCGGCTTTCGCATCCTTTGGATCATGAGCCATCCGACTCAGGTGACAACGGAGGAGCTTGCCGGATACGACCTTGTCCTGGTGGCGTCCAGACTCCACGCCAAGATTCTCGCGGAGCGCACGGATGTCCCTGTCGAAGTTGCGATGCAATGCACCGACCATCAGTTGTTCACGCCGCCTGAGAGCAGCATTGAGCAACAAGCCCGTACGCGTGAGGGAGTCGTCTACGTTGCGAACACCCGCGGCATTCGACGAGACATGGGGCAGTTTCTTATTGAGACAGAGCAGCCAGCGGCGGTTTACGGTCGGGGTTGGGGTTATTACTCTCTTGATGATTGCGTGCGTCAGGAGCACGTTCCGAACACCGAGCTGCCGGAGATCTATCGCGCAGCCCGCATTGGACTCAACGACCATTGGCTCGACATGCGCGCGCTTGGATACGTCAATAACCGTTTGTTAGACTCGCTCGCGTGTGGCTTGCCGACGATCACAGATGACGTTCCAGCGGTGCGGGAGCTATTCGGTGATGCCCTGCTTTACGCCGGGTCGGCGAGCGAATTTAGCGAGGCCTTGGAGTATAGCGAGACACACTACGCCTCGCTGCTCGAACGAGTCGCTCGCAAGTGGTCGGAGCTCGGCGGCGACTACACCTTCGCGAGGCGGGCCGCGGAGATCGTGCAGTGGATTGAGAGCCCGCCCAGCGTCGTTCGCCCCAAGGTATTCGACGGCCCAGTTTCGCTGGTGCGCTCCGTTGCTGCGTCACTGGTTGCGACGGTGCAGCATGAGGAGCAACGGACGGGGTTTCTGGAGCGAGAGCGAAAGTTTCTGGAGCGAGAGCGAAAAAAGCTGTCGCGCCAGCTGGAGGAGAGCAAGAGCGAGCTGAGCGCCGCGGCGGGGGAGGCAAGGTTAACGGAGGAGCGGCTGGCGAAGACTCAGGAACAGCTGTGCGCCGCCACGGCGAGCGGGGAACAAGCTACGCAGGAGCGAGCAAGAGCCGTGGAAGGTCAGCGCGTCGCCGAGATGCGCTTGCGTGAGCGGGAGGACGCGGTTGTCGAGTTGAACGCTCGCTGCGACACCCTGCGCGAACAGTGCGACAGCGTTCAAGAGGAGCGCGACACGCTCGCAAGAGAGCTCCAAGACGCTAAACAACAGGTGGAGAAATGGATGGACTCCGCCGCCAGCTGGGAGACGGCTGCGCGGGAGGTCGACGAGGTCCGGAGCTTGTTGGCCGACTGTGAGGCGTTGCAGGTGCGAACTGCCGAGGTCAACGAGCAACTGGAGGCGGCGCTCAACGAGCGAGAACAAGAACTCGCGCAGCTGCACAGCGCAAATGACAAGCCGGCAATAGAAAAACAGAAGGCCAAGCGGCTATTTGCCCATGGGCAATCGGCCGCAAGTCATTGGGAAGCAACGGCTCGTGAAAGTGCAGAACTTCGTGCAAAGGTCGACAGATTAGAGGTCTTTCGCGAACAAGAGCGCGCCAAAGCGGATGATTGCTGCAAACGCTTGTTCGACGCATATACTGCTCGCGATGCCGCTGTCGCCGAGCGTGACCGCACGACGTACGGCCTGGAGGGTCTCCAAAAGGAATGTGATGAAAGGCAGCGTGCCCTGGCGTCGACGGAGACGGAACTCGAGCATTACAAGGAGCAGGCATCGCAACTTCAGGGTGAAGTCCAACAATTGAAGCATCGTCTGAAAAGGGCCGACGACGCCAAGGCCAACGCCCTGCAGAAGCGACAATTGGCGGAGATACAGTTGGAGTCTGCCCAGGTACGATCGGAGATTGATAGCGAGAGCCTGACGGAATTGGCCGCCTACTCTGAGCGCCTGGAGAGAAAGCTAGAATCGATGCTCCGCAGCACCTCCTGGCGCGTCACCGGCGTGATGCGCGCCGCCAAGATAGGTGTGTATTCGGCCACCGGAAAGAACCGGCCCAAACCAGTGCGTCTCGCAGAGCTACCGCAGCGCCCCGTCGCGGCCAATGCCGTCGGGGATCGGGCAAAGCCAGGCGTAACGACATCGGCGCAGACCTCCAAGAACCGGGCTCAGCCGGAAGACCTGGCTGATTACTGGCGCGCTCAAGCTCATGCCCTGCTACAGGAGCTCGAGGTCATATCTCTAAGATGCACGAAGAATGAAGGGCATGCACAGGACGGCACGCAGAAGCCGGAACCGGTGGCCTGGTATCCGCCCATCGGGGAATAAGCGCAGGATATTATTGCTGGTCATGCCGCCACCACAGGTCCTCAGGCATGTGCATGGGCGCGGCAGCCGCACCTGGTCTGCCGTCCTTCGTCCCTAGCCTAGCTTTGACAGCCGCCCAAACGGCTCCGTCTGAAGGCTAGGTGTCGCGCCGAAGACGATTGCTTTCGTCCACGATCGCGCGTGTTCAGTGTCCGTCCTGCTTGTGCCTCCTCTATACATGACCACGGCTCAATCGGCGACGGCTCAATTGGCGCACACCGGCCAATTCGCGAATCGCGATTTTTCGAGTTCCCATCCAGTCGCAATGATTGCGAGCACAAGTTCGGCATCGCAGTCCTAGTAATGATTTGGAGGCCGTCGCTCTTGACTTCTTTTCGACAACAGGCTTCTGATAACGCAAGCGCCCCGGAGGGACTCTCGCCTGTGCCACTGGTGAGCGTCATTGTGCCGGTTTACAAGACAGAGCGCTATCTCGCTGAGTGCTTAAAGAGCATCTTGGGCCAGACGCTATCGGATTTGGAGGTTGTGGTAATCGACGATTGTTCGCCGGACCGTAGCGAAGACATCATCATGGCCGCTGCAGCGGGAGATCGCCGGGTTCGGTACATAAAGCACGACGTGAATCTGGGTTTGGGTGGCGCCAGAAATACTGGGATGAGAGCGAGCCGCGGGCGCTACCTTGCCAGCGTAGATAGTGATGATTTCATCGCGCCTACGACCCTGTATTCAGCGGTTCGTCGCTGTGAAGACGATGGTACGCCGGTGTCGGTTTTTTCCGGTTATGACTACTATGAAGGAAGCGGAGTCATGGTGGAGAGACCACTCTACGCGTTGGAGGAGTTCCCCGCGATTTATCAAGTGGCGCCGGACGACCTAAACAGGCTTTTTCCGACCTTTCAGCTCAAGGTGTTTCGTCGCGAATGGTTGCTAGAAAGCGGTGTTGAGTTTCCCGAGAAGCTGTACCACGAAGACGAAGAGTTCCATCTGAAGCTGTTTGCCCTCACCTTGCCCAAGGTGTCGGTCATTCCCGATAGGTTGTATGTTCATCGTAAGCGGAAAGATGCATCGTCAATCATGGACAACACCAGGAAGACGCGCAAGGATATGCCTCTGGTGTTGCTGAACGCCGTGGCATTCTTGCGGGATCGCGGAGTCTTGGATGTCGCGCGACCGGCTATTGAAAGGAAGATCGAGAGGGCCTTGGGATACCTGCACTTCATTTTTCCCGAATACAGGGCAGATTACTATGCCGCGATGCAGGAGCTGCTGAAGACCTTCGGTCCTATGAGTACGGTGTCCGGCGAGGCCGTCGCCAGCCGTCTCGACCACCTGCGCACGCACACCTTTCTCGATTATTTGATGCGCGAGTGTGAGCTGGCTGATGCGACGGCGACGCAGCGAGATACGCTAATGAAGGAACTCGCGCAGTTACGGAGAGAGCTGGGGGACATGCGTGACTCCTCGTCTTGGAAGCTTACTGCCCCCTTGCGTGGTGCGGTCGATTGGATACGGCGGGCCAGGCGGATGCGTCAATTGTCATGAGAGGCATCCGTGTGAAGCGGGTCGGGCGCCCGTGGTGTGTTTCGAGTCGTCAGATCCCGGAGCATGGTCGTTGCGAACACCTGCCTTCCGTGCGGCGTCAAGGGGCGGAGCGCTGAGACCTTTGCCATGTCGGTGTCGCACTCTGGGGGCTGCATCGACGAGACCCTGCGACGCGATACAATCCCGTTATCCCGTACGCAACCGTGGCCATACCTACCCCATGCACGCCCTTTTGCAGCGCCCAGGCACTGACAAGTTGGCATCAGGAACAGCCGGATCCGTCCCTGGCTCGCGCTGGCCATCGTCCGGGGTCGAACAACATGACGATGCCGCCTGGTCGTCGAGGCGGGAATGGCCGGTCCTGACGTCCGTCGATCCGAGAACCATGCGGCCCAAGTCCGAGCTGATCTGCGGTGGCCGGCGCCATGGCCGCGATTGATGTCGAGCCGCAGTCCGTGCGCAAGGAGGTCGCACGGGAGATGGATGCGCCGCGCGCCGATCAGTTCGCAGCGCTCGATGCCGAAGGTGACCCCAAGACCGGGCTGACGGCACGTTTGCCGAAGCTGGCCTTTGTGGTCGCGGTGGACTGGTACTTCTGTCTGCATTGGCTGCCGCTCGCGAGGGCCGTGCGGTGCGCCGGATACGACGTTTGCGTCATCACGGTGGTGACGGATGCCGCGCTGGCACGGCGGATCGAGGGCGAGGGATTCAGGCTGTTGCCGCTCCGGCTGTCACGTGGGGGCTTGAACCCGTTCGCCGAATGGCGCTCCATGCGGGTCTTGGTGACGCACCTGCGGGCGGAGAGACCGGACCTGGTCCATGGGATCGCGCAGAAGCCCGTACTCTATGCGGCCTTGGCGGCCCGCCTCGCTGGCGTCCATGGATGTGTCGGAACCCTCGCCGGCATGGGCTATCTGTTCACATCGCCGAGTTATCGGGTCCGCATTCTGCGGGTTCTGGTCGTGTTCGCCTACGGAATGCTCCTGCGCGGGCGCCGGGTGCGGATTATCGTGCAGAACCCCGATGACCGCGGGCAGTTGCGTCGGTCGGTCGGCATCGATCCGGCGTTGATCAAGGGTGCCGGGGTGGACCTCTCGAGGTTCCAGCCGACGTCGCCCCCGCCAGATCCCGTCACGATCGTGCTCGCATCGAGAATGCTCTGGGACAAGGGCGTCCAGGAGTTCGTGGACGCCGCGCGCTCGCTGCAAGAGACCGCGGCGAACCTGCGATTCGTCCTCGTCGGCAAGCCCGACCCGGGCAACCCGGCCGCCGTTCCCGAGTCCAGGCTGCGCTCCTGGCAGGCGGATGGGATCATTGAGTGGTGGGGCCACCGCGATGATATGCCGGCCGTGCTCCAGCAGGCACACATCGTGTGCCTGCCGTCCTATCGGGAAGGGCTGCCGACGATCCTGATCGAGGCTGCCGCCGCCGGGCTGCCTCTGGTGGCGACGGACGTGCCGGGTTGCCGGGAGGTCGTTCGCGACGGTGAGAACGGTCTGCTGGTGCCCGCCAGGGATGCCGGTGCGCTGGCCGATGCGCTGGCCCGGTTGGCGGAGGATGTCCAATTGCGCGAGCGGTTCGGGCGTCGCTCGCGAGACGTCGCGGAGGCGGAGTTCGGCATTGAGCGGGTGGCGGAGGAGACTCTGGCCGTCTATCGTGCGCTGTTGACGGACGTCGGCCGAGCGGAGGCTGTTTGAGCGTTCAACCTAGATGGAGTAGTTGGACGGTCGTCAGGGTGCGTCCCGCGGGGTGCTGAGCAAGGCACAACGAGGCGGAATAGTCATTCTATTCCAACGAGTTGTAACGCAGCTCAGCGGCACGCGGGGCGTGCCCTGGCGGCCGTAGCG
>JANQFX010000032.1 GCA_028277725.1 Thiohalocapsa sp.
ATTGCGCCGATCGCCATGGAAGAGGGGCTTCGCTTCGCGGTGCGCGAGGGTGGCCGGACCGTCGGCGCCGGCGTCGTCGCGAAGATCATCGAGTAAGGACTATGGCAAACCAGCGTATTCGCATTCGCCTGAAGGCGTTCGATCACAAGCTGATCGATCAGTCTGCGCGCGAGATCGTGGACACCGCAAAGCGCACGGGCGCTCAGGTGCGGGGTCCGGTGCCGTTGCCGTCGAAGCACGAGCGTTACACGGTGCTGATTTCGCCGCACGTCAACAAGGATGCACGGGACCAGTACGAGTTGCGCACCCACAAGCGCCTGATGGACATTGTGGACCCCACCGACAAAACGGTGGATGCCCTGATGAAGCTCGATTTGGCGGCGGGCGTGGATGTATCGATCCGTCTGAGCTGATCCTGTCGGTTCCGGGCCGGTCCGATCCCCACGCGGGACGACCCGGGGCCGGTGCCAATGCCGGTGCCGTTCACGACGGCGCCCTGTGGGCAGGACATCGACGGCAGACTTTGAGTCAGTACGCGATCGTCGTCGAACGGTCGCGCCAACTGGGAAGAGAGACATGAGCATTGGAGTGATCGGGCGCAAGGCCGGCATGACGCGCGTCTTCACGGACGACGGCGCTAGCGTCCCCGTGACCGTGATCGAGGTGACGCCGAACCGCGTCTCCCAGGTCCGCACGGACGACACCGACGGCTATCGCGCCGTCCAGCTCGCGGCGGGTAGCCGACGCGCGAGCCGCGTCAGCAAGGCAATGGCCGGCCACTTCCAGGCCGCGGGCATTGAGGCTGCCGCGAGTCTCCAGGAGTTCCGGCTCGAGGACGGTGAAGGCGCGGACCTGACAGCCGGTGCCGAGATCGGCGTCTCGTTGTTCGAGGCGGGCCAGAAGGTCGACGTGCGTGGCGTTACCAAGGGGCGCGGTTTCTCCGGCGGTATCCGTCGGCACCATTTCCGCGGTCAGGACAACACCCACGGCAACTCGCTGTCGCACCGTGCGCCGGGTTCCATCGGCCAGTGCCAGACCCCGGGTCGAGTGTTCAAGGGCAAGCGGATGGCCGGCCAGCACGGCAACAAGAATCGCTGCCAGCAGAGCCTGGAGGTCATCCGGGTCGATGCAGAGCGCAACCTGCTGTTGGTCAAGGGTGGCGTTCCCGGTCCGGCCGGTGGCCGACTGATCGTCGTCCCGTCCGTCAAGCACAAGAACAAGGGCTGAGAGGATCATGCAACTCAAAGCGGCCAACGACGTGACGGTCGAGGTATCCGACTCGGTCTTCGGCGTCGATTATAACGAGCCTCTGGTGCATCAGGTGGTGACCGCCTACATGGCCGGGGCACGCGCCGGTACCAAGGCACAGAAGAACCGTTCGGCGGTTCGCGGCGGTGGCGCGAAGCCCTACCGCCAGAAGGGCACAGGCCGGGCGCGGGCGGGCACCACGCGTGGTCCCCTGTGGCGCTCCGGCGGCACGACCTTTGCGGCCGAGCCGCGCAGCTATGCGCAGAAGGTCAACCGGAAGATGTATCGCGCGGCCATGCGCTCGATCCTCGCCGAGCTGGCGCGGCTGGAGCGGCTGGTGGTCCTGCCCGAGTGGCAGCTCGGCGCACCCAAGACCAAGGAAGTCGCCGCGAAACTCGGTGAGCTGTCCGTGTCGTCGGCCCTCATCGTCGTCGAGAGCTACGATGATCCGCTGTTCTTGGCGGCACGGAATCTCCCGTCCGTCGAGGTTGCGGCCGCGGCGTCCGTCGACCCGGTGAGCCTGGTTGGGTTTGGTCACGTGGTGTGCACCGAGGCGGCGCTGCGTCGGATCGAGGAGCGTTTCGCATGAACCAAGAGCGCCTGATGAAGGTCCTGCTGGGGCCGGTGATTTCCGAGAAGTCCACCTTGGCCGCGGACAGTGCGGGGCAGGTCGTGTTCCGTGTCGCCACGGATGCGACCAAGCAGGAGGTCGGCCGTGCGGTCGAGTTGCTGTTCGAGGTACAGGTGGAGAGCGTCCAGGTGCTCAACGTCAAGGGCAAGCGCAAGCGCTTCGGGGCGCGCAGCGGGCGTCGTCCCGACTGGCGTAAGGCCTACGTCCAGTTGAAGCCTGGTCAGGATATCGATTTTGGAGGCGGCGCCTGATCGGCGGCGCTCGGGGTAAAGACTGATGGCAATCTCGAAATCCAAACCGACCTCGGCCGGTCGGCGGTTCATGGTCAGGGTGACCAATCCCGACCTGCACCGCGGTGGTCCGGTCGAGTCGCTGGTTTCCAAGCAGACCAGGGGTGGCGGTCGTAACAACGCGGGGCGCATCACGGTTCGCCACCGCGGCGGTGGTCACAAGCAGCGTTACCGTATGGTCGACTTCAAGCGCCGCAAGCAGGACGTACCTGCAGTGGTGGAACGAATCGAGTACGACCCGAACCGCTCCGCACATCTCGCCTTGCTGAAGTATGCCGATGGCGAGCGCGCCTATGTGCTGGCTGCCAAGGGGCTGACGGCGGGCGATGAAGTCGTCGCCTCCGACACCGCGCCGATCTCGACCGGCAATTGTCTGCCGTTGCGCAATATCCCGGTCGGCACCGAAGTTCACGCGATCGAGTTGCGTCCCGGGAAGGGTGCGCAGCTCGCCCGCTCCGCCGGCGCCTCGGTGCAGTTGGTCGCCCGTGATGGCGCCCACGCGACCCTGCGTCTGCGGTCCGGTGAGATGCGTAAGGTGCATGCCGACTGCCGTGCCGTGATCGGCTCGGTGGGTAACGGCGAGCACAGCCTGCGCAAGCTCGGCAAGGCCGGCGCCACTCGCTGGCGTGGCGTGCGCCCGACGGTGCGCGGTGTCGTCATGAACCCCGTCGACCACCCGCACGGCGGCGGTGAGGGCCGGACCTCCGGCGGTCGCAATCCGGTCACGCCTTGGGGCGTACCGACCAAGGGCTACAAGACCCGCAACAACAAGCGCACTGACGGCATGATCGTTCGTCGGCGTGGGCGGAAATAACACAGGTTTCGAGGAACGAGTCAGTGCCACGTTCAATCAGAAAGGGGCCATTCATCGACCACCATCTGGCGAAGAAGGTGTCCGATGCGGTGGCACAGAACAGCAAGCGTCCGATCAAGACCTGGTCGCGGCGTTCCATGATCCTGCCGGAGATGGTCGGGCTGACCATCGCCGTGCATAACGGTCGGCAGCATGTGCCGATCCTGATCAACGAGCAAATGATCGGCCACAAACTCGGTGAGTTTGCGCTGACGCGGACCTTCCGCGGTCACGCCGCCGATCGTAAGGCCAAGAAGCGCTGAGGAGTCGGGCAATGCAAGCAGTGGCAACACTGAAGTACGCGCGCATCTCGGCGCAGAAGGCACGTCTGGTCGGCGACCAGATCCGCGGCATGCATGTCGAGCGTGCGCTGAACGATCTTCAGTTCAGCACCAAGAAGGCAGCCGGCATCTTCAAGAAAGTGCTCGAGTCGGCCATCGCCAACGCCGAGCACAACGAGGGTGCCGACGTCGACGAGCTCAAGGTCGTCGAGGTGCAGGTCAACGAAGGGCCGACCATGAAGCGGATCCGCGCGCGTGCGAAGGGGCGCGCAGCACGAATCTTGAAGCGAACCAGTCACATCAGCGTGACCGTGGCAGAAGGCTGAGGTGGTAGCAGGCTATGGGACAGAAAGTTAATCCAACCGGCATCCGCCTCGGCATCGTCAAGGACTGGACCTCGACCTGGTATGCCGATTCCAAGGACTACGCCGATTTCCTGATCAACGACATGGAGGTGCGGGACTTCTTGAAGAAGAAGCTCGCCAATGCCTCGGTGAGTCGAATTCAGATCAATCGGCCAGCGAAGAATGCACACATCACCATCCATACGGCTCGTCCGGGCGTGGTGATCGGCAAGAAGGGCGAGGACATCGATCGCCTGCGCGGCGAAGTCTCCGGAATGATGGGTATCCCGGTGCATATCAGCATCGAGGAGATCCGCAAGCCGGAGCTCGACGCGCAACTGGTCGCCGAGGGCATTGCACAGCAGCTGGAGCGGCGCATCATGTTCCGCCGTGCCATGAAGCGGGCCGTGCAATCGACCATGCGGGCCGGCGCCGGTGGTGTGCGGGTCAATATCGCCGGCCGTCTCAACGGCGCTGAGATCGCCCGCTCCGAATGGTATCGCGAGGGTCGCGTGCCGTTGCACACCCTGCGTGCCGATATCGACTACGGCTTCGCGCAGGCCCGCACGACCTACGGCATCCTCGGCGTGAAGACCTGGATCTTCCGCGGTGAGGTGTTCGAAGGCATGGCCGAGGAGCCCGCGCCGGCAGAGCCGCGCGGCCGACGTGGAAGGGGTTAAGAGATGCTGCAACCGAAAAGAACCAAGTTCCGAAAGCAGCACAAGGGTCGCAACCGCGGCCTGGCACAGAGCGGCAATCAGGTCTCGTTCGGCGAGTTCGGCCTGAAGGCGACCGGCCGGGGCCGTATCACGGCACGGCAGATCGAGGCCGCACGACGGGCCATCACCCGCAAGGTGCGCCGTGGCGGCAAGCTCTGGATTCGCCTGTTTCCGGACAAGCCCATCTCGAAGAAGCCCCTTGAGGTTCGAATGGGTAAAGGTAAGGGTAACGTCGAGTACTGGGTCGCACCGGTGCAGCCGGGCCGGATGCTGTACGAAATCGAGGGCGTGTCCGAGGATCTCGCCCGCGAGGCGTTCAAGCTGGCAGCGGCGAAGTTGCCCGTGCAGACGAAATTCGAGAAGAGGTCAGTGCTGTGACAAAGGCCGTGGAACTGCGTGCCAAGTCGCGCGAAGACCTGGACAAGCAGTTGTTGGATCTGCTCAAGGAGCAGTTCAACCTGCGTATGCAGCGGGGTAGCGGCCAGCTCGCCAACCCGTCGCGGTTCAAGGCCGTTCGCCGCGAGATCGCGCGCATCAAGACCGTGCTTGGCGAGGCGCCGGCAGGCAACTCCGAGTCCCCGGCTGCGGCAAGCCCGGCGGCTCCAACCGAACAGTAAGAGCCAGGCCTTGCGGGGCCGGTCGACGTGGAACAGAACGCTATGTCCGAGGAAAACAGTAATCGCACCCTGAGCGGCCGTGTGGTGAGCAACGCCATGGAGCAGACCATCACCGTGCTGGTCGAGCGTCGTGTGAAGCACCCGCTGTATGGCAAGTTTCTGCGGCGCTCGATGAAGCTGCACGCACACGACGAGCAGAACGAGTGCAACAACGGCGACTTGGTGCGGGTCGAGCAGTGCCGCCCGCTGTCGAAGACGAAGTGCTGGCGTCTGGTCGAGGTCGTCGAGAAGGCACGCTGAGCAGGCGTGTCCCCGATCCCGCGCGAGCCTTGAGCGATGTCGAAGTTTTGTAGAGGTAGGTCGGAACAATGATTCAAATGCAAACCCGCCTCGGGGTCGCCGACAACAGCGGCGCCCGGTCCGTGCAATGCATCAAGGTCCTCGGTGGCTCGCACCGGCGGTACGCCAACATCGGCGACATCGTCAAGGTGACCGTCAAGGATGCAATCCCGCGGGGCAAGGTCAAGAAGGGCGACGTCTTCAACGCCGTCGTCGTGCGTACGCGCAAGGGTGTTCGCCGTGCGGACGGCTCGTTGATCCGTTTCGACGGCAACGCCGCGGTCCTGCTGAACAACCAGAATCAGCCCATCGGCACCCGTATCTTCGGCCCGGTGACGCGTGAGCTGCGTGGCGAACGCTTCATGAAAATCATCTCGCTGGCGCCCGAAGTGCTCTGACGGCACCGCGGCGGATAAGGTTCTAGGCTATGCGCAAGATCAAGGTGGGCGATGACGTCATGGTTATCGCCGGCAAGGACAAGGGTAAGCGGGGCAGGGTGCTGCGCGTGTTGGACGCCGATCACGTGGTGGTCGAGAACGTCAACATCGCGAAGAAGCACCAGAAGGCCAATCCGCAAAGGGGCATCTCCGGCGGCATCATGGACAAAGAGATGCCGATGCACGTGTCGAATGTCGGCCTGTTCAACCCCGCCAAGGGCGGTGCGGACCGGGTCGGTTTCAAGGTTCTCGGCGACGGCAGGAAGGTGCGGGTTTACAAGTCCGACGGTGAAGTCGTCGACGTTTGAATAGTACCGATATGTCCAGACTCGCAACACAATACCGGGAGCAGGTCGTCGGCCAATTGCAGGAGCGCTTTGGTTACCAGAGCGTCATGCAGGTGCCGAGACTCGTCAAAGTCACGCTCAACATGGGCGTCGGCGAGGCGATCAACGACAAAAAGATCATGGAGCACGCGGTCGGTGACCTGACCAAGATCTCCGGTCAGAAGCCGCTTGTGACCAAGGCGCGCAAGTCCGTCGCGGGGTTCAAGATCCGCGAGGGCTGGCCCATTGGTTGCAAGGTGACGCTGCGTCGTGAGCGCATGTACGAGTTCCTCGACCGGCTCATCAATGTCTCCATTCCGCGTGTCCGGGACTTCCGCGGGCTCAGCCCGAAGGCGTTCGATGGGCGTGGCAACTACTCGATGGGCGTGCGCGAGCAAATCATCTTCCCTGAAATCGATTACGACAAGATCGATGCCATCCGTGGGTTGGACGTGACCATCACGACCACCGCCCAGACGGATGAGGAAGGTCGCGCGCTCCTGAGCGCCTTCAACTTCCCATTCCGGACTTAGACGAGTTATGGCAAAGAAGAGCATGATCGCCCGCGAGCAGAAGCGGGCACGGACGGCGGCTCGCTTCGCGGCCAAGCGCGAGCGGCTGAAGGCCATCATCAACGATCGCACCGCTGAGCCGGAGGCAGTCGACGAAGCAGTCGTCGCACTGCAGAAGCTGCCGCGTGATGCGAGCCCTGCGCGCAAGCAGCGCCGCTGTCGCGTGAGCGGCCGGCCTCATGCCGTGTATCGCAAGTTCGGCCTGTGCCGCAACAAGCTGCGTGAGGCGGTGATGCGTGGCGATGCCCCGGGTGTCGTCAAGGCGTCTTGGTAGATCTTCCTCCCCGGTGACGGGGTCACTGGCGGGTCCACGGCGGAGCCGTCGAACTACTGGGTATCGCGCTTCATTGGAAGTGGACTGACCCTGGGAGCACAAATCGTGAGTATGTCCGATCCCATCGCGGATCTGCTGACGCGGATTCGCAATGGCCAGGCGCGCGGTAAGATCACGATCCGCATGCCATCCTCGAAGCAGAAGAAGGCGATCGCCGCACTGCTGAAGGACGAGGGTTACGTCACCGATTTCGCAGAGCGCGAGGTCGAGGGTAAGCAGGAGTTGGAGCTGCGGCTCAAGTACTTCCGCGGTAAGCCCGTCATCGAAGAGCTCAAGCGCGTCTCGCGCCCCGGCCTGCGCATCTACCGCGGCCGTGACGAGCTGCCCCGCGTCTGGGGTGGCCTTGGTATCGCCATCGTTTCCACCTCCCGTGGCCTGATGACCGACCGCGCGGCCCGCGATGCTGGTCACGGCGGCGAAATCATCGCCTACGTGGCCTAATCGGAGGCTGAGCATGTCAAGAATCGCAAAAGCGCCGATCAGCCTGCCGAAGGGCGTCGACCTCAAGATCGACGGTCAGCAGGTGTCGGTGAAGGGTCCCAAGGGCAACCTTTCCTGGCAGGTCCACAACACGGTCTCGGTCGAGGTCGATGACGGCGCCCTGCAGGTGGCCCCCCAAGGCGGCCGCCCCGAGCACTGGGCCATGGCGGGTACGACCCGAGCGCTGCTCAACAACATGGTCACCGGCGTCAGCCAGGGCTTCGAGAAGAAACTGACGCTGGTCGGCGTCGGTTATCGCGCTCAAGCCAAGGGTAAGGTGTTGAACCTGTCCCTCGGTTTCTCCCACCCCGTCGACTATCCGATTCCCGAGGGCATCGAGATCGAGACCCCGGCGGCGACCGAGATCGTCGTCAAGGGGGCCGACAAGCAGCGGGTTGGGCAGGTCGCAGCGGAGATTCGGGCATACCGTCCGCCTGAGCCATACAAGGGCAAGGGTGTGCGCTATTCCGATGAGCACGTCGTGCGCAAAGAAGCGAAGAAGAAATAGGGCCAAGCAATGGACAAGAAGCAATCTCGTTTGCGCCGGGCGACCAAGGCTCGGGCAAAGATCCGCGAGCTTGGCGCGCACCGGCTCTGTATCTTCCGCTCGCCCCGCCACATCTACGCGCAGGTCATCGCGCCCGAGGGCGATCGTGTCATCGCCAGCGCCTCGACCCTGGACAAGGAGTACCGGCAGACGGCCGAAGGGCATTCGGGCAACCAGGCTGCTGCTGCATCGATCGGCAAGATCGTCGCAGAGCGTGCGCGGGCTGCGGGTGTCGAGCAGGTCAGTTTCGACCGTTCGGGCTACAAGTATCATGGCCGTGTGAAGGCGCTCGCCGACGCGGCGCGTGAAAACGGACTCAAGTTCTGAGGAATCGGCAATGGCAGCAATGAATCCAAGGCCCGATGGCGACGATCTGCTGGAAAAGCTGATTTCCGTCAACCGGGTCGCAAAGGTCGTCAAGGGTGGTCGTGTATTCGGCTTCGGTGCGTTGACCGTCGTCGGCGACGGCAAGGGCCGGGTGGGCTTCGGTACCGGCAAGGCGCGTGAGGTGCCCGTCGCCATCCAGAAGGCCATGGAATCCGCCCGCAAGAACATGGTGGACGTGCGCCTGAAGGGCAGCACACTGCAGTATCCGCTGGTCGGCCGCCACGGCGCGGCACGCGTCTACATGCAGCCCGCGTCCGAGGGTACCGGCATCATTGCCGGCGGTGCCATGCGTGCCGTGTTCGAGGTGGTCGGCGTACAGAACGTGCTCGCGAAGTGCATCGGCACCAACAATGCCATGAACGTGGTTCAGGCCACCATCAATGGTCTGTCCGAGATGGTCGACGCCGAGTATGTTGCGGCCAAGCGTGGCAAGACTGTAGAGGAGATCCTCTCGTGAATGCGCCCGCAACAGACAAGAAGATGATGCGTGTGCAATTGCGGCGCGGCATCCATGGTCGGCTGAAGACCCATCAGGCTTGCGTGCGGGGCTTGGGCCTGCGCCGCATGCACCAGATCGTGGAAGTCGAGGACACCCCCGCGACACGCGGCATGCTGAACAAGGTCTCCTACATGGTGACCGAGGTCACGGAGAACTGAGATGCGTCTCAACGAACTGAAGCCCGCGCCGGGTAGCAAGTCCGATCGGAAGCGGGTCGGCCGTGGCATCGGCAGCGGCCTGGGCAAGACCTGTGGGCGCGGCCACAAGGGCCAGAAGTCCCGCTCCGGCGGCTTCCACAAGCTTGGCTTCGAGGGCGGTCAGATGCCCCTGCAGCGACGCTTGCCCAAGGTGGGCTTCCGCTCGCGCCGGGCGCTCGAGCGCGACGAGATCCGTCTCGGCGAGCTCGAGTCGATCGAGGGCAACGAGGTGTCCCTGGACAGTCTCCGCAAGGCTGGTCTGATCGGGCGTGGCATCAAGCGCGTGAAGATCGTCAAGTCCGGAGCGGTGAGCCGAGCATTCAGCGTGAGCGGTGTGGCAGTCACGGCGGGTGCCAAGGCGGACATCGAAGCGGCCGGTGGCTCGGTCTCCGAAGGCTGAGCGCGGTCTCGCGGTAAGGTACGATCTGAAGTAGCGGTCAAGAAGAGGGCCCGATGGCAAAAGGTAGCGCACCGTCCATGCAGTCCCTCGCCGGGATGGGCAGGCTCACGGAACTACGTCAGCGGCTGCTGTTCGTGGTCGGGGCGCTGCTGGTCTATCGCATCGGTACCTTTATCCCGGTTCCCGGTGTCAACCCCGAGGCGCTCGCGGTTCTGTTCGATCAGAACCAGGGCTCCATCCTGGACATGTTCAACATGTTCTCCGGCGGCGCCTTGGAGCGTGCGAGCATCCTCGCCCTCGGCATCATGCCCTACATCTCTGCAAGCATCATCATGCAGCTGATGGCGGCCGTGATCCCGAAGCTGGAACAGCTGAAGAAAGAGGGCGAATCCGGCCGACGCAAGATCACCCAGTACACGCGGTACGGCACCGTTGCCCTCGCCACCTTCCAGGCGATCGGGATCTCCATGGCGCTTCAGGGGCAGACGGCCGGCGGCTCGCCCATCGTCGTGCAGCAGGGTTTCGGGTTCGTGTTCACTGCCACTGTCTCGCTCGTGACAGGGACCATGTTCCTGATGTGGCTCGGCGAACAGATCACCGAGCGTGGTATCGGCAACGGAATCTCACTGATCATCTTTGCGGGCATCGTGGCTGGGCTGCCGGCGGCGGTTGGCGGCACCTTGGAGCTCGTGCGCACGGGTGAGCTGAATGCTATCACCGTGCTTGCACTCTTCGCCCTGGCGTTGGCAGTGACCGCGTTCGTCGTGTTCGTCGAGCGAGGTCAGCGGCGCATCACCGTGAACTACGCGCGGCGACAGCAGGGGCGTCGCATGATGGCAGCGCAGAGCACGCATCTGCCGCTAAAGCTCAACATGGCCGGCGTGATTCCGCCCATCTTCGCGTCCAGCATCATCCTCTTCCCGGGGACCCTGGGTCAGTGGTTTGGGCAGTCGGAAAACCTGCGCTGGCTGGCGGACATCACGGCCAAACTGTCGCCCGGTGAGCCGATCTACGTCATCTTGTACGCGGCAGCCATCATCTTCTTCTGCTTCTTCTACACCGCGCTCGTGTTCAACTCGAAGGACACGGCCGACAATCTGAAACGCTCCGGCGCCTTCATCCCGGGCATCCGCCCCGGCGAGCAGACGTCGCGGTACATCGATGCGGTGATGACGCGCCTGACGGCGGCTGGTGCCATCTACATCACCGCGGTCTGTCTGCTGCCGGAGTTCTTGATCGTCGGCTGGAACGTGCCGTTCTACTTCGGCGGAACATCGCTTCTGATCGTGGTGGTCGTGGTGATGGACTTCATGGCCCAGGTGCAGGCGCATTTGATGTCTCACCAATACGAGGGTCTGATGAAGAAGGCCAATCTGAAATCGCCGGGCAGTGGATTGACCCGTTGATGCCCTGACACCCCAGGGCTTGCCTCCGCCGTCAACGGCACGTCGACTGGAGTCACCGTCGTTCGCTGTCGGCCGGTGCGCGGTCTCCGTAGCGACGGCCGCTGCAGATCGCGCAGGGCCTGAGCTCGAGGCCGCCCTGGTTGGGTCGGGTGTCAACAGATCAGTTTCGACGCGCGAGCCGGGAGCTGATGCTTCTGTCGTGCACATCGCTTCGAACGTCTCGGCGCTCGAAGGCAATGGGGTCCGTCGTACGCGGCGCCCGGGGTGTTTCGAGGCGCGCCCGGCCCGGGCGTGCGAGTCGGGATCGTATAACCGTATCGACCCAAGTGTCGTCGGGTGCTTCGTCAGCATCTGGCCGTCGGGGTCACCGCCCGTTGGCGGTCCAGGGGAGAAGACCATGAAAGTACAGGCATCGGTAAAGAAGGTCTGCCGTCACTGCAAAATCATTCGCCGTCACGGGACGGTGCGTGTGATCTGCAAGGACGTGCGCCACAAGCAGCGTCAGGGCTGAGCCCGAGCACGCGCAACGAGGCGTCGACCGCGTCACCGCGGTTGCCTTTGTTTGTGTAGGTTGATATAATGCGCGGTTTATGTCGCGCCACAGCACTAACTTGAGGAGTCGTCGCCATGGCTCGTATCGCCGGCGTCAACATACCGGACCGGAAGCACGCAGTCATCGCGCTGACCGCTATCTACGGAATCGGCCGGACACGCTCCGCTCGCATCTGCGAAGCGGCGAATGTACCGGAGTCCACGCGTATTCAGGATCTGTCCGAGGACGAGATCGAGCGTCTTCGCGCGGAAGTCGCCAAGTACAGCGTCGAGGGCGATCTGCGTCGTGAGATCTCCATGAACATCAAGCGATTGATGGACCTCGGCGCAAATCGCGGCATTCGGCATCGTCGCGGCCTGCCGTTGCGTGGCCAGCGCACTCGGACCAACGCCCGCACCCGGAAGGGGCCGCGTCGTCCCATCAAGCGCTGAGACCCCGAGGGCGGGGCGGCTTTTACTGACTATCGATGGGCGCGCGCCGCGCGCTGATCCCGGAGCATCTCGTGGCTAAGCAAGTTAAAACGAAAAAGAAGGTGAAGAAGCAGGTTGCGGACGGGATCGCACACGTCCACGCCTCCTTCAACAACACCATCATCTCGATTACGGATCGGCAGGGCAATGCCCTGGCCTGGGCGACCGCTGGCGGCTCTGGCTTCCGCGGCTCTCGTAAGAGCACGCCCTTCGCAGCACAGGTTGCGGCCTCTCGGGCCGGTGCCGCGGCGAAGGAGTTCGGCGTCGTCAATCTCGACGTGAACGTCAAGGGCCCCGGCCCGGGGCGTGAGTCCGCGGTCCGCGCGCTCAACAACGCTGGGTTCAAAGTGGCGAGCATCACTGACGTCACGCCCATTCCGCATAACGGTTGCCGCCCGCCGAAGAAGCGGCGCGTCTGATTGGAGTTTCGTCATGGCTAGGTACGTCGGACCGACCTGCAAGCTGGCGCGGCGCGAGGGTGTCGACCTCGGGCTGAAGAGCCGCGCTCGTGCACTGGAATCCAAGTGCAACATGGAAAAGGTGCCGGGGCAGTCTCAGGACCGCCGCCGACGCATCTCGGACTACGGTCTCCAGCTGCGGGAAAAGCAGAAGGTGCGCCGCATGTACGGCGTGATGGAGAGGCAGTTCCGCAACTATTACAAGGAAGCGGCTCGCATCAAGGGCGCGACCGGTGAAAACCTGCTGCGTCTGCTGGAACAGCGCCTGGACTCCGTGGTGTTCCGGATGGGGTTCGGCTCCACCCGAGCCGAGGCGCGGCAGCTCATCAGTCACAAGGGTGTGGCGGTCAACGGCACGGTGGTCACGGTGCCGTCCTTCGTCTGCTCGCCCGAAGATGAAGTGGAAGTCCGCGAGAAGGCCAAGAAGCAGGTTCGTGTCCAGAACGCCATGGCGTTGGCGGAACAGTACGGCTTCGCGGACTGGATCGAAGTCGACACCAAGGCCGCCAAGGGCGTGTTCAAGCGCCTGCCCGACCGTGCCGACCTGCCCGCAGACATCAACGAGTCGCTGATCGTCGAGCTGTACTCGAAGTAAGGCATCCCAGAGGTATCAAGAATGGCAGACGCCGGAAGCGAGTTCCTCAAGCCACGGATCGTCAAAGTCGAGGCCGTTGAGGGGTCGCAACATAGAGCGCGCGTCTCTTTGGAGCCCTTGGAGCGCGGTTTCGGGCATACGCTGGGCAATGCGCTTCGCCGCATCCTGTTGTCGTCCATGGACGGCTGCGCGGTGACCGAGGTGGAGATCCAGGGCATCCTGCACGAGTACACGACCATTGAGGGAGTGCAGCAGGACGTGCTCGAGATCCTGCTGAACCTGAAGGACCTGGCGTTCTCGCTCAACGGGCGTGACGAGGCGACCTTTACCCTGAGCAAGGTGGGGCCAGGGCCTGTCACGGCGGCCGACATCGCCCTCGACCACACGGCCGAGGTGGCGAACCCCGATCTGGTCATCGCCGAGCTGACCGGCGAAACCGAGCTCAGCATGACGCTGACCGTTCGGCGAGGCCGCGGCTACGAGCCGGCGACACAGCGCGAGCAGGAGTCCGGGGAGGACCGTCCCATCGGCAAGCTGCCGCTGGATGCATCGTTCAGCCCGGTGCGGCGTGTTGCCATCGAGGTCCCGGCCGCGCGCGTGGAACAGCGTACCGACCTGGATCGACTAGTCATCGATATCGAGACCAACGGTACCATCGATCCCCAGGAGGCGATTCAGCGCGCTGCATCCATCCTGCGCGATCAGCTGTCGAGTTTCGTCGATCTGGATGCGACCACGGGTGCCGATGCGCCTGCGGACTTCGCGCCGAAGGAGCCGCCGTTCGATCCGATCCTCGTACGGCCGGTCGATGAGTTGGAGCTGACCGTCAGGTCCGCCAACTGCCTCAAGGCCGAGAACATTTACCTGATCGGCGACCTGATCCAGCGGACCGAAGTGGAGCTGCTGAAGACGCCCAATCTCGGCAAGAAATCGCTCACCGAGATCAAGGACGTCCTGGCAACCCGCGGCCTGTCGCTCGGCATGCGTCTGGACAACTGGCCGCCGGAGAACATCGAAGAGCTCATGGTCAAGTAGGCGCTGGGTTCGCTGAACGCATCACCGCTCTCATCACATTCACGGAAATAGACCATGCGCCATCGTAAGGCCGGCAGACAACTCAATCGAAACAGCTCGCATCGCGATGCCATGTTCCGCAATATGGCTGGGTCGTTGATTCGCCATGAGCTGATCAAGACCACCTTGCCGAAGGCGAAGGAGCTCCGCCGCGTGGCTGAGCCCCTGATCACCCTCGGCAAAGAGGATTCGGTCCACCATCGTCGGCTCGCATTCGCGCGGCTGCGCGACAAGGAGGCCGTCGGCAAGCTCTTCACCGAGCTGGGTCCGCGCTATCAGGCCCGCCCGGGCGGGTATCTGCGTATCCTCAAGTGCGGTTTCCGTGCCGGCGATGCGGCCCCGATGGCCTACGTGGAATTGGTTGATCGGCCCGTCATCGAAGACGAGTTGGATGAAGACGAGCTCGAGGCGGTGTAGCGCGCAAGACCAGCGCCGACAGGTGCTGGTGGTCGCGTACCAGCCCAAAGGCCGGCATTCGCCGGTCTTTTTCTTGTGTGGATTCGATATGGTCCTCGTCTCGTGATCCACCTGTCATCCACCGAGCGCCCGCGGCGCCTCGCTTTGGTCACGGACTTCGGTCGCAGTCCCTACGTCGGGCAGATCGCGCTGCTGCACAGCGCCGGTGCGCCGACGGCGCCCCCGGAGAATCCTGCGCCGGTTCCGCTGGTGGAGTTGATCTCCGACCTCGTCCCGTTTCGCCCGGACCTGTCCGGTTTCCTGCTGCCAGGGCTGATCCGTGGGATGCCATCTAAGACACTGTACCTGTGCATCGTCGATCCGGGGGTCGGCTCCGAGCGCGACGTGCTTGCCCTGCAGTGCGGCGACGATTGGTGGCTGGGGCCGGACAATGGCCTGCTGCTGCCGATGATTCGGCGCCTGGGTTCCGCGGCTCGGGTGTGGCGTGTCCTCTGGCGTCCGCAAGGGATGTCCGCCTCCTTTCACGGGCGCGACCTCTTCCTTCCGATCGCTCATCGCATCCTGGCTGGCAAGTTGCCCGAGGCCGAGACGGCGGACCTCTCGCGGCTGGTGGGCGCTGACTGGCCAGCCGAGTCCGCCGCGATCTGTTATGTCGATCACTACGGCAACCTGATGGTCGGCACCGACGCGGGGAGTCTGGACACAGACCAGACGATCTTGGCCGCGGGACGGCGTTTGTACCGGGCGCGCACCTTCTCCGATGTCCCCTGTGGTGGGGCGTTCTGGTACCGGAACGCCTTCGGCCTGGTGGAAATCGCCGTCAACCAGGGGCGGGCGGACAATGTGCTCGGCCTCGCGCCCGGGGATTCGGTCGTGTTCATCTGACAGGCGCGCGTCCGCGCTGAGGGCGTTGCGTTCCTTCGCTCACCAGATCAGGAGTTCCCAGATCGAGAGGAGGCGCCGATGCTGTTGAAACGGTTGGGCGGATGACAAGTCCGACCCCAATACTTGGTTAGAATGACCGCTTCGCACTCGAAGAATGCCGCTGAAGGCATTGTTCGTGGTTTCCTAGAGCTGTGACCGCAAGGGCGCCCCGGCGCCTTCCAACCTACTGAGGATCGGGAAATGAGCAACTTCGGCAGTCTCGTCGGCGCCTTTATGCAGAGCGCCATGGCCCCGTCTGCGGGCAACCGGATCGGCAGCGCGCTGGAGCAACTGCAGCGCGGCGGTTTCGGCGGCATGACCGGTGGCGGTGCGCCCGCGGGCGGCATGGGAGGCGGCATGCCGGGCGGCGCTGGCATGCTCGATGACATCTTCAGCATGGTCAAGGGGGGGCTCGGCAACGCCGCCCAGCATCCCGGCCAGGCGGGCGGCATCGGCGCCGTGCTCGGCTCCCTCATGGGCGGCGGCAAGGGCGCCGTGCAGGGAGGTATGCTCGCGGTGCTCGCCAGCGTCGCCATGAAGGCCATGACCGCCGCCGGTGAGCAGCAGGCGGTCGCCGGCCCCGGTGGCGGTCAGGGTGGTGCTCAGGGCGGTGGTTTGGCCGACCTGCTCGGCGGCCTCATGTCCGGCGGCGCGGCGGCTTCGTCCCAGGGGCCCTGGTCCGGAGGCGATATGCCGCTCGGCATGCGTGCGCCGCAGAACACGGCGGAGGAAGAGGCGCTGGAGTCCACCGCCCAGCTGGTGCTCGAGGGCATGATCAACGCCGCCAAGTCCGACGGCCAGATCTCCCCGGACGAAATGCAGCGCATCGTCGGTAAGCTGCAGGAGTCCGGTGCCGATCAGGGCATGCAGCAGTGGGTGATGCAGCAGATGCAGGCGCCGCTGAACGTCCAGGCCTTCGCCGCCGAGATCCCGGATCAGGAGGTGGCGGCACAGGTCTACGCCGCATCGCTGCTGGCGGTCGAGGTCGACACCGACGCCGAGAAGCAGTACCTGCGGCAGTTCGCCGAGGCGGTCGGCCTGCACCCGCTGGTGGTGGGGCAGATCCACCAGACCCTCGGCGTCACCGCCTGAGGTCGGTTCGCGCCTTCCTGCCCTTGCCCTCGGCACCCTGCCGCGTGCCGACAGCTGACAATCTCCATCCCGGACGATCTCTATGCCAAGGCTGGCCACGAGGCCAAACAGTGCGGTTTGCCGACCGATGAGCTTTGCGTGCGCGTGCTGTCGGAGCATTTCCGCCGGATAGACGAGCAGACTGTCACCGCTCGACTCGATGCGATTCTGCGTGGCATCGACATGGTGCTTGGCCGCGGGTTTGTGCGATGAGGCGCTTTGCGGCAATGGGTCGTGGGTTCGGGACATAGGCGCGTTGCCGCGACGGGTGATCGCATCTTGATTCCGCAGTGCCCCGGACCGACGAGCAGGCGCTGATGCTGTCAGATAGCTTTACAGTTTCGATCCCGCGGATTCGCGCAGAGATCACCCAATACATCCAAGTGGCTATTTGCACGACACTTTCGTGAGTAAGGCATGATTATTGCTTTCGCGCAGGCCGACAGGAGGAAATCCTAAAGCCTGTGAAGTCCCACGGTGGCATCCAGGGCGTCGTCAATAAGGGCAGCCAGTACTACGGTTGGGCAGTTCGCCCCGGACAAATCGCCGCCGTCCCGTTGCCTGGGACGGCGGTGCTGCTGGCACTGGGCTTGATGGGACTCGGGGCTGGCAAGTTGGGGCGGCAGGCGACCTGGGTCATTCGGTGATTTGGATGATTCGGCCCTTCGAGGGGGGAGCAGGGGGGATACTTCCCCCCTGCTCGCGCGCAGCGCGATCTTTGCGGGCTTGAGGCTTCATGGCGCGCTACGAGCATCTGCCGATCTACAAGCAGGCCATGGACGTGGCCGTGCACTTCGAGAAGGTGGTCGCCGGCTTCTCGCGGTACCACACATACACCCTGGGCACGGAGTTGCGCAATAAGAGCCGCGAAATCGTCGCCCAGATCATCCGCGCCAACGAGGAGCGCGATAAGGCGCCGATGTTGATCGCGTTGCGCGGGCAGCTCGACGAGCTGTTCATTTTGATCCACCTGGCCAAAGAGGTGCAGGCGTTCAAGCGTTTTTCGGCCTACCAGTAGGTGTAGGGTGGAACAAGCGCAGCGGTTCCACCTTTTGCCTCAGGCCAATGAGCGATTATCGGCGCGCCTACATGTTAGGTCCCGGAAGATTACAAGGATCGATCAGGAACAGATCCGGTTGCTTCTGATGCCATTGCTTGAGCGCCTGAACGGGGCTGACGTGGCCGAGGTTGCGTTGGGGGATATGGTGATTGTAGAGCGCCGCGTAGCGTTGCAGGGTGTCTTCGAGGTGTTCACCGGAGCGGAAGCGGGTGGTTTTGAGCACATCGCTGATGCGACCGTTGAAGCGCTCGACCATGCCGTTGGTTTGCGGGTGAGCGGGTTTGATCAAGCGGTGCTCGATGGCCTGCTCGGTGCAGAGACGGTCGATGGGGTGTCGACCGGTGGGCTGACGCTCCCCGGTGGCGCAGAAGCGGTCGGTGAACTCCTTGCCGTTGTCGGTCAGCACCGTGTTGATCTTGAACGGCGCGGCCTTGAGCAGACGCTGGACGAAGGCGTGCGCGCTGTGCGCGGACTTATCCGCCAGGCGCTCAAGGTAGACCCAGCGCGAGGCGCGGTCGATGGCCACGAACAGGTAGGTGCGCCGGTCCTCATCGACCATCTGCGGCAGATACTTCACATCCACGTGCACGAAGCCGGGCGTGTAGTCCTTGAAGCCCTTCGCGGGCTGCTTTGGCGTCTCCTCCTTGGGCTGCAGATCGACCAAGCGGGAAACGCCGTGACGGCGCAGGCAGCGATCCAAGCCTGAGCGCGACACCTCGGCGTTGATGAACTCCTTGACCAAGGACAGCAGATCATCGAGCGGCAGCCATGCCGTCTTGCGCAGCTGCACCACCACCGCCTCCTGCGCCGGCGTGAGCGTGGTCTGCAGCCGATGCGGACAATGCGAGGCATCCTGGACACCCTCGCGCTTGCGCCACTTCGCCACCGTCTCCGAGTTATTGTCAAATCTGGTGTACCGCCACTCAGGCGGCGACCCTGTCTTGCTGATCGACGACTTGCTCTCCGTTGCGGAACCGGACGTTGTTGACGA
>JANQFX010000020.1 GCA_028277725.1 Thiohalocapsa sp.
ACTTAGACGGGTCGGTCACCTTTCTTGACTTTGAGCGTGCGGTTGTCGACGCCCGGCAACATTCGGGCCGGATCGCGGGTAACGACGACGTCGATGATCGTCGGCGAGCTTCGGTTCTCGATGCCGCTGCGGATCGCTCCTGCGATGTCTCCGGGCGCTTCGACCCGGATGCCCTGGCACCCGAAGCTGCGAGCGATCTCAGCGTAGTCAAGCTCCACCAGATCGGACGACTGATAGCTGCTGCTGCCGAAGACGGCATGCTGCAGGGCCTTCACGTAGCCAGAGGCGGCATTGTTCACGACGATCAGGGTGAAGGGCGTACCGGCGCGACGGGCGGTCTCCAGTTCACCGATGACCATGTTGCATCCGCCGTCCCCGGTGATTCCAACCACCGGCCAGTCAGCTGCCCCGCACTGGGCTCCGAGCGCTCCCGGCAGGCCGTAGCCGATCGACGCGAAACCGCGGTCGGCGATAAAGCGACGGCCGGCGCCCTTGGTGTCGTACAGGAGGCCGCCCCAATGCCCGGCAAAGCCGCCGTCCACGACCAGGATCGATTCCGGGGGCAGGGTTTCGTTCAATTCCTGCATCAGGCGCGCCATGTGAATCGGCACTTCCTCGGAATGTAGCTGGTTCTCGGCCTTCCGGCGCCATTCGGCCATGCGCGTCGTGACCTCCGCCGCATAGTCCGCGCGTGCCGATCCCGCCGCCCGTGCATCTCCGCTCAGCGCCTCATTCAGATCTTCCAAGCCGAGACGGGCATCGCCGACCAGCGCCACGTCGGCAGGGGTCGTACGGCCGATCTCCTCCGGGACGATGTCCAAGTGAACCAATGAGATGCCGCGAGGCGGCAGCTCGAAGCGCTTGGTTGCAATCTCGCCGAGCTTGCAGCCGACGACGATCAGGCAGTCCGACGTCACGATCAGGTCGTTGGCGATGCGCGAATAGCGGCCAAACACGCCGGAGGAAAGGGGGTGGCTACAGGGGATGCTGCCTTTTCCGGAGATCGTATGCGCAACCGGGATAGACTGGCTCTCGCAGAAGTCTCGCAGGGCTTCGTATGCACGAGAGACGTGTACTCCACCGCCCACCAGGAGGAGCGGTCGGCGCGCCTTGGCAATCAGAGCGGCAGCTCTTTCGACGTCCTCGGCGGCCGGTCTGAAGCGGCGCGCCTGCACGCTCAAGGTAGCCTCGTCGATCCAGAAGTCCTCGGCACCGAAGGCATGCTCGTCATGGCAGACGTCCTCGGGCACGTCGAGGATCACGGGACCCGGCCGTCCCGAGGTTGCGACCGCGTAGGCCCGGCGAATGAGCTCGGGGATTCGCTGGACCCGCTCGACACGGATCAGCTCTTTGACCGCCGGTCGCAGTATCTCCTGTTGGCGGCCCTCTTGGGTCATGTTCTTCCAGCTGTGATCCCGGTGGGTGTCGCCGACCACCACCACGAGAGGGATCCCGGCGTTGAGGGATTCGACAAGACCGGTAACTAGGTTGGTGGCGCCCGGGCCGAGCGTCGCGTCACAGACCCCTGGCCTGCCGGTCACGCGGGCATAGGCATCGGCCGCGAAGATCCCGCAGCGTTCGTCATTGATGAGGTGATGCGTCAGGCCGAGCCTGCGGATCGCTTCGTAGAAGGGCAAGAGCTGAAAGCCGCCCATGCCGAACATGGGACCGGCGCCCGCCAGCCTGAACATCTCGGCCATGGCATCGCCGCCGGTGATCACGCGCGCCGTATCGACCGCTGTGCTGGCCTCAGCCACCGCATGCGTCATGAAGTAGATCTCCTTGTCCTGCGCCTTTGTTCCTGCCTGATACCCAGGCTTCGATATCGCGGAATGACCGCGTGGTGCTGCGGGCTTCGCCATAAGATGCATGGCGTTTGCTGCGCCTGGCACCGGCCCGGTCCGCCGTCGAACTGGTCGACCTGCCTGCCAGCGCGCCTCTGCTTCCTGAAACAGGGGAATCGGGAAGAGGAAACGAAACCTGCCTTCCGCTGAGAGATACGGGGCCGCTGAGAGATACGAGGATCATCGCAGGCCTCCGCCGCTCGCCTCGGCGACGCGCACTCGGAGGCGATGATCGAGCGGAACGTCCAGAGGCGGAAAAACAAGAAGGCCTCGAGGCGCCCGGTCCGACCAACAATTCCGCGACGGGCTCATATCTGTATGCCGCCAGCCGCAAGGCCCTTGCCCGCGTCAGATCCCGCAGAACAGGCCGCAAAGACTCCTGGCTCGGCACCGCCTTGCGCCAAGACAACACCTTGCGGTTGCATTACACGCGACATCTACGACTAGCCCCTCTCACTCGAAAGATGTTCCGTTTATCGATATTGTCGTTCGGCTCAATGGAACATATATTGGAACATATATTTCATGATATATTGCTGTCAACAGCAGCGAACATCGGCGCTGCCGCGACGGTTCGGGCCGAGAATGGAGAAGGAGACCGGCGTGCCGGGAAGCGATACGATCGAAAAGGGCACTCACCAGAATATCGGCCGTGCCACCATGGTTCTCTCCGCTCTCGCGGACTCTTCGGTCGAAGGCTTGAGGTTAGCCGACGTGGTGCGCGCCACCGGGCTGGGCAAGGCAACGGTACATCGCGTCCTCGCCGGGCTCGTTACTCACGATCTCGCTGTCCAGGACGAGACAACCGGACGGTTCTTCCTCAGCATGAAGATCGTCTCCTGGGCGGCCTGCGCCGGCAACCGCTTCGGTCTGGCCAATATCGCAGAGCCGGCGCTTCGGCGCCTCTGCGAACGGACCCAGGACACCGTCTACCTCACGCTTCGCGACGATGATGAGGCGGTCTGCCTTGCGCGCCGCGAAGGCTCCTTCCCGATCAAGACCCTGACGCTGAAGGCGGGCGACCGTCGGCCGCTGGGCGTTGGCGCCGGAAGCCTGGCATTGCTCGCCTTTCTTCCGGACGAGGAGAGGGAGCTGCTCGTCGCGGCCCAGACCGGAAAACGTATGCAATTTGGAGTCGACGAGATCGCCCTCCAAGAGATGATCTCCACGTCCTGTCGGCTTGGCTACGCGCTCAACGACGGCAAGGTTATCCCCGGCATGAGCGCCGTGGCCGTTCCAATTCATCGAGAAGACGGCATCCCTATCGCCGCCGTGAGCGTGGCCGCAATCACCACCCGAATGCAGCCTCCGAGGCGTGAGAACGTCGTCGCCAGCTTGTGGCAGGAGGCGCGAGAGATCGAGGCGGAGTTGAAGCCTTTGCTGACCCGCTCGTCTACGTCCCAGCTGATACGCATCAGCCAGGGCAATTGACGTCCACGGCCGAGGCCGTCGCTCACGCGACCTGCGTCAGAGTGCCGCTGGCCGTCACAAGAGGAACTTTGGAGAGCACAGTATGGCGGGAGCCACCATCATCACCGGTGCGAGCAATGGCATCGGCAGAACGACAGCGCGATGGCTCGCCGAACAAGGCCTCCGCGTCTTCAATCTCGACCTCGCTGCACCGAAGGAAGAGAGCGAGATCACCGACTACGAAGTGGACCTATCAAAGGCCGAGGATACGGCCGCGGTCCTGGACGAGATCACCTCGCGTCACCGGGTGACTCGCCTGATCAACAACGTCGCCTTCGCTCGAGCGTCTTCCATCGAGGACACCAGCTTCGAAGATCTGACGAAGATGGCGGAAGTGAACCTGCGCTGCACGCTGCAGTGCACGCAGGCGGTTCTGCCCGGGATGAAGGCCGCCGGCTTCGGTCGGATCGTCAACATCACGAGCCGGGCCGCGCTCGGCCGCGAACTGCGCACGTCCTACGCAGCCACGAAGGGCGGCGTCATCTCGATGACACGGGTATGGGCCTTGGAACTCGCGCCCTATGGGATCACCGTCAACGCGATCGGCCCAGGTCCGATCGCCACCGACACCTTCAACCGCGTGAATCCACCCGACAGTCCGCGCACCAAGGAGATGATCCAATCCATACCGGTGAGGCGCATTGGCTGCCCCGAAGACGTGGCGCACGCTGTCTCC
>JANQFX010000073.1 GCA_028277725.1 Thiohalocapsa sp.
CGCCGCCGTCTCCATGGGCAATCCGCACGCCGTGTTGCGGGTCGGCGACGTGGAACATGCACCGGTGACGAGCCTGGGGCCGCGCATCGAGGGTCACCCGCGATTTCCGCAACGGGTCAACGTCGGCTTCATGCAGGTGTTGGAGCGCGATCGGATTCGCCTCCGCGTCTGGGAGCGCGGCGCAGGCGAGACACTGGCCTGCGGCACAGGCGCCTGCGCGGCGGTGGTCGCCGGCCGCCTCTGGGGCGTTCTCGACGCCGAGGTGGCGGTGCAGCTTCCGGGAGGAACCCTTGTGATACATTGGGGCTCGGACGGGCAGCCGGTGCAGATGACCGGGCCTGCGACCCGCGTCTTCGACGGAGACATCGACCCATGACCAACCGTCCCCTGTCCGGACAATCCTGCGGCAACAAGGCATCCGACGGACCGCTCGAGGGCGTAGAGGACGACACCGATCGAGCGGTTGCCGCCTATCTGCTGCAACACAGGGACTTCCTGGTGTACCACCCGGAAGTGCTCGCGAAGCTCCATGTACCCCACGGCACCGGCGGCGCCGTGTCGCTGATCGAGCACCAGATCAGTGTGCTGCGCGAGCAGCTCGGCCACGAGCGCGGCCGGCTCAATCATCTGATGGCCCGCGCCCACGAATACGAGCAACTGTCCGCGCGGCTGCACGAGCTCACCGTGCACCTGATCACCACGCCCGACCTGGAACGCGCCAGCGCCGCTGTGGAGGGGGTATTGCGCGAGCAGTTCAACGCCCAGGCCGTCGCGCTGAAGCTCTTCCCCGTGGACCCGGAGCGCCGCGCCAGCGACCCGCTGGTGCAGTCCTTCATCGACTTCGTCGACCGCGACCGCTGCCTGTGCGGCCCGCTGGCACCGCAGCAGGCCGAGCCGCTGTTCGGCAACGATGCCCGCGCCATCCAGTCCGCCGCGCTGGTGCCCATCTGCGCCACTGAGCAGTCCGGCGTCCTCGCCATCGGCAGTCGAGACCCGAAGCGCTTCGCGCCGGACATGGGTACCGAGCTCTTGGAGCGACTCGGCGACATCGTCGCCGCGAAGCTCACGGACCTTGCGCATCGGCCCGCCTGAGCTGGTCCCGCACAAGCCGTCGCCATGGCGAACGGGCAGCATCGACAAGGCGCAGCGGTGGACCCGCCCAGGACCGGCGACCGCTGGCTGGACGCCTTTCTGCACCACCTGGCCCACGAGCGGCGGATGTCGCCGCACACCGTCGCTAGCTACCGCCGCGACCTGACCCGGCTGCTGGCCTGGCGGCGCGAGCGCGGCGCTGGTGACTGGCCCGCGATGACCGACGGCGAGGTCCGCGCCTTCATGGCCCACCGCCATCGCGGCGGTGCCTCGCCGCGCACCCTGGCTCGCGAGCTCTCCGCCCTACGCTCGCTATTCGAGTATCTGCTGCGCGAGGGTGCGGCAGGCCTGAACCCCGCGCGTACCGTGCGCCCGCCGAAGGCCGGCAAGCGATTGCCCAACACCTTCGATGCGGACCAGCTCGTGGCGCTGATCGACGCCGAAGCCGGCGACGACGACCCGCTGACACTGCGCGACACGGCCATGGTGGAGCTGTTCTATTCCTCCGGGCTCCGGCTTGCGGAGCTGATCGGCGTGGACACCCGCGACATCGACCCCGAGGACGCCACCCTGACCGTGGTCGGCAAGGGTGCGAAGACACGCCGCGTGCCCGTGGGCAGCGCGGCGTTGGCTGCCATCCAACGCTGGCTGCGGGTGCGGGGCCTGCTGGCCGGCGATGGCGAGCCCGCGCTCTTCGTCAGTCGCCGCGGCAACCGCATCCACCCGCGCACCGTGCAACAGCGGCTGCGGGAGTGGGCCGAGCGGCGCGGCGCTGGACGCAATCTGCATCCGCACCTGTTGCGCCACTCCTGCGCCAGCCACTTGCTCGAGTCTTCCGGTGACCTGCGCGCCGTCCAGGAGCTGCTCGGGCACGCGGACATCAGCACCACCCAGGTCTACACCCATCTGGACTTCCAGCACCTGGCGCGGGTCTACGACCAGGCGCACCCGCGCGCCAAGCGCAAGCGCTGAGGGGCATTGTTCCGAACACCAGCAGGGCGCAGGGGCCGGTGGGAGCGGCCTCCGGCCGTGAGCCCGAGCCCAGCGTATCGCGACAAGGATGCCGCTTCATACATCGACTCAGAACCATGTCCGCCAAGCGCATCGTCCTCTATAGCAGCGCCAACTGTCCCCACTGCAGGCGCGCCAAGGCCTTCCTGAAGCGCGAAGGCATCGCCTTCCGCGAGATGGACGTCGGCAGCAACGCCCGTGCCCGCAAGGAACTCGAGCACATCGGTGCCCGCGGCGTGCCGGTGCTGATGATCGGCGGCGAGCGCCTGGACGGCTTCGACGAGAAGCGGTTCTGGCGGTTGTATCGCGGTTGAGTGGCCGCCCGTTGCCGGGCCATCGACATGCACGGGCTCGATGCCACAAGGCAACGGACGCAGACATTAGAGTGCCGGGCTCATGTCCATCCCGGCGGCGGGCGCGGCATGACCAGACCGCGTTCCGGGGAAACTTGGTACCAACAATGACTCTCGATGCAACGGCAGATGCGACCCTCGTTTCCAGATTGGACAGGGGTCTTGCGAGCCTCGGCATCTCGGCGAGCGATCTGCAGCGCGAGCGGCTACTGAGCTTCACCGATCTGCTGGCACGCTGGAACCGCGCCTACAACCTGACGGCCGTTCGGGATCCCCTGGAGATGGTCCCAAAGCACCTCCTCGACAGCCTCGCGGTGCTGCCCAGGGTTCAGCCCCGGGTTCACCACGGACCCGTGCTGGACGTCGGCACCGGGCCGGGTCTGCCCGGTCTGCCGCTGGCGATTCTGCTGCCGGGCCTCGACTTCACCCTGCTCGACGGCAACGGCAAGAAGGTCCGCTTCGTGCGTCAGGTCGTGCTCGAGCTCGGTCTCGACAACGTCGAGCCGGTCCACGCACGGATGCAGGCGTACCGGCCGCGCGTGAATTTCGCTACCATTATGGCCCGAGCCGTCGCCGCGCTCCCGGACCTGTGCAGGGATTGTTCCGCACTCATGGCGCCCGGCGGCGTGCTTCTGGCGCTCAAGGGCAGGTTGCCCGAACAGGAAGTCGCGGATCTGGCCGCCGCGCTGCCACCGCGGGTCCGCGGAGCAGATATCGCGATCCACCCGGTGCGGGTGCCGACGCTCGATGCTGCCCGTTGCATCATCGAAGTGCCGTTCGACTAGGTCACGGTCATCGACGCCCGCGCCGCTCACCCCTCGCGCCAGGTGCGCAGGACGGGCAGCTGCAAGCCCCGGCGCCCGGTCCGACACGCCCGACCGTCGTCATTTCCAGGATTCTCATGGCCCGTATTATCGCCATCGCAAACCAGAAAGGCGGCGTCGGCAAGACCACCAGCGCCGTTAACCTTGCCGCCTCCCTCGCTTCGTTGAAGCGCCGCGTCTTGCTGGTGGACATGGACCCGCAGGGCAACGCGACCATGGGCGTCGGCGTGGACAAGAACGCCCTCGAGCGCACCGGTTGCGACCTGCTGCTGGGCGAGGCGTCCTTCGCCGAATGCGTCGTCCGCGTGCCGGAGCCGGGGTCCGGTTTCGATCTGCTGCCCTCCAACGGCGACATGACCGCGGCCGAGGTCGGCTTGATGCAGGGCGCCGCCCGCGAGCGCGCCCTGGCGGAGGAACTCGCCGTCAGGTCGGAGGCCTACGACATCGTCCTGCTGGACTGCCCGCCGTCGCTGAATATGCTGACACTCAATGCGTTGGTGGCGGCACACGGGGTACTGATCCCGATCCAGTGCGAGTACTATGCCCTCGAAGGTCTGTCCGCGCTGCTGGATACTGTCGACCAGGTCCGCGCGAGCCGTAACCCGGGGCTGCGCATCGAGGGCATCCTGCGCACCATGCACGATCCGCGCAACAACCTCTCGAACCAGGTCTCGACCCAACTGGTGACACACTTCGAAGGTCAGGTGTTCCGTAGCATCGTGCCGCGCAACGTCCGTCTCGCCGAGGCGCCGAGTCACGGGCTCTCCGCGCTCGCCTATGACCCCAGCTCGCGCGGTGCCATCGCCTATCTTGCCCTCGCGGGTGAGCTGCTGCGGCGCGGTGAAGCCAAGCGGCAAGCGGCTTGAGGGTCATCTGGTCTTGAAGAACGCACTCGCGCTGATCGAGCCGGTAGTGGCCGCCAATGACTCCCCCGCCACCCCTCACGACAACGAATGCGCGGCGGACGGCGATAGAGCGTCCCCGGCGAGCGCAGCGCAAGCGCAGGTTGAGATCGCCATGAGCACTGCCAAGAAACGCGGCCTCGGACGAGGCCTTGACGCGCTCCTGGGCGCTGCCCGCGACAACGATGCATCAGCCGGGGCGGGCTCGGGCGCGGCAGAGGCCGGCACAGAGCCGGTGACGGCGGTCGCCCCCGGGGACGTGGTGCTGCACCTGTCCTTGGCGCAGGTCGAACGCGGGCGCTACCAGCCGCGGCGCGAATTCGATCCCGACGGCCTGCGCGAGCTCGCGGACTCCATCGTGAGCCAGGGCGTCTTGCAGCCCATCGTCGTGCGGCCCGTTGCCGCCGGGCGCTACGAAATCATCGCCGGCGAGCGGCGTTGGCGCGCCTGTCAGCAGGCGGGGCTTGCGGACATCCCGGCGGTCGTCCGCGAGGTCGACGAGCAGACAGCCCTGGCGATTGCACTGATCGAGAACATCCAGCGCGAAGACCTGGCGCCGCTGGAGGAGGCCAGTGCGCTGCAGCGGTTGCAGGAGGAGTTCGGCCTCACCCATCAGCAGGTCGCCGAGGCGGTTGGCAAGTCCCGCACGACGGTCACCAACCTGCTGCGGTTGCTGGAACTGGGTGCAGAGGCCAAGGGCCTGCTCGATACGGGCCGGCTCGAAATGGGGCACGCCCGTGCCCTGCTGGGATTGCGGGACGACGCGCAGACCCTGGCCGCGCGACAGGTCGTGGCGCGCGGGCTCTCGGTCCGCGAGACCGAGCGGCTGGTGCGCCGGCTGCAGTCGGAGGACGTCACTGACGCACGCGCCCGGGCGCCCGAGGAAGACCCGGACATTCGCCGTCTGCAGGACGACCTCGCCGAGCGCCTCGGCGCTCGGGTCGCCATTCGGCACGGCTCCAAGGGTACTGGCAAGCTGGTCATCGCCTACAACAGCCTCGACGAACTCGACGGTATCCTGGCGCATATCCGCTGAACTGGACATCCGCCGGCCGCGCCCACGCCCGGTTCACACCTGTCAGCAACCCGTAGCGCGGATCGGTTCTGCTTATGGCACCATGCATCTCGTTTTGTTGGGGGTTTGACCGTTATATTCGCTGTCGCTTATACTTCTCGGGCTTTGCGGGGTTCCGATGATGTCGGCGGCTTCTGATGGTCTCGGCCCGCGTGATCGCATCCAGCTGCGTCGGTTGTTCCTGTGGCAGCTCGGATTTGGGGTGGTTGTAGTCGCTGCGGCATTGCCGTTCGGCGTCGATGTCTTGTTGTCGGCGGCGATTGGCGCGGGCGTCTGTCTCCTGGCGAACTGGATATTCGCCCTTAGGGTGTTTCGTCATTATCGCGCCTCGGCGCCGACGGAGCTCGCCGCGCGCATATACATGGCGGAGATACTAAAGATAGCTTTGGTGCTCGGTCTCTTCGCGCTAGCATTCGCCACCCTCGCGAATCTCTATATGCCGGCTCTGCTCGGCGCCTATTTTGCGGTGCAGGTGATGCCCGCGCTGTTTGCTTCGCGGCCCGCCGACTAGCGGGGCCGCCAACCGGGATCGATCGATGGCTGCAGAACTCACCGCTCAGCAATACATTCAGCACCACCTGACGAACCTGACCCTGGGTCTGCACCCGGAGCACGGTCTCAGCTTTGCGCACAATGCCGAAGAGGCCGCCGAGATGGGGTTCTGGGCGCTGCATGTGGACAGTCTGCTCTGGTCGTTCGGCCTCGGCTACCTCGCTTACCGATTCATGCTCGGCGTGGCGCAGAAGGCCACCGCGGGTGTGCCCAACCCAGCGCAGAACTTCTTCGAGGCGATCGTCGATTTCGTCAACGAGAATGTCCGTGGTTCTTTCACCGCCAAGAACGACCTGGTTGCGCCGCTGGCGATGACGGTCTTCGTGTGGGTCTTCCTAATGAACCTGATGGACCTGGTGCCGGTGGACCTGATTCCGCACGCCTTCGCACAGCTCATGGGCCTGTTCGGTGCCGATCCGCACCACGTCTACATGCGCGTCGTGCCCACCACGGATCCGAACATCACCTTCGGCATGTCCATAGGCGTCTTCTTGCTGGTGCTGTATTACAGCTTCAAGGTCAAGGGCGTCGGCGGCTTTGCGGCCGAGTTGACCATGCAGCCCTTCGGCAAATTCGGCATGCCGGCCAACCTCGTGCTCGAGGGTATCAGCCTGTTCTCCAAGCCGCTCTCGCTGTCGCTTCGGTTGTTCGGCAACATGTATGCAGGCGAAATGATCTTCATCCTGATCGCGCTGATGTACGGCCACAACCTGATGCTCGACATCTCCGGCGGTGTGCTGCAGCTGGCCTGGGCCATCTTCCATATCCTGATCATCACGCTGCAGGCCTTCATCTTCATGGTGCTGACCATCGTCTACCTGGACATGGCCCATCAGCATCACTGAGTACCGCCGCGCGATGGTTCGCGCGGCACGCATCGACACACCCTGACCTTCCAACCACACGAACCCCGAGGGGAATCTCATGGAACTCGCACAAGCACTCGTCTACGTCGCCGCCGGTCTCATGCTCGGTCTTGGTGCCATCGGCGCCGGCGTTGGCATCGGCGTCCTCGGTGGTCGCTTCCTGGAAGGCGCCGCGCGCCAGCCGGAGCTGATCCCGATGCTGCGTACCCAGTTCTTCATCGTCATGGGCCTGACCGACGCGCTACCGGTCATCGCCATCGCGATGGGTCTGTACGCGATGTTTGCGCTCTGACCGACTCTGGCACCCGCCGCGCGGTTGCGGGCCATGTCCTGGTGACCGCGACTTTCCTGTAGAGGCAAATGTCAGAAAGGCAGACGGATGAACATCAATTTAACCCTGTTCGTGCAGATGATCGCCTTCGCGGTGTTCGCCGCCTTCTGCATGAAGTACGTCTGGCCGCCGATCATGAAGGCGCTCGAGGAGCGCACGGCCAAGATCGCCGAGGGCCTGGCCGCTGCCGAACGCGGTAAGCAAGAGCAGGAGCTCGGTGAGCAGCGCGCCGTCGAGGTCATGAAAGAGGCCAAGAGCAGCGCGGCCGACATCGTCTCCCAGGCGCAGAAGCGCTACAACGAGATCGTCGACGAGGCGAAGCGCGACGCGCAGGCAGAGGCGGATCGGATTCGCCACGCGGCCCAGGCCGAGATCGAGCAGGAGGCCAACCGCGCCCGCGAGGAGCTTCGCGAGCGCATGGCGCAGCTGGCCATTGCTGCGGCCGAGAAGATTCTGCAGAAAGAAGTTGACGCGAACGCGCACAGAGACATCGTCGACGCCTTCGCGCAGAGAATTTAGGGGCGCAGCATGTCTGGAGACACCACTACCATCGCCCGGCCCTATGCCGAGGCGGCCTTCGAAGTCGCCAGGGCCGACGGCGACACGGACGCCTGGCTCGAAGGCCTGACGCTGCTCGGGTCCATCGCCGAGACGCCCGAGGTGGCAGAACAGATCTCGAGCCCGAACGCAACGTCCGACCAGTTGCAAGACCTGATCTTCGCGGTCTCAGGCGATGGGCTCTCCGTCCACCTGCAGAACCTCGTTCGGCTGCTTGCTGAGAACGGTCGTCTGATCGTGCTGCCGGACATCGCCCGACTGTTCGGCGAGATGAAGACCGCGTTCGACGGTCTGCGTCACATCGAGGTGACCAGCGCCTTTCCCATGGCGGACGCGGAGCGGGACGAGCTGGCCGGAAAGCTCAAGGCCCATTTCGGCGGTGATGTCGACCTGACGATCACCCAGGACCCGAGCCTGATCGGCGGCGTCAAGGTCCGGGCCGGGGACATCGTGATCGATGGCAGCCTGCGCGGTCAGCTCGATCGGTTGTCCAACAACCTGCAGTTCTGACCACCGCCGCCGCACCGAGCGGCGGCGGGTGATTTCCCGCACGACCCTGATGACCGGTTGAATGCGGCCATTGTCGGGCCGATCGAACCGGACGTAGAAGACAGATTACTGACGGCGCCCCGGTGGGCGCGTTTCGGAGCCCAATTCGGAGCCCAATTCGGAGCAAGACCATGCAACTCAATCCCTCCGAGATCAGCGACCTGATCAAACAGAAGATCGAGCAGTTCGATCTCAAGACCGAGGCGCGGGCCGAGGGCACGATCGTCAGTCTGACCGACGGCATCGTTCGCATCTACGGCCTGTCGGACGCCCAGTATTACGAAATGCTGGAGTTCCCGAACAACGTGTTCGGCCTGGCGTTGAACCTGGAGCGCGACTCCGTCGGCGCAGTCGTGCTCGGCGACTACACTGGCTTGTCCGAGGGCGACTGGGTTCGCTGCACCGGCCGCGTGCTGGAGGTCCCGGTGGGCGAGGCCCTGATGGGCCGCGTCGTCGACTCCCTCGGCCAGCCCCTTGATGGCAAGGGTCCTGTGCAGAGCGAGGCGACCTCGGCCATCGAGAAGATCGCCCCCGGCGTTATCGCACGCCAGTCCGTCGACCAGCCGATGCAGTCGGGCATCAAGGCCATCGACGCCATGGTGCCGGTCGGCCGCGGCCAGCGCGAGCTGATCATCGGCGACCGCCAGACCGGTAAGACCGCTGTCGCCGTCGACGCGATCATCAACCAGAAGGGCACCGGCGTTAAGTGCATCTACGTCGCCGTCGGCCAGAAGAACAGCTCGGTGGCGGCCGTGCAGCGCAAGCTCGAAGAGCATGGCGCCATGGATCACACCATCATCGTCCACGCCGGCGCCTCCGACTCCGCGGCCATGCAGTTCATCGCCCCCTATGCGGGTTGCGCGATGGGCGAGTACTTCCGCGATAAGGGCGAGGACGCGCTCATCATCTACGACGACCTCACCAAGCAGGCCTGGGCCTACCGTCAGGTGTCGCTGTTGCTGCGCCGTCCGCCGGGTCGTGAAGCCTACCCGGGTGACGTCTTCTACCTGCACTCCCGCCTGCTCGAGCGTGCCGCGCGCATCAACGCGCACGAGGTCGAGAAGCTGACCGACGGCAAGGTCAAGGGCAAGACCGGCTCGCTGACCGCACTGCCGATCATCGAGACCCAGGCCGGTGACGTGTCCGCCTTCGTCCCGACCAACGTCATCTCCATCACCGATGGCCAGATCTTCCTCGAGACGGACCTGTTCAATGCCGGTGTGCGCCCGGCCATCAACGCGGGCCTGTCGGTGTCGCGTGTCGGCGGTTCCGCACAGACCAAGATCATCAAGAAGCTCGGCGGCGGCATCCGCCTGGCGCTCGCCCAGTTCCGGGAGCTGGCGGCGTTCTCGCAGTTTGCGTCGGACCTCGACGAGGCGACCCGCAAGCAGCTCGAGCGTGGTGAGCGTGTGACCGAGCTCATGAAGCAGATGCAGTACACGCCGATGAGCGTGGCGCAGATGGCCGTGTCGCTGTTCGCCGCCAACGAGGGCTACCTCGACGACGTCGAGGTGAAGAAGGTCGTCGACTTCGAGCGCGCCATGCAGAGCTACATGGGGTCCGCCCAGAAGGCACTGCTCGACAAGATCAACGAGACCGGCGACTACAGCGATGACATCAAGGCTTCGCTGCACGATGCGCTGAAGGACTTCAAGGCCAACAACACCTGGTAGGGTCGGTCGGTCGTAATCCGGGTAGGACCCGCGCCGATCCGCGCAGACGGCGCCGTCGGTGCGGCCGGGTCCGGCGCAGGTGGACAGGTTGGCCCTGTCCACCGACCGCGATCCACGGCCCGATCCGCCCGGCCCCCACGCGTGGCGACGATCTTGCACTCGCCCACCGACAGCTAGAACCCGATTCGGAGCCCCCCATGGCAGGCGCCAAAGAAATCCGCACCAAGATCGCGAGCATCAAGAGCACGCAGAAGATCACCAAGGCCATGGAGATGGTCGCGACCTCCAAGATGCGTAAGGCGCAGGATCGGATGCAGGCATCCAGGCCCTACGCCGACAAGATGCTGCAGGTTATCCGGCATCTCGCGAAGGCCTCACCCGAGTACCGCCACAGCTTCCTCGCGGACAAGCGCGACGTGAAGCGGGTCGGCTACATCGTGGTCTCGTCGGATCGCGGCCTCTGCGGCGGACTCAACGCCAACCTGTTCCGCAAGCTGGTGGCACAGATCCGGCAGGATCGGGACAACGGCATCGAGCCCATGTTCTGCACCATCGGCGGCAAGGCGCTGGGCTTCTTCCGTCGCTTCGGCGGCCAGGTCGAGGCGCAGGTCACGCAACTCGGCGACAAGCCGCATATCGAGGACCTGATCGGTACCATCAAGGTGATGTTGAACGCCTTCGAGAAGGGCGAGATCGATGTCATCTACATCGCCTACAACGAGTTCGTGAACACCATGACCCAGCAGCCGACCATCCGGCAGTTGGTTCCGCTGGAGGCCCCGGACGACGGCCCGACCGGCCCGATCTGGGATTACATCTACGAGCCGGATGCCCGTGTGGTGCTCGACAACCTGCTGTCGCGCTACATCGAGTCGCTGGTCTATCAGGCGGTGGTCGAGAACGGCGCCTGCGAGCAGGCCGCCCGCCGTGTCGCCATGAAGTCCGCCACCGACAACGCCGGCGGGCTCATCGACGAGCTGCAGCTGGTCTACAACAAGGCCCGTCAGGCGGCGATCACGCAGGAAATCTCCGAGATCGTCAGCGGCGCGGCCGCCGTTTAGAGGTCCGCGTCGGCCCCTGTCGGCCGACGCGGACGCGGAACACGAGAAACGCGGTCCCCGTGTTCCCGCATTTTCGCCGCCGACCGGTGTCGGAAATGACTGGGCAGCCTGCCCGGTAGGTGACAAGGTTTATCGCGAAATGATTCGAATCGTCCTCGCCCCGCCTGGTGCCGAGGCAAGCCAGAGGAACACGTTATGAGCTCCGGAAAGGTCGTGGAAATCATCGGCGCCGTCGTCGATGTCCAGTTCCCCCGCGGCGACATGCCCAAGGTCTACGATGCACTCACCATCGAGAAGACCGGGTTGACGCTGGAAGTGCAGCAGCAGCTCGGCGACGGCGTCGTGCGCACCATCGCCATGGGCACCACCGACGGACTGCAGCGCGGCGTGGACGTCGCCAACACCGGCGCCGCCATCAACGTGCCGGTCGGTCAGGCCACCCTGGGGCGCATCATGGACGTCCTCGGTCGCCCGATCGACGAAAAGGGCGACGTCAACTCCGAGGAAACCTGGCCCATTCACCGTAAGCCGCCGACCTTCGAGGAGCAGTCCGGTGCGACGGAGATCCTGGAGACCGGCATCAAGGTCATCGACCTGATCATGCCCATCTCCAAGGGTGGCAAGGTCGGCCTGTTCGGCGGCGCCGGCGTCGGCAAGACCGTCACCCTGATGGAGCTGATCCGCAACATCGGTGTCGAGCACTCCGGCTTCTCGGTGTTCGCCGGCGTCGGCGAGCGGACCCGCGAGGGCAACGACTTCTACCACGAGATGACCGAGTCCAAGGTCTTGGACAAGGTCGCCCTGGTCTACGGGCAGATGAACGAGCCTCCGGGCAACCGTCTGCGCGTCGCGCTGACCGGCCTCACCATGGCGGAGTACTTCCGTGACGATGGCCGGGACGTGCTGATGTTCATCGACAACATCTATCGTTACACCCTGGCCGGTACCGAGGTTTCGGCACTGCTCGGTCGTATGCCCTCCGCCGTGGGCTATCAGCCGACCCTGGCCTCCGAGATGGGCGCCCTGCAGGAGCGCATCACCTCCACCAAGACCGGTTCCATCACCTCCTTCCAGGCGGTCTACGTCCCCGCGGACGACCTCACGGACCCGTCGCCGGCCACCACCTTTGCGCACTTGGATGCGACCCTGGTGCTGTCGCGTCAGATCGCGGAACTCGGCATCTACCCCGCCGTGGACCCGCTCGACTCCACCAGCCGAATCCTCGATCCGAACGTCGTCGGCCAGGAGCACTACGATACGGCGCGTGCGGTGCAGGGTACCCTGCAGCGCTACAAGGAGCTGAAGGACATCATCGCCATCCTCGGTATGGACGAGCTCTCCGACGACGACAAGCTGGCCGTCGCTCGGGCGCGCAAGATCCAGCGCTTCCTGTCGCAGCCGTTCTTCGTTGCCGAGGTCTTCACCGGTTCACCCGGCAAGTTCGTGTCGCTGAAGGACACGCTGGCCGGCTTCCAGGCCATCGTCAACGGCGACCACGACGCACTGCCCGAGCAGGCGTTCTACATGGTCGGTTCCATCGACGAGGCCATCGAGAGAGCGGACAAGATGTAAACCGACGCGTCCGGGGTCCTCCGCTTGCGCGGAGGATTCCGGCTCGCCCTCGAGCAACTCCATTCTGGAGCCCGCCAATATGGCAATGCAGATTCACGTCGACATCGTCAGTGCCGAGGGTGCCATCCACTCCGGCTCGGCGGCGATGGTCTTCGCACCCGGTGAAATGGGCGAACTCGGCATCGCGCCGCGTCACACGCCCCTGATTACTCGCCTGAAGCCTGGTGACGTCCGCGTCGAGGACGACCACGGCAACATGGAACACTTCTTCGTCTCCGGCGGCATGCTGGAGGTGCAGCCCGACGTGGTGACGGTCCTTGCCGACACGGCCATCCGCGCCGAGAACATCGACGAGGCCAAGGCCCTGGAGGCCAAGCGCCGCGCCGAGGACGCCCTGGCCGGGCAGACGGCCGAGTTCGAGTACGCAAAGGCACAGGCCGAACTCGCCGAGGCCATCGCACAGCTACGGGCCATCGAAAAGTTGCGCAAGATGAAGGCCGGCTGAGGAGCCAGCGGCGTCTAACACCCACCGCCGGGTACCTGTGGTCGGCATCGCCGCGCCGCGATACCCGGCGTCCGCGTCAGCTCCCTATGTCGTGAAGCCAAGTACCAGGGCTCGCTGGCGAACCGCCGCAGCCAGCCGTTGACACGATGCATCGATCAGCATCCCAACGCTGCACCGCAGGTGGGGCATCCGGTCGCCGCAGGCGCCTCGCCCATGCCACGACCGGCCTAGGAGCGGTCCCGGGCCCAGCCCCAGCACGGCCCGCGCAGTCGTCGCTATCACAGTCCCCCTCCAGTGCCATCCTCTTCTGTCGGCCGCTGACCGCTCTAGCGGCTCGGCAGCCCAAAATCCGCGACGCACTGCCCTTCGCTCGTCGTCCGGTCAGGGTATGCTTTGCTCCCCGACGTCCCGCGGGACGCCCCCAGATCGCTGAGGCTATGCGATGAAACTCGGTGTCGCCATTCTCGCCGCCGGCAAGGGCACGCGTATGCGCTCCGCCCTGCCGAAGGTCTTGCACCCATTGGCCGGCCGGCCGCTGCTGCGCCACGTGCTGGACGCGGCGGACGCGCTGGGCGCCGCACGCATCTGCACCGTGTATGGCCATGGGGGCGAACAGGTGCCCATGGCCTTCGCCGACGCGGATTGCGCTTGGGCCGAGCAGGCCGAACGTCTCGGGACTGGTCACGCCGTGCAGCAGGCCCTGCCGGCGCTGGATGGCATGGAGCGCGTGCTGGTGCTCTACGGCGACGTGCCGTTGATCGAAGCGGAGACGCTGAACCGGCTCATCGCCGATAGCGCCCACACCGATCTCGGCCTGCTCACCATGACCCTGTCGGACCCGACCGGTTACGGGCGCATCGTGAGAGATGCGTCCGGCAAGGTCGAGCGCATCGTGGAGCATAAGGATGCCACGGAGGAGGAGCGCCGGATCACCGAGGTCAATACCGGGATCATCGTTGCCGACCGGGCGCGGCTCGCGGACTGGCTGAGCCGGGTGTCGAACGACAACGTCCAGCGCGAGTACTACCTCACGGACGTGATCGGCCTCGCGACCTCGGAGGGGGTGCATGTGGTCACGGCCGAGCCGGAGGCGCCTGAGGAGGTCGCTGGCGTCAACGACCGGGCCCAACTCGCGGAACTCGAGCGCTATCACCAGCGGCGCGTCGCGGAGTGCCTGATGCGTGGTGGCACCACCCTCGTCGACCCGGCTCGGATCGATGTCCGCGGCATTCTTGAATGCGAGCGCGACGTGTTCCTGGACGTCAACCTGGTGTGCGAGGGCCGGGTGCGTATCGATGCGGATGTCCGCATCGGGCCGAACTGCATCCTCAAGGACTGCGAAATCGGCCACGGCTCCGAGGTGCTTGCCAACTCCATCATCGAAGGGGCCAAAGTGGGTGCCGGTGCCAGGATCGGGCCCTTCGCACGACTACGTCCGGGAGCGGATGTCGGCCGCGGGTGCCACATCGGCAACTTCGTCGAGATCAAGAAATCCAAGGTCGCCGACGGCAGCAAGATCAATCACCTCAGCTACATCGGCGATGCCGATATCGGCAGCGGTGTGAACGTCGGAGCAGGTACCATTACCTGCAACTACGACGGCGCCAACAAGCACCGCACGGTCATCGGTGATGGCGCCTTCATCGGCTCCAACGCCGCGCTCGTGGCGCCCGTCGAGATCGGAGCGGGCGCGACGATCGGCGCCGGCTCGGTCGTCAATCGCGCCGCGCCGCCTGAGCAACTGACCCTCGCGCGCGCGCCGCAGAAGAGCATCCGCGGCTGGCGTCGACCGGTCAAGGAGCCCAAGACCTAACCTTGTCACCGGCTTCGGTAGCGGGACCCAGGTCGCCCGGCCTGATCGTGCCCGTCCACCGCCGAGGCAGGGTATACATCGATCAACGCCAGGGCCCGCGAGTGTCGTTCGGGCGCAGGGCCAGGCCCCGTCGGCGTCGAGCCGGCCGGTTTTCCACGGAGGCTAGATCACAATGTGCGGTATCGTCGGCGGCATCGCCCAACGGCCCGTGGCGGCCATCCTGCTGGAGGGCCTCAAGCGGCTCGAGTACCGCGGCTACGACTCCGCCGGGCTTGCCGTGTTGCATGCCAACGGCGGTATCCAACGGCTGCGTACCCTCGGCAAGGTCTCGAAGCTGGCCGAGGCCCTGGCCGAGCGCCCCCTCCAGGGCTCCGTCGGCATTGCCCACACCCGCTGGGCCACGCATGGAGAGCCTTCCACCGAAAACGCCCACCCGCACCTCTCCGGCGACCGCTGTGCCATCGTGCACAACGGCATCATCGAGAACCATGCGACACTGCGCGCCGAGCAACTGGCGGCCGGCCACAGCTTCACCTCGCAGACCGACACCGAGGTCATCGTGCACGCCATCCACGATGAGCTCATCGCCGGCCACGGGTTGACCGATGCGGTGCGCCGCACCGTGGGCCGGCTCGAGGGCGCCTATGCGCTCGGCGTGTTGGATGCCAGCGACCCGTCTCGGCTGGTTGCCGCGCGCCAGGGTAGCCCGCTGGTGATCGGGGTCGGCTTCCAGGAGCACTTCATCGGTTCGGACGTCTTTGCCCTGCTGCCGGTTACGAACCGCTTCATCTTTCTCGAGGAGGGTGACCTCGCCGAGCTGCGGCTCGACGGTGTCACCGTCTGGGACCGCAACGGCCAGGTCGTCGAGCGGCCGTTGCGCGAGTCCTCCGTGGCCGCTGACTCCGCCGAGCGCGGCACCTATCGGCACTTCATGCAGAAGGAGATCTTCGAACAGCCGCGGGCCATCGCCGACACCCTCGAGGGTCGATTGGGCGCAGAGCACGTGCTCTCCGAGGCTTTCGGGCCCGAGGCCGAGGCCGTGCTGCAGGCCGCCGAGGCCGTCACCATCGTTGCCTGCGGGACGAGCTACCACGCCGGGCTCGTCGCCAAGTACTGGATCGAGGCGCTGGCACACATCCCCTGCCGTGTGGAGGTCGCCAGCGAATACCGCTACCGCAAGCACGTGGTGCCGGCGGAAGCCCTCTTCGTCACCATCTCCCAGTCGGGCGAGACGGCGGATACCCTGGCGGCTTTGCGCATCGCCAAGGACAGCGGATACGCCAAGACGCTGGCCATCTGCAACGTGCCCGAGAGTTCACTGGTGCGCGAGTCCGATCTCACGTTGCTGACCCACGCCGGCCCGGAGATCGGCGTCGCGTCCACCAAGGCCTTCACCACCCAGCTGGTCGCGCTGCTGTTGCTGACCATCAACCTCGCCCGGTTGCGAGGCATGGACGCCGAGCAGGAGGCACATTGCGTCGCCCTGATGCGCGGTCTCTCGGCGAAGCTGGAGGAGGTGCTCGCCATCGATCCACAGATCGCCGAGCTGGCGGAACACTTCGTCGAGAAGAATCACTGCCTGTTCCTCGGTCGCGGTGAGCAGTATCCCATCGCCATGGAGGGGGCGCTCAAGCTCAAGGAAATCTCCTACATCCACGCCGAGGCCTACCCGGCCGGCGAGCTCAAGCATGGTCCACTGGCACTCATCGACGAAGACATGCCCGTCGTCGCCGTGGCGCCCAACAACGCCCTGCTCGAAAAGCTCAAGTCCAACCTCGAAGAAGTTCGCGCCCGGGGTGGGCAGCTGTTCGTCTTCGCCGATACCGAGGTCTCCATGCAGGAGGAGCCGGGCGTCACCGTCGTCCGCCTGCCTGAGACGGACGACCTCATCGACCCCCTGGTCTTCACCATCCCCATGCAACTGCTCGCTTACCACGTGGCAACGCTCAAGGGGACCGATGTTGATCAGCCGCGCAATCTGGCCAAATCGGTCACCGTGGAATAGCGTCGCCGCAGGGAAGTGCGCCAGGACGGCGCGTTGCGGTATGAGTCGCGCATGGACAGCGCGAGCGCGCCGCGGCCATGCTGGCCGCGACGGGGTCCGCGACGAGTGGCGCAATCTCGGACCGCGCCTTTCGTTGGAGGGAGCCTCAGTTCGGCATGATCACCGTGTCGATGACATGGATGATGCCGTTGCTGGCCAGAGTTATTGTCAAATCTGGTGTACCGCCACTCAGGCGGCGACCCTGTCTTGCTGATCGACGACTTGCTCTCCGTTGCGGAACCGGACGTTGTTGACGA
>JANQFX010000087.1 GCA_028277725.1 Thiohalocapsa sp.
ATTTCGTGCGTTAAATGCTAACGATGTGTTAATTGTGTCACATTCCGGGTTGGGGAGATACGAACGAATGTCAGAACAGCAGTCACCGAGTGAGAAGTCCGAAAGCGGCCTGCCGATGCCGGTTCTCGGCATGGACGACGCCCAGTCGCTGGCCCAGAACATGTTCCGCCTGTTCGAGGAGAGCGGGAAGGTGTTCGCAGAGCTCGCGGATCGGTCGAAGGACATGTCCGGACCCTACAGCGCCATGAGCGAGGCCGGCGAGGCGTCGAAGGTGCTTGGCAGCGTCGCCCAATATTGGGTCAGCGATCCCGTCAAGCTGGTGAACGCCCAGACCAAGCTGGCCCAGGGCTTCTTCGACATCTGGGGCAACTCGGTGCGCCAACTGTTCGGCCAGGAGGTGGAGCCGGTCGCCGAGCCGGAGCCCGGTGACGCCCGTTTCAAGGACTCCGAATGGACCGAGTCCCAGTATTACGACTTCTGGAAGCAGGTCTATCTGCTGACCAGCCACTGGGTCGACGATCTGGTCCGGCAGACCGAAGGGCTGGACGAGAAGACCAAGATGAAGGCCGAGTTCTACATCAATCAGGTCACCAGCGCGCTCTCGCCCACCAACTTCGTCTTCACCAACCCTGAAGTCGTGCGCGAGACCATCGCGTCCAAGGGCGAGAACCTGGTCAACGGCATGCAGCACTTCGTCGAGGACCTGCGGAGCTCCAGCGACCTGCTGCACATCAAGCAGACCGACCCCGAGGCCTTCGAGGTCGGCGTGAATCTGGCCATCACGCCGGGCAAGGTGGTGTTCCGAAACGAGCTGTTCGAGCTGATCCAGTACACGCCCACGACCGAGCAGGTGCACGAGATTCCGCTGCTCATCGTCCCGCCCTGGATCAACAAATTCTACATCCTCGATCTGACGCCCGAGAAGTCGTTCATCAAATGGGCCGTCGAGCAGGGCTTTACCGTCTTCACCATGTCCTGGGTCAATCCCGATACGAAGCTCGCGGGCAAGACCTTCGAGGACTACATGACCGAAGGCGTCTTCGAGGCCGTCTCCCGTGCCATCGAGGCGACGGGCGCGCCGAAGGTCAACACGCTCGGTTATTGCGTGGGCGGCACGCTGTTGTCGGTGGCGATGGCGCACATGGCGGACACCGGCGATGAGAGGATCGGGACGGCGACCTTCTTCACCATGCAGGTGGACTTCACCCGGGGCGGCGAGCTGCTGGTGTTCATCGACGATACCCAGCTCAAGGCGCTCGAGGAAATGATGGCCGAGCAGGGCTATCTGGACGGCTCACGCATGGCGACGGTGTTCAACATGCTGCGTCCGCGGGACCTGATCTGGCCCTATGTGGTCAACAACTATCTGCTGGGCAAGAAGCCGTTCCCGTTCGACCTGCTGTACTGGAACTCCGATTCCACCCGGATGCCGGCGGCGAACCACAATTTCTATATGCGCGAGTTCTACCGCCACAACACCTTCTCCAAGGGCGAGCTGGAGCTTGCCGGCGTCAAGCTGGATATCGGCAAGATCAAGGTTCCGATCTACGAGCTGGCGGCCATCGAGGACCATATTGCGCCGGCGGATTCGGTGTATCACGGCGCCCTGATGTTCGGCGGGCCGATCCGCTTCGTCCTGGCGGGCTCGGGCCATATCGCCGGCGTCATCAACCCGCCCTACAAGACCAAGTACCAGCACTGGGTCCACAAGCAGTCCAAGACCGCCAACTTCATGCCCAAGTCGCTTGAGGCCTGGCATGAGAAGTCCGAGGAGATCGAAGGCTCCTGGTGGCCGGACTGGGCCAAGTGGCTGGCCGACCATTCCGGCGAGATGGTCGATGCCCGCACCCCGGGCGATGGCCCGCTCGAGGTGATCCAGGATGCGCCCGGCAGCTATGTGCTGATGCGGGGCCTCGAGTAATACCAGCGGCACTTGAGCCTGACCACCATCGTCACCCCCGGACTTGTTCCGGGGGGCCATTCCATTGGCCCCGCAGCGACTATGAGGCGTAACGGAATGGATGCCAGGGACAAGCCCTGGCATGACGAGTCAAGGGTTGTTGCCGTTGGCAAAACGGACGGCTTTAGGGAAACAGCGGGAGCTGCTCCAGCCCCGTTGTTTCCGGCAGGCCGGCCATCAGGTTGAAGTTCTGAATCGCCTGTCCGGCCGAGCCTTTGACCAGATTGTCGAGGGCCGAGATGACGATCGCTCGGCCCTCGATCCGGTCGTCATACGCACCGACCAGACAGTAGTTCGAGCCCCGGACATGCTGGGTCGCCGGCAGAGCGTCCGGCACCGCCACACGCACAAACGGGCTGTCTGTATAGGCCGCGCTCAAGGCCTCGCGCAGTTCGCCGGCACGCGCCTTTCCCTGCAGGCGGACGTAGCAGGTGACAAGCTCGCCGCGGCTCATCGGCACCAGATGGGGCGTGAAGTTGACCACCACGGGCGCGCCCGCAGCCCGCGAGATTTCCTGCTCGATTTCCGGCGCATGGCGGTGCTGGGCCACGCCATAGGGCGCCAGGCCCTCCCCGACCTCGCTGAACAGCGTGCCCTGCTTGGCTCCCCGCCCCGCACCGGAGACGCCCGATTTGGCGTCGATGACGATGTCTGAAGCGTCGATCAGCCCCGCCTTGACCAAGGGCAGCAGCGCCAGCAGGACGGCGGTCGGATAACAGCCCGGGCAGGCCACCAGCCGGGCCGGCGCGATCTGCGCCCGGTAGTGCTCGGTGAGGCCGTAGACGGCGGTCTCTAACAGGTCGGCCGCACCGTGCGGGCCGCCGTACCATTCCGCATAGACGGCCGGGTCGCGGAGCCGGAAATCGGCCGACATGTCGACGACCTTGAGGGACTCCGGCAGCGTCGAAATGATCTCGTGCGCGGTGCCGTGCGGCAGGCCGCAGAACACCGCATCGAGCCCGGACCAATCGACCGCCTCCACGTCGACCACGTCCGGCAGCGCCGCCAGGCCCAGATGCGGGAACACAGCGCCCATGGGCTTGCCGGCGTGGGCGCGCGCGGCCAGCGCGGCAATCTCCATATGGGGATGCACGGCGGCGAGCCGCACCACGTCCGCCCCCGTGTAGCCGGAGGCCCCGATCACCCCGATCCTGAATGTCTTCTGCACTGCCATTGTCAGATGCTCCTGTGCGGCATGCCGCAAAACAAAGCGGCGGCCCGATAGGGACCGCCGGCGAAACAACACAATTCCTGTGTGGCGGACCCTACCGCTTGGAGAACTGGAAGCTGCGGCGCGCCTTGCGCCGGCCGTACTTCTTGCGCTCCACGACGCGGGCGTCGCGGGTCAGGAAGCCGCCCTTCTTCAGCACCGGCCTGAGCTCCGGCTCGTAATGGGTCAGGGCCTTGGAGATGCCGTGGCGCACCGCGCCCGCCTGGCCCGAGAGCCCGCCCCCCTTCACCGTGCACTGCACGTCGTACTGGTCGTTCCGCTCGGCGGCGGTGAGCGGCTGCTTCAGGATCATCTGCAGCACGGGGCGCGCGAAATAATCCTTGTGGTCCTTGCCGTTGACGACGATGTTGCCGGGCCCCGGCTTGATCCAGACCCGCGCAACCGCGTCCTTGCGCTTACCCGTCGCGTAGGCGCGGCCGTGCGCATCGAGCTTCTGCTCATAGACGGGCGCGGCCGGCGTCTCCGGCGTGTCTCCGCCGTCCTGCCCGGTAAGCTCGGCCAGATCCTCCAGCGTCTTGACGTCTTCGTCGGCCATCGCGGTTACGCGCTCCTCGCATTCTTGCCGTTCAGGGCGGCGACATCGAGCGTCTCGGGGCTCTGCGCCTCATGCTTGTGCTCGGGACCCGCATAGATCCGCAGGTTCTTCAGCTGCCGCCGAGCGAGCGGTCCGCTCGGCATCATCCGCCGCACCGCCATCTGCAGCACCCGCTCGGGGTGCTTGCCGTCCAGCACCTGGTGCGCTTTGCGGCTCTTGATGCCGCCCGGATAGCCGGTGTGCCGGTAATAGGTCTTGTCGGCGCGCTTGTTCCCGGTGAGCACCACCTTGTCCGCATTGACCACAACGATGCTGTCGCCGCAGTCCATGTGCGGGGTGAAGGACGGCTTGTGCTTGCCGCGCAGCCGGGTGGCGATCAGCGCCGCCAGCCGCCCCACGACGAGCCCCTCGGCGTCGATCAGAATCCACTTCCGCTCCAGGTCGCCGGGCTTTGCCGAATAGGTCGTCATGGGTCCGCTTTCGGGTCCGGATCTCGTTACGGGATTCGTCGTTTCGCCAGGCCGTGCCGTGTCCGCACCGCCGGGCGCCAAGTCGGCGCAGTTCTAGCCCTGCGCGGCATTGAGGTCAACAGGAGATATCCGCCAGCCTCTCAACAAAGACGTTAGGAATCAGACAGATATGGATACGGTATTATTTTACCGCTCATCCGGGGGCGGGATGGAATAGGTGCCGGTGGCATGGGCCACGGGGTCGTCGGAGCCGTCGGAATAGAGGAACACCTCGGCGACGGCGAGACGCTTGCCCGTCTTGAGCAGCCGGACGTCGGCCAGCAGATCGACGGGCCCCGGACGGCGCAGG
>JANQFX010000081.1 GCA_028277725.1 Thiohalocapsa sp.
TGCCGGCCTGACTCGCCGCGCTTTCCGGCGCGGCTCGGGGCCCCTGAGCGCCGCCCCGGCAGGGCTCTGAGGGGGCGAGCCAATTCTTGCCCAGTCTCATCGCGAAGCAACGCTTGGCCGCGGCTTCAACCGCATCGTGGCGAGGGTTCCTGCCGCTAACGCCGCATCTCCGGACCGCCGCGCACCAGTGGCTCGTCGTCAGTGCCATCGCTCTCATCGACAGCAGCAACGACACGCCAACAATTCCTTATGGATAGGGGTTGCTGCCGTTCAGACTCGGGCTTGGGCTCAGGGAGGGCCTGCAGTTCGATCGTGACCTAATCCTCGATTTGTCGGCCGGCGCGACTAACTCCGTGCCTCTTCATCATGCGGTACAAGGTCGCTCGAGACACCCCCAGGCTCTTTGCCGCATCGGTAACATTCCACAGGTGTCTCGCCAGGGCCCGCTCCAACGCAGCTTTCTCCGCGTCATCGACGGTCGCGCTCAAACAGATGCTACTCTCGGCGCGGCGAGCAACCGCTTTCTTCAAGTCGGCCTCCCGCAACACGCGCCCCGAGCACGCCAGAACGGCGCGGTTGATCCAGCTGCGGAGTTCTCGCAGATTTCCGGGGAAATCGTACCCGCTCAACAGTGCGAGCGCCTGTGTGCTGAGCTCTTCGACCCGCGTGTTGTGCATCTCGGCCGCAATCCGCAGGAAGTGCTGTGCAAGGAGCTCGATGTCGTCGTCACGTTCCCGCAGCGGCGGCGCATGAATACGGAGGACAGCCAGACGAAAGTAGAGGTCGTGGCGGAACTTACCTGCTCTGATTCGTTCTTCCAGATCGATGTTGGTGCTGGCAACGACGCGGATATCGACCTGCTTTGGTCTAGTGCTGCCCAGAGGAGTCACTGCCTTGTCTTCCAGAACACGTAGCAGGGTGGCTTGGCCCTCAAGCGACAAGTCGGCGATTTCGTCCAGAAGTAGTACGCCCTTATCAGCGGCCTCCAACTTGCCGACCCGGCGCTCCTCGGCGCCGGTGAAGGCGCCTTTCTCATGCCCGAACAACTCCGACTGCAGCAGGGAGGCCGGCATGGCCGCGCAGTTGATGGTTACAAGTGGCCCACTCGACCGCTCCGAGTGAGAGTGAATCGCCCGCGCAACCAGCTCTTTGCCAGTTCCCGACTCCCCCGAAATCAGCACCGGAAGGTCTACGGATACGATCCGCCCAAGGTCTGCGTAAAGGGTCCGCATCGCAGCACTTGCGCCGAGGAGGCCGAATGCCCCCCCCCCGCGATCGAGGTCTGGATGTCGGAGCGCTTGCCTGAGAGAGGCAAGCCCGCCAGCGTGGCCGACGACTGCGGCAAGGCGCGATGGGTCGACCGGGAGAAGATGGAAGTCGCGCAAACACGTTACGATGAAGCGCTTGACGGCATCGTGAGCGAGGGTCGCCTCGTCAAGAACGCCGATCCATTCAAGGTGCGGCAATGCGCGAACACCATCGCGCACATCAGCGAAGCGAGCGGCGTCCCACCGCCCCGCAAGAACCGCCAATCCGACCTGGGCATGGTACATCCCCGCCAAGACCCCTGCATCTCGCGCCCTGGCGGCGTAGTGAAGACTCCAGCCCTGATCAGCAAGCAGTTTTTCCGCATCCGTCGCCAAGCCGTCTTGCGCTACCACAATCAGATGCCTCTGGGCTGAAGCAAAGCGGTGGGGGCGCTGCTTCCCTCGCGGCGCGACGTGAGTGCGTTCCGACGCGCCGACAGGCTGGCCTACCTGAACATGAATCGCTGACATGACCGTCTCCATGTGCGTCCATCTGTCAATGTCTGTATTCTTTTGTTGCGCGAGCGCTCGCTCCTTGCCGTTTCGGTGTTCGCGGCGAGCAAACGCCTTATGTCGCAACTTCAAAGTGTTACATGTTGCGTAGCGAAATGCAAAGCCCCTTGAGCGAAGACATCTGCGCTATCTCATTCTGCGGCCACCTCGTGGGCTGTTTTGCCTGGAGGTTGCTCGGCTGACGGAGCGGCGATTGGAGGCTGCTAGAAGGCTCGGAAGCAAACAGGCACTTCAGATGAGATCCATTCTCATCATTGGCACGTGGCAAGCGTGAGCTAGCCGCGGGAGCTTGGTCCCGATCAACAACGGCGGGGGGTTGGGAGCGGAGCGGCGCCTAGCCGGGCGCCGGAATCGGCTGTACCAACGAGCGCATCTGTTCAGGCCGGCCCCGCTGGATGTGGCCGAGGGCCATGGCCATGATGACTGCGATGGCCGGGCCGACGCGGGTGGTCATCTTGGCGATGCCGCGGATGAAGTGCTGCTCGAAGCCGAAGTGGCGGTCTCGCGGCAAGTTGATGCGCTCCAAGGCACTGCGACGGTTGTAGCCCGCGCTGCCAACTCGGGCCGCCGTGCGGCGTGGGGACGAAGATGCGCCGGTCGTGTGCGTCGAGCTTGAGTCGCACGATGCGCCCATAGTGCCCCGGATTCACCCCGCCGGCCTGGTCGCATTGGGCCCGGCCTCGGCAATCGAGTCCGTAAGCGGCAGCCGGCCAGCGGTACTTGAGGGTGTTTTCGATCGGCCTCGAAGCCCTGGAAGGCCAAATCACGTTGTTCCCCCGTCACCGGACAGATGCACTGCAGAGTGCCCTTTTCGGACTGCACGAGGGTATCGGCCCGCTCGGGATCGAGCGGGCGGGTGATGGGCTTGGCCAGGTCCTAGTCCGGGAGGTTCTTTTCCTCGCGCCACAACCCGGTCAGCAAAGGGGGCGGGTGTCGATCCCCTGGGTTTCGTGATGGCCCCAGTCGGCATCCGGGTCGGAGGCGCAGTCGCTGCCGCGGGCCTTGCGGCCGGTGCTGTGGCTGGCGATGTCGCTGCCGTCGAAGCCGAGGTGCCTGATCACAAATGGGCCGAAGTCGGGCAACGCGGCCATGAGCTGCTCGCGCAGGACCACCGTCATCTCGCTGACCATGCCGAGGCTGTCCTCCAGCTCGATGACCTTGGCGAGAAAGCGGGAGAAGTTCCAACTTGAGGGCACGGCGCGCACCGACTTTGGCGCGGGCGGGTACTCGATGCGTGAGACACCTGTTTCAGGATCGGTGACGACGCGCGCCTTGGGCTTGCGCTGGATCGGCAGAGCATCGAAGCCGCAGGCGTCCATCAGGCTTCGGGTTGCGCGCGAGTTCGCGAAACAGCGACTCCAGGCTCTCATGCTGAAAGACGATGCCGGCGAGCAGTGCATACCACATCGCGCGCACCGGATAGTCATCGCGCCCGTGGCCGCGCATCACCTCCAGGTATTGCTACCCGGGCGCTCGTGGGGGAGATGATCGATGATCAATCTGAGCCGGTCCAGATCGCTGCGCGCCTCAAGCGCGTCCCTGGAAAACAGGTTCTTCTGAGCGATGGCCACCAGGGGATCTCCTCGCTGAGGGTCGCCTCGACAACGACCATGATCTCCCGGTAGCCGCCCTTTGCGACTGCGCAAAGGGCTCAAGCAGGCTTGAGCAGGCGGGCGCGGCGCTGAGGTCTGAGCCCGCGAACCAGCTTTCGCAATTCCAAGGGATTGTCGCTTCGTCGTGTCGCCAGGCACAGATCCTTGGCGTCGCTCGATAACCCGAGGACGACTGCCGAAACGGGACGATCACCGCCCGTCCCCTGACGACTGCGACAAGATGGGCTGAGGTGTACCCCCTTGTGGTGTGCGCCAATCCTGGCACGTGCTGCCCGCGAAAGCGCAACGTCGTTGGCAGACCGCACGGATTTTCTTTCTTGTCAACCCCTTCAGGATCGGTTAAGTTTGTGCGCTGTTACAACACTGGGCCTGTGGCTTGATTCGGTGTGTCCGATAGGGCCGAGCAAGCGGAACTAACGGACTACCGTTTCCGGTATCACACAAGTTTTGCTGGCTCGAAGCTATTGCGCATCGTAGAGGCCGCTCCTCCCTGGTGATGCAACCTACGCCTCAGCTTGGCGGCCTGATCGCCCGTCATCGGTCTGTAACGCGGCTCACGGCGACGCTGGCTCCGGCGAAGTAATACGCGGGCAGAGAGCAAGAACATCACGCAACTTTACAGCAGCCGGTCTCGCGGGTTCGCAGACTCGGCCTGAATGCACAAAAGCGCGAGGTCGCCCAAAACAACGAGCGAACCAGCGTCCGTTTGGTGACGACCATGCCGACAGCTGCGCACGAGCACTGCGGCTGCCCCTCCTCGTTAGAGAGCGCCCTCGCGCGTCGGTCGGAGTAAGAAATGGAGCTTCGAGCTGCCTATGCCTTTGTTCTCGCGCTCTTTCTAGCGTTGACCTTGATCCCGGCTCTGGTGCGACTGGCGGGCCCCCTACAGTTGGTGGACACGGGAGGCGGTCGCAAGGTGCATTCCGGCACCAAGCCCCGGATCGGCGGAGTCGCCATCTTCCTGGGGTTCGTGACGGCCGCCGTGGTCTGGGTGCCATTGCAGGAGGAGGTCGGCAGTTTCTTCATGGCGCTCGCCGTGCTCTTTGTGTTCGGCCTGCTCGATGACCGCTTCAATCTCGATTTTCGGCTGAAGCTGCTTGGACAGTTCTTGGCGGCCGGTTTCGTCGTGGTTGCGGGCGGTATCCTGATCCAACGCGTGCCGTTAATTCCTGGCGGCACGTTGCCCTATCTGCTCGCCGTGCCTTTCACCGTGCTGGTGATTGTGGCTGTTACCAACGCCGTCAACATGTCGGATGGTCTCGACGGCTTGGCGGGCGGTATTGCGTTCCTTTCGACCGGTGTCCTGCTGGCCCTTGCCTACGAGCATAACGATGGCGTAGCACAGGTGGTGTTGGCCGCGCTGCTGGGAGCCACCCTGGGATTCCTGCGCTTCAACACCTTCCCGGCTTTATTGTTTATGGGGGACGCCGGCAGCCAAATGCTTGGCTTTAGTCTCGCAGTCTTTGCAATCATCATTACTCAAGATCCTCTGTCCGGTATTTCTCCGACAACCCCCTTATTGATCCTCGCTATGCCGCTTTTGGATATGCTCACGGTAATGGCTGCGCGTATTTCGCGCGGTGATTCACCCTTTCGCGCGGACCGCGGCCACTTGCACCACCGCCTACTCGCTACTGGCCTGACGCAGCGCGAGGCCGTCAGCACGATCTATGCCTTGCATTTTGCTTTGCTGGTTGCCGCTTTTCTGTTGAGAAATAGTCCAGCCATCTACGGCCTCGTCGTTTTTATTTTTGCGGGACTATCGCTGGTCGGTCTCTTGAAGGCGTTGGACAGGCGTCGTGCCGAGCTCTCGGTCGAGGGGGCGGCACGCCGTAGGCCCGTTGCGCGGCTTGGCGCGTGGATACGCCGTCACCAATTGCTGAGCCTAGCGCCGATCGCGCTGCTTCGCTGGGCGATACCTGCCTTCATACTGCTCGGCGCGTTAGTTGCACCAACCATCAGCATAGACATCGGAGTGCTTTCCGCTGTAATGCTGATCATCTTGCTGTTGGCCTTTGCCGTCGGTAAGGCACCATTCTTTGCTGTAGAACGACTGAGCGCGTATGTTTCCGCAACAATCATCGTGTACGCGCTCTGGCAAGCAACATTAGTCGATACGTGCTCCTGGTGCTTGTCAGCGACCTATGGCATTATTGCGTTTGCGACCGCCTTCTGGATTCGCTTTTCTCAAGACGAATTTCAAGTCAATAGTCTTGACGTCCTTATTGTGATCGGCGCCTTGGTAGCACCTAACCTCCGAGGCCTAGGGCTCGAAGATATCGGCGTTTTGGTTCTTGAAATCATTGTGATCTTCTATGCATTAGAAGTGCTCATTCAGGCTCGACCACGTCGGTGGGATCTGTTGCGTTTCAGTATAGTTATAACTCTCGCTACATTGGCCGCAAGAGGGTTACTCGCCTTCTGAGCAGGGTCGAGATTCAGTGGATTATGGATGGGAAAGCGATCTTGAGATCAGAGCAACGTTGCAGCCATCGGGTCGGCGCGGTCAAGTAATCTGAAACACGAACACGCGTCCTTGTGTCTGCCATGAAGCAGCTCGTAACAAGTTGCTTGGTCGTCTCCACGGGTCCAACCCATGTTGTTGGTTGACTTGATGACTCATCTATCGATGACAGGTCGAGCATCTGTTTCAAGAGTCGTCCGCACCGCAAAGCACGGAAGGCTCGCCTGTCCGTGGTGGCGAACTCGCTAGGCACGGCAGTAGGACACTGCGCGAAAGCAATACGTTGCGCCCCCAACGACCACGGAGTTCGACGCAATGCGGCCCAAGCGTGGGAATTCTTAGTTCTTCTAGCAACGCGCACCGACATCGCTCCAGGATGAAAGATCAACCGTTGAGAAAGGCCACACATTGGCTATTCAATCGCTTGAACGTCGCCGCCGTGGTGGCAGCCGTTCACGTCACTGCGTGCTCGTCATTGCCCTCCCCCGCCGGCCCGACGCCACCGCCGCCACCCGAGGCCCCGTCGGTTGCCGGCTACGGCTTGCAGCCGGGCGACATCATACGCATCAGCGTGTGGCGAGAGCCGGAGCTTGACCAGGGCGTGATGGTGCGACCCGACGGCGCCATTTCCTTTCCTCTAACAGGCGACATTTCAGTCCAAGGCCAGACTGTCGAGCAGGTCACGAGTGCGATCACCGAGAGACTGTCCGAATTTATACCGAATCCGGTTGTCACCGTCAGTCTACAAGAGAATCTTGGCAATCGTATCTATGTGACCGGACGCGTCAATCAGCCCGGAGTCTTTTTGATCAACCGTCCGATCGATGTCATGCAGGCACTGGCAATTGCTGGCGGGCTGACACCATTCGCTGATCAAGACGGCATCAAGGTTCTTCGTCGGCAGAGCGGCGAGCAAATCACAATCCCCTTCGATTACAAGCAAGTCCGAAAGGGTCAAAACCTTCAGCAGAACGTCATGCTGCGGCCAGGGGACACGCTCATCGTGCCATGACAAGGCGGATGAACCCCACTGTTTGCACATATTGGCGCGCCGAAGGTCATCTCAAAGGCGCGCGGAGTGTGTTTCGTTGCTCGACTATTGCTTTATTGCTGATGCTCATTCCCGCGTCGGCGGTGGGGCAAGAGTGGCGTATCGAGCCGACCGCCGGCGCCCAGCTAGGTTACCAGGACAACGTCTCGCTGGTTGTGGAGGACCACGACAGCTCGTTCGTTGCAAGTGCACGCGCCGCTGTACGCGCTCTGCGTGCCGTTCAGAACAGGAGCTTGGCGCTGCGCGCGGGACTGAGCCTCGACAGATACACTGAGGTCGAGGACAAGGACAATACTCGGGCCTTCGTTGATGTTGCGAGTATGCGGCGATCCGAGCGCAGCAACTTCGGGCTCAACCTCAACCTCTCGACCCAATCGACACTGACGAGCGAGACTGCGACGACCGGGCCAACGCGGCTCAACCGGCAGCAGTTCCAACTGAGGCTGCGTCCCTCGTGGAACTACCTCCTTAGCGAGCGCACATCGCTCAACCTGTCCGCGGGCTACACCGAGGTCGTCTACGACAATACCGCTGGCACGTCGCTGAACAACTATCGGGCCGGCAGTCTGTTGCTAGGCTACAGTTTTCGCATCTCCGAACGGGCAGCCCTAAGTGCGTCAGGAACGTACGGTCTCTACAGTACTCAAGGTGTCGGTACCGAGTCAGAGAATGTTGGTTTTCAGATCGGTGGGGAGTATCAGTTCTCGGAAACACTCGTGGCAGATGCGCTCGTTGGCTTGCGGCAGACCGAGGTCCGTAATGCTGGACCTCTCGGACTGTCGTTAACGGAGCGGAGCAGCGGCCCCAGCTATTCAGTGGGTTTTCGCAAGACTTTCGCGCCCGGCGGGGGCGCGGAGTTTCGGGCAGTTCGTGAATTGACGCCAAGCGGTGCCGATGGGGTGCTGGATACTACGAGCTTGAGGGGCAATCTGCGTTATCCTATCGGCGAGTATCTTGGGTTGAGAGTCGGTCTTCGTGCGTATCGCAACCGGGAGCCCAGCGGACAGCGCAGCAACTCCGACCGCACGTACGCCGAAGGCGAGGCTGAGATCGAGTACGAGCTGAGTCAGGCCTGGCGCATCAGGCTCGGATACCGCCACCGCTGGCAAGACCGTGACGCCGAGCCCGGTATCGCGCGAGCGAACGCGCTACTATTAACCTTGGCTTGGCGAGGTTTCTGACGGACCTCGCTTGCGCATCATGTAGGCAAAGCATGCTGCGGACCCTATTACGTTCGGTGCTTACGCTGAGGTCGACGCACGAGGGAAACGCTAGAGCTCGTGCTGGATTGCGCGAATGACCCGCAGGCAAGTCTCGGCATGGAGCTGTGGATCACAATGGGTATCTGGCTCAACGTCGCGCAAGCGTCAACAAGAGCAGACACAACGCCATGAGCACGCAGTGCGGCTTCCACGCAGCATTCCTTACACATAACTAGGACTCTACGACAGCCGCATCCCGTCAAAATGGAAGAGCAGATTCTCAATCTCGACGATTA
>JANQFX010000092.1 GCA_028277725.1 Thiohalocapsa sp.
TGCCGGCCTGACTCGCCGCGCTTTCCGGCGCGGCTCGGGGCCCCTGAGCGCCGCCCCGGCAGGGCTCTGAGGGGGCGAGCCAATTCTTGCCCAGTCTCACCGCGTTGTAACGCAGCTCAGCGGCCCGCGGGGCGTGCCCTGGCGGCCGTAGCGGCCTTCACCCGGCGGGTGACGTGCGAAGGACGCATGCATTCCAGGCGGCACAGGCATTTGCGCACGGCACTGAGCGGTCAACTGCTTCATCTAGGTTCAACCATCGCCGGCTGCCGGCGCCGATCGGCTAGGTGCCGCCGGCGGCTGCCTGACGCGGACTACGGTCGTCAAACCGAGCCGGCTGCCATGGCGGCCTGGCTCAAACTCCAATGCCTCCGACATACTGGGGGCGATTCAGCCCCGTGCTTGCGACTTCGTTCACGTCTTGAGCTTGGCTGTTGGTCCAAACTCGTTGCGAACGACAAGGGCAAACCGCCCGAAAGGGCGGGACGCAAAGCCACTGGCCTAAGTTCTGGGTTCACCTGGAATACGGTAGCAGGGCTGCCGAAGAGCTCCGAGCCGCTTTGCTGGCGCCGACCCTTCGGTTTTCAGTGAGGCGAGACAGGTGTCTTCCAACTACGCGGCTTCCCATCCGCTCCTAAACCCTTCTTCGACTTGCGCACGTCACTTCAAGCGCGTCGCCTTTGCAGCACTTTCCGTTGCGCTCACAAGCCCGGTCTTCGCGGAACACGTTGACATCGATGTCGCCTGGGATGCAGTGGGCGACGACCGTGTCGCGTCGTATGAGGTCTATTGGGGCACGACCAGCGGAGATTATCAATGGTCGACGGATTCGATTTCGACCGAAGCGACCTTGACGGGTCTGACCGCCGGACAGCGCTACTACATCGCCGCGCGTGCCTGCGCCGATGGCAAGGCCCTGTGCAGCGACTATTCCGAAGAGATCATCGCCATCCCTGAGTTCTCGGCGCCACAAGCCGATTTCCAAGTCACGGCCGCAGCCGGCGTCGCGCCGCACCTCGTCACGTTTACCAATCGCTCGACCGGCCCCGTTGAGACCCATTCCTGGCAGTTCGGTGACGGTCATTCGAGTGCGGATGTCTCGCCGACCCACACCTATACGCAACCGGGCACCTACAACGTTACGCTGACCGTATCGGGACCCGGCGGGACCTCGTCCACCACGATCGAAAGCGCCGTCACGATCGATCATCCAGCACCGATCGCCGACTTCAGCCAGAGCCAGACCTCCGGGGTGGACTCGGTCACCGTAACCTTCTCGGATCAGTCGACTGGCGCAGTCGACACTTTCCTGTGGGACTTCGGTGACGGCAACGTCAGCACCGCGCCGATGGCCGTTCACACCTACACGGACGTCGGCACCTACACTGTCAACCTGACGGTGCAGGGACCCGGCGGGCAGTCTACCAAGACGAAGACCGACCTCATCGTTGTCGGCCCGGCGGCACCGTCGGCGGACTTCGCCAGTGATCTCATGGCCGGTCCGGCGCCGTTAGAGATCAATTTCTCAACCACCAGCAGGGGCGCCATCACCAGCTACCACTGGGACTTCGGCGACGGCACGAGCAGCGTTGCAGCCGATCCGAAGCATACCTTCACTGAGTCTGGCGTGTACGACGTCAGCCTCACCGTCACGGGACCCGGTGGCAGCGACCAGATCATCGAATATGGCTACGTCCAGGTCGATACGCCCGAGATACCGTTGGAGGCCGGTGAGATCCTACTCAAGCACGAGTGGCAACGGGTGGACTTCGAGCGTGTCTTCGACAACCCTGTGGTCATCGCCAAGTCCCTTAGTACGAATGGCGGCCATCCGGCGACGGTCCGCGTCGAATCGATCGACAGTGAGGGGTTCTGGGTACGGGTCCAAGAATGGGACTATCTGGACGGCCGGCATGCGTGGGAAGCCGTCGGCTATCTCGTCATCGAGCGCGGCATTCATCAACTCCCCGACGGCTCGTTAATCGAAGCGGACCTTGTCGAGGTCAATGAAGCCTTCGCGTTGGCATCCTTTACGGCCGAGTTTGAGCAACCCCCTGTCGTCATCAGCACCGTCGCCAGTGTCAACGACGGTGGCGCAGTGACCACGCGCATGCGCAACATCGATGTCGAAGGCTTCGAGCTGCGTCTTCAGACCGAGGAAGCCGAGACCGCAGGCCATGCTCCTGAAACCGCCGCCTACATCGCCTGGGAACCCTCCTCCGGCACCATTAACGGGCTCCCGTTTGAGGTCGGCCGCACAGCAGACGAAGTGACACACGAAACCCACCGGATCGACTTCACTGCCGGCTTTGAGCAAGCCCCGATTCTGATCGCAGACATGCAAAGTACCGACGGCGGCGATCCGGCCAACCTGCGTTGGACCAACAAGGGCGCAGAGGCAGTCGAAATCTGGGTCGACGAAGAACAATCATTCAGCGCCGAGACCGCCCACACCACTGAGACCGTTGGCTATATCCTGCTATGAACGGATACAGCCGCTGCCACTCCGACCACAATGACCATTGAGGTCGGCAGGTTTACCATTCGTAGCGATGACCGAACCTTGACCTTGAGAACTATCCCGAGCGATGTCATCGCTACTGGCTTCTTCTTCCCCGGCGTCGCCACCCATTGCCAATGGGCGACCAGTTTCCGCCGGGCAACTCCGTCGGGCGCCCCCGGCGCCCACTCTCTGGGGCCGCGCCCGAAGTCCAACACCGCTGAATCCCGAAATCCGGCGCTCAGAATCCCTGAGCGTAACGCTCTGTTCCAGATCGTGGGCCGAGCCTGAGATATCCTGATGAAATCACCGGTCTGGAACTCGCTCTGCGAAGAGCCATTTGTGCTGATCGGTGGCCTATTGGCTGCTGTCGGTGAGCCTGTGCGATAGGTAGTCGAGGAGCAGACGGGACTCGTCCAGGGCGATCAGCACACGTGCGAAGACGGGTCGCGAGTAGGGGATGCCCCTGCGCGATCCAGTGTCCGCTTGGTCAGCAAAAAAAGCGTGGGAGTCTCGCACTTACGCATCCTGCGGGCTCAATCGGTTAAGACTGGGCGCTACTCGCAAGACAACGATCTGACCCGAATGCCCCGTGTATCCGAGTTATGAAAAGCCGATATGTTGTGCGGTGGTGTGAGGTTCGACTATCTGTTGCCCCACCTTTCGTCTGGCGATGCCTCACGAGGCTCAGCGCTAGCTCGGTTGATGCTTCACTCACTTCGGGATGTAGTCATCTAGGACCGGAGCCGTGAACCGAGCGAAGTTCTCGAGGACCGCATCCGCCGAATCGGGGTCTTCACCGATGCCCAACTGCGCTGTTAGTCGCACTAGAGCCCCATCGGTGCGGTTCTTAGTGAGGGCATCCCAGAAGAGAAACCATTTGACCAAGTATTCATTGGTCATCAACCGCCCGCGCTGCTGGAACCAGTAGTAAACCAGCTGCCGCTGCTCACCTAGTTGGATCACCGAGCGGTTAACCCGAAGCGGCTCACCTGAAGCCTCAGCACCCTCGATCGTTCGCTGCGAGAACTCCTTGAGCTGCCAGCCGCCACCCGGTAGACAGGTCTTCGGCGAATGCACCGAGGCCCCCTTTCTCTGAGATGCATAATAAGCGACATATAGATTCACCGAGTCTCCAAGCACGTTTTCGAAGTCTGCCAGCAGGTAGTCATCAAACTTCAGTGCCTCTACATAATTCTGACCCATCTGGATCTTGTGTCCGCTCCATCCGCTGATCTCCGACGGAAAGAAGAGGAAATCCCGACGATCGGGAATCTCCTCCGCTCGGCTCGGTAGTAGAGAAGCCACGGCTGCCCCAGATACCAACAGCAAGGATGCCGCAACGAAAGATGCAGGAACGCGACGATAGCGCCGCTCAGCATCCGCCGGCAGCGCCGACGGCCCCTCAATCGAAAAGGCATCGCTCAACGGGCGCCGATCCGGACCGATCCGAGAGAGCACCCACATCTCCAAGACCAGGATCGCCCCGCAGGCCATGAAAACGACCCAGCCCTCGAAGTCGTGCAAGAATCCCTCGGCCATTTCAGTCCCCCAGAACTCAACCAACACGCCGATCACGCCAATGCGGAAGCTGTTCATCAAGATGGTAATGGGAATCGTCGACAAAAACAGCAACGCCTTCTTCCAAAACGCGCCCTTGAAGATGACCGCCGCGATGAAGCCAAGCGCTGTCAGCGGGAATAAGTAACGCAGACCACTGCAAGCGTCCACGACCTGGAGCTGGTAATTCCCGAGGTCGATGACATTGCCCTCCAAGTACACACTGACGCCGAACAGCCGAATGAGCCACACCCCTAGTTGTGAAGAGATCAACTGGAGCTGCGCCGATAGATTGTGGTAGAGAAAGTCCGGCAACGGCACCATAAAGAACAACAATACATAGGCCGGCCACACAACAACAAAGGCCCGCCAGCCGATAAATGCCAAGACGAGCCCGCCAAGCGTCACTAGGAACCCGTACTGCACCACGGTGTAGATCGTCCCAAGCTCGCCTGCGACAAGAAGAAAAAGCCCTAGAGCGACGACCGCAACGCCAACCCAAGATCCAGAAAATGGCGTCTGGCGCAGGATCGAAGACCTTTGCCAAACCAAGAAGGCCGCCACAAAGGGCAGCATATAGGCGTGACTGTACTCGTCGGCCTGCCAGTTGGCGACCATATGGCGCAGACCTTCGTGGAATGTAAGAACGGCAAAAAGCGCCAGGACCGTGGCTACGACGGCATGCCAATACGCGTGCTTCCAAACTATAAGCTGATAGGACATATACTGAAAACCGATCTCGGTGGAATCGACGGAGTTTGTAAGCGTGCCAAATACTGCTCAACGCGGATGACGGACAACGAGCGGGATTGTCCTCGGATGCTTCCAGCCATCAGGACAACTGCCCACCCTTCGCGGAAAGAGCCTTGTTGCGACTCGCCGCGGGAGTCGGGCGGCGCAGAACTCACATCCACAACCGCGCGTACTATAGGACAAGGCGCGTGAGAACCATAGGCTTGTAAGGTACCCGAACCCACGTCCGTGATGTGATAGCCGATGGTCGAAGTGTGGGGGAGAGGCACACCTCGCCGATTGCTCCTGCACGTGGGCGACATCCCGATGCTTAGGTTTTCGTGATGAATCTCGAGTTTGCGAATCGTCCCTAAATCACCTGGCTGCTGGACCGCGGCACCGCGGTTGGCCAGAGCAAGCCCTCGAGACTAGGGCACCTCGAAGTATTCGAGGTGCCCGTGCGGAGCAGGATGCCCCCCGTTTTTCGAGCGCCCAAGCGCTTGAAAAATGCAACGAAGCGGAAACCGCGTTTTCGCTTCGCGTCTTGAAAAGTTGCTGGGACGGCAATTTTTCAAGGTCCCCACTAGATGGTTGTGGGGTGGCCGGCTCCGCCTTCACCTCTCAACGAGCGCTTGGGTGCCACTACCCGCTAGCCCCGTTGTCGGGAGGGCGAGGGGCGGGGCGGCGATGCGCGGAGGCCCGGCAATCTGCTCCTTCCGCCGCCCATAGCCCATCGTCACTCCCAGCTTTGCACCTCAAACCCCACCACACTGCGCCGCTCGCGGCTGAACTCCACACCGATCAGGTGAATCGGCGCTCCGCTGGCCCGGTAGCGCTCGGCGTAGCCGCGCGCCTTGATCTGCTCCAGCGCCCGCCCCTCGGGGGCGAGTTCCACCACCTTGAACTCGAACAGATACACTTGCGCGTTGAAGCGCAGAGCCAAGTCCAGCCGCCCGGCGTTGCTGCTCTCCTCGGGCGTCAGATCGAGCCCGAGGCTCGCGAAGTAGGCGTAGAAGACGCTCGCGTAGTAGCCCTCGTAGTTGGCAATCGGGTTGTTGCGATACCAGTCGGTGGGGATGCTGGCAAAGAAGGCGGTACAGAGCTGCTCTAGGCCAGCAAAGTCGTTGGCCAGCAGCAGCTCGCCAAGCCGCGTCTTATGACCAAGCGTCTCCTGACCATTGGGTGTCCAGGCCTTGAGCAGGCTGTTGCTCAAGCTCTGGTAGACCTCCCGATTGGGGAAGCGCAAGCGGTAGCGGTACTCTCCGAAACGCTGCTCCTCCTCGGCAATGGTGAGGTAGCCGGTCTGCCACAGCAGCGCCTCGGTGCTGATGCGCCCCACATCGAAGGCCGAGAGGAGCTCGGCATCGGCGCGCAGCTGGCCGAGCTGCGGCAGCCAGACCTGCCGCTCGGTGAGCAAATCGACCAAGAAGGTCGGCGTCGCCGTCTCGAACCACCAGGCGCGAAACTGCCGTTTCTGAAACAGCAGCAGGACATCGAAGGGGTTGTAGACCGCCTCGCCGGTCCAGTTGTAGCCGTTGTACCAGGCGCGGATCTGCTCGCGGTCGAGCCCCGCCAGCTCCGGGGCGAAGACCTCGTCGAGGTCCGCCTCGGTGTAGCCGCATAGCGCCGAGTAACCGGGATCGACCGTGATGTCGTTCAGATTGTTCAGCCCCGAGAATAGGCTGACCTTGCTGAACTTGCTCACGCCGGTGAGGAAGGCGAAGCGGATGTGGGCATCCGAGTCCTTGATCACCGAGTACAGGTTCCTCAAGCCGTCGCGGATCTCTCGGGCGGTCTCCGGGTTGCTGAGGTTGTCCAGGATCGGCTTGTCGTACTCATCCACGAGCACGACCACCCGCTCCCCGTGAGCGGCCTCGGCGGCCTCGATCAGCTCGCTGAAGCAGCCGACGATGTCCTCGCGGTCGCGGCAGACCACCCCAAGGGCCTCCTGGTTCTTGCGCAGCAGCGCCAGGATGCGGCGGTCGAGTTCCGCGCGGCTCTGGATCATCCCGCCGCCGAAACTGAAGCGCACGACCGGAAAGCGTCGCCCCCAGTCCCATCGCCCGTGCGCCTCGAGCCCGCGGAACAGGGGCTCATTGCCGGCGAAGAGTTCCGCGAGGGTGTCGAGGAACAGCGACTTGCCGAAGCGCCGGGGGCGAGAGAGAAAGTAGTGGGTACCCTCGTCGATCAAGCGCAGCGCAAAACCGGTCTTGTCGACGTAGTAATAGTCCCCCTCGCGAATCTTGCGGAAGGTCTGAATGCCAATCGGCAGGCGGTGGCGGGGCATGGCTGGGCTCGGTGACGTGCGTCGGAGGAATCGATCGAGTCTAGCGGAACCGCCGCGGCCGCCGAAGGTTCCGGACTGCGGGCAGCCCGCGGTCTACTCTGCCCACCCCCGCCGACGGTACACCCAGCGCCCGATGATCTCGTGAAGCACGGCCGTCGACTCTGCAAGCGCCCCCGCGCTCGGAAGGAAATCGAGGACATCATTGGGCGCAGGCCCTGCGTACCGGTAATCCGTCGGCGACGCCACGACGTCGACCCCTACCGCGCGGAACGCCTCCACCGCCCGAGGCATGTGGAAGGCCGACGTGACCAGCAGCACCCGGCTCCAACCCCGTTCGCGGATGACACGGGCCGCCTCCAAGGCGTTCTCCCGCGTATTCAGGCTGCCGCTCTCCAGTACGATTGCGCCCCTCGGGACGCCCCATTCCTCAAGCAGATCGCGCATCGCCTCGGCCTCCGACCGCGGTGCGCCAGTCCAGGGCAAGCGGCCACCGACCACCAGCACATGGGTCACCTTGCCGGCACGATACAATCGCGCGCCCCGCAGCACGCGATCCGCCGCTTCCCCCAGATTCTCGGCCGGCTTCGTCCCCTCCCGTGATAGCCCGCCGCCGAGCACCACCGCTACGTCCGCACGCGCCGTTTCCTCCAGCGGTACGACCGGGTAAGCGCTCTCGATCCAGGCCAAGAGCCGCTCGGCAGTCCATGGCGCCGAGAGCGCCCAAAGCAGCCCCAGCTGCCCGACGAATAGGCCTGCGGCCATCGGAACCCGCCCGCGCCACAGCAGGAGAAGGCCTGCGACACCAAGCAGCATGACCCAGCCCACGGGTTGGGCTGCAACCGATAAAACCTTGGTGAGATACGTCGACATCGTGGGATCCTGCGGAACAGGCCAACTGCAGAATGGCCCTGGGGCGGTATCCTATCCGCACCCCGGCAACATCGCCCCGAGGAGGTGCTTATCTGGATACGGAAATGATGCGCCAAGACCTCAGGGCGGCTGCGCAGCATCCCCTGTGCCGCCGCGAGGCACATTGCATGCCTCTCTGATCCCGTGGTCCATGGCTTCGTCCGCGAAGTCGCCGATCGGCCTTGATCATCCTTTCGACGACAGCTTCAGGTCGCCCTAGGCCGATGTAAGCCAGTCGCCGTGCCCCTGGGTACGCCGACTTCAGTCGGCACCCGCGGTTGGTGGACTTCGGTCTGTCGAGATCGCGCGGCCTGGTGGACTGAAGTCGCCCGTCCCCCGCAGGTCGGATAAATCCGGCGCACCCAGGCCGCCTGCGGCGCTCGGCCGTGTAACCGGCCCCGGTACGACCCGAACGATCAGCGAGGCCCCGGCGATCTTTCCACTCTGGCTCTCATCCCGGTAAGGCCGAAGCAACGGATCGGCAACCCTACGCCGCCCGACTCAATGCGAGCGAATCGCCAACGGCGTCCGGCCAAACACCCGATTCCAGAGGCGATGCAACCGGCCGCGGACACCGCGCGGCAGCAGCATGCCGGCCAACGCGGCGTATGAGTCAAAGCAGAAGGGCCAGGTCAGGATCGCCAGGATCTCGTAGCCAATGCCGCGCCACCAGGAACCGCCACGGTGGAAATGCACCCGCCCATGGCGACGATACATTGCCGACCGTGCGGCGAGACGGACCCACAACGGCTGATTCGCCCGCAGCCCAGCGTATTTCTTGAAGATCCGGCGGTGACCAAGGAGCTCATTGAGGTCCTTGCGGCCCACCCGCTCCCCGGAGTGCTCGCCGAGCTCCACCAGGGGCTCGGGCACACAACCGATCCGATAGCCGGACGCCACCTGAATCCACATGTCCCAGTCCTGGCGGGCCGGTAGCGCCTCGTCGAAGACCCCGACCGCATCGAAGACCTCGCGCCGCAGCAGATGGCACGAGGTCGGCCCCGTAACGTCCCGAATCAGCAGGGCGCGCAGTAAATCGCCGGATGCCTCCCCGACCACATTCTCACCAATCGACTGGCCTGTGACCAAATCGATGTGCGTCACGCCGCAATACACATCACCGATCCGCTCATCGTGGCGCAATACCGCCAGCTGCTTTGCGAGCTTCGCTGGGACCCAGCGGTCGTCACTGTCCAGGAAGGCCACATAGGTACCGCGGGCCTCTCGAATCCCCCGGTTTCGTGCTGCATTGGCGCCGCGGTTGGCTTGATAGACGTGGCGAGCAGAGAAATGCTCAGATTCTTCGTGCTGCGCTGCCCAGCCCGAAACCACCTCGCGCGTCGCGTCCGTCGACCCGTCGTCGACCACGATCAACTCGATCGGCCGGTGCGTTTGTGCCCAGACGCTGTCCATTGCCCGCGGCAATGTCTGCGCGCGATTGTGCGTGGGAATGACGACGGAGACCCTGTCCAATGATGGATCTGGGGTCATGCTGGTCGTCCTCCGACATTCAACGGGACTGGCAGACCCCGCGCCCCTCGCCGAGTTAGCCATTGAAACCACCTGTCATGCCTCGGCTTCCCATTGGCAGGAAGCGCCTAGCCCAGGTCTGTGCGCCTCCGCCGACGACAACGCCACCCCTGATGGGTGCGGCCTCTGAATAATGTCCTCAACCGAAGCAGTCGGCCCCGAACTGATCGATCTTCTGCCAGAACTGCGTCCAGCGGCCGACGGTATGGGTCAA
>JANQFX010000120.1 GCA_028277725.1 Thiohalocapsa sp.
TGCCGGCCTGACTCGCCGCGCTTTCCGGCGCGGCTCGGGGCCCCTGAGCGCCGCCCCGGCAGGGCTCTGAGGGGGCGAGCCAATTCTTGCCCAGTCTCAACGAGTTGTAACGCAGCTCAGCGGCCCGCGGGGCGTGCCCTGGCGGCCGTAGCGGCCTTCACCCGGTGGGTGACGTGCGAAGGATGCATGCATTCCAGACAGCACAGGCATTTGCGCACGGCACTGAGCGGTCAACTGCTCCATCTAGGTGTTGGCTTGTGAGCATGTTGCATGGTTGTTATCCCGGCTCAGATGCTCCCGTGTACGAACGCGGGTGTGGGGCCATGTGGTACCTTGTGATTTCAGCTCCAAAGGTCACCGAGCTGCAGCTTCAGTGCATCGAAGGGTGCAACCGCGATGGCATCGTTCCCGGATGCCTCCGCGAGCAGCCGCCAATCGCCGTCCTCCAGACCGTAGGCCTCCAGACGCCGGCGCATCGGATCGATCAGCCAGGCATAGGGGACGCCGTAATGTGCGTAGATCGGCATCTTGAGCTCTCGGTCCTTGCTCGCGGTCGACGGGGATAGGACCTCGCAGACCCAGTCCGATACAACCTCGAAGCGGTGGCCTTGAGGGATCTGCGGCATGCGCTCTCGGTGCCAGCCAGCAAGGTCGGGAACGACGACCTCTTGGTCGGTGACGAAGTGGATCTCCGGTTCCATCAAGATCCACCAGCCGCCGGGGCCGCCGCGACCTTTTCCGAACGGTCCGCCGATCTCGATCTGGAGGTTCGATTCGGTCAGTGCATGGGGACCCGCTGGTCGCGGCTGGGCGTGAAGTTGACCGTTGAGGATTTCTCCAGTCAAACCCTCTGGCAAGGCTTCAAGCTGCTCGTAAAGCGTTTGTTTGTGAGCATGTTGCATGGGTGAGGCCTGTTCGAAAGGGCGGGATTGGTGGATAGAACGTGCAGGCTCATCGCTGGAAGCGTTTCCGAATGTGCTCGAACACAGCCTTGAGGTGGACCCCTTGAGCTGGACAGCCGGAGGGTGGAAACGAGCTTCGGTTCTGGGTTCTCTGAGTCTGCTGATGCTCTCTGAACGGGACCTCCTATTTCAAGAAGTTTGCTGTTGTCGCGCCGCAGGCGTGTGCGGTTTGTGCTGGGGGTCGCGCGGCGCAGTGTGGGCAACGGGTGCATGAGTGTGGGCAAGGTGGGGGCAATCCGCCGGGAGCGGATTGTGTGCGGTCCCGGTACCGCCCCTTGCAGGCCCAACCGACGCATCAGGCGCTGCATGCGCTTACGGTTGACGACCTCGCCGTCGCGTCGCAACCCGTTGCGCATCCGGCGGCTGCCGAAGAACGGGGTCTGCAGGTACTGCTCGTCGATGCTCGCTCCTATCGGGGTCAGTATCCACCCGCCGGCAGAGCTTAGCGAGCTGTCCGGTTCTCGGGGTTCACTTCAGTTCATACTGCTACCCTAGCGCCAGCCTTGCGCCGACCGAAGGGCAAGGCACAAGTAGCCAACGCCAGCCACGCGGCCAGGCTGCTCCAGCTCGAGGTCCCATTCGGCCCGTCCCCGCGCGGCCGGCTCCTGCTCGTGGCCACCCGCGGAGCACTCAGCCCCTGTGTATCGACCGTGATTTCGAGCTTCTCAACACGCATGCGATTGGTTATCATTCGCTTCTGATTATGACCGACGACATACTCCGCCTACTGCCATCGAGTGCCTCGCCGCCGGGTAGCCGCCAAACGAGTCCTTGCGTTGACCTCAGGGCGCATCGGCAGGGTCGCGCGCAGGCCGTGCGGGAGGTCCGCGCCGTGCTCGACGACCCGCCTGCTAGATGAGCGCCGCATGGATGTCTTCGTCGTTCAGTCGGCCTCGCCGACGCCCAGGCGGCTATCGAGCGCCATGCACCGGCTTGGCCGATTGCCGGCGACGGTGCCCGGATCGCGACTCAACGCCTCCTTGCGACCCGTCTTGCGGAAGCTGACCGACACCTCGCGGCGCTGCGATCCGCTTGGCGGGCACGGAGCGCCGCCCCCGTCGACCGAACTGGCCGAGTTGGAGAATGACCTAAGGACAGGATGGCAAAACCAGACCGATGTCCGAAGCGGAACCTTCGAACCGGCACTCACACGCGGACTAACGCCCTGGCTCCAAGACCGCGACCTGAGCGAAGATGACCCCACGACAACTCTTTGCAGACACCACGCCAGGCGAGACACTATTGCCAGGCGCCAAATCCTAAGAGTCGCTCCACACCGGCTTGTCCTGCGACTCTCAACCACTGACCGCTGCCCCGTTCCCTGATGTCTGACACCCTCATCACCGTCGACAACGTCTCGATGAAATTCTGCCGCAGCCTGAAGAAGTCGCTCTGGTGCAGCATGCAGGATCTTGTCAACAAGGTAATCTGCCGGCGTAACGGCGTCGATGGCGAGTTGTGTCTCATGGGAGTTTGGGCGGTCAAGGATGCCAGATTCGAGTTGAAGTGCGGGGATTGTCTGGCGCCGGTTGCGCGGAATGTGGCAGGCAAGACCACGCTGCTGACCATACTCAACGGGCTCTCCAATCGGGACCGTGGGCGAGTCGCGATGTCCGGGTGTGTCGCGAAGGAATAACCGTGACTCCGCAACAGACAGCAAGATCCGGCACTGAGATCGTCATCGAGCCGCCGAGGCAGTTGGGGGCAATCAACTGGCGTGAGCTCTGGGAGTTCCGCGAACTGCTCCAGCAGATGGTCTGGCGCGACGTGACGGTGCGTTACAAGCAGACCGCCTTGGGAATCGCCTGGGCTGTGCTGTCACCGCTGATCATGGTTGCGATCTTCGCACTGATCTTCGGCCTCTGGGGGCGGCTGCCTACCAACGGCGTGCCGGCCCCGGCCTTCTTCTTGGCCGGTTTGATCGCGTACAACTTCTTCGCCTCCGCGCTCGCGGGCAGTGCCAACTCCATGCTGAGCCAGCGCGGCCTGCTGACCAAGATCTACTTCCCCCGCCTGATTGCTCCCCTCTCGGCTACGGTCGCCCAGCTGGTCGACTTGTTGATTGCCTTGGCGGTGGTGCAGGCACTGGCCCTCTATTACGGATTCGTTCCCGGCTGGCGGCTGCTGTGGGTGGTGCCCCTGTGCGTGCTGTGGGCTTGGGCCGCGGCTCTCGGACTGGGCCTGTGGCTGGCGGCCCTGAACGTCCATTACCGGGACGTGGGACAGCTCGTGCCCTTCCTCACGCGGGTCTGGCTGTTTGCCTCGCCGGTGATCTATCCGGTCTCGATGATCCCCGCGAAGTGGCACTGGCTGTACGGCCTCAACCCGATGGTGGGCGTGATCGAATGGCTGCGCTGGGGCCTGTTCCACACCGCCCCGCCGCCGAGCCCGGTCTTGTGGCTCTCGATGCTCGTGTCCGTCGTCCTTCTCGTCACCGGCCTGTGGTACTTCCGCCGCACGGAACATGCCTTCGCGGACCTGGTGTAGATGATCCGAATCGAGAACATCGGCAAACGCTACCGGTTGGGTGGTGGCGTGCGTCACGACACGCTGCGGGATCTGATCTCACATCGCGCCGGCCGCCTGCTCGGGCGCGGTCGGGAAAGTGCCGAGGATACGCCGTCCGGTGAATTCTGGGCCCTCAAAGACGTCACCTTCGACGTCGAAGAGGGCGAGGTGGTCGGCATCATCGGCCGCAACGGCGCGGGCAAGAGCACACTCCTCAAGATCCTGTCGCGCATCACCCCGCCCACCGAAGGACGTATTCGGCTGAAGGGGCGTATTGCGAGCTTGTTGGAGGTCGGCACCGGCTTTCACCCGGAGCTGACCGGCCGCGAGAACATCTTCATGAACGGCTCGATACTCGGCATGCGCCGGGCCGAGATCCGCGCAAAGCTGGATGAGATCATCGCCTTCTCCGAGGTGGAGAAGTTCATCGACATGCCGGTGAAGCATTACTCCTCCGGCATGTACGTGCGCTTAGCCTTTGCTGTCGCGGCGCATTTGGAGCCGGAGATCCTTGTCGTGGACGAGGTGTTGGCGGTGGGGGATATCGCATTTCAGCGAAAGTGCATGGGCAAGATGAACGATGTGGCTCGGGGGGGGCGGACTGTTCTGTTTGTAAGCCACAACATGCCTGCCGTTTCGAGCCTTACTTCGAAGGCAGTACTGCTCGATGGCGGACGTTTGGTTAAGCAGGACCATACTGACGAAGTGATTCGTTGGTACCTACGAGAAATGCGCGACAAATCTCCTTCCACCCGAGTGATTGATCGCACGGATCGGGACGGTGACGGGCGAGCGCGGATTGTCGACATCTTCGTCGATGATCAGGAGGGTAATGTGAACATTCTCCCCCTTTCCAAGAGTCCGAAGCGTATAAATATCGAAATAGACGCCGAAGATTGCGTGGCAGAAATTAACATCGCAATCTCCATCTTTAATTCAGACCGGCGCCGGATCGTATGGACAGAGAGTTCGCTTTCCACGGATTTGTTCACATTTGAGAAAGGTCGTCACAAACTCCGAATCGACTTGGCGAGAGGGTTTTCGCCCACCCCTGGGGAGTACTTCGTGAATGCCGCGCTAATTTCAAGTGGCGGGATGGTAGACTATGTCGCGGACGCACTGAAGTTCAGTATCGAGACCGGGGACTTCTTCGGACGCGGTCGCTTGCCCAATACCACATCGGAAGTGCTTGTGGATCACACCTGGAATATAGCGTGATGGAAGGGTCGTCGAAGACTGAGCTTCTGAGTGAAAGCGTTATCACCTTTGACCCTGCATCATCAGTGGACGAGTTCGGTAGAGTTTTCTGGCGCGATGGTCAAGTTTATCGCGGAGTGGCTAGGCAATCGGAAGCGCTTGCACGGGACATCCTCGAAAGGGCGTCAGTGTGGTCGGCGTACGGACTGATAGAAACCTCTGAATCGAATTTCCGAATGAGAGACTTTCCCCTAGTGCTCGCGCATCGAACGATCAGATTCCGTAGCTACTGCACTGAATGGATTCCAGAGATGCTTAGGGATGCGGCACTTACCTATCTAAGGCTCCAACTCAAGCTTACGGAAGACGGGTATATGCTCAAGGACGGCCATCCGTGGAACATTCTGTTCGATGCTGGGCGGCCGGCCTATGTGGACGTCGGCTCTATCATACCATTCAACGAAGACAGGGTTTTCGCCAGCTTACGAGAGTTCCGCCTCTATTTTCTTTTGCCACTCAAGCTGTTTTCCTTGTGGAGCAGCAAGAGGGTTTACGAGTTTCTCAACACTCCTATTCCCAATCAAGCAGCATGGGAAAGAACTGCGAACGAGGAATCCGTAAAAGCACTTCCGATAACGAAGCTGTTCGGCCACCGTTTCACGCTGAAGCGGCTTATCTCGCAGGTGGAGCGTTTGAATGTCTCGCATGGCGACCGCACCGAGTGGACCGCTTACGAGCAGAAAGCGCCGGACGTGACCGCCCCGGACTCTTTCTTGGCAAAACAGCGATCAGCCTACGAGGTTCTGAAGCGCCTAGGCTCGGGGACACTGCTCGATATCGGGTGCAACAAGGGATGGTACAGTCGTCTTGCGGAAACCATGGGTTTCTCGGTGGTATCCGTAGATATTGACCTAGCCTCGCTTGCGACTCTGTACAGCCAAGTGAAGCGCGAGCAACTGAACATCCTACCCTTGCGCGTGGACATCTGCGACCCGACGGGAGCGAACGGCTTGGATGAAGGTTATCCGGCATTCATAGACCGCATGAAATGCGACGTGGTGCTGGCTATGGCCATTATCCATCATCTAGCCTACAAGCGAGCGGTTTCGTTCGAAACCACCGCCGATCGCATTGCCAAGCTCACCCGCAGAGTGGCGGTAGTCGAGTTCATCCCACGGGAAGATGCTCACGTCTGCAAGTGGGAACAGAATGGAATGGAATGGTACTCTCGGGCGCGTTTTATAAAGGCATTCATGTTGCACTTCGATCGGGTTGAGTCGTTCCCTTCAACACCGCATCCCCGAGAAGTGTTCGTCTTCGAGAAGAAGGGTGTTTAAAGGAAAGGTTCGCGTAGATGTCGCAGTATGGACTAATCGCCAGAGGGTTTAACGCTGGCCGCAGAGCGGCTAAAATGAATCTGGCCGGTTTACCATTCGATGGCTTTGGGCGAAGGCTTGCGTTGCATCAACTCATCGCCCAGCGGGAATTTTCTTCTATGGTAGTGCAGAATCTTGCCAATCCGATTTCTTGCGTAAGGTATTTCGAATTTGCATTTGCGGATGAAGTGTTTGCAAAGCGGTATGGGCGCCGCAACGGAGTTAAGGCGTTAGATATTTCTTCGCCCAGGCTTTGGCCGTTCTGGCTGGCGGAGAAACGTGCTGCTCACGTCACCATGGTCAACGCAGACGGGAATGATATCGCGGTATCCCGTGGCTTAAGCCAGTTTCTCAAGAATTCCGACCAGATTGTTCTGTTAGATAACGTGAACGCAACCAGACTTCCGTTTGATGAAGATTGCTTTGACGTAACCACATCGATAAGCGTGATCGAGCACATCAATGGGGAGGGCGACGTTAGGATGGTGTCCGAAGTATCACGCGTGACCAGGTCGGGAGGTCTCGCAGTGCTTACTTTTCCTGTGAAACCCACATTCGAGAATGAGTACCGAGAGACTGATCCCTACGGCACGCAACAACCTGTTCCGGGTAAGGGTTTCTTTTTTCAGCGTTTCTACGATGTTCAGTCCATTAGGGCTCGGATCCTGCAAAGCCATGACTGCAAGGAGTTCGCTCGTCGCTACTATGTGGAAAGCCCTCCCGGGTGGTTCGCGGAGTATGAGCGAACGTGGATAGAGCGAGGCCTCGAGTGGACGGTGAATGACCCGATCTTCATGTGCGAGCACTTTGTCGACGCGGGCAGCGAGCACCCGACGGATCGCATGGGCGTCTGCTGTTTAGCATTGGAGGTTCGGTAACCTTGTTCGACGAACCCCGCTTTCTTCCCGTCGCCGACACCGACCTTTCCGGCCGTGAGCGCGAATACCTGTTGCAGGCGTTCGACTCCGGTTGGCTGAGCGGCTCCGGACCGTTCGTCGAGCGCTTCGAGCGCGGCGTTGCCGACTACTGCGGGGTGCGCCATGGTTTGGCCTGCGCCAACGGTACCGTGGCCCTTCATCTGGCGCTGCTCGCGTTCGGCGTCGGGCCGGGTGACGAGGTGATCGTGCCGTCGCTCACCTACATCGCAACCGCCAACGCGGTGACCTATTGCGGCGCGACCCCGGTGTTCGCTGACTGCGACCCTGGCACCTGGAACGTCAGCGCCGACGCCATGCGCGCACTCATCACCGAGCGCACCAAGGGCATCATCGTCGTGCACCTCTACGGCAATCCGGTGGACATGGACCCGGTCACCGCGCTTGCCCGCCAGCACGGCCTATTCGTGGTGGAGGATGCAGCGGAGGCCCACGGCACCCTGTACAAGGGCCGCCGCGCCGGCATCTTCGGTGACGTGGCCACCTTCTCCTTTTACGGCAACAAGCTCATGACCACCGGCGAAGGCGGCATGGTGCTCACCGACAACGACGACCTGATGGCGAAGATGCGCCTCCTCCGGGGGCAGGGCATGGACCCGGCGCGCCGCTACTGGTTTCCGATGGTGGGCTACAATTACCGCCTCACCAATCTGCAATGTGCGCTGGGCGTCGCCCAGTTGGAACGGCTGCCGGAATTCCTCGTCAACCGCAGGCGTCTGGCGGCACGCTACGCCGCGGTGCTCGCCGATATTCCCGGTATTTCCCTGCAAACCGAGCAAGGCGAGGGCATCAGTTCCTGGTGGATGTTCAGCATTCGATTATCGGACCAGGCGACACGAGATCGGGTCATGGCGGCACTGGCCGAGGTGAACATCGAGACTCGCCCGTTGTTCTGGCCGCTGCACATGCTGCCGCCCTACGAGCTAGCCGGCGCCAACTGCCCTGTTTCGGAGGCTGTCGGCCTTTCCGGCTTGAACCTGCCTACCGGCGGACACGTTACCGATGGAGACGTTGACCAGATTCGCTCAATCATTAAACAAGTGATCGGGTAATTGCAGATTTAATGGGTCGACCCCTTGTACTGCGATGTCCCCAAATGAGGAGGTACTCGTGTATAAATCAGATGAATTCCTCGGATACCTGAAGCGCATTGGAGAAGGCGTGCAAATATACAGAGATGCCTTGATATTAAAGCCTGAGCAGATCGAGATCGGTGACCACTCAAGGCTTGATGACTACTGTCGGGTCGAGGGTGGAAGAGGAGTTCAGATCGGATGTTACGTGCACATCTGCTCCTTCTCAAGCATTTATGGTGGCGGGCGTGCAATTATCGGAGACTACTGCGGGATTACTCAGGGAGCGCGATTGATAACTGGAACCGAGCAAGTCACAGGCGTCATGAGTGCGGCTGCTCCTGATAATTTGCGCGATGCCATGTGTGGCTCCATAGTAATGGAATCACACAGTTTTATAGCAGCGAATGCCGTTGTCCTACCCAATGTCGTGATCGGGGAAGGCGCTGTTGTTGCGGCCGGTTCCGTCGTTCGCAAGAACGTCGATCCATGGACGATCGTAATGGGGACCCCAGCAAAGTTTGCAGCACGTAGGAAACGACTCGATCTCGCCGGCCTGCGAGCTCGAACTCAAGACTAAATGGGCGCTTTTTGTTGGCATGATAGATACTGCAGCCAAAGTGGCCATATTCGCCCCTAATGTATCTGCAAATTTCGGAGGCGTTTGGGAATTCTGCCAATTGATCGTCAGGCAACTCGGAGCAGCGCAACCATTCTTGCTGCTTGCTCCAGCGCAACTTGTGAATGATTTGAAGGAGGGAGGCGGTGACGTGTTCGCTACCCACGTTGCCTTTGAAGAGCTGAGCGCATTGCTTAGGGCTAGCGCTGCATACCGGATCCTGGAGGAGCGGGCATACGGGCGGATCGGCGGAATTCGAGTTCCCTTCTATCGCAAGGTCACGCGGCACATCAAAAAATGGTTCTATGACGACGACGTGTTCAGCCGCGAGCTTTACCGGTACCTGAAACGGCAGGGCGTGGAGGTGCTGCACATTCCACTACAGCACGTCCAGCGGCCTCCACAAATCGCGCCATGGGTCTTGTCCCGTTTCCCCTACGTGATCAATCCGCACGATTTTCAACATGAACATTTTCCCGAGTTCTTCTCCACTGAGAGCTTGGAGTTTCGTCGTACGGTTTGGTATGCCGATCAGCGCAACGCAGCAGCGATCGTGGTTCACTCTCGGCAGACCCGGGCGGATGCCATCAAGTATCTGGGCATCCCCGAGGAAAAGGTGTTCTACGCCCCCTATGGACCGCTCGATACCTTTCCCGAGCCCGATGACGCCGCGCTGCATCAGGTGAAGAACGAACTCTCCCTTCCGGAGCGCTTCATCTTCTACCCAGCCCGATGCTGGCCCCACAAGAACCACTTGACCCTCCTCGACGCGCTGTACGACCTGAAACAGCGCGGGATAACCGTCAATGCGGTCTTCACGAGCGTCGTGGACGGTCATGGAAAAGTCATTCGCGAACGGATCGCCTCGCGTGGCCTTGCAGAGCAGGTGACCATCGTGGGACGGGTCTCACCGGAACAGATGGGTGCCCTATACCGCCTGTGCACCATGATCGTCATGCCTTCGCTGTTCGAGCAGAACTCCGGCCCGATGCTGGAGGCGATCCATTTCGGAAAGCCTGTGGCGGTGTCTCACATCGATGAATTGGTGGCGACCCTGGATGGCGCGGGGGAGACGTTCGACCCACGCTCGGTGACCGAGATCTCCGACACCATCGACCGGCTCTGGTCGTCCGAAGACGCCCTGGAAAAGGCGGAGGCCCGCATCCGCGCGCGCCGCGCCCAGTTGACTTGGGAACCTTTCTGCACAGTTTATCGGGAAGCCTATAGGTATGCTGCCGGGTAGCCGGTCAGCCTATCTGTCGCTGACCTTGCTGGATGGATTTGCCTCCTTGGCGTGATGGCGCTAACTGTCACTGACGTGGCGTTGGTTTTCGGTGTTCTGGTTTTCTGGACCAAGCGAGACTCATATGAGCCTTAAAGCATTATTGAACAAGATCGTCAGCGGCGCTGGTGGGGATGGATCGGACAGCGCGAATATGGACGATAAGAACGTCATGGAGGCGACATGGGACGGGTACGCACGGTGTAACGCCGCGTTCTACATCGCAACTGAAGGGAAGCCATTGGATGAGGAGTTCCAATGGGATATGGAGAAATTCTTCAGCCAGGGACGTGAAGAGCTCCTGGGGATTCTAAGGCGATTTGGGTTTTCGCCGGAAAGCCTAGGCGACTCAAGGGTTGTTGAGATTGGATGCGGAATCGGTCGACAAACGCATGCACTCGCCGAACTGGCAAGTAGCGTTGTCGCCTGCGATATATCAGAAGAGATGCTGAGGCAAGCGAAAGAGCATCTTGCTGGCATTGACAATGTAGAGTTTTTCAAGAGTAGTGGGTCAGATCTCGCTCCTGTCGAGTCCAACAGCGTCGATCTTGTTTACTCGTTCGTGGTGTTTCAGCACATCACCGACAAGGAGCTTACACGGTCGTACTTTGCAGAGGCCAGCCGGGTGCTTAAGCTTGGTGCGCGGTTCCTGTTCCAAGTGAAGGATCTCGGTGGGGCGTCGAAATCCCCGGACGTCTGGCATGGCAGCGACATATCTGAGAAGGACATTCGGGGTTGGTCAGCGGATCTCGGCTTCCGAATTGATCACATGTTCGGACACAAGACACACTATTTGTGGGCTTGCCTGACGAAAGTCTAGCAGAGGGTGACTGTATGCGAATTGGCGTAAACCTGTGTCCGTTAGTTCCTGGTAGGGCGGGAGGCGTCCGGCAGCACGTCAGCGGGCTCCTTGATACCTTGCGCGAGAATTGCGATTCGGATCAGTATGTATATTATGGCAACTCGCATTTGAAGGCAAGCCTGCCTACTAAGAACGACAGGATACGTTTCGTCGACGTGGCTGGGAAGCCAGGGGAGATCATGCGCCGAGGATTGCATGGAGAGTTCGACGTGCTGTATGCCCCGCTGATGGACCTTGGGATAGAAACTGCGGCGTTTCCAGCGGTCAGCCTGCTCGTCGATCTTCAACATCATACTTATCCGGAGTTTTTTTCTGCTCAGGAGCTTCGAAGTCGTCGGCTGCTGTGGGAATGGAGTGCACGTGCGAGCCAGTTTGTCTGTGCGAGCACCGAGTATGTGGCCAATACCATTGTAAATGGTCTTGGGATCGACCGTTCTCGTATCGTGCTGACACCGCCATTGCTGTCTCAAGCGTTTCTCTGCGCATCCGATCCAAGCACCGAGAACGCCTTCTTTCAGACATGGGGCGGGCGATTACCTAGCCGGTACCTGTTTTACCCGGCCAACACTTGGGCGCACAAGAATCATCTGCGCCTTCTGGCGGCACTCAGCCAGATTCGCAAGCATGGAGAGGATCTTTCTCTGGTCCTTTCGGGTTGGCCGTCAGGCGCCGAACGAGAGATTCACAAAGCGATAAGGCGTTTGGGCTTGAAGAATTACGTCACCTGGCTTGGCTATTTGCCGGATGAATGGATGCCGCTTGTGTATAGGAACGCCGAGGCATTGGTCTTTCCCTCGCTTTACGAAGGATTTGGCATTCCGCTGATCGAGGCAATGGGCTCTGGCTGCCCGATTGCGTGTTCGAATACGACGAGCTGCCCGGAGGTTGCAGCGGATGCGGCACTGTATTTCGATCCGGAATCTGTTGATGACATCGCAGCAAAAATCCGCGAAGTAACGACATCGCGCCGACTTCGCGACGATCTTATTGAAGCGGGGAGAAATCGTGCTGCGAGGTTCGCGAGCAAGGATCCGGTAGGGGATCTGCGTCAAGCATTTCAGAGGGCGCTTGAGCACTACGAGGATCCGTTGCGCTGGAGCTGGCCGGGGATGTTGGGCTATTCAAGATCAAACGGTGAGAACGGTCATACGGAACTTCCACTGGTCAGTGTCGTTGTCCCTTCCTTTCAACAAGGCCATTTCATCAGAAGAACGCTTGATTCCGTGCTTGGCCAGGGTTACCCGAATATCGAGGTGCTGGTGGTAGATGGCGGGTCGACGGACGGAACTGTAGAAATTCTGAGAAGCTATGGCGACCGCATTCGGTGGGTCTCAGAGCCCGATAGAGGACAAGCCGATGCATTGAATAAAGGCTTGAAGAAAGCGCGCGGCTCTATCATAGGCTGGTTGAACTCCGATGACATCTACCTCCCCCAAGCGATTGAAAAGGCCGTTTATGCGCTCGGCAGGCGTAGTGGTTGCTTGCTGATCTATGGTGAGGCAATATACATCGACGAGGAAGATAACGAGACCGGACATTATTCGACGGATTCGTATTCAATAAAGAACTTGCTACGCCATTGTTGCATTTGCCAACCAGCAGTCTTCTTCTCCCGTAAACTTTTCGAGATTGCCGGCGGGGTAAACGAGAGCCTCGACATGGCGATGGATTATGAGTTGTGGCTTCGTTATTCAAAGGTTACGCATTTTTTGTACGTGCCAGAAGAGTTAGCCGCTTCGCGCATGTATTCCGAGAACAAGACATCTTTGCGGCGATTAGATTCAATCCGGGAGAGTATGCGCGCATGCAGAGACCACTATGGGCGATCATCTGTAGCCTGGTGTCGGCAGTTTGCCCATGCGCATGTGGAACGAGTTTCTTTTATACGAGTACGTCGGTGGTTGCGTTTGTCGGCATATTTATCGTTGCTGGCGGCGTCATTGGTCCGTGACCAGGGTTTGTACGTCGTTAGGTCTATCTTGCGAGATGTCCGCCGTTCGATGAAATGAGGAACAGCAATTAGGGCTCGCTAGCTCCGGCCGTTTCGGGTTCCGTAGCGAGCAGGTGCGGGCGGAGTCGGTGCGGCGCGTCGCTCGAGCGGTTCTCGCGCGCCAATGTTCGGGCCGTTATGAGCGAGTGCTTGCTGAAGGCTCTCGGGTAGTGTGGCGCTTCTGCTGTCAGTGACTCGCTGACACGTCGTCAGCGATGGGCGATAAGCTGGTAATTGGGTCCTATTGGAATGCAGGCGAGGTGCTTGCGGCCACGGCGCTCCGGGAGGCCCAGTCACGGCCCAAGGAAGGTCGAAAGGGCGTCCGCAGTTCGAGACGACTGATCGGTCTAGCGTTGTAGAGTTCTGATTTGATGCGCCAAGTTGATTGCCAGGCGCCGTTCGATAACATGAATGCGAGACTCTGTATCGTCGGCCATCGCGACATGGTGGGCGCGGCGATCGTGCGGCGCTTGAGGCGGGAGGTGCTTCGGATCTGCTGGCGCGCGGCCACGATGTGCTCGACCTGACCGACACGGGCGCGGTCGAGGCCTTCTTTGCCGCCGAGCGTTCGACGCAGGTCTACGTGGCTACGTCCAAGGTCGGCGGGGTCTGGGCGAACGATCGCTACCCGGCGGAGTTCATCTACCAGAACCTCATGATCGAGGCCAATCTGATTCACGCGGCGTGGCGCCACGGCGTGGAGCGGCGGCTCTTTCTCGTCAGCTCCTGTATCTATCCGCGTCTCGCCCCGCAGCCGATCGCGGAGGAGGCGCTGCTGACCGGCCCGCTGGAGCCGGACCAACGAGCCCTACGCGGCGGCGAAGATCGCCGGCATCAAGCTCTGCGAGTCTTATAACCGCCAATACGGCACCGATCTTCGCAGCCTGATGCCGACGAACCTCTATGGCCCAGGAGATAGTTTCGATCTCAAGCAGAGCCATGTCATCCCGGCGCTGCTGCGCAGGTTTCACGAGGCCAAGCTGGCCGGGGCGCCGCCCGTGACCGTCTGGGGGACGGTCACACCGCGTCGGGAATTCCTGCATGTCGACGACCTGGCCGCCGCCTGCGTCCATGTCATGAACCTCGACACTGAGACCTACCGTGCCCACATCGCGCCGACGTGCTCTCATGTGAACGTCGGGGTCGGCGAGGAATTCACGATCCGCGAACTGGCCGAGACCCTCCGCGGTGTGGTCGGGTTCCGCGGCGAGATACGTTTCGACGACAGCAAGCCCGACGGCACGCCGCGCAAGCTGGTCGACGTCCGTCGTCTCGCGGCACTCGGTTGGACCGCCAGCACTACGCTGCGCGATGGGTTGGCGCAGACCTACGCGTGGTTTCTCGAACATGAGCACGAGCTAAGAAGGAGACGATGAAGAAAGCGCTCATCACCGGCATCCCTGGCCAAGACGGGGCCTGTCTGGCCGAGCTGCTGCTCGGGAAGGGCTACGAGGTCCACGGCATCAAGCGGCGCACTTCGCTGTTCAACACCGACCGCATCGACCATCTCTATCAAGACCCGCACGTCGCCGACCGGCGCTTCATCCTGCACCATGGCGATATGACCGACTCCTCAAGCCTGATCCGTATCATGCAACAGGTACAGCCCGATGAGCTTTACAACCTGGCCGCCCGGAGTCATGTCGGGGTGTCCTTCGAGGAGCCGGAGTACACGGCCGACTCGGACGCGCTGGGTACCCTGCGGCTGCTCGAGGGGATCCGCATCCTGGGGCTCGAGCATAAGACGCGCTCTCATCAGGCCTCGACGTCCGAGCTGTATGGTCAGGTCCGGGAGGTGCCCCAGCGCGAGACGACGCCCTTGTACTCATGGTCGCCCTACGCGGTGGCCAAGCTCTAGCCCTACTGGATCACCGTCAACTACCGCGAGGCTTACGAACTGCTTGCGTGCAACGGCATCCTGTTCAACCACGAGTGGCCGATCCTCGGCGAGACCTTCGTCACCCAGAACACCACACGCACATTGGCGCGGATCAAGCTGGGCCTTCAGAATTGCCTCTACCTCGGGACTCTCGACGCGAAGCGGGATTCGGGCCACGCGCGCGACTATGTCGAGATGCAGTGGCAGATGCTTCAGCAGGCCGAGCCCGATGATTACGTTGTCGCGACGGGTGTGCAGCATAGCGTGCGCGAGTTTGTTGAAACGGCCGCGCGCGAGCTCGGGATCGAGATCACTTGTCGCGGACAGGGCCGCGATGAAATGGGCCACGATGCGCGCGGCGAGCCGATCGTGCGCATTGACCCGCGCTAATTTCGCCCGACGGAGGTCGAGACTCTGCTCGGGGATCCGTCGAAGGCGAGAGAGAAACTCGGCTGGGCGCCCCAGACCAGTTTCACGACGCTCGTGCGAGAGATGGTGCGCGAAGACCTCGCTATGGCGGAGCGCGATGAATTGATACGATGGCACGGTTATCGGCTCGTTGAGCGCCACGAGTGATATCGCGTCATCGCAACCGCCGCCGAAGCCACTGCATTTCGGCGGCTCGAGGAAGCGACACGACCACTGGGCCACGGGGGCGGTTGATGGGTGTTCTGCGACGAGCTATGTCAATGTTCTTCCGGGGTGAAGCGCTTGTTTGGGAGCTGGCTCATCCACTGTGGAAACAGACAGCCAGCTCTAGGACCATTTACGATATCGGGATGCACCTTGGAGAGGACACCTGGTTCTACATCAAGAAGGGCTTCGACGTCGTCGCTATCGAGGCCAACCCTCTTCTCGTACGCCGCGCCCAGAAGCGATTCGCCGTCGCGGTCGCTTCTGGGCGCCTCGTCATCGTGCATGCGGCAATCGCCAGAGAAGACACTGGGCACACCAGCTTCTTCATCAATCAAAGACTCTCGGAGTGGTCCTCCTGCAGTCACGATCTGGCTGCCCGCGCGGGAGATCCATGCAGCGTCATTGAGATACCGTCTAGAACTCTGGGATCACTTCTAAACAAGTACGGTGCGCCGTATTACGTAAAGATCGACATCGAGGGGCACGATCTCATTGCTCTGAGATCCCTCCTAGGCACCATGTTCCGGCCGGCCTACGTTTCCGTAGAGAACGGCAATAGGGGCATGTTGCGAATGCTCTCAAATGCGGGTTACGATCGGTTTCAGTATATACAACAAATGCAGATCCCAAGGTTTCGTCTGCCCCGCAAACAACAAGAAGGATTGTCGGTGCGCCACTATTTCCCACCAGGATCGAGTGGGGTTTTTGGCGAGGATCTGCCCGGCCCCTGGCTCACGTACGCCGAAGTAGAGGAGAGAATCAGCGCGGTTTGGGACCCCGACGGGGATGCCAAGAACCCGAGGCATATTGACAGTATCAACGGATGGTTTGACCTTCACGCCCGACTCGGCTCTCACGCAATCAGAGAGTTCACGTGACCGGCTCCTCCCTCTCAGACGTGCGCTTGTCTGTACTGACCCCCGTGCTGAATGGTGGCAAAAGCATCCGCGGGGCGCTCGACTCTGTTCTGGAGCAGAGGTTCAAGAGCTTAGAGCACCTTGTTCTCGATGGCGGATCCACTGACGGTACGCTGGATATTGTCCAAGCCTATGCCGCCCGGTACCCGCATATCCATCTCATCTCCGGACCAGACCGCGGACAATCCGACGCACTGAATAAGGGGCTTCTCAGGGCTCGTGGAGATGTCATTGGCGTTTTGAATGCAGACGATTTCTACTCGCCAGGCGCTGTGCAATCGGCGATGCACGCTCTCTCGACAGTCGCGCGTCCCGCGTTCGTGGTGGGATTGTGCAATATCCTCGATGAGGCGGGGGCTGTGCGAGAAGTTAATCGGCCAGCACGACTTGCGTTGCGAGATCTTCTACTCGGTCTTCACGTTAACGCGCACCCAGCGAATCCAAGCGCTTATTTCTACGATAAGCAGGTCCATGAATTAGTCGGACCCTACCGAACCGAAGATCACTACTCAATGGACCTCGATTTTATCCTCCGAGCGGTTCAGGTTGCTCACTGTGCTTTCATAGATGAGCTCTGGGGGAATTTTCGCTTGGTGCCTGGCACGAAGACGTATGAGGATGTCCAAGGCGGAAGACTGACCGCGAGATGCGAGGTCGTGTATCGACGATACGAGAAAGATCTGCCCAGTCCGATCGATCGGCATTCTATCAGATGGGTAAGAAAGGCATGCCGCCTAGCCTTTAAAGCAAAGCGGGCTGGGCGGAGTCTTGTCAGCCGGTAGAAAGTCTTCCGTTTTGCTAAGAGGCTTGGGGATGGGGAGTCAATTTCATACCCCCTTTGAACCATCTCGTTACGCGCATCCCCGGACCGAAGCCTCTAAGCCGAGAGTTTTCTTGAATCGTGATGTCTTGTGTGATAAAGAAGAATGAACGCCGTACAGGCTTGTGTATAATGAGATGCCTCAGAACTTGATTATTTCCTAAGGAACCTCGCTATACGCTCACCCAGATTTAGCATGGCTGGCCTAAAGCCCCAAATTGGATTAGCAATGCGGAAGAAGTCTGGAAAACTCTTTGCGCGGCGAGAAGATCGTGAGATTTTCGACTGGCCACTCGTGTCTGCGGTGATTCCTACATACAACTACGGGCACTTTGTCCTAGAAGCAATCAGGAGCGTACAAGGCCAGGACTATCCGAGGATTGAACTTATCATAGTGGATGACGGATCTTCCGACCAAACGCGAGAGGTGCTGAAGGGCGTAAAGGGGATAGTCTATATTTATCAGAAGAATCAGGGCCTCTCTGCCGCTAGGAATCGTGGCATCAGCGTTGCCGCGGGCGAGTACGTGTTATTCTTAGACGCAGATGACTTGATCGGTAGGACATCTATTCGCAAGCGTGTCGAGTACTTGGAGCGAAATCGCGACAAGTCCGCCGTGATCTGTCGTAGTGCGTGTTTCAGGAGATCTGTCTATCCCGAACCCATTGCTGCTTTGCATCGGGAGTGGCGACAGCCAAGGAGTGCCGACTTGGATCTTGCGTTGCACTATTTCAATGTCGCACCGCCGCACGCATTCTTGATCCGGAAATCCGCGATCAAATCGGCTTCGCTCTACTTCGATACCGGCTTGAGAGCTTGCGAGGATTATGATTTCTGGCTGAGGCTAGCTCGCGAAACAGGCGTGCCCGGACTGATACGTTCTTGTTGGGTCTATTATCGACAGCATGCGAATAGCATGTCTCGGTCTCATGTCTCGCAGTATCGGCATGATGCGGAGTTGTGCCGGCGTTTGCTAACTTATGGCAGCTTTGCCGCTTACTGGCCGAATCTTGTCGCTCGGACAGATGCGGACTATCTTGCCGCGATGCTGGCAGCATCTTTGCGAACGGCGCGTCGTTTGTGGCATGTGGATCGCTCTTGTTTCGATGACTTCGTGCGCGGGCACGTTCTGGCTGTGCAGGATAGATTCCTCATCGCACAAGCGGAGGCGCCCGTGACGGACGCGACTGATCTCTATCTGTCTATGGCGAGACTGACGTTGTACCAGATGAGGTCGCGCGATTGCTCAATCGATCGTGAGATCTATTGTTGCGTTCGGGATGCCCTGGCGATAAGAGGGAGTTTTTTTCTTCGAGCAGTGTCGTCTGGTCGTGTGATTAACTCTCCCGGTCTCGCTATGAAGTTGCTCAAGCTGGATTTACATGTCGTTTTTGTGTCGGTGGCGAATGGTGAATTATCCCGGTTCGTTGGCGCGTTATCTGAAGAGATCCGGCGGGCGTTCACGTCGCTATCTCGAGCATTGACAAGGCGACAATAGGATGATGGATTTGGAGAGAGAAGAGATTGGAGTTTCGTGTGTTGTCGTCACTCGCAATCGGCGTTCGTTGGTTGAGCGCTGTCTTGTGGGCTTGCTGCGGCAAACGCGATCCCCAGACTCCATAATCGTGCTCGATAATGGATCGACGGATGACACACCCTCGCTGTTCCATACAGGTCGCTTCGCCGCCGATCCTCGCATTGATTATGTGCGCCTTGAGGGCAATAGCGGCGGTGCCGGCGGCTTTCACGCCGGCATCGCCCGTGCAATGGAGCAGGACTGTGACTGGATCTGGGTGATGGACGACGACGGCTGTCCCGCGCCGGATGCCTTGAAGCGGCTGATGGCGGTGGACCCGGACCCGATGGCGATTCATGCCGCGGTTGCGCTGGTCGACTCGGGGGATGAGCGCGAGTTGGTGTGGCCCTCGGTTCCAGTGGGCGGTGACGATCAGGGGAAGTCGCTGATGCGGGTGGATGAGCTGACGGGGCCGGTGGTGCCGGTGGTGAATGCGCCGTTCATCGGCATGCTGTTCCATCGCCGGCTGATCGAGCGGATCGGTCTTCCGGACAAGGAGTTCTTCGTCAGCTTCGAGGACGGCGAACTGTGCGCCCGCGCCTGGGCGCAGGCTGGCGGGGTGCGTCTGGTGCCGGCGGCTGTGATGCGGCATCCACGCATCGAACGCCGTTGTTTCAAAGCCGGGCGTCGGCGCCTCTGCGTGATTGAGCTTGCTCCTTGGCGGCGGTACTACGACACCCGCAATCGGCTGGTGATCGCCAAGCGGCACCTCGGCTGGCGGCTGTGGACGGAGGCGCTGCTGGGGACGCTGGTGCGCTGGTTGGTGACGCTGGTTGTGCAGCCGAATCGCGCGGCACAGTCGGCGGCCTTCGCGCGCGGGATCTTGGATGGGCTGACCGAGCGATTGGGGATGCGTTGGGCGCCGCCTTGAGATTGGGCCGGCATCGGAGGGTACGCAGTGCTGAGTCGTTGCCTTCGCGGCGGCGCCCGGTTGCCATTATGGTTGAGCCCACCCATGATGTAGGGCACCTCGACTAACTCGAGGTGCCTGTTCGGGGCAGGATGCCCCGCCATTTTTCAAGCGCCCAAGCGCTTGAAAAATGAAGCGAAGCGGAAACCGCGTCTTCGCTTCGCGTCTTGAAGAATTGCCAGGACGGCAATTCTTCAAGGTCCCCTGTAGTCGAGCATTGCTAGAACGACACCAATTGCTATTAACGACCTGTGCAATGGCGGCTGAATCCCTGAAGAATTCGATCAAGCGCGATCTCTCCCAGCGCTGTTGCGTGAGGATCCGGTGTTTCGCGACGAGATCCTGACGTTGACGCGCCAGCATCACCCCACGCGCGGCGAGACTGAGGACTGGTTCCATGCCTTGCTGGGCGAGCTGCAGCGCGATCGTGAGGAGCAGAGCCGCAAGTGGGAGGAGAGCAATCGACATTTCGACCGGGTCCATGAGGAAATCATGGCGCAGGCCAAGAAATTCGATCGCGGCAGCGGTGCATTGGGTGCCCGCTGGGGTATTCAGTCCGAGAAGGCATTTCGCAAAGCCTTGGCCGGGATCCTTGAGGACAGCTTTGGTGTGCAGGTGCTCAACGTCAGCGAATTCGATGACGAGGGCGGGGGCTTCGGCCGCCCGGAGCAGATTGAGCTCGACATCATTATCAAGAACGGACTGCTGCTGATCTGCGAGCTGAAGACCTCCATTGACAAGGCGGGGATGTACATCCTCGAGCGTAAGGCCCGATTCTATGAGGCGCGTCACCAGCGCAAGGCCGCGCGGCTGATCGTGATCTCGCCGATGGTGGATGCGCGGGCGCGCAAGGTCGCCGAGCAACTGGGCATCGAGATCTATCACGACTCCACCGACGTAACGTCGCTTGAATGACGAGACCTGGCTGGGCTCGTCGGTGATGGGCATCCTCGGCTGGGTCGAGCCTATCGCATAGCCGCGAGGGCCATTGTGCGTCACGGCGGAGTTGATTGGAGCTGTTTGTGTTATGCGAATCGGTGTCCTTTGGAAACGCCGCTACATGGGGCATGACGTTATCGACGATCGTTATGCGCGGTTGTATCAATTCCCATGCGGATTGGCGGCGCTGGGGCACTCGGTGCGGGTGCTCTGTCTGGCGTACCGCCAGACGGCTGCGGTGCGACGTGTCGATCCGGTCGCGGTGCCGGGTGAGCTGATCTGGCAGGGATACGATCTCGGCCCCTTCGGCGTCGCGGGCTTTCCTAGCTATCGGTGCTCGGTGATCGAGGAGCTGCGCGCCTTCGCGCCCGATCTGCTGCTCGGTGGCTCCGATGCCCTGCATGTGGTGCTGACCCGGTCTTTCGCTCGACGCTTGTCGATTCCCTATGTCATCGACCTGTATGACAATTTCGAGAGCTTCGGTCTGACCAGGCTGCCCGGGCTGCGGCCGGCCTACCGGCGGGCGCTGCGCGGGGCGAGTGCCATCAGTGCCGTCAGCGCTCCGCTCGCGGACTTTATCAGGGATCTCGCGCCGGGCGTGCCGGTGATCACCCTGGAGAGTACGATCGATCCGGGATGCTTCTTGCCGATGGACCGGCCGGTTGCGCGCAGGGAGCTCGGGCTGCCTGCGAGCGGACGGCTGGTGGGGGTCTGCGGTGGCCTCGACCGAGGGCGCGGTATCGGTCATGTGTATCGAGCGTTCGAGGCACTGGCCGCCTCGGACCCGAGCCTGCATCTGGTGCTCGCCGGCGTCCCGGATCGGCGCGCGCCGCCACCTGCGCATCCGCGCGTGCATCGGGTTGGCCGGGTCGCGCATGATCGGATGCCAGGCTTCTACAGCGCGCTCGATCTGGCGCTGGTGCCGATGTTGGACACGCCCTTCGGCCGCTATGCCTTTCCACAGAAGCTATACGAGATCCTGGGCTGCCGGACGCCGATCCTGGCCGCCCGGGTGGGCGCCTTGGCACGGACGCTTGCGGCCTATCCCGCCTGTCTCTACAAGCCGGACGATACGGTGGAGCTGCGGCAGCGGATGCAAGATCAGCTCATGGCGCCTGTGATCCCGGAGGTCGAGATCCCGAGCTGGCGTGAGCAGGCGGCGCGGCTGGAGGGGTTGCTGGCGGAGGTGGCTGAGGGTTGATATGTGCCGCGCCATTCAGGCCGCAAGTGCCGAATCGCTGGTCTCGATCCGCGCTTGTTGCCGACCATTCCGGGAGGGAATCACAGTGGGGCGCTCGTTGACCTGACGAGTCGGTCGTCGCTGAAGCAGGCATCGCCGGCATTGGTGAGTCGACCTTAGGGTCGATGGGACGATACACACGAAGAAGGTAGCGGGTGGGTGGGGTCGTGGCAATGCTTGGCCAGCCTAGCCAACTTGTCTACGATGAAGGGATCAACGTGGAGGCCCTATCATGCAAGTCGATCTGCTCGAAGCCAAGAATCAACTCTCGAAGTTGGTGAAAGCGACCGTCGCTGGCGAGGAGGTCATCATCGCCAATCACGGCGAGGCCCAGGTCAGGCTGGTTCCATGCGTGGCCGCCCCGGGTCTGCGCCATTGGGGGGCATTGGCTGGGCAGTTCGGTGATCTGGATGTCGCCTTCGGCGAATCGGCGGATGCGGGAGTCGCCAAGCTCTTCAACGGTGCATGAAACTGCTGCTCGATACCCAAATAGTGCTCTCCGCCGATGCCGTCTGGAGCGAGTACGAGGTGGCGCTCAGGCGGCCGTAGGCGTCGGTCTTCCGGCTTCTTTCCACTCCGGATAAGGCCATGTATTGAAGCGCCCGTTGACAAGGTCGGGCCGTAGTAGGGTCAGCTCCTCGCGCCCGTTCACCAGTCGTTCGGCGATCTCGACGCCCTGCATTAGCGAGTGGTCCTGATTGCTCACCTCGTACTTCCAGGCGCCGAAGCGTCCGCGTGAGTAGATGTCACGCGCTTCGAGTGCGGGCAGGACCTCGCGCAGGATGGCGTCGCGCTCGACCGATGGGGTTGGATAGCCGTGGTGGAGGCGCCGGTGCCAGCGGCTGATGATCGCATCCTGCTCGTCGATCAGGCGCGTGGCGCGCATGCCGCGGATGACGTCCTCGACCACGGACTGCTCATCCACCGCCTTGCAGGAGCTCTCCGATACTTCGGCCATGAGCGACCAGGTGGCGCCGGGTTCGGGGACGTTATTTGGGCTGTAATTGCTGAAGACGGTGACCCGATAGAAGGGGCAGTCGTCCTCCGGGAAATACATCCAGCACTTGGTGCGCAGTGCTTCGGGCGGCTGGCCGCGCAGGCCGATGCCGACCACATGGACGCTGGAGTATTTCAGTCGGTCGGTTTGCTCGATCAGGTCTGGATCACTGATCAACTGGCAGAGACGGTCGAGCGGGATGGTGCTGATGAGCCGGTCGTAGCCGAAGCGGGCGCCGCTGGCCGTGGTGACCTGGCGATGTGCTGCATCGAGCGCGACGATGCCGTCGCCGAAGTGCTTGTTCTGCCGCGGAATGCGCGCGGCCAGGCGGCTCCAGATCGCACCGGTGCCACCGCGCAAGGGGAAGCGAAAGGTGTTGTTGGGCCCCCAGCTCGGGTTGTCCTCGCCGAGACAGATGGATTTGAGCACGGTACGCAGGTCCGGAACCGCGACCCGTTCGCCGACCCAATGCGCGTTCATCATCGCCGGCGGATAGGCCCAAACCTTGAAGTTGTAAGGCAGCAGGAAGATGTCGGCGATGCCTTGGCCGAAGGTCTTCAGGATCCATTGCTCGAAGTCCGCCGGACGCCCCTCGGCGCTGCCTTCCGCTGCCGCCATCAACCCCTGTACGCATTGCCACATCTCCGGGCCCGGAAGGCGGTGCAGGTTGTACTGGAACGGGTAGGGCACGAAGCGCTCGCGCATCCAGATCCAACTCTCGCGCTGATGCGTGATCCAGCCCTCCCGCCCGAGCGCCAGTTCCATGTAGCGGTCGAACGCCTGGTAGTGCGAGAACTGGACATGGCCGCCCAGATCCCAGGTGAAGCCGCGTGCATCGACGAAGGACGCGGCGAGACCGCCGGCGGTCGGCTCGGTGTCGATCAAGCGGAAGCTCTGTCGGTCGAGCTCCAGCAAGCGTAACGCGGCGCCCAGCCCGGTCGGGCCGGCGCCGAGGATGAGCAAGGGGAGGTGTTCGATCGTCATTGCGATGCCGTCTTGGAAGCCGTACTGCTGGGCAAGCCGGGCAGCTTAGGGGAAAACCGGCCGATGAATCACTTTTTCGTTCGATCGGTTTACAAGCTGAAGCGCTCAAGTGCGCGGCGCGGGTACACCGTGGTGGTCCAGGTGGCAAGCGCGGTCGCCCGCGTACAATCAGCGCCGTCGACCTCTCGCAAGCTGAGGGACAGGCGGCCGATGGGCAGGCCGTCATCGAACTGGAACCAGTACTCGCCGGGTGCTTGCGGTGCCGGGAAGGTGGACGCGGACGCAACGGTGATCGGCTCGCCATGGCGAATATGGGTCGCGGTCAAGCAGATGCCTTGCAACGGGCTGGTCGGTGGCGGTGGACTGGTCAATGTGATCCCCACGGCGTCTCGGATCAGATGATCGGCCTGTTGGATGCTGACCATCTGATCGACCGCGGGGCCCTCCCCACCCAAGGCGTCATCGGCGCCGAGCGAGACGATGCGACCGGACCCCGAATCGTACTGCCATGGGTTGCCCCAGCCGTCCTGCTTCGCGTCGCGCGCCGAAATGTAGGGTCCACGCCAGCCCACGCTGCGCCCTAGGGCGGGGTCGAAGCCCGCGGGGCAGCTCTGATTGCCGTCGCGGGTAGGGTCGCAGTCCGCGGGCTCTTCGTAGAGCTCGGAGAGATCCACGGGTGGGCGACCCATGTCGTGGACGAAGCCGAACAAGTCCGGCTGGCCGTTGCTGGTGCGGCTGTCGTCACCGACGATCGCGTATTGCAACCGTTGCAGACGATCGCGGCTGGTCTCGTAGCGCTGCTGATCCGTGACCTGGACCAAATGCTCGGTCGCCAGGTTGGCGACCAGCGCCAGCACTGCAATGACCACCACCAGTTCGAGTAGCGTGAAACCACGTGACGCAGAGAGTCTCCGGCGCATCAGTTCTTCTCCAGTACCAAGACGAGGTCGTCTCCGCTGCCGTGGTCGTCCCGGCTGTTGGGCCCCGGGCTGCGGAGGATCACGCACGTGCTGTCGGCGCCTGAGCAGTCTTCATGCTCGGCGTGCCAGAAGTCGGTCTCGTACAGATAGGGTGCACTAGCGTAGGTCTTGAGCCTGTAACGGCCGACGTCCGGGTCCTTCGCGACTACGCAATAACGGCGCGCGGGGCGTCGCTCGACCTCCCACTGGAACGGATCGGTGATGCCGGCGAGGGCGCTGGACACGGCGGTTCCGCCCGGCCCGGCGCCGTCGCTCAACGCGCCGATACGCCCCTGCGAGAGGCCCGCGCAGGCGTCGCCTGCCGACGAGTCCCCACCGGCCGGGAGGAACAGGCTGCGCGAGGACGGCTCAAGATAGGGGCCATGCCAGCCGCGCGCGGCGTCCATGTTCCAGGGCATCAGGGGCGCTGGCTGCGATTCGCCGTCGCCCAGTCGGACCGCAATAGGCGGCCACTGGGGCTCGTTGAACAGCCAGGTGAAATTGGCCGCCGAGAACCAGGTCTCCCGTAGCCAGGCCCGACCGTCCTCGCCCCACCCCGATGCGTCCTCGGCCAAGGCATCCGCGGTGGGCGCCTGCATGGCCTCCGGGGCGAAAGGTCCGGTCAAAGGATAGTAGCCGGTGTCGGCGCGAAAACGCTGAATGGCACTGGCGATACGGTCCATTTTTACCTGTGCCAGCTTCACCTGCGCGTCCCGCTCGTAGCTGTCGACGCGAATCGACGTCAACCCCGCCAAGGCCGCGAGGATCGAGACCACCACGAGCAATTCCAGCAGCGTGAACCCGGAGGACGAGGCACGGCGCCACTGCGAGGTCGAGTGCATCGGCCTGGTGTCAATCCGCACGGTCGTCACCCCCCGTGGAGTCCGTGACCAGCTGGCTGAGCTCGAGGGTATCCGGCAGCAGCTGGAACACGCCGAGCCGGCCGCGGTAGCCGGTCGGTAAGTCCTTGGTGCCCCGGGCGCGATAGATCTGTACGCCCGCGAGTTGCTCCGGTGTGTAAACGAGCCGCCTGATCTGATCCACCGGCATCTCGATGGGGTAGCGACTGTCCGGGTCCAATCGCCGTAACAGGCGCTGACTGATCACGAGCCGCAACGTGGAGGCGAGGTTGTGGTTGTCGGCGCCGAGGTTGCGCAGCCGCGCGACGGCACCGATGGCGTCGTTGGAGTGCAGGGTGCTGAGCACCAGGTGGCCGGTGTGGGCGGCATTGATGGCGGTGTCCAGGGTCACCTTGTCGCGCATCTCGCCCAGCATGATGATGTCCGGGTCCTGGCGTAGGATATTCACGGCGAGCTTCTCGCTCGCAGGCCTTGCATGACCCCATCGACTCGGATGCGAATCCGCATATGCTCCGAGAACAGCTCGAAGTGGACGTCCGACGCCCGGTGGCGGACCGCCTCCAGCAGGACCAGATTCATCAACAGGGGCGCCGGCGTGTCGGGCTCCAGGTCGACGGGCTCATCGACAATGGACAGCGCCCGCTGGTCGCCCTGGGAAAAGGTCAAACTCTGCGGGTCGACATCGAATGGCCGGCAACACGAGCGTCGCCTCGGCGATGATCGCCGACCGGCCGACCAATCGACGCATGCGGTTGTCGATGGAATCGGAGCGGTTATCGCCGAGGAAGAAGTGCTAAGCGGGTACTGAAAGCCGAGAACCAGCGCAACGACGCCGATCCGCGACGCTGCCGGGAACAGCAGCGGTCGCTGAACACACAGATTGGCGATCGGCGCGCGCGCAGGGGCGACGGCAGCAGACAGTGCCGCCACTCGCCAGCATAAGGACGCGGTTCCGGGTCAGTGGCCAGGGTGGTGCGGGCGAGCTTCAGTCGTCCCAGCGCCGGCCGCGCCCCTTGCGTCGTTCCGGGTTGACCCGCCGCTCCAGCCGGAAATCTCGCGGCAGGTTGCGTTTGCGCCGCGGGTTGTCGTAATCGCGCCGATCGAGCCCCGAGCGTCGCTCCGGCCCCCGATACGCCGCGCGGTCCGCGGGCTCCTCGATGATGCGGTAGCGTTTTCGCGACGTCCCTTTGGCGGGTACCTCGATGACGTAGCGGAACTCCCTGCCGCTGCGCAGGCGCACCTCTTTCCTCCGGCCCGGGAGCAGGCGGATACTGACCTCGATATCCCCGAACCCCTCGTGTGCAAGGATGTCCTGGTAGAGCGACAGAAAGGTCTCGAGAAACGCGATTTCTTGCTTGGTCATGTGCAGCGCGGTGAAGAGGGGGCGCGCGAGCAGGACGCGAGCAACGCCAGGCGCGTCCTGCCACAGTTCGTTGTCGCTGTCGTAATCGTTGTCTTGGAATGTGCCTAGATCAATCGCCTCGGCCGAACGCACTTGGGGCTGTCCAGTGTGACTGAAGCTGCACCTACCGCGCCAACAAAGCAAGGTGGCCGGACTTGCGATCGGGGCGGCCGGATGCGCGATGACGACCACAACAGCGACAGCGGCGAAGATGGCCACGACGAGCCCGGCTAGGTTCCGGGCAGCGGATGGTATCACGATTGATTCGCATTCGCTCGCCGAGAAAACCAGCTGCGCTGACGAGCACCGCCCCGGTGCGGACGCCCGCGGCCGCCCCAGTCGCCGACGCGGCGCATCGCCGACCGACAGCGAACGGCTCGTTGCGCTGGGTCAAAAACGCGAATCGTTCTTACTTGCTGATGCAAGACTCCGCTGTTACCGTGGCAACTGTGATCCGCGGCGGCCCGACAGCGGCCCTAACCCCGCGGCTTCCGATCCTCAGTCCAGAGACTCCCCGTTCCAGAGACCCCCAACGTGAAACGACACTCGAGACTCAAGCACACACTGGCCCTTGCCGCCCTCCCGCTGGTGCTGACCGCCTGCGGTAGTGCCGATACCGAAAGCATGGTTGCCGGGCTGCAGAAGGCCGGTCTCTCCTCCGCGAAAGCCGGCTGCTATAGCGCCGCTCTGGCCGAGTCGCTGAAGACCGATATGTTCAATCAGGTCGCGGCCTACCTCGAGGGGGGCGACAGCTACGACGAGGCCTTGCGTCGCGCCCGCCGCAAGTTCGGTGCGGACTTCCGCGAGCAGATGGAGAGCGCCAAGGGTGCCCTAGCCGCCTGCGGCGGTTGACAGACACAGCTCCGCCCGCGGCGGTTGACCGAGATGTCCTGCCGTCGATGCGGGTCCGGCCTTGGTGAGGGGCACCGGAGACTTCCGGGCAGAAACTCTGAGGCCGTTCGTGGTCGTCTCAAGTCTGCGCCCGACGACGATCGCTCTTTGGCTTGCTGTTGCGGCGATCAAGACCGATCGGCATGGGGTGATGCTTCGCTAGAATAAGAAATGAGAATTATTTACATTAACGTTTTGTTCAGGTACTCTCCCGACGTCGAGTTGAACGACCGGTAGACGCAAGGTGCAGCGAAACGATACCCACGACGATGTCCTCGACAAGATCCGTGCGCTCTACCTGGAGCTCGGTGCCCACGACGGCTTCGGCGAATTGCGGGTCGAGATCCGGCTGCTACGCCGCGGTCAGAAGGAGATCATCCTGCACTGCGGCAAGCAGTACCGCTATGTGGTCGACTTCGAACCGAACCAGGCGGCTTGAAGCAGCGCGGCGGAAGGGGCAAGCGGGAGCAGTACCGAGGCAAGACAGGACCCTGTGTTCGGGTCCAGAGTCGAGCGCCCGAACCCGAGGCCGAGCGCCCGACAGTGAGACGAGGGCGGTGCCGCAGGGCGCGGCTGCCCGAGGAAGGCGCGAGCTTGGCCGAACAGGCCGGGCCATCGATGTCCCTCCAACCCAATCGCGTCATCGCTCGACGGGCGACGGCGCGGCGGCAGGACGCCGGCGTCGACGACGGTGAGGGGCCGTGTCGAGTGTGGCGGCTGCGCAGGGCGCGCGGTTCGGCCCACAGTCAAACCAACATCACACCCCGGTGACCGGGCGCCCCGAGGCGGGGGACGGAGCCACTGTTGAAACGAGACACATCGATGAAGTACACACGCATCGCAAAACTGGTCGAGCGCATCCAGCGCCGTCGCGCCAAGCGGGGTCAGGCCGGTTTCACCCTCCTGGAACTCTTGGTCGTGGTCGCCATCCTGGCCGCCATCGCCGGCACCGCCACCATCGCCCTGCAGGACACGGACGCCCGCGCCTCCGCCGCCGCGCACGTCGCGATGATGGACGAGCTGAACAAGGGCATCGGCACGTTCCGGGTACTGAACCGGAACGTCTTGCCCACCAATTGGGACTCGTTGTTGCAGACAGCGTCGCCTCCGGCGCAGAACGCTGCCGATTACAACACAGCGGTCAGCAGCCCTGAATTCCTCGATACTTTTGCTGCGGACGCCGGCGATTTCACGATCATCGGCCTGAACGACAATGTCGCGGGCGGTTTGTTCGGCGCTGGCATCACCAACCTGCGCTACGTCGGGAAGAGCACCAGCTATACGCCCGAGGATGACGCGAACAAGAATTGCGGCGATCTGGAGGCCCTCATCCTCGCACGGACCAACGCCGTGGTTCCTGGCAACATCTTCCTGTCGCCCGAGGCGAACGGTTGTGGATTCGGCTATGCCTTCCCGGAGACAGACGGTGACTTCAGCGCCACTCTTTACAGCGACAATGACGCTTCAGCCCTCTTCTGGGTCGGCAACTACGAGCGCATCCTGGGCTCCTCCGGTCGCTTGACCGGTTCCGGCAACCTCCCCGTCGATACGCCCCTCATGATGGTCGTCGGCATCGGCCCGTCATCGGACCTGTTCGAGAACGGCACCATTGGCAGTCTGACCTCGGTCCCCGTCTATAGGCATGTCTCGGGTGCGGACTACAACCGCTTCTTCGCCCTGTTCCACGTCGGTACCGTCAGAACTGCTGACGGGGCCGTGAGCGACGGCGGCATTGGTACTTGGCCGGGCGCCGCGAACTGGTCGACCGCAGACCAAGTCAACTTGGTCACCGTCATCGACGGCGCGGGCGACACCAAGGAAGAAGAGTTGGGTGAGTGGGACGGTACGCGTAACACCATCTAACCGGAGCTTAGCCGGGCTAGCCTGAGCCCGGGGCCGCAGGATGCGGCCGGCACGGAGCTTGTTCGGGGGCCGCATGGCCCCCGACGACTTGAAGACGGAACGAATCACCACCCGGCATAGGACCTCGCGCCAAGCGCAGGCCACACTCGGTGCGAAACGAATCGAGCGGCCGGCGGCACCGCGCGCGGCCGCGATCATTGTCCGCGAACCCGAATCCTTCCGCTACCCTGCTTGACCGATCCACCGATCCACCGATCACCCAGACGCCCGATGACCGGCTCCCCCAGCCTCCGACGAGTATTCCGCGCAGAACGGGGCATGACCCTGATCGAGCTGCTGGTGGTCGCGGCCCTGCTGGCGGCGGTCTCGTTTATTGCCTACAGCAACTTCGGCGGCGTGGTCGAAGATTCCAAGGAACAGGTCGCCCGCGCCGAGATGTTGGAGATCGCCGAGGCGATCCGGCAGTTCAAGCAGGATACCGGGTACTATCCGAAGCAGGGGCCGTTTGGGTTGCATGGCTACGATGGCGGGATCGCTCTAGCGGACTTGCCCGCCGAATTGGCGTCGCTTTCCGATCCGGAGAAGGCGGCGTGGTTCTATTCTCCGGCGAATTTCTGGCAACTATTTGACTGCCCTGAGATCACGACTCCAGCGCCGCCCGAGCCCCAGTGGCCCGAATGGCTGGGCTGCGATCCGTTGGACCCTGAACGCACGACCCAAAGCTGGAATGCGAGCCGAGGGCGCGGCTGGCGTGGCCCCTACTTGGTGCGGGACGCCGAGACGTCTTTCGCTCTGTCGGCCCCGCTCAGCAGGCTGTCGGCGACGGGCAAAGTTACCGGCTCTGGCTCGGATATCGATGCGGTACGAGGTATTGCCGACCCCTTTGACGATAAGACAGGCGAGTACGGTTCGTTCTTTGCTTTCGATCTGGCGGACACAACCGCCGGGCTGCATGATTCGACCAACGCCGCCGCTCCGTACGACTTACGGCCGCGCATCGTCAGCATGGGCGCAGATAGCCGCTACGGCGGCCGTTACGACCCTGACCCATGCGAGCCCAACTCTGGCACGGACGATGGCGAAGACGACATCGTCCTATGTATCGAGTAGCCACGCGCGGCGACGTCGCACCGCACCCGGTCCCGCGCCATTCTGCGGAGTGCCGACCCTTAGGGTGGATACGCGTAGCGCCGTCCACCGACGACGGTCGCGCGCTTCACAAGAACAGGATCGACGCCAACAAGACCCGAGCGAGGCTGCGTCTCGGACCGATGAGTGCTGGCCGTTGCAATAGCATGCGAAATAGCCATGGTTGTCGACGTCGGATGCACGATCACGACAACGACAACGATCGCGATACCGCGGGATGCCCGAAGGGCGCTTTCGCTTGTGCGAATTCGGCGCAGCTGGACGAAACAACCCAACGAGTAGCATGTTCATGACAACGACACTCAACCGGCCGATTCCCCGCCCTCGGCCGCGTGCGGCCGGGAGCGGGGCATGGTCCCTGGGGCTCGGCGTCCTGCTGGCATCGCTCGCGGGGGCGGCGATGGGGGTGAGCGACACCGAGAAGGACGCCGATCCAGCCACCGCGATCGAATACCAAGACATCGACATTGATGGCTTGGTGAAACGCGCCCGGCCGGAAAAGGCCGGCACCAGCGTCATCTTCCAGCCGTCGCCGGTGCGCTTCGGGGGCCGCATCAAGCAGGAGCCGCACAAGCGCGATACCGAGTATCTGTACACCGCGCTCAGCTTCTTCCCGCTGGACCCGGAGCCTAAGGTCTCGCACCGCATGTTCGTCGAGACACCCGGCGGGCATATCCTGCCCGTCTATGTCGAGGACAGCCAGGTCAAGGGCCTGAAGCAGCTCGGCGAGGGCACCGCGGTGATCCTTAGCGGCTGGCATGTCTACAACTACTCCAAGGGGCCCGCCATCCTCATCGTCGGGTACGAGCGCGCCCCGCTGGCTATACGTGAGCAGTGAGTGTTGAGGCCGGGGACGCGGTGATGGGCAGTTGTTCCGGGACCAATGCTGGACCAAGCACCCAGCGGGGCATGACCCTGCTGGAGCTACTGATCGTCATCGCCCTGCTCTCGGTGGTCGGCTTCATGGCGCTATCGCAGGTTGGGGACGATCTGAGCGATGTGCGCTATCAGGACAGCGATAATCGCTTGCTCGTATTGCGCCGAGCGATCGTCGGAGATGACGAGCCGATCTATAACGGCCAGCGGTTGCTGTCGGGATACACCGCGGATAACGGACGTCTGCCGTTCGAGGATTGGGGGTTGAGAAACCTGATCGTGGCAGACACGAGCACCAACCCGCTGAGTCCGGAGCCACTGGACCCTTACGCTGCGGTCTCTGGTCAGTTCGATCCTGAGCCGGGCGTCGGCGGCTATAACGACGGCGGCGAAGATTCGGTCGATGTCACCGGCTCCAGTTTGTTCAAGGGCTGGCGTGGTCCGTATCTCGTCACGCCTCCTCGCGAGCGGGGCGCCTACCGAGATGGATGGGGGAACCAAGGTGCCGGGACGACCCCGCCGGACGATCGGGACGCGCTCAATTTCGGTTGGCTGGCCGACCTTGCCGATGCGCTGGAGGATACCGATCTCGCAATCACCGGTTTGGGACGGGATGGGATCGACAATGCGACCACGGGTATTGTCGCGGAGACTGCGTACGACGAAGACATCACCATCGACATCGCCGAGCACGATTGGATGGTCGACGTCGAAGACTGGGAGGTATTGATTCGCAATAGCACGGACACTGACATCGCACTGGCGCCACAACGGTGTTTGCGTGCTTCCTTGCTCGTTTACGTCAATCGACCGCAGAGCGCGTCCGACGGTCATTGGCGGCGGCTGACGTCGGACTGCGTCGCGCCCCCCGCAGGGTTTTCTTTTTCCACGCCTCCCGATTACGCGGGTAGTTGTCTGGACGCTGCGGATGAGATCGATGCGACGAGCCAGTCGATTTTTGAGAACGGTGCCGTCGTGATCGATGATTCGGCCGACACGACGGTTCCTTGCCCGAGCTATGCAACGGTGCGGTTTACGGCCGGCGGCTATGCATCCGGTACCCCGTCGACCCTCATCCCGCAGGGTCGCCACCTACTCGTTCTGGTCCTGGATGAACAGGTGGACGACTCGGGCTTGTCGAAGCACGATACATCGGGTGGTCCTGACCAGCTCTGCAGCTCGTTGGTCATTGCGGACAGCAACATCAGCGCTGACACATGCCCAGGCGCGCGAACGGTGAAGAAAGTGGACTTCTTTCCCCGCGCCGGCTTACCCGATGTGACCTTGGAAGTTGCCCCATAAGGTAGAGAAAGAGATTTCGTAGGGTGGACAAGCGAAGCGCCGTCCACCAACGCCGGCGCGGGGTTCGGTGGACGGCGCTTCGCTTGTCCACCCTACAGGAGGGCACCTCGAAATATTCGAGGTGCCTGTGCGGGGCAGGATGCCCCGCCGTTTTTCAAGGTCCCCAGGATCTGCTGCGTTGTCGTCATCGTCTTCTTCATTGCGTATCGATTACGACAACGAGGAGGACCACGAACCATTTCGCTTTTGCTTGATCGATCGAGACCGTCCTTAACCCCTAACCCCTAACCCTTAACCCTCCACCTCTATGCAGAACCCCTTAGCGTTCCTCAACAGCATCCAGCTCGGCAAGCCCGGCAAGGTGTTGGTGCTGCATACCGACGGCTATGCGCTGACGCTGGCGCTGGTGCAGTTCGGCGCGGGCGGCCCGGTCGTGCGAGCCGTCGGGCGCTCGCGCCAGCTGGAACCGAGCGAAGCGCTGGCGGAGGCCATCGAGGGGCTGAAGGCGACCGGCGTGCGCCGGCTGCCCAAGACGGCGATCCTGGTCACCGGCCAGGCGCTGACGGCGTTGCTGGCCCTGCCGGTGGACCCGGAGCACCCGCGGCCGAAGGACCAAATGCACGAGTTGGTGCGCTGGGAGCTGGAGAGCCTGTTCAGCGAGCAGGGGTTGCGCTGGACCATCGGTGCGCACTTGCAGGGTCGGGGCTACCTGACGCCCGAGCAGCGCACCGCGGTGGCCGAGCGGCAGGCGGATGCGGACTTGGATGCGGATCTGGTCCTGCCCGGCGACACCAGCGCCCCGCGCTCCAAGCCTCGCTTCGGCGAGTTGGCCGTCGAGATGGGCTTTGCGACCCGAGAGCAGGTGGAGGAGTGCCTGGCGCTGCGCGAGGTCTTCCTGCCGGACGACGATCAGTTGGTCTGTGGATGGACCGCGCAGATGCGCCCGCTGGAGGACGAGCTCGAGGACGACGACGAGGGCGCCGCGGGCTTCCCCTGGTTCGCCCTCGCGGTGCCGGAGGGCCTGTTGCGGACCTGGGTGCGGGCCTGCAAGCGTCGGGAGATCTTCCTGGACGCCGCCTACGGGACCCTCGGCATCGGCTTCGGCCTGCTGGATCTGCCGTCGGACGTTGGCGATGCGCTCTACCTGGAGGTGCATCGGGAGCAGTTCGTGTCGATGCGGGGACACCCCGGGGCCCTACGCAGCCTGCGCGTCGCGCCGACGCGCGACGGTGAGTTGGATTTGGAGGATGCGGCGAGTCTGTGCCGGGAGGAACTGAGCCCGGACGTTGCGCGTCTCTATCTGCGGGCGCCGGTGGCTCAGATGGAGCCGCTGCGGGAGGCCCTGGCGCGCTTACTGGAGCTGGAAGTGCTGCCGGCGGGCGGCGAGGCCGCGCCGGAGGCGAAGGACGCCGCGTCGGTAACCTCAGAACTGCCGGCCGCAGTGGTGGACGGGATCCTGGCGGCGGCCCGCCACCGGCTCGGGGTGACGGCGCGCGACGCGCAGCCGTCGGTTTCCGCGCAGCCGCCCAAGCCGCCGCTGTGGAAGCGCAAGGAGCTGGCGCCCTACGCCGCCGCCGCCGCCGTGGTCTTAGGCGTGATCGGCTATGACACGAGCCTTCGGATCGAGACCTGGCAGAACCGCGCGGAGCTCGAGGAGCTGGAGGACCGCTACGTCGAGCAATTGGAGATCAAGGAGATCGCCAACCAGATCCTGACGGAGACCAACCGGCTCAAGACCCAGGTCGCGGAGCAGGAGCGCGCGGTGGCCACGCTGGCGGATCAGGTGAGCGGCCTGGAGCGCCTGGCGAATCGGCGCGCGCAGTTGCCCAAGGTGCTGACTCAGATCGCCGCCGCCTGCAACGACGAGATGTACATCCAGAGTATCAAGCTGCCGCCGAGCGCCGGATCGCTGGTGGAAATGCGCGGCTGGGCACTCACCAACACCGGCGCGCAGCTGTTCGTGACCACGCTCAACAACACCATCGACGATCTGAAGGGTACAGTGCGCAATTCGCGCATCGTCTCCGCGCCCGGTCCGCGCAACCTCCCAGGCTACCAGATCGAGGTCTGGCTGTCCTTCAGCGAGGGATTCGGCGCATGAAGAGGACCATGCGGGCCTGGACCGCGCTGCCGCGCAAGGACCAGATGCGCTGGCTGTTGGTAGGTGCCGCTGCCGTCGTCGGGCTTTACGGCCTGACCATCTATCCGTTTACGGCCAAGTCTCACACGCGGGCCGAGGCGATGCTGGCGCGGCGTATCGACCGCCTGGAGAAGCGCGCCAGCGTGCCCGAGGTGGACGCCGCGGTGACCTCGATGCTGCAGAACAAGGCCGCGAAACTGGAGAAGCAGAAGGCCGACCTGGAGGCCCGGTTGGCCGCGGTCGGCGGCAACTTCGTGGAGCGCGGCGACGTCGAGGCGCGCCAACTCCTGCTGTTGGAGTTGAACAGCCTGGCCGATGCCACCGGCATCCGGCTGGACAAGCAGGGGGATGAGGTGGACAAACGCGGCGTGCGCAATCTCGTGGACGCGGAATCCGGGCGGCCGTACATGCGCGTGCTCGGCTCCGGCACCTACTGGGACCTGATGGACTTCCTCCGCGGGCTGGCGAACCTCGACTACGCCACCGCGCCGCTGGGGCTGGAACTGGACTTGACCGGCGGAGAGCGGCTCAACATCAAGATCGATATGACCTTGTGAGCGCGCCCGATGAGTACGACCCGATGAGTATTCCCGTGCCCGGCCAAGCCCTGGTTCCCGCCACGCCGGACCTCGACGACCTGCTCGCCGCCGCGGTGGCCCAGGGTGCATCCGACCTGCACCTGACCGTCGGCAGCCCGCCCGTGTTGCGCGTGCTCGGCGAGCTGGCGCCGGCCGGGTCCGGTGCGACGGTCATCGATGCGGGCTGGATGGAGGGCGTTGCGGCGTCCATTACCAGCGAGCGCCAACAGGAAGAGCTGGCGCGGACCGGCCATCTGGACATGGGCTACAGCACGCCGGACGGCGAGCGCTTCCGGCTCAATCTCTACCACGAGCTTGGTCGCCTGGCCCTGGCCGCCCGTCACCTGGACCAGCGGCTGCTGTCCTTCGAGGGGCTGGGGTTGCCCGAGCAGGTGGCGCAGCTGGCCAAGCTGCAGGCCGGCCTGGTGCTGGTGACCGGTGCCACCGGCAGCGGCAAGTCGACCACGCTGGCTACCATTCTGGACGTGATCAACCAGACCCGCGCCGCGCATATCCTGACCGTCGAGGACCCGGTGGAGTTCGTGCATCGGCCGCAGCGCTGCGTGGTACATCATCGGGAGCTCGGCACCGACGTGGTGAGCTTTGCGGCGGCGGTGCAGGCGTCGCTGCGCGAGGACCCGGACGTGATCATGATCGGTGAGATGCGCGATCTGGACACCATGCGCGCCGCCATCACCGCGGCGGAGACCGGCCATCTGGTGTTCTCCACGCTGCACACCGCCGAGGCGGTGGGCTGTGTGGAACGGCTGGTGGGCAGCTTCCCGGGCGGCGAGCAGGACGTTGCCAGGCACCGAATCGGCATGGCGCTGAAGGCGGTGGTCGCGCAACGGCTGGTGCGCCGCGCGGACTCGGGCGGGCGGGTGGCGGTGGTGGAACTGCTGCTGGTCAACTCGGCCGCGGCCAATCTCATCGAGCAGGGTAAGACGCGACAGCTGTTCTCGCTGATGGAGAGCAGCGTCGGCGAGGGCATGTGCACCCTGGATCAGTCCCTGGCGGTATTGGTGCAGAACGGCGTGCTGTCGCGCGTCGATGCCATGTCGCATTGCAAGGATCTGCGCACGCTGGAACGGCTGCTCGATCGCGCCGCGCGCCTGCGCGAGGAGGCGGAATCAGCGGCGCTGAAACAGCAGAATGGCCGGCGTAGCGTGCTGGGTCGGGTGCGGAGGCCATCCTAGTGCCTGTGACCGAAAAGGCCCTGATCGAGGCTGGCATTGCGGCAGGGCTTTTGGGCTCCGAGCAGATCGGCACGCTGCGGCTGCAGGCACGGCGCGAGCGAATCCGATTGGTGGAGGCGGTCACCCGCGCCGGGCGCTTCCCGGAGGCGGCTCTTTACCAGGCGCTGGCGCAGCAGCGCAACATGCCGTTCCTGCTGGCGAAAGACCTAGTGCCCGTGCCAGAGCTGCTGGCGAAGCTGCCGGCTACGGTGCTGCAGCGCCGACCGATGCTACCGGTACAGCGCGATGGACAGCACCTGCTGGCGCTGGCCGACCCGGACGACCAGGTCAGCACCGAGATCGCGGAGCGCAGCACGGGGGTGCGCATGCGTGCCGCGTTGACGGCACCGGAGAGCCTACGCGCGGCCCTGCGGCGCCATCAGGGGCAGGCCGCGCCGGCGGTGAGCGCGCTGGTGGACGGCGAGGTGGATGCCACCGGATTGTTCGACGACATCATGAAGGACGCCTATCTGCGCCGGGCGACGGACCTGCACTTCGAACCGGAGCAGTACAACGTGCGCGTGCGCGAGCGTGTGGACGGCGTGCTGTTGGAGTATGGGCGGCCGCTGACGCTGCCGGAGGGCGAGGCGGTCGTCACTCGCATCAAGGTCCTGGCGAGCCTGGATATCGCCGAGCAGCGGATGCCGCAGGACGGGTCCATGAGCTATCGGGTCGCGCAGTGGGATACGCCGCCGATGGACGTGCGCGTGGCCACGGCGCCGACCCGCTGGGGCGAGCGCGTCACCATGCGACTGCTGGGTCAGGGGACCACGGGCCTGGGACTCGAGGAGCTCGGCATGCCGCCGACGATCCTCAAACCCTTCCGCGATGCAATCAGTCGCCCCTACGGCATCATCCTGGTTACCGGCCCCACCGGTAGCGGTAAATCGACCACGCTCTATGCCGCGCTGCGGGAGCTGGACTGCAACGAGATGAACATCCTCACGGTGGAGGACCCCATCGAGCAGGTGGTACCCGGCATCTCGCAGGTGCAGGTCAGCACCAAGGTCAGCTTCGCTTCCGCGTTGCGCTCCTTTCTGCGTCATGATCCGGACGTCATCCTGGTGGGCGAGGTGCGCGATCTGGAGACCGCCGAGACCGCAATGAAGGCGGCCATGACGGGCCACTTGGTGTTGGCGACCCTGCATACCAACGACGCCATCGGTGCCGTCACCCGCCTGGCAGATATCGGTGTGCCGCACTATCTCATCGGCGCCACCCTGGTGGGTGTGATGGCGCAGCGGTTGGTGCGCCGCCTGTGCCCGCAGTGTCGCGAACCCTATACGCCGGATGCCGCCGAGCGCGAGCGGCTAGCCGGTGCCCTCGGTGCGATGCCCGAATCGCCGACCCTGTATCGCCCGGTGGGCTGTCCGGCCTGCGTGGGTACGGGCTACGCGGGCCGTACCGGTCTCTACGAGGGCCTATGGGTCAACCGTGCCTATGGTGAGCTGATCGCCTCCGGCGCGCGCGAGGATGCCCTGCGCGAGTCGGCACGGGAGAACTACTACACGCTCTGGGAGGATGGCCGCGCCAAGGTGTTCGAGGGCCTGGTGCCCCTGACCGAAGTGGTGCGGCAAGTCCCCTCGGACGCACGCTGATATGGCCGTCTACGAATACCTGGCGCTGGATGCGAGCGGCGCCGAGCGGGTCGGACAGATCGAGGCGCCGGACGAGCGCGCGGCGGCGGTGCAGCTGCGTGAGGCGAAGATCTTCGTGCTCTCCATCCGCGACCCCAGCGCGGCGGGGGCAGATGACACCGGTGTGAGCCGGTTCAATCCGCGGCGCTATCTGAGCACCAGCCAGGGGGAACTGGTGTTTCTTTTCCGGCAGCTGGCGCTGATGCTGCGCGCCGGGCACACGGTGGTGCAGGCGCTGGAGGCGAACCGCGAGATGGCGGTGAAGTTCCAGCTGCGGCGGGCACTGGGGCGCATGCGCGACTCGATCGAGGATGGCGGCAGCCTGTCGCGGGCGCTGGCGGCAGAGAAGCAGGTGTTCCCGCCCATGGTAGCCAAGCTCATCGAGGCCGGTGAGAGCAGCGGCGAGATCGACAGCATCTTCGAGCGCCTGGCGGACGACATCGACCGGCGGCTGGATATCAAGCGGCAGCTGCTGACGGCCATGACCTACCCGACCCTAGTGTTCCTAGTGGCCATCGGCGTGACCGTGGCCCTAGTCGGCTGGGTGATTCCGCGTTTTGCGAAGTTCCTGACCGCACGCGGCACGGAGCTGCCGCCGATCACGCAGTTTCTGCTGGATATCGCGGCCTGGTTCCAGGACTGGGGGGCGATGACCGGCGGCATCGTGGCGCTTGCGATCTTCGCCACGCTGGTCGCCTATACCACCACCGCCGGCAAGCGCGTCATCGATACGCTGTTGCTGCGGGTGCCCATTATCGGCGCGACCCTTCGCGCGTCGTCGCTGGGCCAGGCGGCGTCGATGCTGTCGATGCAGCTGCGCAGCGGCATCACGCTGCTGCAGAGCCTGACCATCACGGCCGGGGTGGTCGGAAATCAGGCCTACGCGGACGCCTTCCATCGGGCCGGTGAGCGCATCCTGGGCGGCGAGCCCCTGTCCAGCGCGCTGCGGCTGCCGGTGATCCCGCCGCTGATGCGGCATCTTGCGGCCATCGGCGAGCGCAGCGGTGAGCTGGAGACGGTGATGCAGTCCTTGGGGGACTACTATCGGAAGGACCTGCAGGCGCGGGTCAAGATCATGGCGGCTTGGGTCGAGCCGGCGATGATCCTCGTGGTCGGCGGCATGGTCGGGACCGTGTATCTGGCCTTCTTTACGGCGGCACTGAAGGTATCGACAAGGTAATGCGACCCGTGCAGATGTGTCTTGGCGGGCTCGGGCGCCTGTGGCGGTGGTCGGCCCTGATACCCTCACCGCTTGTGTTGTTGATGCGCGCTTTGGCGATGCTCGCGTTGCTGGTGCCGGTGCTCGCCGCCCGTGGGCAGACCTTGCCGCTGCCGCAGCCTGAACCGCTGGCGCAGCCGACGACGCAGCCGCAGCCAGCGCAGCCGCAGCCGCCGACGCAGCCACCGGCGCCTGCGGGGAACCGCCCGGGCTATATCGGCAACGAGCGCAATCCCTTTGCCCTGACACCGCTGATTCTGGAACGCGGGAGGCAGGGGCAGGCCGTGACCGGGTTTCAGCCTGCAGAATCCGTCAGGGTGCCGAACCTGAGGCTACGCGGCATCGTCGTCGGTCGCGACGGGCGCAAGGCGGCACTGCTCGAGGTGCAGGGCATGGGCACCTTCGTGGTGCGCGAGGGCGATCGCATCGGGCTGCGTCCCGCACATGCCAATGCGGCTATTCGGGTGATCCGCATCGATCGCATGCAGGTGGAGGTGGAGGCGGGGGCGATGCGGCAGGTGATCCTCGTCAGATGAGCACCTGTCCGTCTTTTTCGTTTTTTTGAACAGTGCCTTATCAGGCTAACCCTATTCCTATCATGTTCTTGGATTCCTCACCTATGCACGGCAAAGACCTGTCGACGCCCACCCGTGCGCGGGGGAGGGCAACGTATCGAACCGAGCGCGCACCGAGCCCGAGAGCCCTACTGTGGGTGCTCCTTTGCTCGATTCTGTGCGGCGCCGCGAGCCCTGCATTCGCCCAAGGCGGCAACAACTCGGTCCTGCGGGAGATCGAGTTCAAGGACGCGACTGTGCAGGACGCCATCCGGATCATCTCAGACCTCTCGGGCACCAACATCGTCGCCACGCCGGCCGCGGGCGGGCGGCGCTTCACGCTTTTTCTGCGCGCGCTCACCGTCAGCGAGGCCATCGACAGTATCTCCCGGGTCGCCGGGCTCTGGCATCGGCGCAACGACGAAACCGGTGTCACCGTTGTGATGACGACGGAGGAGTATTTCCGCGACATTGTCGTCTACCGCGAGGAAAGGACGGAGTACTTTACGCTGCGCTATCAGAATGTCGTCCAGGTGGCGCGCACCATCGAGTCTATGTACGGCACCGATCGGGTCAACATCGATCTGCGCGACGAGGGCGATGACCTCCGTCTTCCGGATGCGACCCTTGGCGAGGGGCGCACGGGCGGCGGCAGTTTCCGCGGCAGCCGTAATCGGTCTTTGTCGGACCGCGGGAGCGACAGAAACACCCGGACCGATGTCGACCGCCTGACGCCCGCACAGATCGAGCTTCTGGAGCAGACGGTGGAGCGGCGGCCCGGCGAAGACCCCTTGCTGCTGTCGGAGAGCACGCTGGCGGCGGTGCGTAAGCAGAACAACCAACTCACGATCTTCGTCGCGGTGAACCGTGAGCACAACCAGCTCTTCGTGCGCACCGCCGATGAAAAGGCCATGGAAGAAATCCGCCAATTGGTCGCCCAGTCGGACCGACCGACGCCCCAGGTGCTATTGGAGACCAAGATCCTGTCGGTGCAGATCGACGACGAGTATCAGTACGCCTTCGATTTCACCTTCAACAGCGAGCAGCGGATACTGGGCCCCAACGACGGCCAGCCGGCGAACCCGCTGAATCCCAACGCGCTGCTCGGCTCCGAGGGTACGCTGGGCATCGTCAATGCCAACCTCGCCGGCAGCAGCACCTTCGTCTTCCAGGCGATGAACGACAAGGTGCGCGCGCGCTTGCAGGTGCTCGAGCGCGAGGGCCGCATCGATGTGCTCGCAACGCCGATGCTGCTCGCCGCCAATAATCGGCCGGCCAAGATCTTCATCGGCGAGGAGACGGTGTTGACCACCGGGTTCAGCGGCTCGGAGTCCACGGTGGCCGGCACCGGCAACACCGTGGTGACACAGCCGATTCCGACCACCGAGACGGTGGAGGTTGGCAATACGCTGACCATCCTCCCGAGCATCAACGCGGATCGATCCGTGGTGATGCGCCTCTTGCAAGAGGTCTCGCAGGTACAGCGCGACGGAGCGAGGATACCGGTCATCGCGGGCGGTGAGGTGCAGGAGGTGCCGATCGACACCGTGGACCGATCCACCATGGAGGGCACCGCCATGGCCAAGGATGGGCTGACCGTGATGGTGGGCGGCATGATCACGGAGACCAATGCCAAGGGCGAGCGCAAGGTACCGGTGCTGGGCGACGTTCCCGGGCTCGGCGCCCTGTTCAAGGAGAAGAACCAGCTCAAGGAGCGCGAGCAGCTGGTGTTGCTGATCACGCCGCACGTCTTCAGCACGCCGGAGGAGGCGGAGGCGGTGTCGCGCAACCGCATCGGCGACCTGACCCAGGCACCGAACCAGATTGATGTCTATCTGGATCAACTGGAGCGCACGCGCTCCGCAACACCGCGGGGGCGGGCGGCCAATGCACGGGTACGGGCAGCGGCGCCGGCGCCTGTGCCGCCGCGCAGCGCGCTGGAGGAGAACTACGTCCAGCTGACGCGCTTCGCCGCCGAGCGCATGCGCAAGCCGCGCTTGGCCCAGGTGGAGAACGCGCGCATCCAAAACGTCGGCCTGCCCAACAACCGGCCGTTCTTCCTGGTCTCGGAATCCGCCATCGAGACCCGCCCGAAGCGCAGTTGGCGCCAAGGTGGCCTCTACGTCACCGCAGTGGAGGCCCGCAATCGCTCCACCACGCCGCTGACGCTGGACGAGCGTCGCTTCGCCGGTCGCTGGCTGGCGGCCTCGGTGCAATTTCCGACCTTGCCGCCGAAGAGCAAGACCTTTGTCTATCTCGTCTCGGACGAGCCGTTCCAACAGGCGGCAGTGCCCTAACGAGCTTTGGCGCCGGGTGACGATTCCTTGAGATATTGATTGGGAGATCGAAGCGCGATGAGAGCACTGACGATCGCGGCGTCCACCGCGGCAGCCTGTCTGATTGGCGGTTGCGCGGCACCGACCATTCCGGCCGACAACCCGAATTCAGGCCGGGTCGTAAGCCCAGACTACGGCCGGGCCGACGTCCGCTCCGGCTATTATGTCGACGTTGGTCGCGGGGTGACGGCGCCGGCACGCATCTTCGTCTACCAGAGCGCATCGACCAGTCGCTAAGATTATCGGCCATCCATGGCCAAAATCGGCACGGGAAGCGCTGATCAATAAGCGCTTCCCTAGCGCGGGCCCCTTCGCGAACACCGTCCTTTGCCGGCGCCGTCGGCCCCGCCGAGTGGACCGTCCGCGGCCTCGGGATTCCGCTCGGCCAGGGTGACCTCCGGGTGGGCGGCAAGGGGCAACCCGCAGTGTGGACAGCGATCGGAGGCGTCCGGCGCTGACTGGCCGCAAGGCTCGGCTCGCTCGTCCGCCGGCGGATCAGACAAGGTCTCGCCGGTACCATCCGCGTCGGACAGGGTACGCGGAGCGCGGAGCCTCTCCACCAGCGCGTCGACCTCGTCCTGACTGAAGACAGGCGTCTCGAAGGATCGGATGTACTCTGCGAAGCCGATTCCGCGCGTCACGTTCACGGGCATCTCGGTCTTGAAGACGACATCTCCCACGAAAGCAATCACCGGATGGACTCGATCGGCCGGAATGTCGAGCGCCGCGGCCAAGGCGATCCCCGTAGCGATCGATTGGTGCATGGGGTTTGCGAGCCGGGATTGCATTCGATAGTGCTGCCTCGTCCATTCCGGTTCGGCGATTTGGCCGCTGATCCAGCCCGAGGTCGTTACGACCTGCACCCCGAACACGCCGAATCGGGACACGAAGACATGCTCGATCGCCGCCTCGCCCGAGGGCGTTGGCACGGTCACGAAATGGATCTGTCGGTAGGTGACCGGGTCAAGAAGTATCGGCGCACCGCGCCGCCCGCGCACCCATGCCAGCAGCTTCTTGGGCTGTCGCGCCTTCGCAATGCCAATGAGTAACAGGACCGGGACCCAGAGCGCCAATACCCTGAGGCCCTTGTCGATGATCTCGAGACCGTTCAATGGGCTGTGCCTATCGATACGAAGGGGGCGACATGAACGGAAGGCAACACGTCGATGGCGGAACCTCTATCGCGTTCCTCCCGAAGTGATCAGGGCCTAGGCATGACATCGTGTCAGCTCGCAAGTGTATAGCTTGGGCAATCAATATCCAATATACTCAGTAGCCTCATCAACCGACGCTCCTGGTCGAGAATCCATCCGGTAGGAACGCACCGAAAGCGAAGCGCCTTCGGCTGGGCCAGGCCGAAACGGGCACCCGCGATCCAGGCAACCGCATTCACCAAACGCAGGCATTGCTGCCGGGGCGGTTCACTCGCCATCGATTCCTTCAAGCAGTAAGTCCTACGCCAAACACAGTATGTCGATGCCACAGCCTTACGAAAGCGAGCTATCCGGCCGACCGCTCTACTTCGGTGCCGCGTTCATGAAAGACGGCATCGTTCGCCGCGTCAACGGGCTGGAAGAATGACGGGTGCACGGCTGCGAAAAGGATATCTCGCGCAGAGACGCAAAGGCGCAGAGAAGCAGAGAAATGCGCTGCTGAAATCGACCAAAGCTCGCTCTTCACTCTGCGCACCTGTTTCTCTGCGCGAGCCCCTTGTTACCGCATCGCAACGGCGTGTGACATCATGTCGAGGCTGCAGCCCAGTTCAGCGTATTTCGCGCGTCGCATGGCGAATCAGTGCCGCGGCATCGGTCCTATTGCTCTGCTCCGCGGTGCAGGCGGCAGGCGTCTCGTCGAACGATCAATGGTTCGACGAGGCCTACAAGAGCCGCGAAGCCTACCGGCTGACGGCTTGGGGCAAGCGCTACGAGGCCGGTGTGGGTGTCGATCAGAGCTCGGAGAAGGCGATCAAGCTCTATTGCCGCGCGGCCATGTTGGGCGATGCGGAGGCAAAGTATCGGCTGGGCCAGGTGTATGCCTTCGGGCCATCCATCGAAAACGATACCGAGTTGGCCCATGCCTGGTTCTATGATGCGGCGATGGCCGATCACCGCCGGGCTCAGATCGTGCTGGCGCTGCGCGACATCGACGCCCCGCCGGCGCGCGCTCCGGCTTGCCCGGACAGGATAGGCGAGCGCGTCTCACCGACCTGGGAGACATGGCGCCAACGGCCACCGCGTTCGGCGCCGCGCAGGAGCATCAAGGCGCCGCATGAGATCGAACGTCTCGTGCATGAGCTGGCGCCGACCTACGGGCTGGAGCCCGTCCTCGTTCTTGCGCTGATCGAGGCGGAATCGAGCTTCGATCCCAGTGCCAGGTCACACAAGAACGCCCAGGGGTTGATGCAGTTGATCCCTGCCACCGCCGAGCGCTTCGGTGTCCGTGACGTATGGGACCCTGAACAAAACCTACGCGGCGGCATGGCCTACCTGAGTTGGTTGTTGGACCGATTCGACGGGGACTTGGCGCTTGCATTGGCCGGCTACAACGCGGGGGAGGGCGCGGTGGAGCGCTACGGCGGAATCCCCCCCTATCGCGAGACCCAAGCCTATGTCGCGCGCATCATCGATCGCGTGCATGTCATGCCCTAGGCGGAATCCGCAATCGCCTAATCCGGCGGCGCAGTCCGCGCAGCTCTCGCGCCGCCGCCTTCTGGGGGTGTTGGCGGTAGCGCAGGCGCTCATAGGTCTCGAACAGCTCGGCCAGAAGTCGCGGGTCGAAGCGCCCGGTGAGCGCAAGACGCGCGTGGAGCGCCTGATAGGACTCATGCGGGAGGTGTGGGATGCCCGCCTTCGCAAGACGCCTGCAGAGTCGGGCATACTGCCTTTGGACGGGGTCGCGTCGCGGATGGGGGCGGCGGCGCATGGCGCTCGTCATCCAGATCGCATAGGCGAGCAACAGGGTGAGCGCTAGGGCGGCGCCCAGCCCGTAAACCAACAGCCAGCCGTCGGAGGCGCCGAACAGCTCGCGCTGACGCTGGTGGTCGAACCCCTTGATCCAGCCGCTCCAGACATACTCCGCTAATTCGACGGCATAGCCGAACGAGAGCCCGGGCTCGGTGGGCGCGGGACGTCCCAGGTCGCCCCCCGACGAATCGGACCTCGCCCCCGTGGCCGTAGGTTGCGGCCGCAGGAATTGTTGCAGCCCCTCCTTGCCGGCCAGACTCCCTAGCACCCGCTCGTTGAAGGCGCTCGGGTTGCCGTTGTTCGCGTCCGCCGCCAAGACCCGTTCTTCCGGGATCACGCCGGTGGGATCCACCCGCAGCCAGCCATAGGTCGGTGTCCATGCCTCGACCCATGCATGGGCGTGCTTCTGCCGCACGATGACCGAGTCTCGGCCGCGATCCCATTCGCCGCCGCGGTAGCCCAGGATCATTCTTGCCGGCACCCCGGCGGCACGCAGGATTAGGGTCATGGCCGCCGCGTAGTGCGTGCAATAGCCGGTGCGGTGCTCGAATAGAAACTCGTCGACCGGGTTGGTCACCAAAGGTGGCACGTCCAGGGAGTAGACGAACGGCATCTCGGCGAAGTGGCGCAGGATCCGGCTGATGATCTGCTCCGCGGAGCGCGGGTCGTCCGCGTACTCGTCCCGCAGTGCAATTCCCATCCCCCGTGCTTGCCGCGCCATGCGCGACTTGAACGGCAACTGCAGCGCCTTGAGGTAGACGCCCTCCGGATCTGGCGGCGTCTTGATGCTCAAGGCCGAGGTCATTCGGTAGGAAACCTTACCGCGGGCGCGACGATGCGGCACCAATTGATAGTCTTCGGTCAGTGCTCCCCCGACCGTTTCCGCCACGGGTAGATCCAGCGCGATGAGCCAGTGCCGGAAGCCGTCGGCATCGCTGATGCGGTAGCCGAGGGTCTCATCCGCGATGGCGGCGAGCGTCGCCTTGGCGCCGCCGGCCGGTTGCGGGTCGCCATGCTCGGCCGTTCCCAACCGCTCCGGCGGCATCGGCGTCTGCAGATAGTAGTCGCTGTCCCAGACGCGACCGTCGGTGAAGTAATAGATCGGGCCTCGCCAGTAGAGGCTCGCCAAGTCCGGCGGTGCACCGTTGAAGCGCGCTCTGAAGGCCACTTCCCCTGATTCGGCCAAGGCGCTCAGCGTATGCAGCTCCACCTCGTCCGGTACGCCGGTGACGGCCGCACCATCCTCGCCGCCCCACTGCCACAGGGGCTCGGGCAGGCGCGGGAAGGCATAGAACAGCACCAGGGCCAGCGGCAGCGCGGGCAGCAACAAGCCGAGGGCCTCCCGGAACACCCGACCTGGGCCGAGGTCGGGGTGCTCGACCCGCAGGAGATAGCCGGTCACCAGCAGGCAGTAGAGGGCATAGTAGGCAAGCCAGAGACCGTCGCGGTCCTGGAAGAAAAAGATCAGCGCGCCGAAGTAGCACAGCAACAGGAACGCTCGGCGCCCGCGCCGGTCATTCGTCTCCAATGGCTTGAGCACCAGCACAAGGCAGACCAGCGCGGGCCCTAGGCTGATCTGCGTTGCCTGCACGATGCCGAACCATAGAATGGCCAGCACCGCGGCGATCAGTCCGACCTTGGTGCCGCGCCCCAACCGGATACGAAAACCTAGCAGTAGGACGTCGAGCAGCCAGATCGCCCCGCACAACATCGCGAAGGATGGCGGCAGGACCGTCAGATGCGGTACGACCACGAGAACGGACAGCAGCAACAACCACTTGTCCCCGGGCGCCAGTACGAAACGGCGGCGAGTGCCAAGCGTGATCATGCGTCGAGGGAGCCCGCAAGGGCCACCAAACAGCGTCGATAGTGCCGCTCACCGGTGTCGGGCCTGAGTTCGATCCCTGGGAGGCGCAGACCGTACCGATCGCCACGCGCATGTGCTTCGACAACCCAGAAGCAGAGCTGCGAGCGTTTCTGCGCATCCGAGAGTGTGGGCAGCGCGTCCCAATCGAAGCAGAGCTCGGTGCCGCGGGACGCTTGCAAGAAGCGCTTGCGCATGCGCTTCCCGGTGCGGGCGTAGCTCTTCCAGCAAACACCGGCCAATGATTCACCGTCGCGCCAGGCGTCGAGTTCGTCGAAATCTCCGCTCTCCGCCGCGGCATGCCTCGATCCACCCGCACCCGCCATGGACAGATGGTCGATCGGTGCCGGATAGATCCAGATCGAGGCAAGCACCGCGTCCAACCTTAGGGACCACCGCAGCATTCCAGCCGGGTAGACCGTGCTGATGGTGCAATCCCCCAAGCGAGTTCGACCGCAGGGCTGCGGCGGCAGAGTCAGCTCGAATCGGCCATCGCGCCCCGCCTGCGCGCGGGCGACCGAACCCGGCACCGCGCCATGCTGCGATGATGCGGACAGACTCAGGTCGAACAGGCTGCCCATCGAATCCGCGATGGGCGTCAGAGCACCACCTACGGCGAGGCGTCGGTCGGCGAAGGTGCTCTCTGCCTGCAATCGGGCCAACTGGAGCGGCCGGAGCCGCAAGGCACCCCTAAAGGCGGCAACCACGAATAGTCCTAAGAGCGTAAACACCAACAGGTAGCCGAAGCTGTTGTTGGTGTTGGAAGCGCCCGCGAGCGTCAGCGCCAGGACGGCCAGGAAGCCGACGCCGAGGCCGGTGATGCGGACCGACATGGACCGACGATCTGGATCCACGGACGTCGCCCCACGGGGCGGGCCCTGTCCGGCCAAAGGCTCAGGGGATTGGGACACGCAATAGGTCCGCCTCGACCTCCGCCGGGGTTCGACCCAGCTCACGAGGCTGCAGGCGATGCATCGCGACATAGGGCAGCACCGATTGCATGTCCGCTGGTGTTGCGAAGTCCCGACCCTGAATGAGCGCCCAGGCTCGGGTGATCTCCAGCAGCTTCAGGCCCGCGCGCGGCGAGAGTCCATGGCTGTACCAACCGCCGGTCCGGGTATGCCGAACGATTGCCTCCAGATAGTCCAGCAGGGCGTCCGACACGAAGACGCCACCGATCCGCGCCCTCAGTGCGCCGAACTCCGCGCTCGTGATCAGGGGCTCGACCTCGGACAAGTGTGCGCGACCGCCTTCCCCGCGCCAAAGCCCGCGTTCGACAGCAGGGTCCGGATACCCAAGGACGATCCGCACCGCGAACCGGTCGAGCTGCGATTCGGGCAGCGGATTGACACCATGCTGCTCCAGCGGGTTCTGGGTTGCGATCAGGAAGAAGGGGTCCGGCAGCGGATAGCATTCGCCATCGACGCTCACCTGACGCTCTTCCATGGCCTCGAGCAATGCGCTCTGCGTCTTTGCGGACGCGCGGTTGATCTCGTCGGCCAGTAGCACCTGCGTGAAGATCGGCCCGGCATGGAAGCTGAAGACCTGCTGGCCGGAATCGAAGACGGACACTCCCAGGATGTCCGACGGCAACAGGTCCGAGGTGAACTGCACGCGCTTGTAATTCAGGCCACAGGACCGTGCCAAGGCATGGCTGAGCGTAGTCTTGCCCACGCCGGGAATGTCGTCGATCAACAGGTGGCCACCTGTGAGCAGGCAAGCGATTGCCAGCTTCACCTGGCGCTCTTTCGCGACGACGACGCGATCGATCTGGGCGACGATAGGGGCGATGAGCTGGTCCATGAGCGAACAACGAGTCGGTCTGAGGCGAATCTGTTTCGGTTGTTCTTGGCCCGCTACTTGGCGGTGGACGCAGCCGCCTTGGCGTATGCGCCGGGCAAGTTGGGGTTTGGCGGGACTGGGGACAGCCGGGCATCGTCCGGAGCACTGACCCGCGTTTGGTGTGTATCGATGTCGTCGCTCGGCAGGCCGCCGTTATCTCCCGGCCGAGGGCGCGCTCCGCAACGGAAAGGAGGCGGCGAGGTCGCGAATCTCCCGTTCCGTCAGACCGCTCTTGAGCCCCGTCCACCAAGGTGCGCCGTCCGGCGGGTCTCGATACCTCTGCAGCACTTCCGAGACCGAATCTCCGGAGAGGTTGGCGATGACGCCCGCGTCGCCGTTCGTGGGTGTTTCGCCCTGCGCGCCGTGGCAAGCCTGGCAGCGCGCCGAGTAGAGTGCTTGGCCCGCCATGGGGTCACCCGGCTGGGCCGCCGGCTCACAGCCTGCCGACAGGAGCGCGACGCCGAGCAGGCAGCAGGGTAACCACGCCCGCCCGGCTTGCCCGCCGCCGTCGAGCCCTACCTCGGGTGCAGTGCGCCATAGGTGGGCCGCGCCGCGGCGTCGAGCCATGCGCATGTGCCGAGACCGGAGAATCAAATCGCCTTGAGGAATTCGACCAGTGCCTCGCGATCACGCTTGGGTAGATTGCGGAAGACCTCACGTGAGGGCTCGCTCTCGCCGAAATGCCACAGGATCGCTTCCTCGAAGTCGCGGGCGCGAAGATCGTGGAACATGTCGGTGTGGTCGACGGTGGTGTGCATCAGGCCCCGCGCCCACAAGGGCGGGGTTCGAAAATCGCGCGTCAGACCTCGATTCTCCTCACCCATATCATGCATCAGCATGTCGGTGTAAGGCCAAATCTTCTGGTTGGAGTAGGCGGGAATGAACTCGTATGGACCGGTCCTCCAGCTGGGCTTGTGGCATTCGGCACAGCCCGCCTGATTGAACAGCGCTCGACCGCGCTTGACCCTGGGTGCGTCGAGATAGCGGGCGGCGGGGACGCCGAGGCCGCGGTGCCAGACCATCAGCGCGTCCATGTCTTCCGCGGTGATTTCCTCCGGCTGCGGCTTTCGCAGCGCTGAGACATCTAGGCCGAGTTCTTCCTGCTTGTCGATCCATTCATTGGACGCGAAGAGCATCGGACGATCCGCTCGGTTCAGGTTGTAGACGTTCCACATGCCGTTGAAACCTGGGCCGTTTTGCAGCGTTGCTCGCGTGTTGTGCCAGGTGAACTTTCCGAGCCGTTTGCGCCCGTCGTGCTCTTCGTAGATCCAGTCTCCGAGCTTGCCTTTCGCTGGTCCTGGCGCGTTCTGTTGGCGCTCGTACTCGGCGACGATGTCCTCATCACGGATCGCGTCCAGCAGCCCGGTCCCGTAGAGCCCGATCGTGGCTTCAAGCGACACCCGGTAGTCGTCGGGCAATGGCAACAGCGGGTCGACCAAATCCGCGCTCGGATAGACCAGGGTGCCTTCGGTGGGCTTACCCTGGTTGTATGGCGTACCGTCGGGATACTTGTTGCCATATTGATCGACGAAGTTGTTCCAGGTGATGTCGACATCCTTGGCCAGTGGAACGTAGGGGGGCACCGTCATGGTCTGCAACATGAACAAGTAGCCATCCACCAGCTTGCCATCCGGGGTATGGACGAACGCGGTGTAGCCATTGCCAAACTGGGAGGTCCAACGATCCACGCGCCGCGCCCGCCCGTAGTTGGGGTGGCAGTTCATGCAGGAGATGTTGTTGTAGATCGGACCGACACCTCCGTTTGGAGAGTCCGGATCCGTCACGTAGTTACCATCGAAGATCGCTTCGCCCTCACCGAACATCTCCATCAACTTCGGGTCGGCAACGATGGCAGGAGACGGCAACTCCATGGAGCGCGACGTGGTACTGAACACGGTACCCTGCCGGCCACCGGTGTAATACTCTTCTGCGAGTGCCGGTGGACTGCCAAGGGCCTTATGTGCCTGCACATCGAATGCCGTGCTGCCCAGAGCCGCGATGACGACGACCGGCACACAAGCCATCAGATCGATGGAGATCGGGGCTTTGCGGGTATGACGCTGCATCTTGTATCACTCACAATGGGGTTGGGTGTCGTCCCCGGGGACGGCGGGAGTCGGACGACGAGCCAAGGCGACTAGAGCCAGGTGCGCATCACCGAGGGCACTTCGAACACGCCGTAGGGTGCCCAGGGTAGGGTCACGGGATGCATGGTGATCAGCGGCGTCGCAAGCTCCAAGCGCGTGAACAACTTCTCGCAGGCCGACACCGCGACTCGGACCCGAAGCTCCCGGTCTGCGTCGATCTCGGTCAGGAAGGGGTCACCCGCGGCCTCGATCCGATACGCCGTATCCGCCAGTGCGATCTGGATGCGTCGATCGAGCACGTCGTCGATCCCGGCGACCAGGTCGGAAACGGCATGGCCGCGGGCGCCGTCGACCCCGCCGTAGTAGGCATTCTCCAGCCCTTCGAGCGTCGTTAGCAGATCGGCAAAGCCGTTGCGGCTGTCGGCGGTCTCCGCCGCGCCGGGGTCGGGAGCCGACAGAATCTCTTGGATCGCGGGACACAGCTCTTCCGCCACCGTCACCGCATCGCCCATCACCTCCTGGAGCGCGACGGCGGAGGACACGTAGCGGCTCTGAGCCTCCCCCGGGCCTGCGAATTCCGCTGCGTAGGATCGTCTCGGCTTGAAGCCCGCGGCTTCGAGCTCCGTTGCCCAGTCAGTCGGCAGATGCTCGGTCCCCGACCAGGCCGCCAGGTAGTCCATTGCCTCCAGGCGCAACGCTCTGGCAGTAACCACGAGGTAGTCGAACTCCGCTGGGCGCAGGTTCTCCACTGAACGCGGCTGTCCGTCCCGGAACAGCAGGTACTCAGCAGCGAGGAGTCCTCGCCGGGTGGAGTACATGCGCTCTCGCAGGATGCGGGCGTCCAGTTGCAGCCGACCCGCCTCCATCTCCGCCAGGGTGTGCTCAACTAGTGGCCGGTCGAGCGGCCAGGTCGCAAGCTGCTTGTCGAAGTTGTAGTGTGCGGCGGGCCCGAAGGCAAAGGCATTGGTCAATTGCGCGGTGGCGCGCGTGCTGCGCCAAGCTGCCGCCGCGGCCTCGACGTTCGCCTTTGTCGGCGCCTCGCGGAGGCGACGTGATGCGGCCTCCAGCGCATCGGTGTCCTCGACGAGACGCTCGAGTGTAGCGATGACGGTATTCTCGGCGAACCCGCGGAGTACCCCATCCACGCGCTGCTCCATGGACCAGTTGCCGAGTAGTGCCTCGGGTTTGACGGCCAGTATCAACCCGCAGCCGAAGCCGACGAACACGAGCAGGAAGAGCAGATTTCGAAGGTTCGACTTTTTCGCGTGAGTCGCCATAAGTACCTCAGAACGTCCCCATCGGTATCTCAGAACTCGGGTAAGCCGGGGTTATCGTGGGCAAGCGCCGCGATACCCTCAACCTCCACCAGCCATCCGGGCCGGCACACCGGCGCGTGCACAAAGACCATCGGCGCCGCGCCATAGCGATCGCGCATGGCTGCACGGACCCTCGGCTCGTCGCTGTCATCCCGCAGATAGACAATCCAGTGCGTCATGTCCGAAGCGCGCGCGCCGCCTTCCTTGAGCAGCGTTTCGACGTTCTCGAGCGTTCGCACCAGTTGTTCGTCGACGTCTCCGAGGTGGATGGTTTGGCCCTGGGCGTCGATGCTAGCGGTACCGGAGATGATCAAGTGCGAGCGATCCCGATAGCGGATCACAGTGCCACGTTCGAAGGTAACGCCGTAGACATCGGTCCGGCTCAAGTGGTCGCTGCCCTTCAGGAATCGCACCTGTTCCGGCTGCAATCCCGCGATCGCCCAAGCGTCCATGGTCACGAACGCGTCGACATCCGTGCCCTCGCCACCGATCCCGGAACTCGCGATGTAGTGGGTGTCCGCGGTCAGCCCGCAGGCCGTGAATAGCTCCCGTCGAGCGACGACCAGGCCGTCGTAGTTCACATCCACATCGCGAACAAAGAACCATGTCCGAACGGTATGGTCCAGCAGCGTCAGCCCCCGACCCTCGAGTTCCGCCAGGTAGTCAGAGAGGATATCTTGCGTCTGTGTGTAGGAGTCGTCGCCACGTGGATGGGTCTTGCCGCAGGTCAGCAGGTGCGTCAGGGCCCCGCGGCGCAGTGCTAGGGTCGATCCTTCCAGTGTCCTGTCCAGAGTGCCCGCCGGATCCCGAAGATGGTAGGCCCAGAGCGCCAGCTTTCCCGGCCCGACGGGCGCCTGCCCGATCAGAGAGGCCGCACAGGTCCCGCTCAGTAGATCACTACCCTGCAGTCGATCGAGTTGATTGGCGGGATCGCTGCAGAAGACCCGCCGCAACACGCAGGACGTCCGGTCAACGCCGATCTGCGATAGCGCTCGATCGTATGCCTCCGAGAGCCGCGCGATTTGCGCATCGAACCACTGATCCATCGTGATCTCGAGGGTCAGGTTGATTTCCGCTGGGACGCCGGGGTGCGGCTGGAACACCGAGGCGGTGCAGTCGACACCGTCTCCGACATCCAGCCTGTCATGGCGAACCCCGCTCATCTCGGTGGTTCGGCCATCCGCGGAGGCGCCCGCTGCGCCAGCGTTCGGCATGTGCATGCCGCCAGAGGATAGATTTTCCATAGGACACAACACTTAGAGGGAGTTCGTTCGGTCTCTAAACCTGCGCTGCCTTCGCAGGTATCGAGGGGGAGGGGGAAAACCTCGGCGGCGGCGCGTCCCGTCCCGAACCGTCATGGTCGGCCGGTGTGGTAGGGCCGCATGAGCCGGACCAGTGGGAGGCGAAGCAGCCGTCCCTGCTTCCAACCACCGTGCATGCAGACTGCTGGCGTGGCCCGGCCGCTGACAATCGACCATCAGACCCTTTCGAGACGGTTGCCCGCGACGAGCACGGCTGGCCTGGGGCTTCTTGGATCAGTCGCTTTGTACGGCGCTCCCAAGGGAGCGTGCTGCGCCCACCCAGCGTGCCCCCATTGGACCTGCACATGCGAATCGTGACTCAAGGCACTAACCATAACGAGGTGCGCTCGCATTCGCAATACAATCTCAAGGCATCAGGGTGCTTGCTGAGACGGGATGAGTGGTGCATAAGGGACCGGACGTCCAGCCTCGAGTCACTGTCGGCAGTTGCGTTCCCGCGATGCCGATGATCAACTTTGCAGTTGAGAATGATTCGCAGTATAGTCTCGCGGTTGAGTCTGGATCAACTTTGCGAACACCATGGAAATACTTCCGCAACCCACCTTGCGCTCGCGACCTCACCGAGCGGCGACGCCCCGGCGGTGTCACCGCAGTCTCGACCTGCGTCGGCTACGCCTCGTGCGCACGAGCCGCACCCATCCGGGTCGGAGGTGAGTCCGGGCGCCTCGCTGTCGCTCGGACGCGCCGGCGGCAGACAGACTAGCCCGCCGCGCCATTGTTGAGATCGCCATCGATTTTTGCCCAGCCCAGAGCCCCCAATGCGCCCAGTCCGACCGTCTCTGTTCTCAGCGAGCCTTGAGCAGCTCCTGGCGCAACGCCCCCACGCCTTCCTGGTCTGCGTCTTGCTTGGACTCGTGGCGCTGGTGTACGTCAACAGCCTTGAGGGCTGGTGGATCTTCGACGATCTGCCCAACATCGTGAACAATCCGCGACTGCATCTCGAGCAGCTGGATTGGAAGAGTATCTCCGATACCTGGCTTGGAACCCGCAACCATGTGAACCGTCCGCTGGCCTATCTGAGCTTCGGACTCAATCACTACTTCCATGGCCTGGACGTCATGGGCTATCACTTGGTGAACCTGGCCATCCACGCCTTGACCGCGCTGACGCTCTATCTGTTCCTGCTCAAGGTGCTGCAACTGCCCGTCCTCCAGGGGTGCTATACGGACCAGGCCAAGGCCGTCGCCTTTCTCGGAGCCCTGCTGTGGGCGACAAGCCCGATCCAGGTGACCGCCGTCACCTTCATCGTCCAACGGATGGCGTCGATGGCGGCGCTGTTCTTCCTGCTCTCCATGCTGTCGTACTTGCTTGCCCGAACCACGGTGCATCGGGGTCATCGGCTCTGGTGGTTCGGGCTCTGCATACTGTCCGGCCTGCTCTCGCTGGCGAGCAAGGAGAACGCGGTCATGTTGCCGATCGTGCTCTACCTGATGGACCGCCTGCTGATCGGTGGGCTGGACCGCGGCACGCTCCTGCGCGACGCCAAGCTAGCGTCACTACCCATTGCCGGTGTCGCGGCCATCACCTGGGTTCTGACCAGCCCGGAGATGCTGCTGAAAAGCTACGATGCCCGCAGTTTCACCCTGCTGGAACGGCTGCTGACCGAGCCGCGTGTCCTCCTGTTCTATCTATCGCAAATGCTGCTGCCGATCCCGGACCGCTTTGCGCTGATCCACGATATCGACGTCTCGACCTCGCTCTGGCAGCCCTGGACGACGCTGCCGGCCATTCTGTTCTGGGCCGGCTGGGCCGGGCTTGCTCTGTTCCTGGCCGATAAGCGTCCGTTCGTCGCCTTCGCGCTGTTGTTCTTCCTGCTCAATCACGTCGTCGAGAGTTCCTTCCTGCCGCTGGAGCTGATCTACGAGCACCGCAACTACTTGCCGACGCTGATGCTCTATCCCTTGGCCGCGATGGGTGTTCTCTGGCTGGCGCGCAAACTGAGCGCGAAGCGACGTGCCAGTGCGGCCGTCGCCCTGGCGACTCTCGTCTTCATCGTGCTGCAGGGCTACACGGTCATGGAGCGAAACGCCCTGTTCGCTCACCCGCTCCTGGTCTGGGAAGACAATCTGGAGAAGGTCTCGCAACAGAGCCGGGTCTACACCAACCTAGGGCAGGTCTACCAAGTCATGGGGATGCCGAAGAAGGCCCAGGAATCCTATGAGATGGCACTCGAGGTGGATCGCTATCAACGCCCCGACCTCAAGGCCGTTCCGTTGGGCAATATCGGCAATAGCTACATGCGGGTCGGTGACTACGAGCAGGCACGGATTTACTACCAACAAGCGGTGGCCGCCAACCCTCGCGGAATCAAGTCACGAGTCGGATTGGTCGTTGCGATGATGAAGCTCGGGGAGTTCGATGCTGCGGTGGCACTATTGGACGAGGGCATGCGACAGTTCCCCGATAACCGCGGTCTGCTTACGATCTATGCCACGCTGCAGTTCAAGCGAGGGCAGTTCGAGTCCGCCATTGATGCCGCTACCCGGGTCATCGCCAGTGATCCGCAGCATCAGATCGCCCGGCGGGTGCTCGGCGAATCGCATCTGCGGGTGGGTGAGTATTCCGAGGCAGAGCACCACTGGCGCTCGGTCGCCGCTGCCAACCCGAACGACGTTGAGGCAACGCTCGCCCTGTTGCAGCTGGCCCAGCTGAATCGGGATGACGCGGCGCAGCGTCGCGCCGTACGACGTCTGGATGCGATCCGCCAGGACCGTACCTGGGAGGAGCTCCTCGGCCGCCTAGATGAAGTTCGCGCGCGCAATGGCCTGGTGTTCGTGGATAACCCGACCGGTCTGCTTCCGTTGATCAAACGGGTCCTCGCCGAACAGGCGGGCTGAGTGGGCGAACCGATGACCAACTCACCGGCGACTTCGGCGAGCGCTATGCGGGTCTTGGTCTCGCTCCTGTGCCTTGCTGCCTTGCTGGCGCAGACGGGCTGCGCCACCGTGCCGGCAGCGCCGCAGGGCCCCTCGCGACCAGCCGTGGCGCCGACTCCGCTCTCCGCTGGAGAGGAAGTGCCGTACTGGTGGTACAGCCGCTTCCGCCTGGCCTGGCCCGACGGCGAGCCAGCGCCCTGGGACCCCGACCTATTGCTCGCGCACCGCGTGCTGCGTCCCATCCTCCAAGGCGAGGGCGATCAGGTCGACCTGTGGCGCTTTCATCGACGCGCCCGGCGCGATGCGGCCGGGCGCCAGTTCAGCTTCATCTACCGCGCCACGCCCGCGACGGCCCAGCGCATTCAGGCACGCATCGATGCCGACCCGGAAGTCGCTCGGCTGCTCCGCAAGGGGACGCTGATCGCCGTGCATCACGATGATCCTGCGCGTCCGCAGCGGCCCGGCATCGGCGAAACCTCGGACCCCGCGTGGACGCCTGAAATGCAACGCGCGTGGCCGTCGTTCATTATGGGCGTCAGTCAGCACTGGCTCGACTTGATCCACGAACTGGACGCCCGAAAGGGCTTGCCGCGTGCCGCCGACGCGCGATACGCCACGATCAACGACGATCTCGAAATGCTCTGGCGACAGCAGGGCGGCCATGCCTTGTTGCATCATTTGAGCGCGGTTTTCGGCTATCGCGAGTTGTATGTGACCAGCCGGGGATTGCTGAAGCTCTGATAGGTGAGGGAGCTAAAGACAATGTTGGTTCGAATCGATTCCATGCTCACCAATTACGCACGGCGCAACCACGAGGGGCGAGAGGCTTCTGGGGGCTGCGAAGGCCGTGATGACGACAACCACACCGAGCGTACTCCCTGATGGAATAGATTGCTCAACTTGTTGGTGACTTGTTCCTAGCCCGTCACCTTCAACGCCAATTCCTTAATCTTTAGCCTATCACTTCAGCCCTACCAGCAATGCTCCCAGCTTCTGCAAACAATTCCGCTCCTGCCACGCGCGGCGGTACTGTTTCAATCATCTTGCCGGCTAGAAACGAAGCGCCCACCATCGGCCCGCTGACGACCGAACTGCGCCGGCTCTACCCGCGCGACGAGGTGCTGGTGGTGGATGATGGGTCCACCGATGGCACCGCCGAGATCGCCCGCGAGCATGGTGCGCGAGTCATTAACCACCCGTACAGCATGGGCAATGGGGCCGCCGTAAAGGCCGGCGCGCGCGCCGCCGTGGGCGACGTGCTCGTCTTCATGGACGCGGACGGCCAGCATGATCCCGCCGATATCCCGCGCCTGCTAGCCCGCATCGAGGCCGGGTACGACATGGCCGTCGGCGCTCGCGGCAAAGACTCGCAAGCGAGCTTAGGTCGGCGTGTCGCCAACACCTTCTACAACTGGTTCGCGACCTTGATGACAGGCCATCCGGTGCAGGACTTGACCTCCGGCTATCGCGCCGTCCTTGCCAAGCCGTTCCGGCGCTTCCTGTACCTGCTTCCCAACGGCTTCTCGTATCCCACGACCATCACCATGGCCTTTTTTCGTTCCGGCCACTCCGTCGATTATGTCCCCATCACCGCCAGCCGTCGTGGCAAGGGCCGGCGCAGCCACATCCGACCAATTCAGGATGGCGTCCGCTTCCTGCTGATCATCTTCAAGGTCTCGACCCTATTCTCACCACTCAAGCTGTTCTTCCCGGTGAGCGCCACCTTGTTCCTGACCGCGAGTGCCTACTATGTTCACACTTTCATTGTGTACAACCGCTTCACCAACATGGGAACGGTCCTGTTCATCGCCGCCATCCTGGTGCTGCTGATGGGCCTGCTGTCGGAGCAGATTACCGCCTTAAGCTATCGAGAAGGGGATCATGGAGGTTAGCGCCTCCCTCGTTCGCAGGCGCGGTCCGCAGCCAGTCGCGGACGAAGCTGCCATTGCGCGCTCTGCGGTCTCCCGTCGGGGCCCCCGCCCCAGGATACTGATCATTACCCGAAACCTGCCACCCCTCACCGGCGGGATGGAAAGGCTAAATTGGCATCTTGCCGATGAGCTAGGCAAGGGGTTCGACGTCTGTCTTTGCGGGCCGAACGGCAGTCGCGAGAAGCTTCCGGCGGGTATCGAGGCGGGCACGACCTTCGCCAGCCGGCCGTTGCCTCGATTTCTCGTGGAGAGTATCGCCCTGTCGGCGCGCGCGGCGAAGCAGTGCCGCCCTGCGCTGGTGATCGCCGGGAGCGGTGTTACGGCCCCTCACGCCCGGCTCGCGAGCCGGCTCACCGGCGCTCGCACGCTCGTCTATCTGCACGGCTTGGATCTGATTGCCGACCATGCGCTCTATCGCGCCTTCTTCTTGCCGAGCATCCGCCGCGCGGATCGGTTCCTGGCCAACAGTGGCAACACGGCGCAGCTGGCGGGCGAGGCCGGTATCGCATCCGAACGCATCGAAATACTCCATCCTGGCGTGCGTCTGCCGCGCAGCTGCGAGCAGGGCCAACCTGGCAGCTTCCGTCGTATGGTCGACGCGGGAGACCGCCCCATCCTCTTGAGCGTTGGTCGCTTGACGCCCCGAAAAGGCCTTGTCGAGTTCGTCCGATCGGCTCTGCCGGCCATCGTTGCTGCCCGGCCGGACGTGCTACTCGTTGTCATCGGTGCAGAAGCGACCGACAGGCTCGGTGGCAGCCGCGGGAATCTCGGAGATCGTGTTCGTAAGGAGGCGGCCCGTCACGGCCTCTCCGGTCATCTCAAGTTCCTAGGCCGAGTGGACGATGACACCTTGTCGCAGGCTTACCAAGCCAGTCAAGTTCACGTCTTCCCGGTGTTGGATATACCCGGTGATGTCGAGGGTTTCGGAATGGTCGCTCTGGAGGCCGCCGCGCATGGCTTGCCGACGGTCGCGTTTGGGGCTGGCGGTATCCTCGATGCGGTTGCGCCCGGCATATCGGGTGAGATTGCTCCGAAAGGCAACTATTCCGTATTCGCTGCCGCGGTTATTGAGTTGCTCTCAGGCAATCATAATGCTGTTACGCACGACAGCTGCCGGCGCTTCTCCAGGCAGTTCGCCTGGGACCGGTTTGGCGAGCGCGCAAGGCAAGTCTGCACCGATATCATTGATCAAGCGATCTAATCCTTGCTCGACAGTACCCGGGTTGTGCTTGCGGCCGAGCGGCCCTTGCAACGATTGGACGAGGCTCTCGCCCATATGCTCAGAAATGCCGAATCCCCCACTCACGAACAAGTCGCGGAATTCTATGACCGCGTCTACTACGGCCAGCAAGCGGGGGAATCGCCTACGCCCACGCGGCACCTGCGCCGCCTCGCGAAACGCCTCGGTGTGCGGTCCGAACAGCGCGTCCTCGACGTTGCTTGCGGGTGTGGCGCCTGGCTGTCTGCCGTGGCTGCATGCGGGGTACAGGTCAGCGGCATCGATCTCTCTGCTCGTGCCATAGAGACCTGCCGCAAGTCCCACTCGAAAGGGCGATTCCACATCGGCCCGGCCGAGCATTTGCCCTTCGCGGATCATGAGTTCGATCTGGTGACCTGTCTTGGGTCCCTGGAGCACTTCTTGGATCAACCCAGCGCCTTGCAGGAGATGGCGCGGGTCGCCCGTCCGAACGGGAGAGTCCTGGTCCTGGTTCCGAATGCCGGCTTCCTGACCTACCGACTCGGTCTCTTTGGCGGCACCGCCCAACGGGATATTCAGGAGACGATTCGTTCTTTGTCGGAGTGGCAGGCCATGTTCTCTGCGGCTGGCCTGGAGACCATCGAGCGCTGGAAGGACCTGCACATCCTGAACCGAGCTTGGATTCTGCGACCGCCCCGATATCAGACGCCATTGCGCCTGGCACAAGCACTCATGCTGCCGGTGTGGCCTCTGGAGTGGCAGTATCAGGTCTATCACCTCTGTCGCGTCAGCAGTGCCCAAGGCTGATCAGGCTGTCGCAAGTCCTGTCGTCCGGTGATGCGTAGCCAGGATGGCCGTCACGACGTCGCGCACCACCAGATGGCTGGCGGACAGGCTGCGCTCGGGATCCGTCGCTTCGACGAGTGCACGCGGTGCCGCACTCGCCCGGGTTTCGGGGGAGCGCGGCGTATCGGGGGCGGGGCGTCAGGGGCCTGCATGGTGGATTCGCGTGGGGGATTGGCTCGCGTGCTGTTCCCTGCGCGCTCCTCTGGGACCGGCCGGACGCGTTTGTCCCGAGCAGGTCATCCCGGCAGGCGTTGGGGGTTCGGTGCCGAGGTGTTGGTCCGGGCCGGGGTGTGGGCGAGGAGTCGTGAGGAGTTGGCCAGGATGCCGAGGGTATGGACGATGTGGATGAGGCCGCCCATGGCGGGGCTGAGTACACCGGCGGCGCCAAAGCCGATGCCGATCAGGTCGGTGCCGATGGCCAGGTAGTAGTTCTGGTCGGCGGTGCGCAGGGTCGTCCGCGAGAGTTCACGTACGGCCATGAGTTTTGCGATGTCGCTGTCCGCCAGCGCGATGTCGGCCACCTCGACGGCGACCTCCGAGCCGCCGGCACCCATGGCGATGCCGATGTCCGCGTCGGAGAGCGCCAGCGCATCGTTGACGCCATCGCCGATCATGACGATGCCACCGCCGCGGCGCGAGCCGCTCGCCGTCTCCGCTTCCCGTTCGGCGCGGAGTTCCGCGACCACGCGTGCCTTGTCCTCGGGCAGCAGTTCAGCGTAACAGGCGTCAAGACCGAGGTCGTCGGCCAGCCCCTGGGCGACGGTCTGCTCGTCACCCGAGATCAGCACGATGCGCCGCACGCCGTCGGCGCGCAGCCGTGCCAGGGTTTCATGGGTGCCGTCGCGCAGGCGATGGCGAATACCAAGTAGCCCGAGGAGTTTGCCGTCGACGGCAACGTAGACGACCGTGAGTCCGGTCTTGTGCAGGTCGCCGGCGGCGCGCTTGTGCCGGCCGACGCCGATGCCGTGCTCCTCCATGAGCCGGCGGTTGCCGATCAGGACGCGTCGGCCATCCACCTCGGCGCTCACGCCGTGTCCCAGAATGTGCTCACTGCTGCTGTGCTGGCGCGGCGCGATGTCCAGGGACGCCGCATGACTGACGATGGCATGGGCCAGCGCGTGTGGATTGTGCTGCTCCGCGGAGGCGGCCCAGTAGAGCATGTCGCGCGGGTCGCGGGCGATGACCTCGGCGACCTCCGGTTCCTCGGTGGTCAGTGTGCCGGTCTTATCGAAGCACCAGGTATCGGCCTGGGCCAGCTGCTCCAGATAGACACCGCCTTTCACGAGGATGCGCTGGCGTGCAGCGGTATGCACGGCCGCGCTGACCGCGGTGGAGGCCGCCAGAATGGTGGAACAGGGGCAGGACATCACCAGCATGACCGTAAAGGCGCGGCTGATGCTCTGCGTCAGCACATAGGTGCCCAGGGTCATGACGGCGCCGAGCTTGAGCAGCCGCGCGGCCAGGAGGTCGGCGCGCTGCTCCAGCGGCGACTTCTGCGCCAGCGATGCATCCACTAGGGCGGCGACCCGGGCCAGGTAGGTCTCACCGCCCACAGAGTCGGCGCGCACGCGGATCATGCCCTGCTCCAGCAGGCTGCCGGCATAGGCCTTGGCGCCCGGGGTCTTGTAGACCGGTTCGGCGCGGCCCGTGATGGCCGCCTCCGAGAGTTCGGCCTCGCCTTCCAGGATTTCGCCGTCCACCGGCACCTTCTCGCCGGTGCGGATGACCACCACGGCGCCTCGCGTCAGTTCCGCCACGGGCACCTGCACCTCGGCGCCGTCCACCAGTACCCAGGCGTCCTTCACCGACAGGGCGAGCATGTCCCCAATGGCGCGCCTGGAACGTCCGGCAACCCACTGCTCCAGCAGCCGCCCGCCGTTGAGCACATAAATGATCTCGAAGGCGGTGAGGGCCTCGCCGAAGCCGATGGCCAGCAGGAGCGAGAAGGCCAGGAACTGATGGATGGTGAAGCGTTTCTCCTGCACCGTCTCCCGCCAGGCGTCTCGCAGCAGCGGAATGGCCGCCACGAGCGCGGCGACGCCGGTGACGCTGAGCGCGCCGGTGGCGACCGGACGCTTCAGCAGGTATTCGCGGATCAAGACATAGCCCAGGTAGCCAGTCAGCAGCAGGAACCCCCCGATCCGTATCCACCAGGGCGCGCGGCGCTTGCTCGGGCGCCGGCTGCTGGTGTTCGCATGGGCAGCCTGGTCCACATGGCAGGCCGCGCAGGCAATACTGTCGGCTTCCGTGCGCGGCGCTTCGGGTTGGCGAGCGGAACCCTTGGCCGTGAGGCGTTTCCACAGAATGGCCGTCGAGGTCAGGGTGCTGCGGCGGGGACGCGCTTTCACCTGCACCGGTGTTTGCAGCAGCACCGACAACACGCCCTCTACGACGGGCCGAAGGGCTATCTCCGGCGTCGAGCAGATCGTGAGGGAGCCGCAATGCACATTGCTACGGGCTCGGAGGACACCGGGTTGTTGTAGCAGCTCCGCCTCGATGGCCTGGGCGAGGACGCTGTTGTAGCGCAACACGGGCAGGTACACCCGCAGGCGCCCCGGGAGGCTGTGGCGGATGCTGAGCGTGCTGACGTTGGGGTCCATGGCCAAACGGTGTCTTTGGTTCGGAGCTGGTTTGAACGCGCAGGGGTGCGTAAGCATCGCTGGTCGCCGCACCATGGGCGAGCAGCATCGAACTGCCGGTGACGCCTGGAGACGATCGGCCACGACACAGCCTGAGGCGTCGGATTCCTAGCAGAAATACTAATGCAAACGGCTCTTATTCATCCATGACATCTCGCATGGTTGCGCTGTGGCGGACCGTACGCGCGAGTCCAGAACTCGGGGCAAGCGGTGTGCCTGGCCCGTGGAGTCCCGCTTCGAGGGCACCGAGTTCTTCATCGAGCGGCAGGGTCATGCCGTCGTGCTGCGGCCCGAGCCGGTGGGCTGGTGCGACTTCTTCACCGTAGCGCCACGCACGCCCCACGGCGTCCTCGCGGATTGCGAGCAGGAGCCGTATGCCCGGACAAGCGGTCTGGTCGAGCAGGTCTGTGTCCTAGCCGGATCACGACACCGTCACCTTCGGCGTCGACGCGCGGCGGGTTCGCGCCTAGCTTGCGCCGCCCAGCATGTAAGCGAGGTCCAGCTCGATAGCCTCGAAGGGCTTGATGCGGGCCTTGGCCTCGTGTTTGAGGGTGGCGATGGCTCGGTAGCCCTCGGCTTCCAACTCGTGAGCAACCAAGGTGTGATCCTCCGGGGAGATCAGCCAGTAGAAGGGCACGCGATGGCGCTGCAGCAGCAGCGGCAGCTGCACACGGTCCTTGCGCTCATGTCCTGGCGAGACGATCTCGCAGACCCAATCCGGTGGCATTTCGACCACACCGGTGGGCGGTGTGGGCAGGCGCTGCCGACACCAGCCGGCGATGTCGTGGCTCGGGCACTGGTGCGGCTCATAGGCGACGCTGACCTCGGTCGCGAACCACCAGCCGCCAGGACCGGAACCGCGATCAAACGGCCCCAACTCGCGTGCCGTGCGGCTCTGCACCTGACCGTGTTGGAAGCGTGTCATGGGCCGGCGGACGATCTCGCCGTCGATCAGTTCGACGCGCTCCTCCGGATTCGCCAGCAGGTCGTCGATGGTTCGCAGCTTCAGTGCTTCCATGGGGGGCAGTCTCCGCGGTGCGTTGTGCCGTTCATGCTCGAAGCTCGGGTTTTGTCGATGGGCCGGATGCAAGCCGAAACGCCGTCGCCCGTCTATTAGAACCCTGTGCGGAATCGTCGGCAACGCAAGGCCTCGACCTGTTGGCCTCTGAAGCATCGACCGATACCCAGGTCGACGACCATGGCCGCAACCGCAGCATCCATGTTGCCCGAGGCGAGCGGATCGCACTGGACGCGATGACCAGATGCGGAGATTGTGCGCAAAGGCGATCGATTGCGGATCAAGAGTCCCGTTAGGCCGCCGCACTCGATGACCGTGGAGGCGATGCTGGCCGGCCAGTGCTCGCCGCACAAACCCTCGATCGTCGATGTGCTGCGGGACTGCGGCTATGGGGACATCTGCGGGATGGGGGTACGCATCAAGATCCTGTCGTTGCTGGGCGCACAACGGCATCGACCCGCGCGGCGGCTGCCGAGCTGTGGCCGATGGACTGCACTGGGTCGGTGTCGAAGCGCACCGAAAGTGCTGAGGCCATTATGAAAAAACCGACTGGCGGCCGGTTTCTCGTAACTTCTTGATTTTATGGTGGGCGCGGCTGGGTTCGAACCAGCGACCCCTGCCGTGTGAAGGCAGCGATTGCCTGCAAAGTTCTTCAAGATCAAAAGCCTGCAATCCACCTGGCAAGCTTCACGCTACTGGGTGCAACGGCAAGCCATTGATTTCTACTCCCATACTTCACGCGAACTTCACGCTATACCGCTCATCGGAAACTTGGTTAAAGGTATAGAAATCTAAGCGGATGATGCTATACTTTTAATCAAGCGACGGGGATGAGTCCCGGCGCCCCAACGGAGAACATCATGAGCATCGACACCATCACATTGACCGCCGAGCAAGTCGACCAGCTGAGCGCTGACCATCTGCTGCGAGTCGTTGGCAGCCTGCGCGACCTGACGCCCGACCACAGCCACAACATCGAGTGGGCCGATGACCAGGGTCAGGTGTGGATGCTGCGCACCCACGGCGTGTGCGTTGGCGCTGCGCGCATCATCGTCTGGACCGACACTGATGAGGCAGGCATCAATGACGTCGACGTGCTCGAATGCGAGCTGGACGCCGACAATCAGGTGTACGAGTACGGGCGCGAAATCGCCGACGACCTAGGCACAGTGCAGGACTAGCCTGGATCGCGTGTCTTAATCCCCTTCAGAAGGAGAAAATCATGAAATCAAAAACACTGAATTACTTGCGCCGCCGGAACTTTGAGGCAGCGCGAGCAAGAGCGGAACCCAGTTGGGCGACAGGCGATCAGCTCGCCGACGAGGAACAATCTGCCGCCCGCGCCGCCAGGGCCTCGGGCGGCTGGAAATACAGGCTGAAGTATCTGGGTCGTATTCGCTCTCTTCGGCGCCCCGCCGCACGTTGGGAAAGGCCACGTAAAGAGCCGTCTTGGGTCACTTTCCGTACAAAACTGCGCCTTCGGCGGCGCCGCTACTGATCGGCGAAAAGCCGACCTGTCTAAATTACGCAATGCCAGCAAGCAAAACAGTGACCGACACATGACAACACACAACACCCACGGCGGGGACCGGCCAAACTCAGGGCGGAAAGTCGGCTACAGAAAAGCGAACGCGAAAAGAGACAATTTGCCGCCGGTGAAAGTCAGCGCCGAACAACGATCACAAGTCGTGTTGTTCGGCGACGGCAACGCCTCGGAGGGCGTGCGCCGCACCATCGCCATCGCCCTGGCGCGCGCCAACGAGCTGGGAAACGGCGACATGGCGCTCGGTATCCGCCGAGCAGTCGCCGAGATTCTGGGCTCGGGAGGCTCGGATAAATGAGCAATACCATCACCGCCGTCACCCTAACCAGCGGCCACACGCGCGAGAGCGCGCCAGCCGAGGTGCCCGAGCACGTCATCAACGCCATGGCGCCGCTTCTGAATCACCTCGCCGACAGCGGAGATTCGGCGCGGACGATCCCGCTGTCCGCAGCCGGCGTCAGCCTGCCCGGCTACAGCCTCGCGGGGCGGGCCGATGGCACGTGCCTGACGGCCACGGTGTGGGCCGACGGCCCGCCGAGCCTGTGCGTCTGCACCATCGCGGTCGCGCTCAGTGGTGACGGTGCGGATCTCTGGCGAGACCTGCATCAGCGTGTCGAGCTGCCGGTCGTCACCGACCCGGGGCGCCCGCCTGCCGGGCCATGGGTTGCCGCGGCGCTGTACGCTGGCTGCTTCCAGCACCCCGATTGCCTAGAATGGCTCGGCGACTTCGAACGCTGCTTGGCATGGGCGTGGCAGCGACGGATCGCACGGTCAGTCCTAGCCCCCGAAGAATGCTGACAAAGCCTCGGAGAAATCGAAAAGCACCCAGGCCATGTAGGCAAATGCCGCAGCAGCTAGGAGGCTGGCGATCGCGTTCCCAATTCTGGCGGGTCCCGGCAACGGGGCGCCGCAGTTGGGACAGGTCTCCGCGGTCTTGGCAACGGTGTGGCCGCAGGCCGGGCAGGGGCGCAGGGCAGATCGATCGGGTCGGCGGCGCTGGGCTCGTGTGGGGGCGGGCATCAGTGTCTCCCTGGTGGCGCGGGCGGCAGTTATCCGCCCGGTGAAGGGTAACCGGCCCGCCGCCGAAGTGGAGTGACGTTCGTCGCGTTTCCGTGCGCGATCAGCTCCCGGCTGACTTCTGCAACGCCTTGGTGACGTACCAATCCAAGATGCCGCGGAAATGGGTCTCGATCTCCCGATCCGCGCGGCCGTAGAAGTCGAACCGACTTCGGTAGGTGCCCGGATTGGGAACAAAGTAGATGTAAGGCACCCAATCGTCGCCGATCTTGGCAAGCACGCCTTTGGCGTAACGCCGGACCAGCTCGCCGCCGACGACGCCGGCCGTTGGCTTGGGAAAGAACGCGAACTGGCGGCTTTCAGGCGCGACAACGCCGTACTGATTGAGGCCGAGGTGGCTCAGCATTGCGCTGATCTGAGCGCCGGGAATGTTCCCGTAGCGGTCTAGTCGCACATTGCGGGCGGGCACGTAGACATGGTCGCGCGGGATGATGCCGCGCTGCTGGAGCACGCTCTCGAACGCGGTCGGCTGGAACCCCTCACCGCCGCGGATCTGCACGCCGATTGGATGTCGTTCGTCGGCGCGCTCCATCGAGAAGCGGTCGACGAGAAAGACCCCGGCGCCTTCGATCCCCGGCACAAGAATCCGACTAGCGCCGATCTTCAGCGCGTTGCTGTCGGCCGGCTTGTAAAGAATCGACTGGACCGACCAGGGCGTCGGCGAGTCGACATCGGACCTAAGCTGCTCGCGCTCGGCCTGCATCAGAGTGTAGGCCATCTTGTTTTGCCCGCGGCGACTGGCGTCGGCGAGTTCGCCCTTGAGGCCGGCGAGGAAGACGCCTAGCTTGTTGGCGCCGGTTAGGCGAATCGCGGCGGGCATTAGACACCCCCTACCCATTCGCATGATCGCGTAACCGCTTCATCGGCCAAGCCGGACGGTTTTTGATGTCCTGTAGCAAGCGTCAGCCCGGCCGATGATCGAATGGACACGGCGGCAATTTGATCTGTGCATGGCAACGACACGCCAAGCGCTCCCAGCGCAGTCGCCCACGCCAACGCCGCGTCCTCCTCAAAAGCCGTTGCGCCTCCGTCTGCGCCGACGTACCAAACCTTGGTTGGCGGGTATAGGTCGTCAATCGGTGATTGTTTTGGCTCTGACGAAAGCACACCCCAAATAATCGGTACGTTATAGCCCGATGTAGCCTCGCCAATAGGCGTCATCGACGGATACCACCTAGCTCGAATATGCCCGCGCGGGCCACCCAAAAGAGCAGAAGAGCCGACGTAATTGTTTTGTTGCACATCGTAGGATTCAAGCAGCCATGCGGCTTCGGGGTCGTCGCCGAATACAACGTAGCGGCCGCTGCCGACAATCGTGGTCGACAATGACTCAACGTCTCTTTCCATTCGGCCATAACTGGATTGGTATACTTGTGCGTTTTGCTCTCCAGCAGGAGGCGACGGCACTGTCAGAGTGGTGCAACTGCCATAGGTGCCGGCTGGCAACCCATAAACATCGTCTGATTCCCACGTCGGCATGCGCAAAGTGAACGTCACAAAATAATCAAAAAACCCTCCGCTTGCGCGGTCCCCGGTCTCAGCACCGCCGACTGTCACAATCTCTCTAGCAGCGTTGTTGGCTTCAGTGTAATGGTTGCTGGCAGCTTCACCAGGACAAACAAAGTCTTGCCAATCATTGATTGGAGTTCCAGAAGTATATGTGCTCGGCCCACCAAAACTGCGAACGCTACAATCGATAATACTTCCGTTTGGAGAGTACCAAGCCGATAGCGGGGCGTCTGTTTCGCTATGCTCTGTGTGCCCAAACGGACGCTCATACCCGCTTAAACATGCGCTGGCGCCGCTGGCGAGAATAAACCGCGTGGAGCTGTGAGGAACCCATTCCGAAACGCTGGATGAATCCAGCGTAAACCCCGACGGTCTGTTGTCGTCGTCCCATTCTATCGTCAGCACACAGCGTTTGCTGAGTAGTCGCCAATCATTACCTGTCTCGCTGTTGGTCGCCAGGGGCACGATAACAGCTCCCGCCGTGTGCTCATCTGTGGCACCGCGTGCTTGATGTCTCCACGCCCATCGTCTGCCGGCGATACCTGAGCCGGACGAGCTGCTTCCGAGTTGATAGGCGCTCGCCAGCGAGCCAAGCGGCACTTCGTCAACTTCGGTAGGAGTTTGCAGAGACGCCATGACATAGGCATCGGCAAGCTGCCTGTCTTGACCGGTAAGCAGTCCATCCTCACACCAGCAGCCTGCAACAACGTCGAGTTCCTCGGACCATTCAAGGCGGCGGGCAACCAAATCGGTCCCCGCAGCAAACACCCAATAGCGCCCGTCAGGTGCGCGCTGAACAGCGGGACTGGCGCTAACCCAGCCGACGGGGACCACGTCACCAATAACGGCTTTGGCTGCCCCGTGTTTGGCCTGCACCACGGCGCGCATCAGCCCGGTATGCACGTGGGCGAGCGGCTCTTGGGGAGCGCAAGACTTCGATGGGCACACCACGGACTGATGCGCGCCGCTGGCGTCTGTCACCGGCACGCCGTCCGGCCAAGCAGGCCCTGCAACGACAGTGCCAACGATGTGTTCGGTGCGATCGCTGTTCGGGATACTGGTACCAGCCCCAGCGTAGTATGCAGGCAGAAAGCCGGCCGTGTAGACGACTGGATCTGTTTGCACGCCAAGTGTCCGATAGCCGTGTTCCAGTTTCAGGCCAACGCAGCAGCGCGCAGCACCGACCCACCCATACACCTCGATGCTTGCCCATGTGCGCTCGAGGAACCGCAGCAGCACGGTGTCACCCACTTCGTAGCAGCCGGCGCCTTCCCACGCAAACGGCACTTCGTAGGCCGTGAATTCTTCGCCCTCGATGGCGCTTGCGGGATTCATCGACGCTCGACGCGGAATGTCCGCCATGTGCCAGACGCCGAGTCGGGTCTGCGCGTCGGCAGGCAAGAGCCGCACAGTGCATGTGTCGGCGTCCTCCTTGATCTCCAAGATCTCGGCGGCGCGGTAGCGCGGGCGATGCGCATGAATGCCGGGCTCAATGGCGGCATCGACCACCAGCACGCGGGCGTCCAGGGTTCGGCTGTCGACGACCTCGGTGCACAGAGCCTCGGGCTCTTCGTCCGGCTTCAGCAGCACTAGGCGATTGTCAGGGCCGGGAATGCGAACGATGACGACGGCGTCGCCATTCTCTAGCTGCTCGTCTTCCGGCCGGCAGTGGGCATCCTCGATTGTGACGAAGTCTTGCAGCTCGCCGAGCCGCTCGATCTCGCCGCGGCGCCGGTCGTTGGCAAGCAGTTGCAGGTCGACGCGCTTGATCTCGGCTTCCCACCGATCGACGTCGGCAGCCATCCGGTCCACTTCGCGCTGCGCCAGCCGGATCTGACCCTCGTATTGCTTCTGGCAACGCAGCGACGCGATTAGCTGCGCTTCCTCGCCGCCGCCCGCGGCCTGGACGCAGTCCCGATACTCTTGCAGCAGCGACTCCCTGGCCGACTCCGCCGCGGCGTATTCCGCCCGCTCCGTCTCGACGCGCTGCTGCAACTCGACTTTCTCGGCCTCCAGCTGCTCGGCGCGGCGCTGCAATCCCGCAATCAGCGCGTCGGCGCTGCGCTGGTCAAAGACGATCCGCACGCTGTAACGGTTGTTGCCCAGCGCCGACTGAATCACTCCGCGCATCGGTCAACACTCGACTTCCATTTGCGTCATTTCGTCGGCGGCCTGCCAAACGACTTCGGTCACGATATGGCTGGCGCCGGCATAGCGCACCGTGTCGCCGGGGCGGATGTCGCCCCGAGCCGCCGCTCGGTAGCGGGGGACGCCGTCGGTTGTCGGCAAGTACGTTACGTCCTGGAGGTCATGCAGCTTTTCGGCGCGCGCAGAGACATCGAAAGCCCCGGACAGAGTCATGCTTTGAGACTCAGCCCCGCGATCAAGCCGGATGTACTTTGGTTCAAACCGAAGCATCTCCTCGGAAAGATCGCCTTGCGTGAATGTGACAACGATTTCGCCGTTAGGACGCGCTGCAATCTCATCCACGTAGCCCAGCGCCGCAGGAACGACAACACGGCCATAGCCGCTGCCGTTTTCGCGATAGCGGCCCTGAATTGACGAGATGCTGATTGCCAGATCCTGCAAGTCGTCGGCGGCCCCTGTCAGCACGCAGGTGTAGCGTGCAGGAGCATCTAGAGCAAGTGACGCACTTGGCGTGTAGCCGATGGCGCTGGCGTTGGCACCGAGCGACGGAAGTGAAGCGGCGCCAACGGCCGCAGGCGCGGCGTCGAGAATTGCCGTAGCGCCGAGCGTTGGAAGTGCGCCCGCCGCCTCGGCGAAAAAGGTCAGCTGCGCGGTGGCACTGGCAGTCAGCCCCGGAAGCGTTGCCGCCATGACATCAAGCGCCGCTTGGCATCGTCACCGTGAACGCCGTGATGGCGACAGAGCCGCCTGCGACGATACTCGTCGTGTTGATCTCAATAGTGCCGCCACCGCCGGTCGCGGTAACGTCCACATCCATGATGTCGGTGCCGTCGCTGTCGGCGATGCGCGCCCAGCCGGCCGTGCCCGTCGCGTCGGCGCTTGCGTCCGACGTAATGCTGTTGGCCGTTGCGACGCCATTTTCGTCATCACCGAATGCCGGGTCGGAAAATGTGAGCGTGGCAAGCAGCGTTTGCGTACTGACGGCCGTTTCGACGGTTGCCGGCATGCTGCCGTCATAAATCTTGATCGTGCCGCCAGCGCTGCCTGCGTCGATAAGATCAACCACGGCATCAACAGCCGCAGAGCGCGCGGTATTGGACAAATGAAGTACCGGCATGGCTATGATTTCCTAGTCTGCGTCGAGCCGTTCAACAATGGCGAGCGCCAGGTTTTTGGTTTCTGCGGCAAGAGATAGTCGCTGAATCAGCGCGAGATAGCAGCGCCCGTCGATGCTGATCGTCACCCTGCCGTTACGCTCGGTGAGGGCTTGCAACGCGTCGGCATCGGCCTGCGCGACGTTTCTGAGCGCGAGCGGCAGCGTTCGGTCGGCGGTAACAAAGCCTCCGTCGGCCACCGCCACCTTGCCGTCCAGCGTCTTCGTCCGTGTCAGCCTGCGCTCGTGGGATCGAATGGCGCTCGATGAATCGACGTCAAGTAAGATTGGCGAGCTGAAGTCGAAAAGCCGCGAAGCTAGGCTGGCAATCACGACGCACACCCGAGCAGGAAGTCGTCATAGCTCGACGCGACCGACACCCGCACTTTGTCGATGACCTGGAACATGAACGCCTCCAGGGCCGGCTCCAGCCCCTGAGATGTGATCTTGACCTCGCCGCCGCCTTGGCCGAGCAGCTTGGTACGGGCGTTGATCTGTCGGACCTCGGCCTCGATCAATTGCTTCTGCAGAGCGAGTTGCTCGCGGCGGACGCGGTTCTCTTCCTCGATCTGTTCTTCGAGCGCGAACTTCGTCCGCAGAGTGAGATTCGGCTCGGCCATGAGCCCAAACAAACTGCTGACGTTGTTGCTGGTCTCGGTCACGGTGTTGTTGATCGAGTCGAAAGCGGCCGTGACCCGCTCGGCCTGCGCGTCCAGCTGCGCCGTCTCCAAATCGACGCGCGCCTGAATGTTGGCGATGCGCTCGTTGCTCGCGATCTGCTCAAGTGCGAGCTCGTAGTCGAGCGCGTCCTTGCGCGCCTGACGCATCTCTTCCGCGGTCGCCTTCGCCGCGCGTCCCGGCTCTTCGATGGCCGGCGCCGCGGCGCTTGAGGCGTCGCCGAGCTCGCCGATGCTGCCGCCGGCAGCGATGATCTCCTGCTGCGCCTGGCCGATCGCGGACTCCAGGCCCTCCCATGCCGTCCCAACCTGCTCGACAGATTGCCCCGCAGCATCACTGGCGCTGATCCACTGCGACACCGTCGCGTCCCAGACGAGCCGGCCGGCGTCGACGGCGGCGTTGAAGTCCTCCATGCTACCGACCGCCACGCCGGTGCGCTCGCTGATCTCGGCCAGGGCCTCGGGCACCCGCTCCAGTCCGCTGATGTCGGAGTCGAAGCTGGCCTCGGCATAGGCTTCGCCGAGCTCCACCACGGCTTGCTTGAGGCCCGTCACCTCGGCAATGGCATCGCCCAAGGCGAAGCCGGCCCCGAAGGCGGCAAGTCCAGCTAAGGCAGGGCCCGCAGACGCGGCCGCGGAACCCAAGGCCCCCAGTGCGGGAGTAAGCCCACCCGTCCCGATTAGCGCCCGGGTGATGTTCGAGGCGGCCAGCAACGTCAGGGCGTCGGCCAAGCCGTTGACGGCACCGATTGCGCCGTCCGCCAAGCCCAGCGCCCGATCCAGGCCAGCGGCGAAACCGCCGATCTCGCCCGCCGCGCGTTGGGCCTCTGGGCTCAGCCGCGTGAACTCGACAACGGCTGCGGTCACCGCGTCGATGAACGGCTCCAGCCCCGCCACGGCGCCGGCCGTGAAGTTGGTCAGGCCCTCGAAGGCATCGATCAGCGTCTGGATCACCGACGCGAGCCCCTCGGGCGTCGTCAGATCCACGCCATCGAAGATCGCGGCGATGCTGTCGGCCAAGCCGCTGAAGCTCGCGATCAGCCCAGTGAACTCGACTTGCTGCAACGCCAAGGGTAGGGCGGCCGCAATCCCATCGAGCTCGGCCATCAGCCGGATGCCGAATTCGGCAATGGCTGCGTACACGTCCGCAAAGGCGCCTTGGTCCACGGCGTCGCGCAACGCCAGGAAGACCCCGCCGATGCTGTCGGCAACCTCAGCCCACTGCTCTTCCAGCGGGGTGCCGACTTCGATCAGCATGGCGGTGACGGCGTTGCGCAGGCGCTGATTCACCAAGTCGAAGTTGTCGGCCATCTCGTCGAAGGCGACAGTCACGACGTCGGTGGAATCCCTCACGTTCAGCAGCACTTCCGACCACGTCGCTGCATCGTTGGTGAGCAAGCTGAACAATGCGCGTAAAGATTCCTTTTCTGGAATCAACCGCGCAATGGCGTCTTTATCGCCGTCTGTTGCTTCACTGACTTGCCTGAGCCACCCATCGAGCCCTTGGCTCTCAAGCGCCGTTGCGCCCATGGCTATGCCAAGCTCGGATGCTGCGGTTGCGGCAGCTTTTGACGGCGCCAGAATTGAGCCAAGCACGCCACTCAGCGCAGTCCCGGCTTCCGCGGTGCCAAGTCCGTTCTTTGTCAAAGTCGCCAGCGCGGCCGCCACTTCATCAAGCTGAACGCCCATCACGGCAGCTGTCGGCGTGATTCTGCCCAGAACGGCCTCAATCTCCGGCAGTGTTGTTTTCCCTTCGCGGACGGCTGCGAAAAGGATGTCTGAATAGCGCGCCGCGTCATCCATCCCGACGCCATAGGCATTCAAAGTCGGGACAAGCGTCTCCATCGCTGTGTTCAGGTCGGTCTTGGAGGCAACGGCCAGTTGCTCCGCGACGGCGAGCGCTTGTGTTGCGTCCTCATACTCGACGCCTGCGGAGATCGCGTTGTAGGTCGCCGACGTGATATCGGCAAAGCTCTGCGTGCTGGTGCTGGCGTAGTCGAGGAGCTGATCGCGAAAGGCAGCGAGACCTTCATCGCTCGCGTCGATCAGTGTGTCGATCTCGGCGAAGCTCTGATTGAACTCGCCGGCCGCGATGGTTGCCATTGTGGCCATCGCACCGCCAGCGGCCACGGCGGCAGTCTCGAAAGTCAGCAGCGTCGTGGTGATGTCCGCGAGGGGCCCGGTCACATCCTGCGCAGCGGCGGACATGCCGCCGAGGTCGTCGGTGATCGCGTTGATGCCGCCGCCGATGTTGTCGACGTGGTCGAAGACGATCTCGATCGTTTTGCGCAGGTCGGCCATTCGCGTATCAGCGCTTCCGGCGGTCGTTTTGGCTCTCGAAGTGCATGGCCCAGAGCATCAGCTCGCAGTCGGTGAGATGGCCCTCGGGAAACCAGTCCGGGCGGAGCTCATAGAGCATTCGGCCTTGCCGATCCGCGAGGGCTAGGACGTGGCGGGCGGTGTCTCGTCTCCAGAGTCGCTCGGCTTTTTTTCGGCGTCGGACCCGCGGCCGGAGAGCTCCAGGATCTTGTTGGACAGCTGGTAGAAAACGACCGGGAAGTGCTCAGCGAGGCGCACGACGGTATCGAGTGTGCATGCTGGCTCGACGCTACCGAGGGTCACCAGCTCCAGCCGACGCGCGAAATCTGGCTCAGTGGCGTCGGTGCGCCCGAGTGCCTCCTGCACCGCCTCGGCAACCTCCCGCTGGCTCCCGCTCACCAGCGCGGCGGCCAGGGCCGCTTCGCGCTTGAGCCGATCGCGAGCCGCATCCGCCTTGGCCAGCTCATTGCCCGTGAGCCCGCGCACGGTCCATGTCGGCGCCGCATCGCCCTCGAACCATGGGGCCAGGTCCGGCACAGGCACCGTTTCCTGTCGGTGCGACAGGGGGGCGGCGGCGAAGGCGGCGGCGTTGAAGGCCATGGTTATGCGCCATGCGCCGCGATGGCGGCGTCGATGTCCCCGCGATGGTCAAACCAATCGGCGGCGGTGAACCTGGTAACGCGCGCGAGCCTGCGAGCCTTCTCGTGCCGTTCGGGGTCTCGGGATATTGCGCGCCAAACTCCCACAGGCACACGAGGTGCCGTCAAAGCCGCCCCGATTTTTGCCAGCGTTGCATTTTGTACGGTTGTGCTCATATCGTGTGATGCCTTATCAAGCGGCGATGTTCTTGCCGACGGACTCGGCGTTGATGCTGCAATCCGTCTGGATGCTGTCGCCGGCCGGGAAGCTGCGCGTGATGCCCAGAATGCCTTGGCACAGGATGTGGGCGGATTTGTAGCGGTCCGAAAAGAACTTGAACCAGAGCTGTTCTCCGGCAAGACCCACCAACGGGTCCGTGATGCCATCTTCCAGGTAGGCCGTGAACCCGCCTGCACTCAGGCTGCTCGACGTCGAACCGAGCGTTCGGCCGTAGATCTGTTTCGAACTGACCGAGTAAGCCTCTTCCGGCGGCACGAAGTCGCTGGATTTCTGGATGTCTCCGAAGATCGGCGTCGCGTAGCTCGCGAAGACCTTTTTGGTAACGCCACCCGCATGAATCTGCGGCAACGCAGCCATCAGCTTGACGCGGCCGTTGGCGTAATCCGTGTCCCACAGCGGGTAGTCGAAGCGCTCGGTATGAAAGCCGACGACCGAGAAGATCTCCGAGGCTGCGATTGCCGCGGCCGTGATGGAGGTCGTCCGTACTTGCCCGAGTTCGACCGACGTCACCGGAATCAGTGGCGGCCCTCCCTCCGCCGCGCGCGTCTCGCTGAAGGCCGTGCCGTCAGTGCCTGCAACCGCAGCGATGCTGCCGGCGCTGGTCACTGTGATGCTGGTGATGGCGTGCGTGTCCGTGGTCAGGCCGCGCGTGATCTGGACATCGGTCGCCGCACTGAAGGTGACCAATGCCCCGCCGATGTACGCCGTACCGGCTGCCACATCGACCTTGTTGTCATCGCCGGAGGCAGCCGGCGTGATGGCCCCGCCGGTGATCAGCCCGTCTGGACGGATGACTGCGTCATAGCCGCTGCGGCGGCTCCATGGGTTGGCTTGGCCGGTGAACACCATGTGGTCCCCGGAGTCAGTAAGCGCGGCCATCGGGTAAGCGGTCTGGCCGGCTTCGTATTGCAACTTGGCCTTTTTTGCGGTTGGCATCGGTATCTCCCGATTCAGCGTTGTTCAGCTTTGGCTTATTCGGCACAAGCCTGCCGATAGATGACTTTGATTTCGACCGACGCGCCGACGGCGGTCCCTCCGGCCTCACGGTGGCCGGGTTGTGCCTTCACGATCTGCACCTGCTCGCATAGATCGTCCAGCAGCGAATTCACCGCATTGATGCAGGTCCGAATGTCATGGATGACCTTATCCACCAGCGCATGCGGTTGTAAGTCAGGATGATCGTCGGTTTGCGCGATACCAACGATAGTGATTTGCCGATTAAGCATTCCGAACCCGTACCCCGGGTCTTCCCTTTCCGGACCCGGGTTGACGATCGTCAACGGCGCCTCGTCCGCTTTAGGGCTCGCCGCCGCAACGCGCACATCAGCGCCGATGTCAGTTCCGTAATCGTTTGACCGACGGACCTGCGCCAGCATTGTAACGAGGGCGTCGGTGACGTCGGTGGCGATCACATCAGTTACTCCATAGCGTCATCGTTCACAGTCGGGATCTACGAGCTGCCCGAGCCAATTTTGTGTGATAGGCGTTGACTTGATAACCCGGGCCGTTGTAGCCGCGAGCGAACTGCTTCCAGCGGCCTAGCCGTAGGGCGTTCATCAGTCCGCTATAACTAATGAAGTTGAGCATGTGATTGAACTGCTCCTTCTCGCCGGTGAAGCTCTCAACCACGAACTGCTCCATAGTCTCGCAGCCGGCGAGCGTGTAGTTGAAGCCCATCACCTGCCCGAGGCCCCAGCTGGCGCACTTCAGCGCCTGGAGCGGGTCGAACTCCATGGCGTCGTGGAGCCTCGTCCACTCGGCGCTGCCGCCTTTGTAGAGGCTGCGGTCCCAGCGGCGCGATGACAGATCCGGGCGTGTCTTGCTGACAGGTTCGGGTGTCAGCTTGTAGAACCAATGCGCCTCGAATAGGATCTTCGGACGAGCTGGAGGCGGCTCCCGGAGCAGAAAGCCAGAGCCGGCGGCCTCGACTTGCCTCACTGCGTCGAGATGACGCGGATTGACTTGATACAGATCCGCGAATTCGACGACATCCTCGTCAGACAAAGCGCGCTGCTGCGGCAAATGAACTTCCCATCGAACGGGGAAGAATCGGCCATCGATATCAGTGTGAGGATGGTAAATGAAGGTCATTTTTCAGTCTCTCCCGTCCGGATTCCGATCACCCTCCTCACTGGGTCAGATTCCATTAGCGCATTCAGGTCCAGCCCCGAAGGCTCGGTGCGCAGTTTGCTTGGAAGTCGACTATCGACAGTTAACGCCGCATCGTTCTCGACCACCGTTGTCGGCAGCAGTGCAAGGCCAAGTGCTGCAATACCGATGCCGGTGATAGAAACCGCTTCCCAAATCGAAGGCTCAATCGATATTCCGGCCGCAGAAAGCCACATTCCTAAAGCGAGCCATGTGCTCTTCTCGTCCAATCGGTCTAGCAAGAAACGAAGCATTCGCATTCGATCAACCCCATAACTTTTCGGCCAATTGACCGGAAAACGTCGCAAAAACGATGCTGATCACGGCTGTTGCGGTCGCCAGCCACACAGCGAAAGCCTGCCTCGTGGTCCGGGCCTCGTCTCTAGCACGATCCACTCGAAGTGCAACCAATGCGCCTCGGGTGTTTTCAAGCAGCTCAGTCATCCCTTCGACTGCTTTTACGAGAGCCGCGTCTTTATCGCGAGCGTACTGCTCGAAAGTCAACAAGCTATTCGCCGTCTTATCCATGACCGCCACATGCCTAATCTGCTCCTTCTCTAGGTCCCGGAGATGCACACGAGTGGAGCGCGATTCGTCTCCGATTCGCCTGACGATCTCCATCACATGCGCTAGCTCGCGTTCCAGTCCGGCCACGCGATTAACTAGCTCTTCGATTTGCGGATAAAACGAATTGCTCATCGATTCTTGTTCTTCCTGACCACCCCGTAAAGCAATCGCTCTTACGTCACCACAGCAGCGCCTCAATCTCCGCCATCGTAATCGCCGAGGGCGCGCCTGCGATCAGCACCGCAGCACGGATCGTGCTGCCCGCCGGCATCATGGAGGAAAAATCTCCGTCCGACGACTTGAGCGCACCTAGAGCCAGTGTTGTTGCTGAGGCAGTCGGCGTAGGCGACAACGCGGGTGCCGCGTCAGCGCCGCTAAACCAGGGGCTGAGCCCCCGGAACCCTATTGCTTGCTCGCCCGCGCTTGACGTCTCCTGGTGCCCCGCATCATCGATTTTCCACGTCCGACCAGCAGTGAGATGATTGGGCAGGGCTTGGATCAGCCCTTCAGCACCGGAATTCCGGCTGCCGAACACACGGGCAGTGGACGTCTCCGCTGGATGCGCTGCAATCACCAACACGCTATCGCCCGGGTTCATATCCCACGCTGTGTCGAATGCGCCGGTGCCGGACATTACCCAGCCATCGGCTCCCAGCGACGGCGACGAGCCGTATACGCTCAAAGTCCGCGATACGCTGCCTCCGCTCTCATAGCTGTCCGCCAGCGTTCCACCCGCCGCATAGACAGCAGCGGGCGTGAAGCAGCCCTGAAGTGTGTTGCCTCCCGCGCTCGCAAGCGCCGCAATCTGCGTGCATGCATCCGCAGCAGGCCATCGATGCGGGAGTCGAATCGTCGCCGCCGCAGCGCCGCGGATCGACCCAGCCGGCGCAAGGTCATGCGGCCAGCCGGCGGCATCTCGCAACAACACGACGACCAGAGGAGCCAGCAGAAGAGACAGGATCAGGGCGGAGCGGCGCATCGTCGGCCGCTCAGTCGCTAAGACCGCAGCTCGGCCACTCGGCATCACCGAGGGCCGGGACTTGCCCGGGATTGCCGACGACCCAAGCCTGGATTTCCGTCGCCCGATCCGCGATCTGATCGAGGCAATCAAGGCCAACGGCCCCGAGGCCGTCGAGCCACATGTCGTCGTCGGCGCTGATGGTCTGCCCTGCGCGCTCTGCGAGCAGCAAGCCAATGGCACGCGTTTGATCGGTCGGGCTGGCGATGCCGTAGGCTGCGAGCGCGGCGGTCTGTCGGGTGGCCTGCTCGTTGCGGACGGCTGTCAGCAGATCCGCCTCCGGACGCACGGTCGCGGTGCAGACCGTTGCTAACGATTCCGCAGCGAGGTCCGGCGCACTTTCGGGGCATGGGTACGCAATCTGCTGCAAACGGCTGTCGATGGCCGGCGGCTCAGTGCGGACCTGACGCAGCCACGTGTAGCAGGGGCCCTCGGTGGCACAGGGCAGCTCAACGTACTCGCCGGCGGCATTGAGGTCGCGGCCCCACTGCATATCGCGCCGAAAGACGCCGCCCGCATCAGGGCCGTCGCCGTCCGGATCGAGCCAAATCGTCCAAGTCGCGCCGAGGCGCTGCTGTGGCGTCAGGTCCGCTGTCGGGCCGGCGATTGCGGCAGACACCGCGGCCGCGGCGCAGAGCAGGGTCGTCAGTCGAGTCATCATGGCGCAGTCCTCATCAAGCTCAGGGTGCAGATGCAATCGGCGGCGGTGCCGCCCGTGTCCAGTGTCTCGGCGACGCAATAGGCACGATCCCACTGGGACCAGCCATCGGTCGCAATGCCGGCGGCGTCCACTTCCACGCTACCGGCAGGCAGGTTGATGTCCGCCGTCAATACCGTCGCCGACGTGGCGCCAGGCGCGGTGGCACGGCGTAGATCCACAATTAAGGACGTCACCGTCGGCGCCGTATCGCACGCAAGATGCACGCCCGTCAGAGTCGCGGCGTAGGGGATGTCCGCTGGAATCAACGCGCCGGCTTCCGGCGGAGCGCCGAGGGCCGTCAGTGGGATTTCGATCCATTCGGACCTGTCGGTAGTGTCCGTCGGAAGCTCTCCCGCGGTCACCAAGTCGGCGCCGATGCGTGACTCAAGCTCGGCGAGAGACGTCTCGGCCGCAAAGACCGGATCTCTCTCCATCACGGTACCGCTGATCGCTTGTCCGTCAACGCTCAGATCTAGCGTCGCCGTATCGACCACCGTCACCGGCGTGCTGTTGTCCGTGCCAGCCGGGTCGACGCCGATCGTCGTGCGCTGCTCGGCAGCATTGGCAGCACTCACCAACGCACAACCTGCAGCTGTGCTATCTGCGATTTCCGCGCACGCCGGATCTGGAATACTAACAATCCCAGACGCAGTTATTGTCGCATCCCCTGAGACTGTTCTCGTTTGAATAGTCCCGTCGGACTGGACAATGGGAATGTCCCCTTCAGCGCTGCTACAGAGCGCAGGGAATAGCAGCAACAGAATGTACCAAGTCTTCATGGGTCTACGATTTTGTTTGTAATATCAACCCAGCCGCCATTTCTATAGGCGTAATACCTGTCATCGGAAGGCGGTGCGCTTACGCCAAAGGGGCCTGTGAACGATATAATCGGGCGCTGCGGGTCGGTGTTATCGATGCTGACATTCACGCCAGCAAGAACAGCCTGGAGTGCAGAACCCGCTTTATTGAGCGCGGCCTGGACCTCGGCGCCAGTCTCATAGTCCGTCAATGTGTAGTCGGCCATTACCCTGCCACCCCGATCACGTCCCCGTTGACGGCGGTGAGGCCAAAACCGTCCACCGTCCGCAAGGCCAAGAAGATGGCCTCCGGGGCGTCAGTGGGCACGACCCAGCAAAGCCACGTTTGATTCTTACGCTGCGCGGCGCCATCGATGGCATAGTGCTGGCCATCTTCCGTCGTCTCGAACCCATCCCCGGTATCTGGCTGCTCAAGGATCTGGGCCATCGGTAAGACCCATCTTTCGCGCTGCTCGCTCGGACCGTTGAATAGACTCAGATCGTCTGTGACGTCAGAGCGCACACCCGTGCATTGAATCGGCACGCCCGAGGCCGGCGTGAAGATAAGATGCTGTCCAAAGCCGTCGGCTGACATCATCAGCTCATCAGCCTCGGCCAGCATGTCGAGTGCGCTCATTCGGGCAACCGGGTGTTACGTCCGCTTGGCCCGCTGGAGCATTGCCGGCCGCGTGCAGATATGCAGCGGGTAGCTGTAGACCTCCGGGCGCGCCCACATGTCGCGGTCCTTGTCGCGGATCATGATGCTGTACAGCCGCTTCCCCCGTGTGTTGACGAAGCGGAAGCTTTCCATCGGTGCCCAAGCAACCTCGAAGGCGTCCCGCGCGCCCATCGGGAAGAACTTGCACTTGTCGGTGCCGATGGCAACGGTGGTGTCGTCGTCGGTGCCCCAGTACCGAATGAAGACGATGCCGCCATATTCGATGACATCGTTACCGGGAAGCCCCAGCAGATTGGCCAGGCCGGTCTGGTCGCCGTAGAGCGTCATAAGCTCCCAGAGCTTTTGAATCTCCGGATGCGCGATCAGATCGCGCCAGAAATTCGTGCCGCACAGGCCGATCACTTTGGTTCCGCCGATGAAGGCGCCCTTGGCGGCGCGGCGCATCTGCGTGACCACCTGATCGCATTTCTTGAGCAGCGCGCCGGGCGCCGGCGATGCGTTGTCCAGATCGAAGTCGATCTCGGCGGCCTGAGTAACGCCGAACTCGCTGAACCAGTCGTAGATCGTCGAGCCGTCCGCGTCGATAAGTACGCCTTGCGTAGAACCCAGGCGCATGTTCTCCCAGGTCAGCTCAACGTCGTCGACAATACGAATCTGACGGTCTGCCACCTCGTCGATGACCTGCTGCAGCTCCGACTCGCTGCCAAAGGCCCGGATGCCCTGCACCTCGTCGGCCTCGATTTTGTCGCCCTTCGCGATCCGCGAAGTGCGGAAGTCCCGGATTTCGCGCTTGATGCCCTCGCCTTCCTTCAAGGGCTCGCCTCGCTGGCTGGTCTGGATGACCGACAGCGTCTGATCTCGGCTTTCGACGGCGACCTTGGCCGTGCGGACACGCCGCGACGTGAACAGGCTCATGCGACCCAGTAGCTGGGGCTTGGTTTCGACTTTGTTGACGGCGGTCGTCAGGCTGATTGCCGAGAATGCGTCGCCGCTGAAGATGTCCATCGTGGCCATGAATTGGCTCCTGATTGAGATCCCGATTGAGAAAGGGTTAGCGAACGACGATACCTTCGCCCGCAAGGTCGGCAATGCCGGCTGCCTTTTCGGCGGTTTCGATATCCGAAGGCCACGCAATTTCGGCGCCGTTGACCTCGGCGTCGCGGGCGACGACGACGCACTGCTTATCACCACCGGATGCATCGCATGCCGAGCGCAGAATCGCTGCCGCCGTCTGCGAACCGTCAGAAGCGTCCTGATTGAACTGGGTGTACTTGCCGCTCGCGGTGATCTCGCCCAGCACGACGCCGGCGGCAAGATTCTGACCGCTGATGAGGGTCACGACTTCACGCGAGCGAGTGCCGGACGCCTCCGAAACGAGAAACTCAGCATCGTGGGAGGTTTCGATGATGGTTGCCATGAAAGATGCTCCTGGCCGGGTAATTGAAGGGGATCAGCTCACCAGACGCTGATGGCTGGAAATCGCCTGGTCCCAGAGCTTGTCTGCAACGTCCTGGTCATTGACGCTGCCTTCGCCTTCGCCCTGCACTGACGCGTTGCCCATCCGGCTCATGGCCTTGCCGAGCGGGTCGTCGTCGGACGATTGCTTGGAGTGGGCGTCGGCCTTGGGCAGCGACGCCATGACGGCAGCGGCACTTTCGGCCGTCATGGCGTCGACCTTGGCGATCTTCACCGCCACGGGTAGCCGGCCCTCGGCCTCGGTGTGTTCGATGATGCCGAAGATGCGTTGCTGTTCTGCCTGCGCACCTTCCTGCCGAGCCTTGGCGATCTCGTCCTCGCGCGGCTTGCGGTCGGTCTTGAGCTTGCCGACGGCCTCGATCGCGGCATCCGCCGACGCATCCGCCGGGATACCCAATGCCTCGGCCAGAGCCTCGGGGATTCGGGACATGAGGTTGTCTCCAGTTTTGCCGGCGCTCGCGGCGCCAAAGTGATAGCTACGTGCGGGATCGGATGCGCACAGCGAAAGAACCTGCTCCAGACTTGAGACGGCATCTGCCATACCGACCTGAACCGCTTTGAGTCCGACCAGCATGCCGCCACGACCGAAATCGGAAAGCACCGTCTCCTTCTTGACGCCGCGATAGCGCGCCACGTCAGCGACGAACACCGCCGCCATGTCATCGACGACGCGCTGAATCTCGGATCGCCCAGCCTCGGTTTCCGGCGTGGCCCGCTTCATCGGCGACTGGCTCGAAATGACCTCGATCGGCGCGTCCTTCTGCGGTCGGTAGCTAACGACGACGCCGATCGAGCCCAGCAGGCCGGATGCGCTGACCGTGAGCTGCTTGGCGGACGCCGCAAGCCAGTAACCGGCGCTCGCGGCCTGGCCGTCTGAGTGCGCAAACACGGGCTTGTCGGCGTCGTGTATCAGGCCGGCAAGCTCAGAAATGCCCGCGGCCTGTCCTCCCGGAGAGTCAACCTCCAGCAGTACGGCGTCGATCGCAGGGTCTTCCAGTGCCGCGCCGATATCCGTCGCCAGCACCTCGACGGAAGTCGCCCCGGATAGCTCGGTGAACAGGTTGGCGCGGCGGAAGATCGGGCCGGTGACCGGGACAATGGCCGTGCGGCCACGAACCCGGACCTCTCGTGTGTTGTCCAGCGGCCGGCCCAGCTTGGCGACTACCGCCTCGGGCGCGTCATTGGCGCGTTGCGCGATGGCGAGCACCTGCTCCATGCCTTCGGGCGTAATGGCCCAGGGCTCGCCAAGAATCAGATCAAGTACACGAACGGTCATGCTGCCCTCACCATGCGTTCGAGGGCCTCCAGCCGCTCCTCGATATCCTCGGCGCGGCGCTTTTCATCATCGTCACTGTCACTCGCCGGCGCGGTTGGAGCCGGCGCAGCATCGGGCAGGTCAAGATCCCTGCGCCGGCTTCGTTCATAGCGCTCTTCGTGGAGACGCTGTTCCAGCTGCTCCTGCCAGTCCACGCCTTGCTCGGCGCATTCGGATTCCAGCGTCGAGATGCCCAACTGCATGCGTAGCTGCGCAGCCTGAGCTTCCTTGACGGGATCCACCCATCCGCGACCGGCAAAGACCCAGCGCCCGCGGACGAATGCATTGGGCTGCTCGTAGAACTCGCGCAACGTGACGAACGGCAACCGGCCACTGGAAATGGCTTCCTCGGCCCAAAGGATGAGCACAGGGCGAAGCCACTGCCGGTTCAGCCACGCACGTCGTCCCTGGAAGAAGCGCCAGGCTTCAAGCAGCGCGGCACGCGCGGAGCTGTAGCTGGTTTGCGTGAAGTCCTTGGCCAGAAGCTCGTAGGGGATGCCCAGCGCCGCCGAAATCCACCGGGCAACGCTGGCAACGAAGCTTCCGAACTGACCTGACGGCGCTCCGTTCTCCCAACCCTTGGCCCGAGCGCCGATCGGCAACGGGATGACAGCGCCTTCTTTCAGGCGCGGTCGGTACTCGGCCAAGCGCGACCGCCAAGACTGCTCGGCGGCCGCCATATCGACCGTGCTCCGGCCACTGCCATGCAGCAGCTTGGCCACGTCGCCGGAGTCGAGCGCGGACTCGATAAACGCGCCAACCAGGCTCTGCATCAGCGCGCGCGACAGCTCCGCCTGGGTGTAGCGACCGGTCTGATTGAACTCCTTCATGGCCGGCGTGAACATCGACCGTCCGAGGGACTGCCCCGCGCGCGTGCGATCGGCCAGATGAATGACCAGCTTTCGCCCCCAAGGCGTGCGGGCCGGCACAAAATCGAACTCGTCCGTGGAGTAGTCGGCGCCGTACCACCAGTGCACATCGCCAGGATGCGAACGCTGGATGTAGTAGCCCTGAACCCTGCCGTTGGCGTCGAGACGCCGGCCGCCGCGGACTCGCGGATCAGCCTCAAGCATGGGCGGTGTCTTGAGCCGGTCCCCTTCGACCACAAGAAACTTGGTCCGCCAGCGGTCATAACCGTCAAGCCACTTGGGGATGGCGACGGCGTTGCCGTTCACCAGACCGCCGGTCAGCATGCGCAGACTCAGGTCAAGCAGGTCGCCTTCGCCCTCCACGTCGCAGGCGTCCGATTCCGCATAGTCGGCAAACTCGGCCTCGAACGCTTCCGCGTACTCACGACCTTGATCTTCAGTCCAGCCGAGCCGCTTCCAGTCGGGTTTGGCGCTGAACCGCAAACTGTGCCCGACGATGTTGTCGCGCATCGTCTGCGATGCACCCGCGGCAAGCGGATTGTTGCGTTCGAGGTCGCGACCACGCGCGGTGATCAGGGGCAGCTCGTCGATCAGATCGAAGTCAGCCGACCCGGCAAACGGTGTCCAGTTTTCCATGCCCCGCACCTCAACGCTCGCCGCGGTGTGCGCGGTGGCGCCCACATCCATGCGGCTCGTCTCAAGCGCGGCCAGTTCGGCGGCCGTCGGCTTGTAGTGCGGCTTGCGCATCGATCACACGACCTCCGGCAGCACCGGGGCCAGTGCCGGCCCTGCGGCCCCTTCGAGTTCAGCGATGGCGGTGCTCAGCTGGTTGATCCAGCACTCCAGATCCCTTGCGCTGGACTGCGTGTAGGTCATGGAACGGCCGTCGAGGCCGGTCGCTGAAACCGCTCTCGTGCCGGTGTGGAGCTTGGCGATCGCCGTGATGGCGGATGAACGCATCGTCCGGAGCTCGTCCAGATCAAGCGATTTGAGGGCGTCGGAAATGGCCATGCGAGCAGCATGGTCAGTGCAATAGCAGGTTTCTACTCTAGCAAGCCGTCTGGCGCAGCCCTCGGACTAGCTCCTTGACCCAGCCCACGCTGAGGCCATGGGCGCGCGCAATGGAATCGAAGCTGTCACCGGCGTTGGCTCGGGCAAGGATTTCGGCATTGCGCTGCGCGCGCCCTTCTGGGTCCAGCCCAGCAGTGGGGATGTACGGATAGCTTGTCCCCAGCTCCGCGCGGAGCGCTTCGTCGACGTTGGAAACAAGGTCAAGTATCTGCTGCCGGGAGATACCGAGGCGCGCGCCAGCCTCCAGGGCCGATCGCTGAATCACTCGGATCACGTCATATTCGCGCATATGCGTCTTCCGTTGTGCTGCTGAGGTGTTATGCTCTGATTGCGACGCGGCCTTTCCCCCTTTCTCCGGGGTCTTCCGCAAGGTCTTCGTTGTTTGTCTGTCGTTCTCCTCAAGGGCCCGGTCGGCTGTGCTGATCGGGCCTTTTTTTTCGCATTTTTTTGTGATTTTTATTGACATTTAGGCGTAAACTACTATAATGAAACTACACCAACAACAAACACAAAACAAAAATAGGGAGAGCAAAATGACCATCAAACAACTTGAAAAATTGATCAAAGAGAACAATATCAGCTATACGCCGAATCGAGCCCAGAGCGTTGCTCGGCAGCGCCAACAAGCGCTGGACGCGCTCCGCAAAAATGGCGTTCAGATCGAAAAAAGGCCAATGGCCATTCGAAGCGCCGTATAATAAAGCCCCGCCCAATGAAACCAAAGGCCCGCCAGGTGGCGGGCCTTTGGTTTGCCTCAGCCAATCTCAGCATCAAACGAACCGGGAGGTGGCATAGCCTGATCTTCTCTCTTGGCGTCGGGCCGTTCGGCCAGAATCTGCACCTGCTCAGCAGCGAAGTAGGCCAGGCATTCGGCGTCGAAATAGTGGTTCTCGCCATGGACTAGCCATTTCGGCTTCATGTTTTCGACAACCCGTGACTCGGCGGTGACCTGCTTGCAGTAGTCGTCGTCGATGTTGTCCGGCACGCGCCAGGCTCCCGGCTGGTCGATAGGCCGTCGCATGCGGGAGTGGACCCACGACTTCACCACATCGGTGTTGACATGCCAGAGATGCAGGCCGTCCCAGGTTGTCTTGTCATCCCAGCCCAACTCGATCGGCTGCGGATACCAGCTGCGATCCATCGTGTCGCGGCCTTTGGTCGGCACAGACAGCGCCATGTTGTCGGCACAGAAGTCGTAGACATCGCGCTTGCGATAGCCCGAATCGACGGCCATCAGCGACACCTGCAAGCCATCGAACTCAGCGCGCAGAACTTCCTCGCGCAACCGGTGCCAGACTTCCAGTTGGTCCGTTTCGCCCCACAACTCTCCCCGCCAAACGAGCCACGAGCTCAAGTCTGAATTGGGCGCCCACCCTCGGACGACCACCACAAGCCGATTGCCCTGCACGTCGACGCCAATTGTGAGCGTTGTCACCGGCCGCGGCACCTGCCCAAGCTGGTACTCGTCGCGCAGCGTCTTGATGTGCTCCCATTCGGGAGCCGACCCCTTACGCTGGTAGACCTCGCCGAAGTCGATGTTATAGACAGCCTGCTCGGCCTGCGGGTCTTTTCTCTGCGCAGACTTGGCCAGCTGAGACGCCAAAAACCCCCAGTTCTTCTTGGTAGAGAAGCTCGCAATCCCCGACACCCAGAAACTCACATCCGTGCTGCCGGGCTCAATATGTGCATCACCCCAGGCGACTCGGTGTTGCGTGCAATCATCGCCCGACAAGACCTCCAGCACCGGCCCAGGGCCACCGTCGGAATAGCAGCCCATGCTGTCGTCATAGTCTATCGGTCGCTGGCCGGGCGCGATCATCACGCCCCGATCGTTCATCCAGGAGCGCTTCGTATCACGCAGTTCCGACCCACAGCTCGGGCAGACCAGATGGCCACTCCGATTGGCTTCCGCCGCGGTCACGTCGTCACCTCGCGGGCCAAGCAGGTTGGACCTCGGAACAAAATAGGCACGACACTCAGGGCACGGCCAGCCCCATTCATGCCGAGTGCCGGACAGCCAGTATTTCCAAATGCCCGACTTCACCTCAGCAGCGATATTGTCCGGAATGGCCCAATGCCAAATCCCAGTATTTGGGTGCCTGTACGCCACCGCCCGCCCGTGTGTCGGCGTACTGGTCAGCGAAAGCAAGCTGTCCGGGAAGGTCGACGTCGTCGCCTCGGCCATACCGACGACGGTGCCTTCCGTCGCCTTTGGTCGCTCGGCCTCCACAAGGTCGACCTCGTCGACGAAGACAAGCACGTTCTCGTCACCCTGCATCATGGCATCAGATCCGGCCCAAGCGAGCTTGAGCCCGATGCCGTTGATGTTCTTGACGTACTTGCTACTGCCGTGGCCCCAGGCCGTCTTGTCGCGCAAGCTCGGCGTGGTTCGAAGCATATCGGTGACCTTGGGCTCGATCTTGTTGCGCACGAACAGCTCGGTCGTGCCGACATAGAGCATCGGTCCTGGCTGATCGTCAGCGCGGCGCCCCATCTCATTGAACATGACACCCTGCGTTTTGCTCATCTGCCGGGCCATGACATAGGAGACGACGCGGACCCAGCGATTTCGGTGAGCGCGCAAGATCGGAACGCAGTATGGCGTGCGCTCCATACGAATCGGGCCTGGCTCGGCAGTGCCCTTGGGAAGGCGGCGTTGTGCTTCGTGCGCCCAAGCATCGCCGTGACGATCCGGCGGGGGCGCCATGATCGACGCAGCCAAACGAACGAAGCCCTGTTGCGATTCAGCGAGCTGCACGTCTCACACCCGTCTTCTTCGAGCGCCTCCTCTTGGGCTTGGAGACCTCGGCCGGCTGGCCCATGGTTTCGGCTAATCGGTGCAGGGCCGCCTCAAGCTCAGTCCGAATCTTGCGCACGGCATCAGCCAGTAAACGCTGAGCTTCAAGCGTGGTATTCGTCTCTGCCACCCGCCCAGCATATCGGCCCGGGAACGCTTCCAAACCCGCAACGACTACGCCGGCAATCATCGCGTGCGCCTCTTGGCACTCTTGTCTCGACACCAGCTTGCGCTCCTTTTCCTGGCGCAGGAGCTGCTTCAGCATTCGGTCTTCCTTGGCTGTCAGCAATCGCTCCGACGCGAGTTCCGTTGCCGCCTCATGTGTCATCGAACCGCTGTGCCGGTGTCGTTGGTCCCGTTCACGCTGGATTAGCCAGCGCACGCAGGCGGGCATGTCCCAGCGTCCACGGTCGACCTGCGGCATGCCTTCGTTTTTGTACTTGTAGAGCTGAGGTTCGCCCACCTGAAGCAATCGGGCCAGTTCCACGCCGGTGTAGATCGAGCGTTCTTTCTCGCGCCAGGCGGTGTAGCAACGCACCGCTTCAACGACGTCGTGCTCCCCCGGCTTGGGAGGGGTAGGTAAGACGCCCTCACGGATCAGCGCCTCGACCTGTCGCTCCGAGATGTTGCACATGTGGGCAACCATCTGGCGAGGCGTGCGGTGAACCTCGGCGCGATCCTCCGACATCCATCATCAGCCTGCCGCGGCCTCAGTGGCTGCGACCGCGTCTTGCGGCAGGCGGCGCAGTGCGAAAGTAATCAGACATCGGTCGCGGCCTGCCTTCATCCGGAAGCGCCGCGTTCTCGTTCTCGGGCTGCCGATCAAGCTGCAACGCCGCAGCGATCTGCCTCATCTGATTCTGGGCCCGCTCTGTTACTGCGAGCCAAGGGTTATGGGTGGGTGTCTTGCTGCCCGGCAGCTTGATGACCTCGTCGTTCTCCTGCAACTTCAGCTCGGCCTTAACGAAGCGCCCGTAAGCGACGCAATACGCCTCGACCAGTCCTTTGCCTTCTCCATCCCAACATCTGCGGCTTTCCAATAGATTACGCAGCCGGTGCCACTCGACAGCAGCTTCAGCAGACAGGTGTGCCGGTGGTTGCTCGTTACGCGGCATCGTTTGCCTCCAGCTCCGCGGCCTCGGCCTCCAACTGATCCATGCGTTCGCCTGCCATCTGGCACAACAGCGACACGGCCACCGCGCTGTTGTTCACGCCCTTGAGCGACTTCGTTCGGATGACGGTCTCCAGAAAGTCCTCAAACTGGCTGAACTCCGCGGCATAGGCCGGTATCTCGCGACGCCCCCATGTCTGCGCGCGGTCCATGAAGTCCTGCACCGATTGCGCATCCTCGCTGAGAAAGCTGAAAACGAGATCCATGTACTCCGGTGACACGCCGGACACCGAGGCAACGCTGAGGTCGTTAAGATCAAAGTCGCTGTCGGACAGACCCGAATATTCGCGCCATTCGATGTCGAGCTCCCCGTAGAGCTCCTTCAGCACGCTCTTGTCGTCTTCGCCTTCGATCGCATTGTGCGCGAGCTGCATCGCGATCAGTTGCTGCCTGCTCAGGGGCTTGATGATTTCGAGGCAATACGCCGTCTCAATGCCAGCGACAACCGCGGCCTCCACTCGATGGTTGCCTGACACGACGATGTCAATCCCAGGCGTGTCGACGTCATGCGCCACGAGCGGCGTGCTGGTCAAACATCCATCCGCCTTGATGTTTTCGACCAACCGCTGAAACTGCTCCGAGGCCATGAAGCGCGCGTTCTTGTGTCCAGGCGCGTTCTTGAGGAAGGTCAGCTCAGCCAGCTTCTTCTCGACGATGCGTGTTTTTAGGCTCACTTGGTGCCTCCCTGATGTGCCTTCTGTTGTGCGACGTATGTTTTGCCGTATTTCGCCCACCACCAGCGATAGACACCCTGGAGGTCATCGTCGATTACGTCGTTGCCGTACTGGATGACATTCATGGAGCTGCCCTCGGTCTCGGGTCTGCACGACAACTTCTCGTAGATGCCGCGATACTTCATGGACATCGGCCGCACTGTGCGTGCCGTTGTCACAACGAACTCAAAGCGATTCAACATCTTGACTTCCATCTGTCGCACCAGTTCGCGGCTAAGCCCCATCCTGGCAATCATCTTGGATGTCTTGGCTTCTGGCGAAGTGCTCACGTCGCAAAGCAAGTAAAGCGTGTTCTTGTTCTTGTACCGGGTTCTGCTCAGATTGAACGCGACCACACCGGCAAGCATGTCGTCCACACAGATGAAGGCTTCAAACAAACCGCCCGTGTGAACGATATTGTGGGAGAGGAACACGTTCTTGATGTGGGCGGCCTGTTTGCCGTCTGCCTTCTGCCAGCGCACGACGCTGTTCTTCTTCGCCAGTGCTGGGTCGAACGCCCTGTAATCGAACGGCTGAGCGGAAGAGGCAGGCTTATGAATCCATCGCTTGTCGTGCGCGGTGCCATAGCAATAGTGCGGCACCTTGCGGCCTGACTGATACTTCAGGAAGTAGCGGTGGCCGGGCAGCTTCTGATCGGACAGCACACACCAGGGCACGCCGGCCGACGCGATATGGTCAACAATCTCGGAAAGCGTAGCGGGGTCGTAGAGGTTGTACGCGGGCGCCTGCCAGTCGACGTTGGCATGTACGAACTTGAACATGCTCTCGTAATCGCCTTTGAAAAACGGCGGAAACGCGACGATGCCGGCGTCATGCTGGATTGCCTGCTCGACGTGATCCCTCCAGTCCCCGGCGAAGTAGCCGTCTAGCTTGAGTCCGACAATGTGCTCCAGCTTCTTCCTGGCCTTGGCAAGCAAGTCCGGGAAATGCGCAATGAAGTGCTCGAAATGATGCCGCGCGAAGTCGTTGGTTCCCTTGAAAGCAGCTAGATCCAAGGCGACGACCACAGCAGCGACGCGATCGGGGAACGGCGCGCCTGGTCCTAGCGACTGCTCCATGAAAGCCAGCCGGTCCTTGAATGTGATCGGAATGGGCTGCCCGGTCGCCAGCGCACCCAGCGCGCAGCTGTAGAGCGACACATCGTTGCCGACAATGGGCAGACTCGGATGAAGGGTGCGAAGAATGTTCTCGAAGCGGAAGGTTCCAGAGCAGGCAACGTAAGCGGCGGACCAACTGCGGAAGTCGACGCAAGCAACTACTTCGCTCAGCAAGTCAACGGGTACGACGCCTCGAAACATGTGTCTTGCCTGTGCCCCAAGAGCGCAGGCGCGCCCCTGCAAGAAGATGGAGCGGGCGGCTGGAGTTTCACCAGCCCGGCCCAGAGGGGCACTCTGGCGCCGTCGATCGAGCCCGCATGCGCGAAGTGTACGCGCAAACAGAGAGTAGAAGCAAGCTACTAGCAATGCGTCGGTCAAACATCATGCCAACCACGATCTGGCGGCGAGTTTGGTGTTATCCATCCGCTGGGCAAGTCCCATGCCAGAAAAAATGCCCGATTTTGGTCGATTTCAATTGGGACCATATCGCCACAGTTCGCCAAAGCCGGTCTAAGCCCGTTCCAGTACCCCCAATATCAGTAATAACCCCCAGCCCTAAGATCGCTAATTTGGGCCGATAGTGGAGCGCGTCTAAGCCCGTCACAGCCCAAATCAGCGTCTTTGGCGATTTCACCCTACCTGACACAGGGGGCGCAAGAACCCGTCTCAGCGCGCCTCACGACGTCTCAGGGTAGATCGGCTCAACAGATAAAAGACTCGCCATGATAACAACAAACAATAACGCCCAGACGGCCTGATGTTAATAACCTACAGATCAGCGCAGGCTATTAACCTTGCGCAATTAGCGGGCTTATGGCCGACAGGTCCGCGCGGTCTTTTATCACACAAATCCGTGCAGGCTGATAGCCGCATTCATTACCATGGCTTCGCTTCATTGGCACACTGCGTGCTATTCGCGCGCGCGGTTCCTTTAGATATTGTCATCCCCGAATTCCGTCCGGGCGAACGAATAAATCATAGGCAAACGGACTGGGTAAGTTGAAAAAGACAGAAAAATATCGATAAATAATAATTCAAAAAAAACCCCACAAATAGGCGAAACCTACTATAATGAAGTTGTTCCCCAGGACATCGGGGACAACGGCCAGGAGGCCGAGCGGCCAAAGGGACAAGGGAGCGGCCAGAATCCATGGAATAGCGACCCGCCATTGGCTAAAGGTAACTAGGTGGGTGACCAAGAGGGGCAAAACCCCAAGATGGTCAACGGCAATACCGGCCGGCTCAAACCGAGCCACCGGCCTAACCGATTCTTCATCCGGCCATGCACTGACGCATAACCGGCCCAGGGGACTCGGACGCCACCGGGCGCACTGCTCCCAACTGCTCTCTCCCACCGCCTGACAACGGCAGCAGCAGGCAAGAACACACTTCCCCGGTCGCTTCCCCGAGTCTCTAGAGAACCTGGAGGGTGATGAGGCGGGGACGGCGCGGGGTACAGGGGCAAGCGAAAAAGGTAAAGCCAAGCCCGAACCAATCTGAGAAGTTCGGGCTGCGGAGCTTGGCTCCGTTAAGCACATCAGCCTGGTGTGTTTAACCGAGCCAACCACAACAGCGCCCCATGCGGGGCGCCAAGTCAACTGGAGAAGACGACACATGACGAACAACACACCTTCCATGAACGCGGTCGGCCCGCAGCGCCTAAGCGACATCATTCATGCCATGCTCGGCTTGGAGCGTCCTACGCCGTTCTTCTTGTGGGGATCGCCCGGCGTCGGCAAGTCCAACGTTGTCGCCCAAGTCTGCGAGGCCCTGAACATGGCGCTGCTCGACGTTCGGGCGGGTCTACTGAACCCCGTCGACTTGATGGGTATCCCGCACGTCAACGGCGACGGACGCGCCCATTGGGCGATTCCGGATTTCCTGCCGCAGGAGAGCCGCGACGGCAAGCGCGGCTTGCTGCTGCTCGACGAGCTGACCACGGCGCCTCCGTCGGTGCAGGCCGCGTGCTACCAACTCACGCTCGACCGCCGGATCGGCGACTACGTACTGCCCGATGGCTGGGCGGTCGCGGCAGCCGGCAACCTCGAGACCGACCGCGGCGTGGTGAACAAGATGCCAACGCCCCTGGCCAATCGGTTCGCGCACTTCTTGGTCGAGCCGGACATCAAGGATTGGGTGAAGTGGGCGGCGAACAAGCAACTGGACGGACGGGTGATCGGCTTTATTCGTTACCGTCCCGAGCTTCTTTGGAGCTTCGACCCCAAGAGCAATGAAAAGGCGTTCCCGACGCCCCGGTCCTGGGAGCGCGCAGCAGAGCATGTCGGCTCCGGGATCCCCGAGGACATTCTCCGCGATGTGCTGTCGGGTATCATCGGCCAGGGCGCTTCAGCAGAACTGAACGCCTTCATGAAGCTATTCGCGAAGCTGCCGGACATGCAGCAAATCCTGACCAGCCCGACGAAAGCCAAGGTGCCCACCGAGCCGTCCGAGCTGTTCGCGGTGAGTTCCGCGCTCACGATGTACGCGAACGACAACACGTTCGATCGGATCTACGCCTACGCCAAGCGGCTGCCGACCGAGTTCGCGGTCTACGCCATGACCGACTCCGTCAATAGACACGAAGAACTTCTCCAGCATGGAGCGTGGACGCAGTTCGGCATCGAATACCAAGACGTCGTGCTCTAACTGTCGCGCCCATTGCGCATGGATGCGCCTAGTAAGAACCGACTAAACCGAGGCGCATGCCATGAGTAGAGATCAAACCGCCGCATCCTCCAATGTCGTTGGCATTCATAAGCGAGCGATGCTCGTCACGGCCATTTTCCGCTACAAGGGCTGGACGAAAGCCGACCCAGCATTCAAGTCGATCATTGCGGCACAGACCGGTGCCAATCCGGATCGCTTGTCCGGATCGAAAAAGCTGATCGAAAGCGACTTTCCGGAACTGAAGCGTCTGCGCGAAATCAAGAACGCTGCCTACAAGCATCACAAGGAGAACACGCTGCCCTGGGATAACTGGGCACGTCGGCTGCTGCCGTCCGATAAGTACCTCGACTACACGCAAGCCCAACGCCAGTTCAAGGCAGACTACGAGACGGCGTGCAAGTCATTTGCCGCCCGCATCGCCGACATCAAGGCGGACGCCCAGGCGAACCTCGGTTCGGCCTATGACGAGGCCGATTTCGACGACTTGAATCGGATCGACGAGCTGTACTTGATAGACCACGAATTCGAGACCCTTCCCGACAGTGATCGCTGGCTCGACATGGCCGGTGCCGAGCGGAACAAGCTAGTGCGCGAGACGGAAGAGCGATTGCAGCAGCGCGTCAACGGCGCGGTCAACGACATCAAGGAGCGGATCGAAAGCGCGGTAGCCAAACTGCACGAGCGCCTTGAAGGTTATGACGCTAAAGACCGCGACACCCGCAAGAAGTGGGACGACGCTTGGATTGACAACGTTCGGTCCATTGTCGACGCGATCCCAAGCCTGAACTTCACGGATGACCCGGAGCTGAAGCAAATCGCAAGGCAGCTCAAGGGCACCGTGCTGCGCTTCGAGAAGGATGAGCTGAAATCGAACCCCGGCGCAAGAAAAGAGGCTGCGGCTTCCGCGCAGGACGTGATGAAAAAGATGGCGATGTTCGGAACGCCGGCGGCGTGATCAAACGGCACAACAACAACGCCTGGTACCACCGGGCCGGAGAACGACGATGACAACTCAAGCCCAACGCATTACCAAGGCTCGCGCGAACCTGGTGCTGGATCAGCCATTCTTCGGTGCATTGGCCCTGCGCCTACAAATCGAAGAGCGCAGCGGCCTCGGCGGCTGCGCGGTTGATGGAAAGCACTTCTTCTATGACCCGGGCGCAGTGGAGGAGCTCCAGATCGACGAGATCAAGACGACCATCGCAGAGGGCGTGATGCACTGCGCCCTTGGCCATCCGTTCCGTCGCGGGGCACGAGATAAGCGCATTTGGAACGATGCCGGCGACCATGTCGTCCGCCTGGCGCTGCGGGACGCTGGCATGGCCATCCCAAAGGACTGGCCCATCGATCCGAGGTTCGCCGGCCGAGCTACAGAGCAAGTCTATGCACGACTGTACGAGGAAGCGCTCCAGAATGACCAGTGCCAGGGCGGTGAAGGTAAGGATGGGGAAGAAGGAGAGGAAGGGGAGGGCAGAAACAACAGCCCCCAGCACACCGGCGGCGCTGGTGTCATGGACCCCCCGCCAACCGATTCCAGTGAGCGCAGACCTTCCGAGCAAGAGCTGCGCGACATGGAACAAGACTGGCAGGAGGCCATGGAGCAGGCCGCCTTCGCTGCGCAGCAGATGGGCAACGCTCCTGGCAGCGCGATCGAGAGGATCCGCGATGCGCGTCAGCCCAAAGCCCCGTGGCAGGAGTTGCTCCGCAACTGGCTCACTCAGATGGCGCAGACGGATTACACCTGGTCACGCCCCGATCGCCGGTTCTTGGCGCAGCATTTGATCCTGCCAGACCTTCAGTCCGACGGCTGCCCGCCGTTGGTCGTGGCCTTCGACACCAGCGCCAGTGTGAGCCCCAAGATCCTCGCCGACTTCTGCGCAGAGCTGAACCAGCTACTCGGGGAGTTGCGCCCAGAGCGGGTCTATCTCATGCACGTCGACGCGAGCGTTCAGCATGTCGAAGAGTTGACGGCGGACGATCTGCCTTTTGAGCTCGAAGCCAAAGGCCGCGGCGGCACTTGGTTCGACCCGGCGTTTGAATGGGTGGCTGAGCACGAAGACGAGATTGGACGCATCGGTGGCTTGATCTACTTCACCGACATGTACGCAGAGAAAGTCAGAGTGGAAAACGAACCGGATTACCCAGTTTTGTGGTGCGACTATGGAGAGTCCATATTCCAGAACATGGGCGGTTTCTACTCGCAGCGATTCGGCGAACGAGTGTACCTGCTTGACGCGCCGGAAGTGGCCCCAGGCTACGAAATCCAGGAATCCAACTAGCAAGCGGAGAAAGCGATTTGAAGACAAGCTGTTTCAAGCACTACGCCGGCCCCGGCCGAATCAGCATAGCCCGGTATGCGCCTCGCGGTACGCCCGCCGGATATCGGCAGTTCAAGGCCATGGCGCCCTACAAGCACATGCTGAAGATGTCGATCGGCCCTTATCGGTCTATCTACTTCGGTGAGATTCTGAAGAAGTTGGACCCACAAAAGACCTGGGATCATCTGCACGAACTGGCCGGCAATGCGGAACCGGTACTGCTCTGCTGGGAAACGCTGCAGACGCCGGATGACTGGTGCCATCGCCGCATGGCTGCGGACTGGTTTGCTCATCACCTAGGAGTGGAGGTTCCGGAGTTGATCGTCGAACGGTCAGGCGGCACCGCAAACAGCCACACCCAACAGATACGCCTGGACCTCTAACGGCCTCTTACAGCTGACCACGTTCAGACTCTACCAACTACCAAGCCGGCTCTGCCGGCTTTTTCATGCCCGTCTCACACGGGCAGCAGCAACGGAAAGCAACCATGACGACACCGCAAACAAACCCACCCGTGCAGATAAGAGCGCTTCCGACATGCACCTATCAAGGCAAGCACTACCGGATCGAATGGCGTGGTCGTACTCGATACGGAGAGCGCTGCAAGCTGAGTCCCATCGGTGGCGGCAAGACGTTTTGGGTCAACGCCGCGAAGGTGGCTTGATCAAACTACAGAGTGCCGAGCGCCGACCCGGCAAGAGAGAGACACTTAATGGCAAAGCGATACAAGATCAAGGCCAGCACCACAGCAGAGCTTACGGCTTTCCTGCAAGCAATCGAATGGGTGAACGACAGCGCGATCACAATCATCGAAGAGAACAATAAGACGAAGGAGGCATTGATCGACGATGCAGATGACGACGGAGCGGATGAAGTGATCTCTGTAAACCCGGAGAGCGAGCCATGCGAATGCTAATGCAGACCTTCACGGTAGCTATCCATTGCGACGTGCCAGACGACCCGGAAACGGACATCCAGGACGAGACGCTGAGCCACCTGAATATGCAGCGCGTGCTCGAAGACGGCGCGCAACAGGCGTTGCACGAAGCGCTGGCGAACGTGCCCAAAGCCCAGAAACTCAACTGGCAAGTGACCGCATATTTGGCTGACTGAGCGATCGAGCACAGACCTAACTATCAATCCCGGCCTCGCGCCGGGCTTTTCATTCCCTCGTCCTGGAGACCGAAAACGACATGAAAGCCACAATCGAACTAAACGATGCAGGAAAATATGTCGATGTGACCCTGAGTTTTGAGCCAACAATCAATGTTAACGAGCCGCCACCAACTCCGGCCGCAGCATACGCACTGGCGTTCATCGGCTTCTTAAAGAAAGAGCTCGAACTAGAGGTGGACACTGATGAAGATTCTTGACGCGCTCTATGATCCACTGGCTAAGGTATTGCTGATTCTGGCCGCTCTTAGTCTGCTGTTCATTCTGCTCTCGTCACTGGCCTGGATCTTCGACAACCACCGACCTCGGAATAGCTTCCGAACTCTGCGACGTTTGGCCGCTGCCGAAGCCGCCGCAGTAGCCCGTCACCGTGCAAACCGCAGAAGTGATGAGCATGCTTGACCAAACCAGCAAGAAGCTCGCCGTCAGTATCGACCGGCTGTCCAACGACCACGGCGCGGGATACCACGAGCCCAGCATGTGGATTCGCTGGCTCTGCGAGGACGTTCTCGCCGGCCTTGGTCGCAGGCTCAAGCAGCCCTGGAGCGACGCCCAACGCCAACGGCTGTTTGACCTGTCCGGGTTGTATGGCGAGGCCGCGCGCGCCGATCCCTGGGCCGATATCCTGGGACCGGTCTACATGGACGTAGCCAGTCGGTGGAAACGGTCGGGCATGGGGCAGTTCTTCACGCCCTGGCCTGTAGCGCAGTGCATGGCAAAGCTGACCATCAATCCTGCGCATCTGCTGAGCCAACCGGGGTATGTCCGCATTGGCGAACCGGCGTGCGGGTCAGGCGTCATGCTGCTTGCCGTCTGCGCCGAGGTTGCCGAGCAAGTTGGTTCCGACGGCATCGCCAAGCTCAGCCTCGACGCCACCGATCGGGATCAGCTCTGTGCGTTGATGTGCGCAACACAGGTCGCCGCCAACGCACTGCTGCACGCTGCTCCGGGACACGTCGAGGTCTGGTGCGCCAACAGTCTGGCGCCCGCCGACGCACAGGAGGACGCCGAGCTGGTGTGGGGCTATCACACAACGCCAGATGCCAGACCGGCGCAAGAGCCTAGGCAGCTCGTCCTTCCGCTCGATACCGCGGCCTAGCCGCACACCCAACACCCAACACCGGCGCCCGATGTCGGCCCATCACCGGCCGGCTCAGGGTTCGTCATGTCTGGAGAACAACTATGTCCAACAAGTTCCTGATCGCCGATCGAGTCCGAGTGCTGCACAAACACCTCGTAACCGTGCTGGACACCAACATCCTGGATTTCGCCGACCACGCTGCCGACGAGGCGGGCCGAGCGCACAACCTGGACCAAACCCGCGCGCCGACGACGCAAGACAAGCTCCACACGATCACCGGTCTGCTGCGGATCGCAGTACATCGGCTGGAATCGCTCCGCGAAGAACTGGGCGTACCTGTCGAGGCGGAGCCTGAAGTGGACCGCCAAAGCAAGGCTTGGACGATCCAACCCAACAGCGCCGTCGGCTTGCAATGCCTGCCGGCCAAAGACCAGGCGCCCGACAGTGACGGTGACGGTGACGGTGACGGCGACGGTGATGATTCTGACTTCAGAACCTACGACCGCCAGCGCAACCTGTCCGCCGCCTCCGTCTACAAGGGCGCGCGCAGTGGATTAGTCATGTCCGACGATCTGGTCGGGGTCGTTCCCGACGCCGAATTGAAGGCGGCTTGGGAGGCAAAACGATGAGTAGTAACGAGCAACGACCAAATGAAGTCAGAAAGCAACGAGAACACAGATGGCGTAGGGTGTTCTTGACGTCTGCTGCCGTCGTGATTGGCGCAAGCCTGCTTCAAAAATGCATGGACAACACTCGGGTTGGGTTTGACGACACTGACGACTGGGTTAACCGCACGCGCAGTGGAATGGTCATTCGGATCGATCATGGCACAGGGTGCCAATACCTACAGCCGTTCTTTGGCGGGCTAACGCCTCGACTGGACAGCAACGGACAACCCATGTGCAAGAGCAAGCAATAATCCACGCCAGGAGAAGCCAATGGTAATCAAAAAACGAGGCCCGGAGTCGATGAAAGCCATCGAGTTGGGGCCCTTGCTGGCCTTTGTCGGCTGGTCCAAAGACAAAAACGATCGGTTATGGGGTCACACTGAGAACGACGCTCAATGCGGGATGCTGGTAACTCGACACTTGATCAGCATCCACACGGTGAGCGCAAAAAGTAAAGCCGGCGAGTACCTTGGCAGGTATTGGCAAGCATACATCGGCCCGCTTTATATCAGCTGGTCTTTCAAATGGCGCGCATGGTGGCGGCTGTACATCAAACCCAGATTGCCGTAACTAAAGACAGCCCAACGACAGCCCGGCACCCGCCGGGCTTTTTCGTTCCGGAGAAAAAATGAAAAGCTACACGTTTGACATGCGAGCATCGGTCACTATAGACGAAGACACCGAACATGAAGCCCGAGCCACACTTAAGGCCGCATGTGAATATCAACAGAACGAGGATATCTATTTCGGCGCCATGAGCGAGGTTATGGTTTCGCTTTCCGCGTCCGACTCCGAAAAGGCATTGTTACGTGAGGTCTACAACAGCGACGGAACAATCAAAAAATACAGCGACGGGGGCGTGCAAATTGATTGCTCTGAACTCGCTGAGGACCTTCGCCGTCGCTTATCGACGATCATCGGCGGCGCGCTAAGTGGCTCAAACCCTGAATATCGAAACAAGGTCGACTATGTGCGCTGGGGTGCCGTGGAGCGCGATATGCACAAGGCCATTGATGACTCAATCAAGGCAAACAAGGAAAGCAACAATGACTGACAATTCCGTATCCGCATTCGCTTATTTCGCGAAAGACAACGACTCACCAATGGCACTGAACGCCAGCATGCTCACCATGGCGATAAGTCCCGAGCGATACCAACCGACGGCGGATGATCTGGAAACGCCATTTCCAGAATCAGGACTACAGAGGCCGCCCATCTACGACCAGGCCGTTGGCAATCTGCGGTACGAACGATGCACCGTCAACCAACCGCTGTTGTGGGGCTACTTCACCGGTCCGCAGCCTTCGCCATCCTACTGTTGGCGCATGATGCGCGACGACACTGTGTGGATGGCATACAGCCCGATTGAGCTGGAAAGCCTATCGCCCAGCCTGTGGGCTGCACGTGGCAAGGTACTGATCCTCGGCGCCGGTATGGGCGCTTTGGCCTATAGTGTCCGCCAGAAACCCGACGTTGAGTCCGTCACGGTCGTAGACAACGACTCCAATGTGATTAACTGTCTGACCGCCTCCGGCGCTCTGAACGGCTGCGACGTGATCTGTGCAGACGCGCTCAAGCTGCATGCAGACCCTGGCACGTTCGATGTCGTGCTGGTCGACATCTGGCCGGACTTCGGGTCTGAACGGATGGCATACGATCTGCAAATGATCCACACCAACCTCGGCAGTCAATCCGGCCCTGACGTCTATGTGCCCTGGGGCGTCGAGCATTCGTTCACCAAATGGCTGATCTCCCATACGAATCGTCACGACGACCCTGGCGAGGCATTTCGTGGCCTGCTCAGACAGCACGGCGATGAGCTTTGGCGCACCTACACGCGCCACATGGGAAACGTGCCCCTGTTCGATCCGAGCGAGCACTGCATGCAAACCACGGGTAAGCCGTGGGTGCACTGGTGTATCAAAGCCGTGATGCGAGGATTCGAGCAAGAAGGTTGGCTCAAAGCGTGGGCTACTCTGAAATCACTTCAGGAGGTAATCTGATGGCTGTTTTGCACTTCCTCGACATCAAGCGCCGCGGGAAATGGTCGCGAGAGTGGTTTGCGCGAAAAGGTGATCGACAGGATCGGATCGAGAATCTGATCATCAACGGTGAAATCGTCTATCTCGATGGAACGCACACCCGAACCAGAAAGGGTTGCACATTCGAACTGTGCGAAGCGACGGTGGTGCCTGGCGAAGTCGAGTACCAGCAGTCGTTGAAAAGCGATCTCGCACACCTGCTCAACGAGTGGACGGACCCCAACGACGGCGCGACGGCTGGTCGCTGCATTGCGGTCGGATAGGCTACAATGCCTTTTTTGATGCGAGGTCGGCCGAATCATTAAGCGACCAACAAAGAGGAACGCCACAGGTGAACAAAAACAACGACACGCAAGCGACACGTCCGTTCGACGAGCTTGTTGAAAAAGTGGCGGCGGCGATCGATGACACGCTTGAGCCAGCTGAAGCGGCGGTGCAGGTGAGGGCGGTCTTCAAGCGCTGCGGGATCACCTTTGATGAAGATTCATGGCTTTGGCTTACTCTGCTATGTCGCAAATGGCATGACAAGACTCCGGACATTCGTGCACAGGCGGAAGGGATTGTGCGGGCTGTCTTGTCTAATGTTGAGCGCCCTTTAGGCGCAGGAGAGCGTAATGGATAGAAAGAACGTCTACGCGTCAATTGACAGAGAGCGGTACTATCAAGATCTCAAGTGGGGGACTATTGACGATCACCCTCACGAGGTTGGCGCCTGGATCACGCTGATGCGAAAGCTGCTGAACGACGCTGAGGAGGCGTGGGCCTCGCGAAACAGCGACCAACCCGCATTGGCAGAGATAAGGAAAGTTATTGCCGTCGGTGTGGCTTGCGGCGAACAACACGGGCTGCCAGGTAGGAGCCCTCACAACCTGTAAGCGAACGGATGCGGGGTTGCGCCTCGTGAAAGCAAGGCCGGCCGCCTGCCCGAGCTGCGGCCTATGGATCAATGCTCACCGCTCGCGGGCAAGCGGTCGGGCCGTTGCAGGGTTATGCAAAAAGGTAAGCCTAATGAATGTCATTGAACTAATCGAGCGGCTGCAAAACGCCGTTACCCATGGGCAGGACCCGAAAGCCGAGGTGCAAGCATGGGACCCGGACATGGAGGACTGGCAGCCAATAACCGTACTATCTCTCGACAAGAGGAGAGTCCGCATTTATACGGATGAGCCATAACGTGCGCAGAGCCGACCGAAGCGCTGGCAGGAGCTAGAAATGAAAGACGACGGTCAGTGCGCTGAGGTCGGCGCTGCTGCGCGGGTTGTCTTTGCTGAGCATGGCGGTTGGCAGCGGGTGCTGACGACCGGCCTTAAATAGACCTAGGTCTGGCCGTCGTGCTCAGCAAAGACAACCATGATTATCAGGGCGTCCCCGCCCTGAGAAGTCGATATTGGCCCGGTTTTCGGGCACAGCAGCCTCAAAAAGCCGAGGCAGGAGAACGGCAATACCATCTTTCAAAGCGTTAGATAATCAGCTGCGACGCGAGCAACAACGCCACCGATTGGCTGTTGATATCCTGGGACGCCTTCCAGGGACAAAGGGAAATGCGCTGCGTAAGCGCCGCAGAAAGCTCTTGAGGTCCGTTGACTGCACAGGAGCGCTCAGTGTGACCAAGTATCTGGAGAACGACGATGACGACAATGAAGATAGCGCGGATCACTCCGGTCGCCGGAACTGCTAGCGGCAAGCGCCGCGGCTGGATCAAGACCGTAACGGCTTGCGACAGCTCCAAGACCAACGGCTACGCGTTCGAGGGCCAGTTCCTCAGTAGCGGCGTTCTGACAGAGGTTCCTGTCGGCGCATTGCTGCTGTCGGTGTTCCCCGCCGGCAGTACGAAAAACGGCTACCAAGAAGCCGAGCTGTTCCGGGTGCATGCCGATGATGACCTGCGTCAGGTTGGCGAAACGTGGGACTGGCACAAGGAATTCCTGCTGGTCCGCGACGCGGTGTGTGCTGCGCTGAAGGCGCCGGAGCAAAAGAAGAAGGGCGAGAACCAAGCGGCCGACCCAGAATCCTTGACCCTGCCGCCGTTTGTTCAGCGGCTGCTCGAACCCTCCACCTACGTCGTCGAGATGGACCCGCAGCAGTTCCTCGATCTGACGGGTGGGCCGCGAAAGGATGCCGCGACCTGGGCGGACTACATGGGAGACCTGCTCAGTTGGGACGAATGGCCAACGATCGAGTTGGATCCCGAGACCGGGCAGGTGTTGGCGCATGAGGGCTCGCATCGCATGACCGCGGCCGTCGAAGCCGGCGTGCCGCGCGCGGCCATCCTCGTTGCCCGCACACCCGACCCTGCACGGGGCCTTGGTCTCGACTGGGTCGACCAAGGTGGCCCGCTGCCGCCAATCAACAGCTGGAAGCCGGAAGTCCGGTAAGGCATACCCCCGCCGGCGCTCTGATCCTAGAGCGCCGCACAGCCCCTCTCGGCCTACCCCAGGCCATCCCCCTTCCCAACTCCAACACGATCCAAGCCGTGCGCGTCATGGACCGATCATGCAGCAGGAGAGGCTATTTCTTTCCCGCTACGCAGGCCCACAAAAATTCGGTCAACGAGAACGGTGCGAAATACCCCTCAGCGCAAACCCCGTTAAAATTACTTTCCTCCCCCCAAACTTCGGTACGCCCAGTGACACCCCGGTAAGCCCGTCACGGCGTCAACGGTCTCTCACATCCCAGCACAAGGGTTCATGGCTGCAAGCCGCTCTATGGCACGCTACGACCAGATCCCCGCGGCCTCTGGTCTGCTAGTTCTCGGAACACGGCATAGAAGTCGGCTGGCGGTTCGATGGTCTTGTCGCCATCCAGGTAGCGGGCGATGGCCTGGTCCTGGAGCCAGCCGGAAAGTTCGCAGGCTTCAAGCAGCCTGGCGATGAACGGTTCTGGCACGCTGCGATAGCGCTTGGCGAGGTCGGCCGTCTTGGCGTAGACGAAGCGCTCTTCGGGGTCGTCGATGATCTTGATGTCGGCTGCGGTGTAGTCGCTCATGAGCCCCTTTCCTTCGCGTACCATCAACCCTCACACCTCGGATCAGTTGTACGTCTTGCCCATCGACACGGTCTCTTGGGCTGTGGCCTCGGCACCCAGCATCCCCACTCACCGCGGTGCGGTCGTGGGTTCAACCTCCGCCACAAGGCATGGCGGAGGCGTCGGTACAGCACGCGGATCACTGCTGCCGGATGGTGGCATTCGCCTTGCAGTATTCGCGCTTGGCCTTCTTGTCGTTCATGTCGATGCCGGCCTGGATCATCATCTCGGTCAGCCACGTCGGCGGCTTACCGCCCTTGTAAACGCGACCGTTGCCAAAGTCATAGACACGGCGCGGAGCACGCGACGCTCGAGTAGCTTCTGCGACCCGGGCCAGTCCGACGTTCAGCTCCTTAGCCAGGCGATTGACAAAGTCCGTTGAATCGAACCCCATCTTGCCGACGTGGTTCGCGACCTGGGTAACGAACGCATCGAGACTCGCCTGACGCTGCTCTTCGAGAGCAGCATCGATGGCTTCGATCTCGCTGGACAGTTTGGAACGCTGGTTGACCAACACTTCGATCTCGGTCATGGATTGCTCTTGCATAGTCTGCTTCCCAATGGTGGACGATGGAAGGGCAGACCATAGTAGTTAGCTGCTATGGCCACAACCGTTATCGATTGAGCGGCACGCTCATGGCCAGTTCGATCAGTCGCAACGCCCGTCCGTCCTTGACCATCTGCCCTGTTACGCGCAAGACACGCCAACCCATAACTGTTGCGGCGTTGTACTTCTCGCAGTCTGCTTCAAAGCCAGCGCCCATGCTGTGACGGCTTCGACCGCTGGCCGTTCCGCCTTCGACTTCCAGCGCAAGCCTCCTATCCGGCCAAGCGAAATCGAAGCGCCACCGACGACTCTGGTGAAACCGAAACTCGACCACCGGATCCGGCACATGAGCGCAGCGCAAATGTAGGGCCATGGTCGCCTCAAGCGCGCTGGGGCCGCCACTGGTTCCTCGCAACCTCCCTTTCCTGCGCGCCGTCACCGAGATTCTCGCGTCAGCCCACGCTCGATGGCTGCCTTGATTCCGTCCCGGTCCATGGCCTCGCACGAGATGAATTGGCTGCCCCACTGCTTGCGTTGCTCACGAAGCATCTCATCCCACTCCACGCCCGGTGCGATCACGGTCATGTGCCGAACCTTGCCGCTGTGTGTTGCTGCGACGTGATAGACGCGAAGGGCGGACCGGGCCAGGGCCTCGGCGACAGGCTTGGGCCTCAGACCATCATGTTCGATGATAGCGGCCCGCTCGGCAATGGCCTCGTCACACTCGGGGCTTTCATGCGGATACGTCATATCTCTTCCGGCATGTCCGGTGCTTTCTGGCGAACTCACCATCAATGCAGATTTTCAGGTCTTGCCGGTGGGCGATCAATGCACGTAGGTCTTCCAGTGGAAGCAACTCGGCGGCCGCGCTAAGCAGCACGATGTGCGATTTCAGCAGGCCGGTGATTTCATCTATCTCGTCTGTGCGCACGGCTGCGGCTACGACCTGCAATGCAGCGGCGATCTCGCCAGCGCTGGGACGCTCAACGGGCGTCTGTTTCTGCTGCGTAATCATCGATCCCATACCTCCCCAAACGCTTGCTGCTCCAACTCGGACGCCTGAAGGATGTCCTTGATCCTGCGCCGAGTGTCGCCACGCTTCTTCGCCGTTTCTGTCACCTGCTCTTGCAATCCCTTGCGCTTGCCGACGGCGGTGTCCGTCCATCCGGGGTTTCGGCACGGCTGTCCCATGTGGCTCACACTCGTCCTCCTGCCACCTGCGCCAGCCGCTTTGCTTCGTCCGGATGTAGGCTGGCCATGCCGGGCACTGGTGGGCTCGCTGGCGGCTGCTGTACGGCCACTGTGGCGTCGTTCATCGCCAAGCCCCTCCTCTGGGACCAGTGGCGCCTGGCCTTCGCCTGCTGCACGCGCTGTTCGTCGCTGGGCAACACGAACGTGCGCGTCGCCCGGTTCCAGACCAGGCCATTGGCGGACAGCCCCGCCTCGGCGACGTGGATGCCGTAGTGGCGGGCGCATAGGCGTAAACTACTATACACGACCACAGCCTTTCGGTTGCAATTGTCGCAGAAGCTCATGCGCTTGCTTCCTGCCGCTCGTCCGTCTTCGCTTTGCGTCGGCGCGTCTTCTTGGGCTCCTTGGGCATCTCGGTGAAGAGATTGCACCGCAAGACATCCGTCTCGGGTAGTTGCTCCATGCCAATGCGCGCCACTGCATGCACGCACAGATTGCGCCGACCGTGTTCGCTATTGCCCACGTCATCTTCACCCTGCTCGCCGACACTACGTTGGCAACGGCCGTTGATTTGGTACAGGCACTTCGGGCACACCATGACGGCGTGCATCTCATGCAGTTCATCGTTCGTCATCAGTCGTTCCTCACTTCGTTGTTGTACCGGACTGCCTGCTATCGAGGCGCGCGATAGCCGCAGCCAGGTTGGCCGCACGCTCTTCGTCAGTCATTGCCCCGTGCCTTCGCTCTTGCCGTTCCCGGGCCACCTGGTTCCGTCGGGCCGTGCGCCGTTCCAGCTCCTCTTCACGCCCCGAGCTGATCGCCCTACGCACCGCGGCTAGTCGCGCCTTCACGCTCTCCGATGCCGCTGCGGGATGCGACACCACATTCCCGGTCAGCAGGCCCGCGATCGCTTCGCCGTCTGCTGTCGCGCTGGGGCCCGGCAAGTAGCGCCGAACCTTCTCGCGCGGCAGTAGGCCCTGGTCCAGAGCCCGCTGCGCGGCCTCGGCTCGTCGCTGCGGATCGTGGCCGGGGGAGAACTGCCACCTCGGTGCGGTGTTGGACTGCAACAGCACTTGCTCGTAGGCCGCGCGGAACGCCATGCGTGCACCGATCCTGTCACCCGACTCCCAGACCGGAAGTGCTGCCGAACGGGCCTGCATGATCTCGGGCGTCAGAATGACGCTCGCCTGTTCGTCCATCGACTCCAGGGCAATCGCCCAAGCGGCATCGGCCGCCGGATGAATGAATCGCGGGTCACGACACTGGTGCAGCAAGTCGGCTGGCGTCGGGAAGAATCGACCGCGCTGAGGGTCGGCCATGTGGGCATCGACAGCATTCGCCATCGTTTCGATGTCCATTCGTGCCGACAAGACACGCCAGTACGGCGCGTACTTTGGACCAACTTCCTGCCCGTACATGTTGCCCAGCTCTTCGATCAACTCTCGAAATCGCTGCTTGTCTGTCTCATCCATCATCACGCTATCCTCCGACTCTTGCCTTCAATCACCCCTCCGCCCACGAACTCATCGCCCGCAGTCCTGTTCGCGTCCGTGAGCTGATCCGCCTTCGTTGGTCGTCGCGCTGGATTGCTGCTGCGCTGCTGCTCGCGCCGACACCAGTTGCGCCAGGTTGCCATCCAGTCGACCTTGACCCCCTTCTGGCCAGGCTGCGCAACCCAGTAGTCGCGGAACTGCTCCCATGCCTCTGACGGGTCGAGATCCGGCCGATGGTCTTGGCACCAGATTCGCCATGTGTCGGGGAGTTCCGAGAGCGTCAGGCGCGCACCGCGCGCAGTCGGTTTCGGCTTGGGCTCTGTCGGTTTTCGCTCGCGCGCGCGGACAGACTCTGGGGAGTCCCCTCTTAGTCCTGTCCTGTCCTGTCCTGTCCTGTCCTGTCGGTTACTCACCGGTAAGTAACCGTTACCGTCACCCGTGTTACCGGTTACATCCGCTTTCACTTCATGCTGCGCTGACGCCTTTTTCTGCCGCCACGCCCGCACCTTGTCGGCACTTTTTCGTCTTGTCGTCACCATGCCGAGCACCTGCTCGGTGATGTACGCGTGGTACAGCAACCCATCGGTATGAAGAACCCAGCCCCTGAGCAGTATTTCGGCGTGCGCATCGAGGAAAGCTCGCTTGCAGCCGATCCGCCTGGCGAACAGTCGGCGGTCGGAAGGCATCGACCCAACCGGCGTTGACTGCCAAGCCTCCAGCCAGATGCGTAGCAACCATGGACGCTCGTCGTCTTCGGCGAGGGTCCACGTGTCGGATGTCTGTATTCGCTGAACATCGAACGCAGGCTGCCAGCCGTTGGCCCTTGTTTCGGGAGGATAGGGTGGCTCCGGCAGCTCATCCTCAACGGCGCGCAATGAGGCGCTATCGCTCACGATGCCTCCCGCATCAACTCCGCCTGCATGCGCTTGGCGTAGTTGCGGGAATCCTCGGCTTCATGCCGCACTGTTCCGTCCCGGATTGCCGTGACACGCTTGTGCACCGGTGCGATGGAAACGCCGATATGCCTGGCTGCCGCGCGCATGCTCCATTCTCCTTCCAGCACCAGCCTCACAGCGTCGATGGTCCGCTGGGACGGCGGTGGCCCGGGTGGTAGTTGTTTAGGGGCGGGAGGGATCTTGGTAAGCATGTCTCAATCTTTTACGTTTGCGTTTGCGGCGGCTAAAGTATAGCAACGATCTACTAATTCACCTCAAGAGCAAGCTCAGCTTGCGTTCTTGCTCAGGCCCGCAGGGTCGACGAATCGCCCGGCCTGCGCCTGCGCCAACAGCCAGTCATGCAGTCGCTGGGTCAGCTGCAAGCCAGGGCTCAATGTCCCGTAGCGCACCTTGTCGAGCCAGAATTTGTTCACCTGCGCCCCCTTGGCGATCTCCTCCCACGACATGCCTGCTTTATTCGCTGCCTCGGCAAGCTCCAGGGTGCGGTCCAGCCACTCAGACCCCGTTGTCTCAGTCATCTCTCAGCCCTCGGTTGTATCGTCATCAGGGTAGTAACACCCTCCTATCCTGGCAAGCGGCCAGGATGTGCAACGGCGGAAGTCGCACCACCGAAGTAGCATTTAACGCCTATCCGCGCTAGTATTTAGGTACTAGACTCAGGCGCGACAGTTGAGGTGTGGTGTAAGCAATGGGGGTTCACTTTTCTTTGGGAAACAAAGACATGAAGGCCATCAACATGAAGGAAAGCAGAGACGACCTTGAGCGTGCGCTCAAGGTTCGGGTGTCTCGCCTGGTGCGAGCGCTCATGGCCGAGCGAGGATGGGTGCAGACGGACCTGGCTCGGGAGTCCGGGGCAAGCCAGAAGACAATCTCCAACCTGCTCAGCCAGACCCACCTCCCCGGTGTCGTCAACTTAGAGCGCATCGCCGGCGCCTTCGGCGTGCCGTCCTGGACGTTGCTGCACGCCCCTGCAGCAGAAGAGGCGTTGCGCTCTCCAGGTAGGGCGATCAAGACGCTGCGAAGCTACGCCGACCGGCTGTAAGGCAAGAACGGACAGCGCCGCAGCCACCGCGGGGCTGCTACCGTTCGTCGGGTCTTAGTAAGTAACAGCTAGAAGTTACCGCCTACGCATAGTAGTTTGTGCTTGCCGGTTAAGAGTTAACGGCGAGACCAACAACGACACAAGGACAACAGAACATGGCAGACAAGAACAATCCGTATGAAGCGCCAGCCATCATCCGAGACCTTCCCTTCGAGAGCTACAAGCTGCTGAAGGCAGCGAACAGCTCGGGTCTCAAGACTCTGCTCGAACGCAGTCCGGCCCACGTCCACGGCAGTGAGCCGAAGTCGAGCCCGTCACTGGCGATGGGTACGCCGGTCCACAGCGCCGTGCTGGAACCGAAAACGTTGGCCACCGACTACGTGGTCGCCCCTAACGTGTCCAGGAACACCAACGCCGGCAAGGCTGAACTCGTGGCGTGGATGTGCGAAGTGGTCGGCGTAGAGCCGCCCATCAGCAATCAAAAGGCCGAAGGCAGGCGGTTGGACGAGCAAATTGCGTTGTTGCAGCCAATCCTCGACGACAAGGGCCTGACGCTCATCACGGCTCAACAGCACGAACAGGCGCAAGTCATCGCCAAAGCCGTGCACGCCCACCCGGTCGCAGGGCCCCTGCTCTGGGACGTTGAGGCCGAAGTGACCCTGCTCGCGAACGACCCGCGCACCGGTCAGCTGGTGAAGGTCCGCGCCGACGCGCTGAAGACCTCCAACGATCTCATCCTGGATCTGAAGACCGCTGAAAACGCGAGCTTCAACGCTTTCGCGCGCGCCGCCGGCCGCTACCAGTACCACCTCCAGGCGGCGCTGTATCGATGGGTGTACAGCTGGGTGATCGGTCGGACGCCGGGCTTCATTCACATCGTTGTCGAAACCGCGCCGCCTTACGGCGTGATGGTCTACGACCTGGACGGGGAAGCGATCCTACACGGCGAGGCCAGGGCTAGGACCGCACTCAATCGGTGGGCCGAGTGCGAGCGATCCGGTCATTGGCCGAGCTACACGCCGGAAATCGTTTCGCTCAGTTTGCCGAAGTGGAGTCTTTAGGCAAGGCAAGGCACGGCGCGGCAATGAAATCAAACCAAGGAAAAGACATGACCGGATATGCCAGAGAATCCGAGATCACCGAAACGGCAAATCAGGTAGTCAGTTACTACTGGGCCGACCGAAGTAACGACATCAAGTTCAGCGACAACATGCGAGAGGCTCAGCGCGAGCTCATCGTGAAGTACCAGCCGACCATGCAGGAGGCCGACAGAAAACGCGCAGCTGTCACTTTGGCTCACCTGAATGGCAAGACTCGGTTTGCATGGCGGGCACCGACCGCTCTGCACCAAGAGATCCGTGCCGCGCGCAAGCGGCAGGCAAAGACCAGCACCCTACAACCAGCAACAAGAGCAATCGTGAAATGACCGACAACCTGCCAGCACAACAGCCCCGACAAAAGCAAAGCCTTCTGGTGTCGATGGCTGAGAAGTACGCCATGGACCCAGGCACGTTCCAACAAACGATCAAGGCGACGGTGATGCCGCCGAACGCCAGCAACGAGCAGATGGCCGCGTTCCTGCTCGTCGCCCACCAGTACGATTTGAATCCGGTGACGAAGGAGATCTACGCTTTCCCGGCGAAAGGTGGTGGCATCCAGCCGCTGGTTGGTGTCGATGGCTGGATCAACCTGGCGCAGCGTCGATCCGAGTTCGATGGCATGGAGTTCGAGTTCGAGCACGACGACAAGGGCGCGCCCGTCGCCTGCACCTGCAAGATCTTCCGGAAAGATCGCCAGCGGCCGGTGTCCGTCACCGAGTACATGGACGAGTGCCGGCGTCCGACCGAACCCTGGAAGGTCAGTCCACGACGCATGTTGCGCCACAAGGCCCTGATCCAGGGCATCCGGTATGCGTTCGGCTTCTCGGGCATCAAGGACGAGGACGACGTGATCTACACGACGCATACCGTAGATGAAAGCGCTCCTGCTTATGTCAGTGGCGCCGAACGCGCCGCGCAAGCCCTGGAGCACAACAAGTCTGCTCAGGCGCAGACAATCGACGCAGACCGCGCTCTCCAGAACAGCAGCCACGCAGCGCCACCGCAGAAGACCATTCAGACCGAAGCGGAGTCCTCCACGCCGCCAGAGTCAGTGGTAGAGGACTCTGGTTCCAACGAATGGCCCAAGGCCAACCCCGACACCGGCGAGCTTCTTGATGTCCAGGGTTGCCCCTGGATCGAGGACGTCCACAGCTCTGGCAAGACCTGCAACCAAGATGGCTTCTGGCGGCGCCGCAAAGGCGTCATGCCAAGTAGTGCAGAGCAAGCCGAACAGCGCGCCTTGCAGCAGCGCCAACAGAGCGAGCCCGCGACCCAGCCGGAAGCCAAGCCCGAGCAGAAGTCGGACGTCCAGGTGTTGCACTACTACCAGGAGAACATCAACAGGGCGTACAAGACGCAGAATGCCGATGCGCTTGAAAGCACCATGGTGGCGATCAACGACGACAACCGGCTGACCGCGCAAGACACGGACCGTCTCACGTCCCAGATTACCGACATGCTGGCTGAGTTGGAGTAAGGAACATGCCAGTAGGCCCCACGCTCGACCTGTTCGGAAACCCTGTCCAAGAGGACTCCAGGCGAGCCACTCGATTGAGCGGCTATCCGGCACGACCGGGCACCGGGCCTGAAGGTAAGACGTGCCGTGACTGCGCGCATTACCGAAGCGTCAACTACCGCGCTAAGCGCTATCGGAAGTGTGCGCTGCTTGAGCACGCATGGACTCATGGTCCAGGGACGGACATCAAGGCGTCGTCACCGGCATGCAGCCTATTTGCGGGAAGCACTGATGAACTATAAACAACTGCTCATTGTCTTTGAAGAAAGCTTCAAGAGCGGCTTCGCTGGCTGCCGGCATACATGCGACTGCGGCATCGAGTATTTCGATGATAGCGACAATCGTTGGGATTGGGATGAAGAAGAGCTTAAGTCGCTCCGCAGTGACCCAGACACAATCGGCGTGCAAGGCGCTGTGGAGATCATCGAGTTTGAGGGCGCGACCTACGTCCTAGACTGCGACTGCTGGCGCCAACGCGCTGAGCGCATAATCGGTTTCATCATGGGTCATGATTACCAAATTGCGACAATGCTCAATACTGTGCAGGCAATCGCAGAGCTTGAGATAAGGCGCAGACCGAAAGTCAGAGGCATTAAGCCGCTAAACCCGCTAACCCATTAATCAGCGCATTGATTAGCGCCGTGTCAGAACTACTCTGGACAACTGCCCGAACTGCGGAGGCTTTATCGCTGTGCGAAGAGTCTGTTCGCCGGCTTGCGCGCAGTAAGAAGCTACTGTCCTGCCGCGTCGGCAGACAGCTTCGCTTCCGACCGGAGGACGTCCGGGCCTACCGAGACAGCCTGTTCGGCGGCCCTCCCGGAGCTAGTAGCGTGATACTATCTGGCCCATGGCCAAGCGACGAAAGCAGGACAAAGACGGAGTCTTCCAGCGGCCGGACTCGCCGTTCTGGTGGATGTCGCTTCCAGATGGACGCGGCGGAACAGCTCGGAGATCTACTCGGGTTCCCATCGCCGAAGACCCCGACGGCCTGAAGGCGAAAGTCATCCGGGCCCAGGCCCTCGCCGACGGATCACACACCCACGCACCTCATCCAGGCGACCAATGGACGCTCGACGATCTCGTGCTGGCGTATCTGCGCGAAGTCACGCCGACCAAGAAAGCGCCCGAGCGCGACCGGTACAGCGCCAAGCATCTCTATCGCCATTTCACCGGACGACCACTCGCTCAGATCGGTGCCGAGGCCGTGCGCGAGTACATCGCCAGCCGCAAGCGCAATGGCGCAAGCCCCGGCACACTGAACAAAGAGATCGGCTTTGCGTCCTCATGCTGGACATGGGGCCTACGCGAGCTGGAGCTGCCCATCGAAAACCCCTGGCGATCGAGGCGACAGAAAGAGCCTTCCGGTCGTGATCGCTGGCTAACCCCGGACGAGCTCGATTCCCTGCTGCACGCGGCTCGGAGTGCTCCGGGGCATGCAGATGCCTATCTGCCGGAGTTCATCTCGCTGTGCGTCAACGCCGGGCTGCGGCCAGGAGAAGCCCTTGGGTTGGAGTGGGAACGCGTTAACCTCGGCCGCGGCTTCATCCAGTTCGATGCCGGCGAGACAAAGGGCGGCAAGGCCGCCTTGGTCCCAATCAACGCCGGTGCGCGGGAGGCCCTGCTGTCGCGTGCGAGGTTCAGGTCAGAATGGTGTCCAGGATCCCCATGGGTGTTCTGCCGGCGCGACGGCTCGCAGATAGCCAGCATCAAGAAGAGCTTTGCCAGCTGTGTGAAGCGCGCCGGTCTGCATGACGTGCATCCTCACGATTGCAGGCGAACATGCGGCAGCTTGCTGATTCAGGCGGGCGAAGATATCGCGCGGGTGTCGGCAATCCTACGACACAGCTCCGTGGATGTGACGGCACGCGTCTATGCTCACCTGCGGCCGTCCGATTTGGCGGCCAGCGCAAGCGCATTGGACCGCCTTCTTGTCGGAACTTCACGTTGACACTTCACGTTACGAAAAAGCCAGCGCAATGCAGGCTCATAAGCCTTTGTTTTGATGGTGGGCGCGGCTGGGTTCGAACCAGCGACCCCTGCCGTGTGAAGGCAGTGCTCTCCCACTGAGCTACGCGCCCGAACAGGGCAGGAAAGAATAGTCGACGGGAGCGCGCGGGTCAACCCGGGGGGCGTGGGCCGATGAGGTCGTCGAGGATGCGCCGGGCGTAGCGGATGGGCACGGAGTAGTGGCCTTCGCCGGGGAGTTCGGTGAGCTGGGCGTTGGGGAGTTGCTCGGCGAACCAACGGGCGTGTTGGATCGGGACGGTGCCGTCCGCGTCTCCGTGCCAGATGTGGATGGGCAGGTGGATGGCGCCGAAGTCGAGGCCCCAGTCGCTGCTGTAGAGCTGGAGGTCGCGGCGCGCCCCGGGGGCGCCCTTGGCCATGGCATCGGCGATGGTCTGGTTGAGGATGTGTGCGGTGTCGCCTTCGGCGAGGACCGCTTGGTCCGGCGCGGGGGCGCCGATGTGGCGGAACTGTTCGACTAGGCTTGGCCATTGGGTGAGCATGGCGGTGGTGGGGCCGCCGTAGAGGAAGCCCTGCACCCAGCTCGGCTGCTGGCCGACGGCGAGGCTGGCCCGGGCAGCCGGGTTCATGAGGTCGAGCAGGGCGTCGAGGTAGATGGTGCCGAGCGGGCAGACCAGGGCGCAGCGGCCGACCCGTCCGGGCAGTCGGTGGGGCAGGTGGCGGGCGCAGGTGAGAGCAAAGGGGCCGCCGCCGGAGACGCCGATGATGCCAAAACGCTCGAGACCGAGCCCCTCGGCCAGCCGGGCGCAATCCTCGGCCCAGTCGGCCATGGAGCGGTCGCGGGCGTGGTCGGAGGCGCCGTAGCCGGGCCGGTCAGGCGCGATGATGCGTGCGCCGGCGGCGAGGGCGTCGGTGTGCAGTAGCCGCGCCTCGCGGCGGGAACTCGGGAAGCCGTGGAAGTAGAGCACAGGCGTTCCATCTCCAGCGCCGTACTCGGCGTAGGCGAGCCTGCGATCGCTGTCGACCTGGATGAAGCGCGGTCCGTCGTCCGGCGGGCTGCCGACGCTAGACACAGTTGGCAGCCCGCTGGCCGTCCAGCTCGATGATCTCGAGCCGGTGGTTGCCGCAGGGGTGTTGTTCGGATGGTCCCTGGGTGAGCAGCACCAGCCCCTCCCGCAGACCCTGCTCCGAGACCCAGCCACGCACGAATTCGGTCCAGTCCGCGAGGTCGCTCTCGACCTGTTCGGCATGCACGCCGTAGCTGAAGCAGAGTTCATGGGCCGTCTTGGAATCGGGCGTGAAAGCGACGACCGGGCAGGGCAGCCGGAAGCGGGCAATCCGCCGGGCGGTGTTGCCGCTGCGCGTCGGTGCGGCCACCAGCCGCGGGGCACCGCGCTCGGCGGTGTGGTAGACGCTGCGGGCGATGAGGTCGATGGCGCGACGGCTGCCGTTGCTGTCGTAGGCGCCGACGCGCTCTGCCTGCAGGCGCAGGTTGCGCTCGGGCTCGATGGCCGCGGCGATGCCGGCGAGCATTTCGACGGATTCCACCGGGAAGCGGCCCATGGCGGACTCGGCGGAGAGCATGACGCAGTCGGTGCCGCCGAGAATGGCGTTGGCGACGTCGGTGGCCTCGGCGCGGGTCGGCCGGCGCAGGGTGACCATGGATTCCAGCATCTGGGTGGCGGTGATGACCGGCTTGCCTGCGCGGTTGGCGAGGTCGGTGATGCGCCGCTGAGCGACGGCGATGGTCTCGATGGGGATTTCCACGCCGAGGTCGCCGCGGGCGACCATGATGCCGTCGGCCGCGTCGAGGATGGCCTCCAGGTTGTCGAGCGCCGAGGCGCGCTCGATCTTGGCGATGACGAAGGGCGCGTAGTCGAGCTCGCGCGCGGCCTCGCGGACGCACTCGATGTCCTCAGGACCGGCGACGAAGGACTGGCTCAGGGCGTCGATGCCGTGTTCGGCGGCGAAGGCGAGCCAGGACCGGTCGTTGTCGGTGAAGGCGCTGATGCCGAGGTCGATGCCGGGCAGGTTGAGCCCCTTGCGCGAGCGCAGCTCGCCGCCGGCGCGCACATTGCAGACGACGTCGTTGCCCTGGATCTCGACCACCTTGAGGAGGATGAAGCCGTCGTTGAGGAACAGCCGGTCGCCGGGGCTCACGGCCGCCGGCAGGCCGGGGAAGGTGATGCTGACGCGCTCGGCCGAGCCGACACAGTCATCGGTGGTCAGCGTGATCAGGGCGTCGCGGACGAGTTCCACCGGTTCATCGGCGAGGTCGCCGATGCGCATCTTCGGCCCCGGCAGATCGCCCATGATGGCGATGCGCCGGCCGGTGGCCGCGGCGGCGTCCCGAAGCCGGCCGATGAGTGCGGCGTGGTAACCGGGGTCGCCGTGGGAGAAGTTGAGCCGGGCGACGTCGAGACCGGCCGCGATCAGCGCCTGGAGGGTCTCGGGCTGGTCCGAGGCGGGACCGATGGTCGCGACGATCTTGGTCTTGTGGGCGCGGTACAGCATGGGCTCGGTTCCGGGTCGGCGGTGTCGCCAGGTGCGCTTCGGGTTGGGACTCGGTTGGCCTGACCATTCGGCCGGCCGCTGAGGGGGCCTTTAAGTCGACAGTTGGGCAGCGGGGCGACGGATGACCCGATGTTAGCCGAGCTTGGGTGCCGACGTACGTTGCGGTCTCGTGACGGTGTCGGTCGGGCGGTACGGGCGTCGCACATCGAAGACACTTGGGTGTCTTGCCGGGCGTCCTGCGGCCGGCGGCGAAGCTCGCCGGTGGTGGCCGTGTCGCGGCCGACGCCTGGTCCTGCGCTCAGTCGGCCCGGCGCGCCTTGCGCCAGGCGTCGATGGCCGCCGCATCGATGGCGCCGTCGCGGGCATAGAGCCGGTCCAGCTCGGTGCGCTTGTCCTCAGGCGCCAACGCCATCAGCCGACCGACGGTGAGTGGCGCGGCTTCCGCATCGACGACACCGCCAGCGACGACGGACGTGAGGTAGAGGGTGCGGTCGCCGGTGTTCATGCGGTCCTCGACCCGGCAGTCGAGCCAGGCGCTGGCTCCCGGCACCCGAGGCGAGCCGAGTGGCGTGCGCTGGTCCGGCAGCGAGGCGAACTTGTCCCGGTGCTTGCCGCTCGCGAGCCCAAAGCGCCAGACCAGGTCGATGGAGGACTCCGGAAACAGGTGCAGCGCGAGGTGCCCGCTCGCTTCGATCATGCGCCAGGTGTGGTGTTGGCGGGCGATGCCCACCACCATGCGCGGCCGATCGCGGACGATGGAGCCCCGCTCGACGAAAGTGGCGATGCAGCCGCCCCGGGTGCTAGCTGCGTCGGCGGATTCGGACGAGGTCACCAACCACAGGGGCGGGTCGTAGAGGTGGTAGACCGCGTCGACGGCTGCCGCCGTCGCCTCGTCCAGCGGTTGGGTCAGGTCGGGACGTTCGTGCGTCGTTGCTGCGGCGGTGCGCTCCGGCATGGGGTGGGCGGCGGATGCCGTGTGCGTGGCCAGCTACTTGACCAGCGCGACCGGAATCTTCAAGCGGCGGATCACATTCTGTGCCACCGACCCCATCAACAGCTGCTTCAGACCGGTGCGGCCGTGGGTGCCCATGACCACCTTGTCGAACTTCTGCTCCTTGGCGAAGCGAGCGATGGTCTGGGCGACATGGCCGACCAGCACGTGCCATCGGTACTCCAGCCCGGCGGCGTCGAGCTTGTCGATGTAGGGCTTCAAGACGGCCATGCCCTCGTCGCGGTGGTAGGCGGCGATCTCCTTGTCGGACACGAACATGCGCGCGTGGCCGGAGTCGATGGGCATTTGCACCGAGAGCAAATGGGTTTCCACCGGCTCGTCGCCGCGGGCCAACTCCAGCACATAGTCCAGGGCGCGATCCGAGAACTCGGAGCCGTCCACCGGCAGCAGGAGCTTCGTCATCCTCCTCGACCTCCGTTTGGTGGTCTTGCGGGACTTAGACATGGGGGTTGGTATCCTTGCTGCGCCGCCCGGAGGCGACCTCTTCCAGCGGCCGGGGCGTGGTCCTGCGCGCGAGCCGGGTGCCGACACGGATCACGAACAGGGCGCCAGCCGCGGCGAATAGGTAGTGCGTCCAGTGGGGCAGGTGGTGTGCCAGAGGAGCCACCGCCACGTCCGACACCAGCATCCCACCGGCGATCCAGCCGAGCAGCCCGCCGCCGAGGGTGATGATGATGGGGAAACGGTCCATGAGCATCAGGACCAACTTGCTGCCCCAGACGATGATCGGGATGCTGACGATGATGCCGAATGCAACCAGCATGATGTCGCCGTCGGCGGCACCCGCCACCGCGATGACGTTGTCGAGGCTCATGACGGCGTCGGCGATGACGATGGTCTTGATCGCCCCGAACAGGTGATTGGGCGCATCTACCGCGTCCTCATCCACCTCCGGCTCCGGCTGCAGGAGCTTGATGCCGATCCACAATAGCAGCAGCGCACCGCAGATCTTGAGGAAGGGCAGCGCCAACAGCTGCAGGGCGAAGAAGATCAGTAACAACCGCAGTGCGATGGCGCCGAATACCCCCCAGAAGATGCCCTGGTTGCGCTGCTCCTCGGGCAGTCGCCGGCAGGCCAACGCGATCACCACCGCGTTGTCGCCGCCGAGCAGGATGTCAATGGCGATGATCTGCAGGACGGAGATCCAGAATCCACCGTCGGCCAGCGCGACCTCATGCATTGATTCGCTCTCCGTCGTGTCGAGGGCGTTTTGGAGTCTTGCCGTGCCGCTGCATCAGGCCGGCTCCATCCCTTCGAGTGCCGCGTCGGCTAGCGGGGCGGGGTTCCGTTCGGCCGCATAAAAGCGCGTTGCGGTGAGACCGATCAGCCGCGTCACGGTCGCCATGGACAGCGCGCCGGTTCCCGCCATGGCCCAGGGCGCGAGCTGGAAACCGCCGAGCAGTTGCGGCGCTGCGCCGCCCACGCCGGTGGCCGCAACGACGGCAACCATCTCCGGCACCCGGGCGAGGTCGTCGATGTCTTCGCCGTAGACGCAGGCGATCTCGAGGATCAGGTACAGGTGCATGCGGGTGAGCATGGAGCCGGCGCCGACCACGCCGGCGAGCTTCAGGAACTGGCCTGCCGCCGGAAACAGCCCCGGCACATAGAGCAGGCCGCCGCCCAAGGCCGCGAGCCCCGTCTTTGCGTCCACTAGGCGGCGCGCGCGACGGCGCAGGTCGTCGTGCGGGAACTGCTCCTCCAGCAGGCGCACGGTGCGGCGCACCTCGTTCTTGCGCAGCCGCAGGAAGAAGTAGAAGAACTCCTCCGCCGCCAGGGACTGCCTGCGCCCGATGGAGCGGGCAGGGACTGGCTTCCGCTGTGCGGACTTGGGGCCGTCGGCGGCATGCATGCGGTTCTCTAGGGTGCCTCTGGCGTCAGGATTAGGTCCAGCATAGCCGAAACGGCGCGGAGTGATGGAAAATGTCATTGTAAAAGCGTCGATATCGGCTTCTAAGATGGGTCAACCGGACCCATCTCTCCCTCGTACGGCTCGCTCAAAGTCGATGTCGCGCCCCAGCCGTGGCCATCGCGCCGTCGCAACCGCCGGACGACGCCGATCGGTGGACGTCGACCGCGCGAACGGTCCGGCGCGCTTCACGCCTTTCGCCTAAGCTTCGGATATGAACCAATCGCCCAACCCAAGACCTCCTGCCGACCGCGAGTCGGAGTCGCGGCAGCTCGTCGCCGCCGGGCTGCCCGAGCCCGCCGCCCGAGAGCTCGCTTGGTCCTATGAGCGCCTGGAGCACCCGTCGCTGGCGGCACGGCTCAGCGACGTGCTCGCCTCCCCCTTCGAGGAGGTCATGAAGCTGATGCCACGGCGCTGGAAGCGCCGCCTCGACCACGGCGTCGAGACCAACATGTACCGGTTGCTGAAGATGGCCATGGGCTCCATGGACAGCCGTGATCCCATCCCGTCCAGCGACTGGGCGCACCGGGCCATGGTGGCCGGCACCGGCGCCGTTGGCGGGTTCTTCGGGCCGCTCACCGTGCTTGCGGAGCTACCGGTGGCGACGGCCCTGATGATGCGCTCCATCGCCGACATCGCGCGCAGCGAGGGCGAGGACATCATGGGCAGTCGTGAGGCGCGGCTCGCCTGCGTGCAGGTGTTCGCCCTCGGCGGGCGCACCAGCGACGACAACGAGGCCGAGATCGGCTATTACGGCATGCGTGTCACGCTCGGCCTGCACTTCGAGCGGGTGCTGCAGTTCGCCGGCCCCATGGACGGGCCGCACATCCCGGCCGCCATACAGCTCGCCCGCGCGGTGGCGGCGCGCTTCGGTGTGGTGATCTCTGACAAGATGGCGGCACAGCTCGTGCCTGTGGCGGGGTCGGTGAGCGCGGCGGCGCTGAACCTAATCTTCATGCAGCATTACCAGGACGTCGCGCGCGGCCATTTCGTCGTGCGGCGGCTGGAGCGGCAGCACGGAGTCGATGCCATCCGCGACGCCTACGCCCTGCTGCGAGAGCGCGAACGCCAGGGCGGGCGCGAGTTCAGCCCCATCGAGGGGTGGTGACGCGGCGGTTCAGCCGTCGGTCGTCGACCGTAGTTCGGCCTGAAGGTCGAAACCCGACGCGTGTAGCGCTGGAAACGCTTGGTCGTTGGGCCTCCAGAGTTTGGCCCGGTCTGCGTGTGCATGCGTAAGATCGGCAACGCTGTAGCGGCCGTTCATTTCGGTGGCGCCTTGGTCTGTAGCAACACCGACAGCGGGATGGTCAGCAACCCCAGCACCATCAGCACCTGCGCTAGCTGTGTCGAGGCGAGGATGCCGGACTGCCGTGCCAGTTCGTCCGCGACGACGACGGCCGTCAGGTCCAGATCGCCGTTGAAGACCGGACCGTTCAGGATCTGCGTGAACGCCGGGTTGGTGCTGGAGACATCACCGACGTAGCGGGTCCAGTTGGCGGGTGCGCCGCGGTAGAGCATCGTGCCAACGAAGGTGACGCCGAACGAGAAGCCGAGTGTCTTGACGAAGTTGAATAGCCCGGCGCCCTCGTCGCGTTCGTCCGGGCGCAGGTTGCGGAACGCCTGGGCCGCAAGCAGCGGGAACACCAGCATCATGCCGAACATGATCATCGCCTGCGGCACCAGCACCTCGAGCGGGCCGGCGTCGGAGCTGAGCCTGCTGTAGATGAACCAGCCCGAGGACATGCACAGCGACGACAGGATCGCCATGGAACGGATGCCGACCAGACCGACCAGATGTCCGGCGGCGAGGCTGCCGGTGATGCCGAAGGCGCCGGCGCCGCCCATGACCAGACCCGCGGTGACGACCTCCCAACCCATGTAGTCGATCAGCAACTGCGGCGTCACGATCAGGCTGCCGAGGAAGATGCTGCCGATGATGGCGGCCATCAGCGAGCAGGCCAGGAAGTTGGTGTCCGCGAACAGCCGGAGCCGGACGATGTTGTCGTCGCCGACCACGATGCCGCGCAGCACGAACGCGATCAGGAAGGTGACGAACAGGATGCCTAGCGCCTGGATCTCGATGGCACCGAACCAATCCGCGTCATCGCCCTGATCGAGCATGATCTGCAGGCCGATCACCCAGACCGCTAGCAGTAGCAGCCCGGCGAGGTCGGTGCGGACCTTCTGCGGCTCGACCCGGCGCACGAACACCAGAATCAGCATTAGCGCGATGATGCCGACGGGCAGATTGACGAAGAAGTTCCAGCGCCAGTCCAGGTCCTGCGCCAGCCAGCCGCCGATGATGGGCCCGAGCGCGGGACCTCCGAGCACGCCCATGGCCCAGATGGACAACGCCTTGTTGCGCTCCTCCGGCGGATACGCGTCCACCAGCATGGACTGCGACAGCGGGATCAGCGGGCCGCTGAAGATGCCCTGGATGAAGCGGAAGATCACGATCTGGGTCAGGCTCTCTGCCAGCCCGCAGGCCATGGACGAGGCGACGAAGCCGATGACGACGATGATCGCGAGCCGCTTGCGGCCGAGCAGCCGAGACAGATGCCCTGTGACGCCGATGACCAGCGCCTGACCACAGGTGAACATGGTCACGACCCAGGTGATCTCGTCCGGGCTCGCGCTGAGGTTGCCGGCCATATAGGGCAGGGCGACGGAGACGATGGTCATGTCCACCGACGCCATGATCGAGATCATCAGCGCGGTGACCAGCAGCATGTTGCGCTGCAGACCCGGCGGCAGCGGCGGCGGTGCCGGTGCCGGAGCGGCGTTGTCGCGGTCGTCGCTCACGGGGTGGGGCGTCGGCTTGGCCAATGCATCAGTCGGAGCTGGCGCTGCTGCCGCTGTCGCCCGCCGCACCGGTCGTGCCGGCGCTGTCCGCGCTGCTTGAAGCGGATTTGCCGGACTCGAGATCCACCGTGACGGTCGCGCTCATGCCAATTCGATAGGGCGCGGCCGGGTCGAGGTCCGCCAGACGAACCCGCACCGGGATGCGTTGCGTCACCTTGACCCAGTTTCCCGTCGTGTTCTGGGCCGGTAGCAGGGAGAAGGATGCCGCGCTCGCGGGGCCGATGCTCTCGACCGTGGCGGTGAAGGTGCGGTGCGGGTAGCTGTCGATGCGCACACGCGCGTTCATGCCGGGCTCGATGCCGGCGATGTCGGTCTCCTTGAAGTTGGCCTGGACCCACCACTCGCCGGCCTCGACCAGCACGAACAGATCATCGGCGGACTGCACGACGTCGCCGTCGCGCAGCATCACCCGTGCGATCCAGCCATCGGCGGGCGCCGTGAGCTCGGTCCAGTCCAACTCCGCCTGCGCCGCGACCACCGCCGCCTCGGCCTTGTCGATGCGCGCCTGCTGGATGTCCGGTGGGCCGAGCTGCCGCTGGGCGACCACCAGCTCCGCTTTCATGTCCTCCAGGGTTGCCTGTGCGGCCTTGAACTCGTCCTCCAGCTCGATGCCCTTCAGCGCCGGCTCGTCGCCGCGCTTGACCAGTTCCGCGATGCGTTCCGCTTGCTGCTTGGCGTCATCGGTCAGGGCCTGCTGTTCATCGACCTTTGCGGCGGCTGCATCCACGGTGGCCTGCTGCACCAGGATGTCCTGCCTCACCAGCTTGGCGGCGCTGGTGGCCTCCGTGAGCTTCGCGGCGTAGGCGGTCGGGTCCAGGCGCACCAGCGGGTCGCCGCGCTTGACGGCCTGATTGTCCACCACGGCCACCTCGATCACCTGGCCGTCGATACGCGGCGACACCCAGACGTAGTTGGCGCCGATGGAGCCATCGTCGGTGGTCGGGTGCTCGCGGTGGTAGACCCAGTAGAGATAGGCTCCGAACACCAGAAAGCCGCCGATGACCAGCGCGATGAAGACGGACGCGATCTGGCGCAGGCGATTCGGGTGCGGTGTGTCCGCGGGGGTGTTGGACATCGTGGGCCTCGTGCGATGGAGCTGGACACTTGCAGGGTACGCCGAGCGGTTCGGCGGCACTCTAGCACTGGCCGCGCTCCCAAACTCTGAGTATGGCTGCGCGGACCCCCACTGCCCGGGAGACTTGGCTATCGTGAGATCGTTCAACGCCGCAACCCAGTCGTCGATGTCCAGACCGACGAACCAACGGTAGAGCAAGTTGAAGTCAACGTGCTCAACCAAGTGGCGCTCGGAGCGAATGTCGTAGAAAAACCGCAGCAGCGAGGCGCGAAGCAGAGACTCCTGCAGGATCGACGTCCGCCTCGACTGGCGTACGCCGCGGTGAGTCGCTCATCCATGTCCAGCAGGAGCGAATCGACCAGCAAGCGCATCCTGCGCGTTTAAGGTGCTTAGGCGATTTCTGTCATGAAACATACCACCCGGCTTGTCTTCTCGCCCGCCCCCTTTGTCGCGCCGACCCCCACATAGAACGACTATGCGGGGGTCGGCGCTTCGCGGAGGCGAACGAGAATCCGGCGCCATGCGGTATGTTTCATTCCGACGATCGCCTTAAGGATGCGAAGACTCTAACTGAGTCTCAGGCCGTAGGCCGCCGATCGGCTGGCGTCGATCCAAGGTGTCGACCCCCTGGTTCCTCACAGAATGACTCGGGCAGAAGGACTCGCGCGAGGTGGGCTTCAATGAGATGGACTTCAATCCAGCCCACGCGCACCCTTGGTCTTGGCGTGCTTCATGCTCGCGCCCTTGAGCTTGGCCTTGCGCAGGTCCGCGTTGCCAAGGTCCGTGTCGCGGAGGTCGGAGCCGCGCAGGTCCGCCTGGCGCAGGCGCGCGCCGTGCAAGTTCGCGCCCTTGAGGTCGGATTTGCGCAGGTTGCTGCCGTTGAGGTGGGCGTCACGCAGATCCGCGTTGCGGAGGTCGAGGCCGGAGAGGTCCTTGTCGTCCAGGTCGACCCTGCTCTTGCCCTTGTTCCGGCGTTCCTTGATCCATTTGTTGAACGCGCTGATGTCGCCGCTCTTCAGCAGTTCGACGGCCTTTTTGGTTGTCACGGTGCGTCCCCCCTGCCCACTTGGATACTACGAAAAGCCTAGCAGAACACCCGGGATGCGTTTCGAAGTGGTCATCGGCTCTCTGGCAATCTATGCTCTATCCATGACCGAGCGCAAGAAAGTTCGCTGATGCACCCGGCGGTGATCATTGTACCGCTGCTAGGTGCGGTCTTCGGGCCACGTCTGTGGGCCGGGGCTCAGCTGCGCCGGCACGATGTCCACGACGATGCCTACCTGCCCGCCAACGAGCTGGCGCGCCGGCTACTGGACCGCAAGGGCCTGACGCTGGTGCGTGTGGAGTCGACGGACATCGGCGATCACTATGATCCGGTCGCCCGGGCCGTGCGTCTTAATCGCGACCACTTCGAGCGCTGCAGCCTCACCGCGGCCACCACCGCGGCGCACGAGGTAGGGCACGCCCTGCAGGACGCCTCCGGCTACTGGGCCTTTCGGCTGCACATCTCGCTGGCGCGGATCGCCCGCGTCACTACCGTCGTCGGCACGTCTCTGCTGCTCGCGGTGCCGGCGGTGGCCATCGCCGCGCGCACGCCGACGCCGTCGCGGGTGTTGAGCCTGTCGGCTGCGGTGATGTTCGGCACCGGGCTCGGCGCTCAGCTGGCGGCTTTGCCATCGGAGCTGGACGCCAGTTTCGATCGGGCCCTGCCGCTGCTGCGCGACTGCTGTCTGTCCGACGAGCAGGCACGCGAAGCGCGTCGCATTCTGCTGGCCTGTTCCCTGACTTACCTCGCCTCCGCCGCGGCGCCGGCACTGGTGCTCGCGCCCTGGATGGTCGGGGCGTCGGTGGCTGGCTTGTTGCCGTCTCCGGGGCGGGGCAGGGTGCGAGGACCAAGGCGTTCCGCGGCGAGGTTCTTTGGCGGTGGGAAGTCGGTAGCGAGGGCGTCGTCATCCCCGGCGCCTCGGCGATCGCATGGGCCGTCGGCGTTGCCAGTACAACATGAAGAGCAGGCGCCTTCATGGCAGGCAGCGCCGCGCTGGCGGGCGGCACCGAACCCTTCACGTATTCGGGCGGTCGGCGAGCCCTCGGTGGACGCCGGCGGGTCCAGACTGCCGAGCAGCAAGTATCGCCTCCTGCGCGGTGTCGCTCGGCCCTTCGTGCGCGCGTGGCTGCGCGCCGCGTCCGATCCTTGACCCGTGGCGTCGAGGGGCCTGTATCGACAACCTGTCGCCCTAGGTGATCGTTCCGTAGCATCGAGGTCGAGCGCCCGATGAGGCAGCAGAACCAATCGTGGTGAGACACCCGCGGTGTCGCCCTGTCCGCACCCGAGGAGATCATGAACCAATCTGCCGACCTCCCCATTGCCACCGAACGCGTCGTCCCAATTCACAGTGCCTGTCGCGGACGGGTCCGGCTCGAGGTCCGGGGCCTCTATCGTGCCCCGGTGCTCCGCCGCCGGCTCGAAACCATGCTGGCGGCCGTCACGGAGGTGGAGCGCGTCTCCGCCAGCGAGGTCACCGGCAGGCTCCTGGTCTGCTTCGCGGCACCGCTCACCCTCGCGCGGCTGGTGCAACTGGTGGAGGCGGCGCTCGGCGATAACCCAGGCGCTCGCCGTCGACGTGAATCGATCGGTTCACCCGACCATCTGCACCCCAATCGATTCAAGGATCCAACCGACTATCCGGCCAGCCGGGCGCTGTCCGGCTTCGGCGCGATGCTGCGCGGGCTAGGCCGACTGCTGGTGACCCAGCCGGCACCCGGCATGCTTTCCAGCGCCGGAGCGGGTGCCCGCATCCGAGAGCTGGAGCCGCAGCCGATCCGCGCCTGGTTCGCCATGGCGCTACCGGAGGTGGAGCATGCGTTGTCGGCACAGACCGACGCCGGCCTGACGCTGGAGGACGTGGCGGAGCGGCTGCGGCGCTTCGGCGAGAACGCGCTGACGGCCGCCGAGAAGCGCTCAGACATCTCCATCTTCATCGGTCAGTTCAACAGCTTGCCGGTGGGCCTGCTTGCCGTCTCCGCCGGCGTCGCGGTGGCCACCGGCGGCCTGCTGGACGCGGCGGTGATCCTGGGCGTGGTGATGATCAACGGCGTCATCGGGTTCATTACCGAACGCCAGGCGGAGCGCACCATCCAGTCCCTGACCCAGACCGGCGCCCGCGAGGTCAAGACCCTGCGCGGCGGCCAGGCCGTGTCCGTGCCCATGGAGCAGATCGTGCCCGGTGATGTGCTGCTGCTCGCCCCCGGCGACTATGTGGCTGCGGATCTTCGCCTGCTGCGCTGCCACCGGCTCAGCGTCGACGAGTCCGCGCTCACCGGCGAGAGCCTGCCTGTGAGCAAGGACCACGAGTTCCAGCCCAAGGACGAGACGGCCCTAGGCGATCGCAAGAACATGGCTTACATGGGCACCCACGTCACCGGCGGCAATGGCCGTGGGCTGGTGGTCGCCACCGCGGCGGCGACGGAACTGGGCCAGATCCAGACCATGGTCGGCGAGGCGGAGTCCCCCGAGACGCCGATGCAGAAGCAGCTCGGGCGCATGGGAACGCAGCTGGCCCTGCTCTCGGGCGGCGTCTGCGCCGGCGTGTTCGGGGTCGGCGTGCTGCGCGGATTCGCCTGGCTGGAGATGCTCAAGGCCTCGGTGTCCCTGGCGGTCGCCGCCGTGCCCGAGGGTCTGCCGGCGGTGGCGACGACGACGCTGGCCATGGGCATCAGCGACATGCGCAAGCGCAACGTGGCCGTGCGCCATCTGGATGCCGTCGAGACCCTCGGCTCGGTGCAGGTGTTTTGCATGGACAAGACCGGCACCCTGACCATGAATCGCATGGCCGTGGTGGCGGTGCACAGCGGCGGGCGTCGCTTCAAAGTGGCGGAGCATCGGCTCAGCGATGAGGCCGGCCAGGGCATCGATCCGCTAGCCAACGAGGAACTGGTGCGGTTGATGCAGATTGTTTCGCTGTGCAGTGAGTCCGAGGTCAAGGGCGTGCCGGGCAAGTGGCAGTACGACGGCTCCCCCACCGAGAACGCGCTGGTGGAACTGGCGGTGGACGCCGGCATCGACGTCAACGAGATGCGCAGCGAGCGGCCGCGGCTCAAGACCCGCTATCGGGCGGAGGGCCGGCCCTACATGTCGAGCCTGCACCCCTACCACGACGGCAAGCACCTGCTGGCCGTCAAGGGCAGCCCGGACGAGGTGCTCGCGCTATGCACCAGCGCGCTCATCGACGGCAGGAAGGTGCGGCTGAACAAGGACATGCGCGCGGAGATCATGGCCGAGAACCAGCGCATGGCCGGTAAGGCCCTGCGCGTGCTGGGCGCCGCCTACCGGGAACTGGACGAGGCCGCCATGCCGAGCAAGACCGGCCAACTCTGCTGGCTGGGCCTGGCCGGTATGGCCGACCCGATGCGCCCTGGCATGGACCGGCTGATTGCCGAGTACCACCGCGCCGGCATCGAGACCATCATGATCACCGGCGACCAGAGCGCGACGGCCTTCGCCATCGGCAAGGAGCTGGGTCTTTCGGGCGATAAGCCGCTGCAGGTGCTGGAATCGCATAAGCTCGACGAGATGGACCCGGACCTGCTCGCCGGTCTGGTGCGCAACGTGCACGTGTTCGCGCGGGTCAGCCCGGCGCACAAGCTCAAGATCGTCCGTGCGTTGCAGGAGGCGGGGCTTGTGGTGGCCATGACCGGCGACGGCATCAACGACGGCCCGGCGCTCAAAGCCGCAGACATCGGTGTCGCCATGGGCGCGAGCGGCACCAACGTCGCCCGCGAGGTCTCGGACGTCGTGCTGGAGGACGACAACCTCCACACCATGACCGTCGCCGTTGCTCAGGGGCGAACCATCTACAACAACATCCGCAAGATGATCCACTTCATGGTGTCCACCAACCTCACCGAGATCGAGGTGATGCTGGCCGGCGTCATGGTCGGCTGGGGTGAGGTCATGAACCCCATGCAGCTGCTCTGGATCAACCTGGTGACGGACATCTTCCCGGGGCTGGCGCTGGCCATGGAGCCCGCCGAGCCGGACATCATGGATCGCAAGCCGCGCGACCCGGAGGAGGCCATCATCACCAAGAAGGACTTGAAGCGCATGGCCTTCGAGTCCGGCATCATCGGTGTCGGCACCATGGGTGCCTTCATCTACGGCATGCGCAAGTACGGGTTGGGACCTGCGCCGAGCACGCTCGCGTTCAACACCCTGGTCATGAACGAGCTGGCCCACGCGCTCAGCTCCCGCAGTCACTACCGCAACGTCTTCGGCGGCGAGGAACTTGCGCCCAACAAGCATCTGACACGCGCCGTGGCGGGCATGGCGGCGCTACAGGTCGTGGTGAGCGTGGTGCCCGGCGCGCGCCGGCTGCTCGGCACCGTGCCCCTGGGTTGGATGGACCTGGCCGCCATCGGCGCCGGCGTGTTGCTGCCGCTGATCGTCAACGAGGCCACCAAGCCCGGATACAAGGAGTTACCCGCGCCGGGGCGCGCGGCTGATCAGACATCCGCAAGCCCCACCGAGCTCCCCGCCTGACCGACCGGCCAGCCCGCAACCAGCCGAGGACCGGACATCCATGAGCCAACCGCCGAGCCCCGAACTCATCGTCGCCTGCGAGGCATTCTCCCTGGGCGACGCCAAGCCCGCTCTGCCTCTGGTTGCGGACCAGGTGCGCTGGCGCATCGTCAACGACCGCCTCATCACCGGTAAAGCAGAGTTCGCCGCCTTCTGCGAGGAGCTGCTGGAGCAGGGCCTGCCGCAGCTCACCAAGTCGCGCGTCGCCCTGTCCGACGGACTGGTGGTCATCGAGGGCCGCACCGCGGACGGCGACATGCACTTCTGCGACCTCTTCGACCTCGCCGACGGGCGCATCGTCGGCATCACCTCCTACGTCATCTGCCAGCTCCCGGACGCTGCCGGAGCCGACGACGTGACGCCTTCCACGGAGCCCAGCGCATGAGCGACGACTTCATCTTCACCTCCGAATCCGTCACCACTGGTCATCCGGACAAGCTCTGCGACCAGGTGAGCGACGCCATCGTCGACCACTTTCTGGGCCAGGACCCGAACGCCGGCATCGTCGCCGAGTGCGCCGTCGCCAGCGGTGTGCTCTTCATATCCGCCCACTACGCCTCGCGCGGCGGACTCGCCATTCCGGACGTGGCGCGGGACGTCATCCGCGGCATCGGCTATCCGCGCGCAGTCTTCGACGCCGACGCCTGCACCATCATGACCAGCTTCATGGACCACTCGGAGCGGGGCTACGTCGAGCTGGATCTGGACGCTATGGGCGACGAGGACATCGGCCGAATCACGGCCAAGGATCAGGTCACGGTGTTCGGTTACGCCTGCGACCAGACCGAGACCCTGATGCCGCTGCCGGTCACCATTGCCCACCAGCTGGCGCGTCGATTGGACGACCCGGAGTTGAAGGCGGACCTGCCCTACCTGTTGCCGGACGCCAAGGTGCAGGTGGGGGTGGAGTACCAGGCGGGCCGCCCTGCGCGGGTGCACAGCATCGCGCTCGAGACCAGCCAGGCCGGCGACGGCGGGCCGAAGCCGGAACGCCTGGTTTCGGACCTGATCAACGGCGTCATCACGCCCGTGCTCGCCGAGCAACCCGTGGCCCCGGACACGGCCACGCACCTGTTCATCAACCCGGAGGGCCCAATCATCGGCGGCGGGCCCGCCGTGCACTCCGGGCTCACCGGTCGCAAGACCGGAATCGACACCTACGGCGAGTACGCCCGCCACAGCGGCGCCGCCCTGAGCGGCAAGGACCCCATGCGCATCGACCGCATCGGCGCCTACATGGCCCGCTACGCGGCCAAGAACGCCGTCGCCGCTGGCCTAGCCGGCGAGTGCGAGGTCCAGCTCAGCTACAGCATCGGCTCCGCCGGCCCGGTGAGCCTGCGCGTGCGCACCTTCGGCGCCGGCAAGGTCGAGGACGCCGAGATCGCCCGCCGGCTGCGCGCCGGCTTCGACTTCCGCATCGGCGCCATCGTCCGCGATCTGCGTCTGCGGCACCTGCCGGCGGACAATCCGGGGGGGTTCTACCGCCGCCTCGCCGCCTACGGCCACATGGGCCGCACCGACCTGGACCTGCCCTGGGAACGAACGGACAAGGTCGAGGCGTTGGGGTGAAGCGCGCGTCGGTGCGATACATCGGCGCAGAGTATCGGTGCGGAACAACGGTGAGTCTGGGCGACCTAAAATGGATCTTGAGCACGCTTGAATCGCCACTCATCACTTGCCGACCATGCCAATGCAAGCCCGAACCCGACTCATCCTCATCGCCTCGGGGACATTCCTCGCCGGTGCGCTGACCGGCGCGACAATCGCCTCCACCTTGCTCGACGAGACCCCGCCGGCCGACGTCCAACCCACGCGACCTGTGGAGGACGCCCCAGCGGTGACCAAGCAGTCCGCCGAGGATGAGCCGATCGGGGTCATCTCGGCGGTGACCGCACCGCCCGTCGATCAGACGGTCACCGAAACGAACGAGCCTGCACCCGCGACCGATTCCGCGGGAGCGACCGACGAGCCCACCGCCGAGACCATTGCGCTGATTGCACGGGTGGAGGAACTGACCGACGGCTGGGGTCGGATGCAGGCGGAGCTCGCCCAGCTGCGCGAGCGAGTCGCTCGAGTCGAGCGGCGCGAGCCGGATCCGGCGGAATCCGAGTCCAGCGGCACCGGCCAGACGCGCCCGAGCACGCCGGAGGAGCAGCGCGAAGCCCTGCTGCGCGTCGGCGTGACGCCGGAGGCGGCCGAGGACATCATCTGGCGTCGCTCGCAGCTCTCGCTGGCGAGGCTGGACCTGCGCGATGAGGCCGCCCGCGAGGGCTGGCTCAGCACGGCGCGGTATCGCGAGGAGCTGCGTAGCCTCAATGAGCAGCGCACCTCGATTGAGGATGAGATCGGTCCCGACGCCTACGATCGCTACCTCTTTGAGACCGGTCAGCCGAACCGCGTGGCAGTGGACTCGGTGCTACCCGGTTCCGCCGCCGACGAGACCGGGCTGCAGCCGGGCGACGTCATCGAGCGCTACGGCGATGTCAAGGTGCTGAGTTTCGACGACCTGCGCGGGGCCACGAGCAGCGGTGCGCGCGGCGAACTGGTGCCGGTGAGCCTGGTCCGCGGCGGCGAACGGATCGAGGTCTGGCTGCCGCGTGGTCCCATAGGCATCGGCCTGGACTCGACGCGTGCCGACCCGAGCCGGTGAGCATTGGGTTCGTCGGCCAATCTGTGACCTTTGAGCAGTCTGAGTTGCGGGTCGGAAACCGCTGAACAGCCTGCTTGCAGGCCGCGGCCAGTTCACGGGCCGTTCGGGTCTGGTGTCGCGCAACGGCGCAACGGCGCAACGGATGCGGGGTCAGGGCCAGGCGCGAGGGTCGGGGCGGAGACTCAACTGGCGTGGCGGGCGCGCAGGCAGGGCTGCACCGCGCTGGTTTGCTGCGTAGTGTCCTTGTGTCGTCGCGTCTTCGCGTCGTTGCGCGAGCATCTCCTTCGGCCCGGCGAAGGTTGCGCGCTCTCTGCTCGACCTTTGGTCAGCGGGCCGCGGAGGTAGTGGCGGCCGTTTTCCTGGTTGTATACTAGGTTTTTCGCCTGCATGTCTTGCTTACCATCTGGACTTCCCTCAGGCAGGCGCGGCGAAGACCGCGCGCCCCAACCCTTCAGGTCAACGCCCATGTCGGAACTCACTGTCGATCAACGCCACTCCATGACCCGCAAGGTCATGGGCATGCTGGAGAGCTGGAACCTCAGCGCCAAGGACATGATCCGCCTGCTGCAGCTGCCGGATAGTGTCAAGGCCCGCAACATCGCCCGCTTCCGCGAGGAAGACGCCTTTCCGGCGAACGCCGAAGTGGACCGCCGCGTGGCCTACCTGCTGCGCATCGAGGAGGCGCTGCACACCTATTTCCCGCGCAATCCGGAAATGCGCGATCTGTGGGTGAAGCGCGGCAACAAGCAGTTCGGCAAGCGTGCGCCTATCGCGGTGATGGTGGAGGACGGCGAGAGTGGCCTCATTGCCGTGCTCTCTCACCTGGACTGCACCTTCGCCTGGGACCTTACCGGGTCCAGGAGCGAGTACAGCACCGCCGCTGCCAGTTGATTATGGGCGTGTGGGGGAGTGGACGCCGCGCCCCAACGCCGATGTAGCTTGCGGACATGCCGGTTCGCCATCGACCAAGCCTCCGCCGATTGGCTATCCCCGGCTTATTCATATGCCTCACTGGGTTGATGCTGAGCGGCTGCGGCAAACCCGTGGCCGGTGGCGGCGACGGCAGCGATGGGGCCGGCCTGTCCGGCGGCTCGACGTCGAGCGACTCCGGTGTCGAGCCGGACCCTCTCTCGACCGTCGGCAACGGCGGGCGCACCGGCTTCGCGCCGCAGCCCCTGCCGGCCACCACGAGCAAGCGCGGTAGCCCCACAGACATCGCAAGGGCCCTCTACGGCATCACCGAGCCGGTGGAGGGTGACTATACCGAGCGGGTGCAGACCCGAACCTCGGACCCGAGCAACCAGGTGGTACTCCTCACCCAGATGGGGCTGCCGGACGACTCGGTACGTGGCCAGCGGCGCCGGCTGGAATTCCATCGCCAGGGTTCCGAATGGCAGCTGGAGTGGGTGGGCGTGCAGGTGCAGTGCTGGCCCGGTCGCGGGCAGGAGGATTGGAGCGATGCGCCCTGTGGCTAGCGAGGCTCCTCCTCAGACCCACACGTCATGATCCTAGGATGATCGTCGCAACGGTTCCGGACTGGACGGCTCTGGGCCGGACGAGGGGGGGCGGGACGCCCGTTGGAGTTGGTCCCGCAACGCGTCGAGGCTGGCTTCCATGGTGTCGGTGCCGACGCGGATCAGTTCATCGGCGCGGTTGAACTCGCCGTGCAAGATGTGGCCGACCCTGGGCATGATGCAGAGCTCTGCCGGGTCGGCGACGTTCTGGTGCCGCGAAAACTGGCGCATCATCAGCGCGCTGGAGGACAGGGCGACAGCGAGCAGGCTGGGCTCGTTGGCCCAGGCGCGCAGATGCCGAATCAGGGGCCAGTGCGGCCTGGCAAGGCCGCGTGTTCTAGCGGGCGCGAGTCCCGCCTGGGTAATCGTGAGCCGCGAGCCCAGTATCGAGCCTTGCGGCGTGACTGGTAACAGGCGCGCCGATGCTTCGGCTGATAAGCAGGCGAGGTGCAAAGGTAACGGGTGATGCCGACCCTGAAGGTGTAGAGCCCCGAAAGTTTGGTTGGAGAGTGCCGACGGGCTTGGCCCCCCGGCAGGCAACAATGCGTGTCGCGCGCTGGCGAGCGGCACGGATACTCCCCGGGGTCCGAGGCCGTGTCGAGCCTGACACTGAGAATATGCGGCAACCAGGGAGATCCGAGCATCGGTCCGTTGGAAGCGGGCACCCGTGAACAAGTGTAAGAACGAGGACGCGGGCGGTGGTGCTTGGAAGTCGGAGCCACTCATATGAGCGTTGACGCCTGGTAATGCGGTGCTGAGCAAAGGGGTGGCGGTTTGAGACAACGCGCGAGCGACACACGGCCCTACGCTGAGAGGACTCTGACCGTGACAACCAAGCTTGAGCGTTTCACACTGATGGCGCGCGAACAGCCGCGGACGCGGTTCACGTCCCTGATGGGGTTGCTGTTTGACCCCGAGGGGTTGCGCGAGAGCTTCGGGCGACAAGACGGACGCAAGGCGCCTGGAGTCGATGGGATCAGGAAGGACGACTACGGACAGGGCGTGGAGGCGCGACTGACGGACCTATCGGAACGGATACGCCGACTGGGCTATCAGCCAATGCCGGTGCGGCGCACCTATATCCCCAAAGGGGATGGGCGGCATCGACCGCTTGGGGTGCCGAGCTTCGAGGATCGTCTGGTCCAAGATCGGCTCAGCCAAATCCTGCAGGCAATCTGGGAACCCGAGTTCTGCGACTGCTCGTATGGCTTTCGCCCTGAGCGCGGCGCGTGTGATGCGCTGCGGCGGATTGCGGAGGTCAGCACCAACGGGCGGACGCAGTGGGTGGTCGAGGCAGACATCAAAGGCTTCTTCGAGCACCTCTCGCATGCCCACTTAATGCGCTTCCTGGAACATCGCATCGCCGATCCGAATGTTCTGCGGATCGTGCGGCGCTTTCTGAAGGCCGGCATCATGGAAGACGGGACGTTTACGGCGAGTGACGAAGGTGCCCCACAAGGGGGCCTGGTCTCGCCCGGGCCTTGATCATCCTTCCGGCCACCGGTGCTACGCCGCCCTCGGTTCGAGGTAGGCGACGCGCGGCGGTCTCGTTCGTTTTCGGGCCGGTCGCGGGGG
>JANQFX010000093.1 GCA_028277725.1 Thiohalocapsa sp.
TTCGATCGCACGCCGGACAAGCCCTGGGAGGAGAAGATCTGGCACCGCGAGGAGCGCTGGCGTGAGCGAGCGATCGAGGTCTGGGGTTGCTGAGGAGCGCCTGACCATGAGCGGCGCTCAGATTCAAGGCCCGCTCAGCACTCGGCAGGCTCAATGGTCTGCGTCTTGCTGGATTGTTTATCACTCAAAGCAGACTGACACCCATGCAACCGATCTAGCAGCTTGCCCTTATCCCCGCGAGCCTGACCTGTGCCGAGCCTGCGATCTTTACACTGACCCATCTGCCGGGGGCGTTGCCGGAGCATCGGCCGGGTGCCTTCCGAGCCCTCATCGCGCGCGGAGAAAGACGGACTGCCGGAACGAGCGTGCCGCGGTCTGTATCTCTACCCCACGGCCGGCCACCGGAGCGGGTTGCTGTTCCATCATGCCGCGGCACCTCTGCGGGCCGGTGCCTGCGACTACATCAGCTTGGGAGCCGCGCTGAGCGATGCGGGGGTGATCTCTCAGATCCCGATCGGCCATGTCGCTTTGACCTCGCATCATGAGCTCGGCATAGCTGTTCTGCTCCTGGTCGAGGGTCGCGCCGCCGAGCGAGCCCCGCGGAGCCGCTCCAAACCGACCGGCCCCTGCGGCTTGCGCGGATCCTCAAGCGAAACCTGGCCGCGCAGCCCGGCCGGATGGAGCGTCGTCCGGACCGCACTCTGCGCCGAGACGACGCCGACGGCTGATCTGGCGCTACTTGACCTCGAATGTCAAGACGCTCTTATAGGTGACGACGTCGCACTCAGCCGGATCGGGGTATGGTTCCTCCTTCTTCACCAGGACGAGCCAAGACCCGGATTCCAAGATGCGCAGCGTGAAGATGCCGTCCCGGTATCCGCTCGCATAATCGCTATAGGCGAAGGCATGAGGGACACCGAAACCCGAATAGGTCGCGTGGACGAGAGGCCAGTCGTCTACCGGCTCACCTTGAAACAACACCTGGATGCGCATGTCGTCACCCGCCTTGAGCGTGGCGGGATCATCGAGCGGTACGAGCTCGAGCGCTTGTCCGACCCTGCGTGATACCTTCCCGGCGCCATTCTCACCCGCCACGACAATGGCCTTCATGAAGCTCCGCGAGCTGCTGCATCGTTTGACGCCTTCCAGCCCAGCCTTCGGCTTCAGGACAAAGCCTTTCTCGAGCGACGTGAAGAACCCGGGCTTCTTCTCGGAGGTGACCAGATAGACGCCGCTTTGCCGCAGAGGTGGGGTCTCGAACAGCATCTCATTGACGCTTGACACACGGGTGGGCTCGCCTTCTGGGGGATGAAGGGTCACCCCGGTCACATCCCCATCTTTGAGGAAATCGTCCAATGGGAATTTGTGTCCCCAGCCGAAGAGGACCTTCACCTGACCGCCTTCCTCGACGTAATGATGCGGGAGACTGAGCCAGGGGTTGTGCGCCTCAGCTGTGAAAGGTGCGAGCAACAGCCATGTGGAAAAGCCGAGAGCAAACGCCAATCGCTTCGCAATATTCATTTCATGGCCTCAATTGTTTTCCAAGACAGGTATTTGACGGTCAGAAATAATACTGAACGGTGGCGAGCACACTGCGCGGTGCTCCCAAGTGGCCACCGATCGCGCCCTGCTCGTCGAAAGAAACCGCGCTGAGGTACTCCTCGTCGAAGACGTTGAGAAACCGAATGCTCGCCTCCCAGGTTGGTAGATCTGGCGGCAGGTAGTCGAGGGATAGGTTCACCGTATTGTATGGCCCCAAGCTGAAACGGTTGCTCGGGTCGACCCACCGGCGACCGACGTAATTGATCCATCCGTTCACGCCGAGGCCGGTTGCTGCATGGCGATAGCTCAGACCGAAGTTGCCGATATGATCGGGCGTCAGCACAGGCTGCTTGCCGGAAAAATCGTAGCGCACGCCGCCTTCGTCGTAGACGTAGCTCTTCCACTCTGGCCGATAATAGGCGTAGTTAAAGAAGCCGGATAGGCCAGGCACAATCCGATGGAGATCGAAGCGGGTTTCAAGCTCGATTCCCCAGATGTCTTGCTTTCCGGCATTCCGGGGGGAGCCGCCGCGCCCCATGATGTCGACCGCAAACACGACCAAATCCTCTCGCTCCATCAGAAAACCGGCCAGTTGGAGGTAGAGCAGTTTCTCAAAAAGATATCCGCGCAAGCCAAGCTCGTAGTTGTTGGCGATTTCGGGGTCGAGCTCGGCGTAATCCTCGCTGTAGTTCCACATAGGACCAAAGCTTGGATGGAAGCCCTGCGAATAAAGTGCGTATGCAGAAAGCTCGGGCCTCAGGCGGTAGGTGAGCGCCAATTTCGGCGAGAGATGTGTGAAATCGCCTTTTACCTGTCTAGCCCGTTTGCTGCCAACGGCTTTGTAATCGACGTCACGCTCGTAATAATCGTAGCGCGCACCGACGTCGAGAATTGCTTCTGGTGTCAAATGGAAACTGTTCTGGCCATAGAAGGAGCCATATGTGCCGGTGTATTCGGTTAGGCTGGTCAAGCGTGCCTCGATCGGACTGTGTGCTCTCTCGCCCGTGATCCGGTCGTAGGTGAAGGGCTCCCAGAGAGCCGGCTCGAGGAAATAGGTTTCCGTATCGCCCCACAAACGTTGATATGAGACACCGACGAGTAATTGATTCTTCCGGCCAAAGAGCTCGGCGTCCCAGGTCAGACGGGGCTCCATGAAGAAATCGTTGCCGTCACCGTTGGTCAATAGGCCCCATTGGGTGATGGTGCTGTCTTCTGGATCGTGCTCGATGACCGCTCCGTCGTTCCGTAGCCCACCTTCAACCGTCTTGTAATAGGTCAGTACCTTGAGCTTCAGGCTTGGATTGAATGTGTGATCCCAATCTATCCAGACGCGAGCGACTTCCTTTTCAGACCGTCCATTCGGCAGATTGTAATTCGCCTCATGACCACCCTTTTGCGGCAGTATGTCGCCATTCCTGTCCAGGGCAAGCTCCGTGGCATAGAGATTCTTGTAGTCGAGATACGAAGCCATGAAAGTGATCTCATCGTTGGCGGTGGGCCGCCAAGTCAAGGAGCCAAAGGCGTCGGTGCGGTCGAGCTCCGTCTCATCCCGCCACCCGTCGGTATGCTGATAGCTTGCCGTCACCAGGTAGGCGAGGTTGTCGGTGATCGGGCTGGTCAGAAGGAACTGCGGCGAGTAGTAGCCCTCGCTCCCGGCATCGAGGCGAACCGACCCCTCTTGGGTCCAGGAGGGTCGTTTCATGACGTAGTTCACGACTCCCGCCAGGGCGTTGCGGCCATGCAGCATCGATACCGGGCCGCGGATGACCTCGACCCGATCCACGCCGACAAACGGCAATTCGGTCGTGATGAGCTCGTCGCCAATATACGTCTGCGGGACGCCGTCCAGGGCCACCAGAATGTTGGAGTTGAAGACCTGGGGGCTGGTAATACCCCGCATACTGATGTTTCCGGTTGTGCCTGAAAACGTGGTGACTTCGGTGCCGGTGATTCCGATCAGGGCCTCATTGGCGTCCCGTACCCCTTGGACGTCCATTTGCTCGCGGTCACGAATCGAGATGCTCGCCGGGACTTGGCCGATCTCCCGATCGGATTTCGTCGCTGTCACAGTAAGCGTTTCAAGCTCGACCGTTACCTCTCCTTCGTCCGCTGTTGCAAGGGTCGATGCCTTGCGAAAAGTGTATTCTCCGCGTCGATCCCATACCGCTTTGATCCCCGTTCCGGACAGGAGCCTCTGCAGTGCCGCCGGAACGGCGAGATCCCCGTGCACGCCAGGGCTGTCGAGGCTGGCCGTGAGCTCGGCGTTGACGGCCAGGGGAACCCCGGCCTGACGGGCGAAGCGTGTCAATGCCCTGTCGAGCGGGCCGGCCGAGATGTCGAAGCGGCGGACCTCGTTCGGCGTATCGGCCAGGGCGAGCCAGGGTGGCGTGGTGAGAGCTAGGCCAAGGCCAGCAACGCGCATGGCTTCGATGATCGGCTTCCGCGGCGGGGCGGCTCTTGCCGTTTGTCTTGCGGTCGAGACGCGGCTCGCGTCTTCCACTATTGAAGCTGCTGAAGCGGGGCGCAAAATCGTCATGTTAGGATCCCTGGTACATCAAGTGGCTCGATGGAGCCGCACGAGGACCTCGATCTTGCGAAGAGCGCGATCATGCGAAGTGCGGCCGTCTATCTCCTTTGCCCCGCAAGCACGAAAATACTGCCGACTTTTTTTGGCGGATTGGCGCTGACCGCGCCGATCAGCCTTCCGGAGGAGCCCCGGCCGAGACGATCACGACCCAGTAACGCGTTCGGCGCCGGATCCGCACCGGCAGATGGCGCTCCAGTGAGGCGAGGATGCGATCCGTCGCCTCCGGGCCATCGAGCGGCCAGGCACCTGTGATGCGCAGATCGGCGACCGCCGGGTCGCAGTGGATGAGGCCGACGCGGTAGCGCTCGAGCGCGACGACGAACTCACCGAGACGCTGGCTTTGGGCCGTGAACATGCCTTGGGTCCAGCTGAGCGCGTCGTCGGGAAGGGCCTGAGGTGGATCGATATGGGAGCGGTCGAAGCGGGTCACCTGGCCTGCATGCAGCTCTTTGGAACGGGCGGTTTCGCCGTCACCGGCCAGGGCGTCGGCCGTGCGTATCTCGATCACGCCCTCGCTGACCGAAACCTGCGTCGATCCGGCCGAGAAGGGGCCGGCGTCGATGCGTCGCACGCTGAAGCGTGTGCCAATCGGCGTGAGGGAGCCGTCTCGCGTGACAACACGCAATGGCCGACCGCCCGATGCGCCGGCCGTTGTGACGCAGATCTCGCCGGAATGCAATCGAATGGCTCGCCGCCCTGGCTCCTCGCGGATATCCAGGGCCGTCGCCGTGTTCATCAGCACCTGGGTACCATCGGCGAGTCTCAGCTCACGCTGCTCACCGATGGCGGTACGATGATCGGTCAGCATCCTCGTTAATGGGGCGGATGTGAGCAGGACGTCCCGCGACAGATAGATGGCAAGCGCGCCGCCGCCGGTCCACACCAGACCCTTGAGCAGACGCCTTCGGCCGGGATCGCGCAGCCGGACCAGGGCCGCGCGAGCCGTTTCGGGCTCGACCTGCGCGCTGCACTCTCGCAGACGCCCCGCCAGATGCTCGAGACGACGCCAGGCCCGGGCGTGATCCGGATGGGCGTCTCGCCAGGCCGCGAACGCCTCGCGCTCCCTCGACGATGGTGTGCCGGATGAGAGTGAGACGTACCAGCGAATGGCTTGATCGACGATCGCCTGCGCAATCGGCTCGTTATCTTCGCCGACAGGTAACGCGCCGTCCTTGCTCGAGTCGCACGCAGCCATCTGAAGCGCTCAAGCCGGGCCCCCATAGAGTGCGCGGTAGCAGTGCGCCAGGGCGCGGCCCATCGCTTTCTGCACGACGTTGACGGTGACCCCGAGCCGATCCGCGATACGCGGATACGTCAGGCCATCGAGCTGCGACAGGAGGAAGATCTCGCGGACCCTTGGCGGAAGACCATCGAGCAGCCGGGCGATCTCTTCGAGCACCTCCAGAATCAGCTCCCGTTCTTCCGGAGAGGGTGCAAGCGGCGCAGGTCGGGCGGCCAGCGCCTCGAGGTAGGCCTGCTCGAGCGACTGCCGCCGCCAATAGTTGGCGACCAGTCCCGAGGCGATCATGGCCAGATAGGACCGGGGCTCGCGCAGCTGGGGCAATTGGTCCTTGGCCAGCAGGCGTACGAAGGTATCTTGAGCGAGATCGGCCGCGATGGGCGCATCGCCGAGCCGCTTGCGAAGTGAGCGCTGCAGCCATCCGTGATGGCTTTGGTACAGCTCGGCAAGGTCATCAAGCGCGTTGGCAGAGAGCATGGCGAGAGTCATCAGGCATCGAGGGGGTAGCGAGCGGAGTGCCCAAAACGCTGGCTTGCGGCAACGAGAGGGACCGGTTTTCAAGAGATAATGCGAACGATTCTCTATAATTGTCTACGGTGGGTCAAGTCCGGAGGCCGACAGGCTCTTGTCCGGCCCAAGCACCCGCCGAAGGCTGCGAGAGTCGCCGAAGCTTCGGGGGTCTCCTGGCCTTGAGCCCGTTCCGGGCACCGGCCAAGCTCGGATGGCGCCTTTGCTGAGTCGACTGCCGATGCCGACGAGCATCTGACCCTATTGCCGGCGGACTCGCTACGCCTCAGCGGTCATCGGTCACCAGCTCGACCCACGCGCCTTTCTGGCCGTAGGGGGCGGGCTTGAAACCCGCCCCTACCCGGCGCAGATAGCAGGCGAGCAGACGGAACCATGATCGACGCCCCTCAGCGCGACCGATCGTTTTGCCAAGCGCGGCTCGATCCATGCCTGCGCCGAGCAATGCGGGATCATAGAAGAATGAATAGGAGACGCATTCTCGTTTGAGTCCGTGCGATCGTGCTCCAGGCTCCGCCGCGGGGCCAGAGCAGTCGGCGGATCCCGCTCGGAGCGCGCGCCTCGCCGAGTGCGTCAGCCCCTGTTCCCTCTCTCTCCAGGCGACTTGAATGTGGCGTAACACCGCGGACACCTATGGCCTGGTCGCCGTGCTGCTGCACTGGCTGATCGCGGCCGTCGTCGTCGGGCTCTTCGCGCTGGGGCTCTGGATGGTCGAGCTGACCTATTACGACACTTGGTACAGGCGCGCGCCGGAGCTGCACAAGGGGATCGGGGTGATGCTGCTGCTGACCCTTCTGCTGCGTCTCGGCTGGCGGCTGGTCAACCCCAGGCCGCGCCCGGAGCCTGGCCAGTCGGCGCTTGAGCAGCGCATCGCTCGCTTGACGCACAGGCTGCTGTACCTCTTGCCGCTCCTGGTGATGACGAGCGGCTATCTGATCTCGACCGCCGACGGTCGGCCGCTCGACGTCTTCGGCCTGTTCAGCGTGCCGGCGACGCTGACCGGGCTGCCGAGTCAGGCCGACCTGGCGGGCGACGTCCATCTGGTCCTCGCCATCGCATTGGTGACCCTCGCCGCCGTCCATGCGCTGGCGGCGCTGAAGCATCACTTCATCGACCGCGACGCGACCCTGCTGCGCATGCTGGGGCGCCAGCCCGCGCCCCCCGCCAGCGAGGCCGCCGTTCCAGCGGTCACGCCAGCCCGATTTCACCTGCCCGGCGGAACGCACTCCGCTGGGCTGACGCAAGTGTCTTTCGACAGTCGACTCAGACAGAGGAAACCCGCGATGACGACCAAGAGACTCGGCCTTCTCTCCTCCGCAGGTGCGTGTCGGTGCGCGGGACCGCGCCGGGCTAGATGAGGTACGCACGGGCGTCGTGTGCCTGGGCGCCCAGTCAGTCGTAGCTGGCGACAAGCTTTGGGAGGAAAAGCACCCCGAGGTGGCCGAGGCGTTGTGGGTGTTGGCGCGAGCGCATGCCCAACAGGACCCGAGTTTGCGCACCAGCCGGTCGTTCACGCGGCTCGCCGCCGCAGAGGCGCTCGCGCAATTGCGTGCGCAGGGCTTCGCCGATGCGCTGCTGCCGTCGCCCAGCACGATGGCGGCGGTCTTGAACCGCAACGGCTACCGGCTGCGCCCGGTGCTGAAGGCCAAGCCCCAAGAAAAATTCCGGAAACCGATGCCATCTTCGAGAACATCCACGCCAAGGAGCGCACCACCGACGCCGGCGTGCGGCGATTGAGCATCGACTGTAAGGCCACGGTGAACATCGGCGCGTATTCGCGTGGCGGCAAGACCCGCGGCGATCGCAACGCGAGGCAACCTCGCTGCTGCAGATCAAAGCCGACAACGGGCCGGAAAGCAGTGGCCGGCGCACGCAGTTCCTCAACCGCATGGTGCAGTTCACCGACGATATCGGCAAGCCCGTGCAGCTGTTGTACTACCCCCCGTACCACAGCAAGTACAATCCGATCGAGCGTTGCTGGGGCATTCTCGAGCAGCATTGGAACGGCACCAAACTCTCCGACCACGAGACCATGCTGGAATGGGCTAGGTCCATGACCTGGAAGGGTCTCCACCCCATCGTTGAGCTGAGCCGAAACGTCTACGAAAAGGGCATAGCGTTATCAAAGAAAGCCATGCGGAGCGTGGAGGAGCGCCTACAACGCAACCCGGCTTTACCCAGCTGGGACATCCTCATCCGCCCGGCTGCCATGGTATGGGAATTCTCGGAGATCGCCTTATGCTGAACAGCGTTGGTCCGAGAGACCACATGGTTGCTATGGGCGATGTCGCGGACCCGCTGCGGGCGGCGGGTGTCAACGTCAGGGTTGCGAAAACCGGTGAAGCCGTGGACTTTTTCAACCGCCTGCAGCGCGAATGCGCGAGCATCATTGTTGCCTCATACTGGACGCGGTGATCTGGATTCGTCGTCTCAATCGGACCGACATTGATAAGCCGCATGAAAAGCAAGCGAACAGACCAGAGCTCTTCAGCCGTCGCACTAGTGACCGGCGCGACCGGGGCGATCGGCAAAGCGATCGCGACCCGCATCGCGTCCGCTCCGGGCTATGAGGTCGTCCTGCTGTGCCGCGATGCGGCGCGGGCGCAGGCGGCGGTCGCGGACATCCTGCAGCGAACCGGCAACAAGCGGGTGCGCCACGAGTTGGTCGACCTATCGCGGCGGGACTCGATTACCGCCCTCGCCGAGCGCTGGGAAGGTTCAGCCCACGTTCTCGTCAACAACGCCGCGGTGACGCCGCGCCGACGCGAGGAGACCCCCGAGGGAATCGAGCTGCAGTTCGCCACCAATGTACTCGGCTATTTCTGGATGATCCGGGCCTTCCGCGACCATCTCCTCGAGTCGGCGCCGGCACGGGTCGTCAATGTCGCGAGCTATTGGGCCGGCGGGCTGGATCTGGATGACTTGGAGTTTGAGCGCCGGCGTTACGACAACGACGCGGCCTACCGGCAGTCCAAGCAGGCCGATCGCATGCTGACGGTGGCCTTTGCCCACCGGCTTGCGGACACTGGCGTCACCGTGAATGCCTGTCACCCGGGCGACGTGGTGTCCAACTTGAGCCGGAATCTGGGCTTTGGGGGTCATGAGACGCCGGAGCAGGCGGCGAGTACCCCGGCCTGGTTGGCGACCGAGGCGGTGGGCGCGCAGGAGACGGGCAAATACTTCGAGCGCCACCGCGCTGTGTCTTGCCGCTTCGGCGCAAATCGCGACGCCGTCGAGGTGCTGTATCGAAGATGCGCAGGTTATGGCTGAGCGGCGCGCGCCATCGTGGTTCGAAACGACCCGAACGAGCAGGAGCACGTCATTCTCTACGAGCCGGCGGACCCGTGATCGGAGCCGCGAGCCGTCAAGGAACCAAGGCAGTATCCAGCCTCGCGGCACTTGCGGACCCTAAGGCGATTTCTATCAATTCTCATCCCACCTGGCTGGTCTTGACGCCCGCCTTCCGCGTCGCGCCAGCCGTCACATCGCGCTGCGATGCGCCTGCCGGCGCTCCTTGAAGGCAGACGCCAATCCATCGCCATCTGGCATGAGAATTTCCGGCAATCGCCTAATCCCGCCCGGGTAAACAGGTACCCGAGGGTCTTCTGGGGACGAAAGACCAATGCCTCGACCTCCCCGACGTCCGCTTGACCCAGGACGCGAGTCGCGACCAGATTGCCTTCCATCAAGTCAAACTCGTGCAGGGTATTGCCGAACAGGGTCTTGCCCAGTTCGGAGGAATAATGCGTCTTCGAG
>JANQFX010000077.1 GCA_028277725.1 Thiohalocapsa sp.
GGCGCTACGGTCGCCATGGCACGCCCCGCGGGCCGCCCAGCTTTGTTACAACTCCTTGGAATAGAGAGACTATTCCGCGTCGTTGTGCCTCGCTGGACGCCCCGCGGGACGCACCCTGACAACCGTCCAACTACTCCATCTAGGTTGAACCCTTCGGTTGGTCCGCTCGGCGGACCCCACAGAACCCCTAGAGTCCGCTACGTGGATCGGCGACTGGTGACCTAGGCTCAGGCGTGCGAACCATCCGCAGCGAGCAGCCGCCGTCGTCCATGCCCTACGCCCGCCTCTCCAGCTACTACTTCTTCCACTTCGCGGCCCTAGGCGCGCTGGTGCCCTACTGGGGCCCCTATCTGCTGGAGCGCGGCTTCGCGCCGGCGGCCATCGGCGTGCTCATGGCCGTGCTCATGGGCACCAAGATCGTCGCACCCAACCTCTGGGGGCTGCTCGCGGACCGCGCCGGTGAACGCATGCCCATCGTGCGCCTCGCCGCGCTGCTGACCGTGGTCCTGATGCTGCCGGTGTTCTGGGCCGAAGGCTTCTGGGCCATGGCCCTGGTGATGCTCGGCTTCAGTTTCTTCTGGAATGCGCCGCTGCCGCTGATGGAGGCGGTGACCTTCAACCACCTTGGCGAGCGTGTGAACCGCTACGCCAGCGTGCGTGTCTGGGGCAGCGTCGGCTTCATTCTGTCGGTGGTGGCGCTCGGCTGGTGGCAGGAGTGGGCCGACAGTCGCGTCGTTCCATTGACCGTGCTGGCCCTCTTCGTCGGCGTTTGGCTGAGCTGCCTGATGATCCCGGATCGCGGCCATGCGCAGGCCGGGCATGCGCACCTTTCCCTGCTCAGCCTGCTGGCGCGACCGGAGATTCTCGCCTTCCTCGGCGCCTGCATGCTCATGCAGGCGAGCCACGGCGCCTACTACGCCTTCTATTCCATCTATCTGGAGGCCAACGGCTATCCCTCCGCCGCTGTCGGTGCACTCTGGGCGCTCGGCGTCGGCGCGGAGGTGCTGGTGTTCATCAAGATGCACCGTCTGCTCACGCGCTTCGGCGCCCGCCGGCTGCTACTCGCGAGTCTGGCGCTGGCGGTGCTGCGCTGGCTCCTGATCGGTGCTTTCGTGGACCTTGTCGCCGTGCAATTGCTCGCCCAACTCCTGCACGCCGCGACCTTCGGCAGCTTCCACGCCGCCGCCATCCATCTGGCGCATCACTACTTTCCGGGACAGACCCAGGGCCGGGGTCAGGCCCTCTACAACAGCGTCAGCTTCGGACTCGGTGGCGCCGTCGGCAGCCTGATCGCCGGCTCGCTCTGGTCCGGCGCCGGGCCGATGATCACCTTTGGCGCCGCTTCGACCCTGGCCGCGCTCGGCTTCGTCGCCGCCCTGGCGGTGGACCGCGGGAGACGGCACTGAGGACGCCGGTCGGTTTAGGCGGATCGAGGCCCGGTCAAGGGGCCCACGCTCAGCCCGGTTTGCCGTCGATCCGCGGTGACAGCAGCATCGGCCCATAGATGGCGACGAACAGGACGAAGGCGCCGATCCAGCAGGCCCCGGAGGCGAGCATCCATGTCTGATAGAGCGCGGGTTCCAGCCAGACCGCCGGGCCCCGCAGCAGCGCCGCGGCCGTAACCAGCGCAAAGGCCAGGGTCGTCGCCCGGCTCGCCCGCATGGGACGGCCCGTATGCCCCAGGGTCACCCGCGCCATCATGCCGAGGGTCATGGTGCCGATGGCACCCGCGGTGATGACATGCAGCGCGACACTCGGCGGCAACAACCGGAAGTCGGCGAGACCATCCAGGATCAAGCCCGCGGCGAGCCAAAGCAGGCCCAGATACAACACCGCCAACATCGGCAGGCCCCAGGCGCGGCGGTCGTGCCAACCGGCGAGGCGGGCGAGCAACGAGGCTCCGCCGAGCACGGCCAGGAACAGTCGGTTGGCACGATTCGGCCCGTGCCACAACGGGCGCCGCAATGCCAGGGCCAGTGCCGGAAAGAAGGCGATGTCGAGCCCCCCGGCCAACCAGTCGGGCAGCCCGAGCCAGGGGGCGAGCCGTGCCGCGACCCAAAGCCCCACCAGGGCCGCGAGCGCGCCACCCGTGGCCGTTGGCATGCCGCTCCAGTTGCGCACCGCCGTCAGCAGGAAACCGGCGGTGACTGCGGCCGTATAGCCGAAGAGCATCTCATGCGCATGCCAGTTGCTGCCGGCGAGGTAGCGTGGCGGCGCAAGCAGGCCCAACAGGACGGCCAGCCAGGCCGCGAGCGACAGGACCGCCAACAGGCCCGCGACCAGGAAGAACGGCCGAAACCCCAGGGCCAGCAGCCCGTAGCGATCCGTACCCTTGGGTGTCGGGCCGGTCGCGGATGGACGCGTCGGCGGCCGGAGTTCGACCTGGGGCTGGGGCATGACCATGACGGTGATCCGGGGGAGGGCGGGCTCAGGCCACCGCCAGCATTGCGGCGACGTCCTCCTCGGGCGTGCCGATGGGCTTCAGGTCGAAGTTATCCACCAGCACCTTGGCGACATTGGGCGACAGGAAGGCCGGCAGGGTCGGGCCGAGCCGGATGTGCTTCACACCCAGATGCAACAGCGCCAGCAGCACGATGACGGCCTTCTGCTCATACCAGGCGATGTCGTAGGAGATCGGCAGGTCGTTGATGTCCTCGAGGGCGAAGACCTCTTTCAGCTTCAGCGCGATATAGGCCAGGGAATAGGAGTCGTTGCACTGGCCGGCGTCGAGCACACGCGGTATGCCGCCGATATCGCCCAGGTCCAGTTTGTTGTAGCGGTACTTGGCGCAGCCGGCGGTCAGGATCACCACGTCCTCCGGCAGCTGTTGAGCGACCTCGGTGTAGTAGTCGCGCGCCTTGTGGCGCCCGTCGCAGCCGGCCATGACGACGAAGCGCTTGATGGCGCCCGACTGCACCGCGTCGATCACCTTGTCCGCCAGCGCCATGACCTGTGCGTGGGCGAAGCCGCCGACGATCTCGCCCTGCTCCAGCTCGGTGGGCGGCCGGCAGCGTTTGGCCTGCTCGATGACCGCCGAGAAGTCCTTGCTGCCCCCGGCGGGGCGATCGGCGATATGCGGCACGCCGGGCCAGCCCGTCTGGCCGGTGGTGTAGATGCGATCACGATAGGCCAGCTTCACCGGCGTGATGCAGTTGGTGGTCATCAGGATGGGGCCGTTGAAGGCGGCGAATTCCTTGTCCTGCTCCCACCAGGCGTTGCCGTAGTTGCCGGCGAAGTGCGCATACTTCTTGAACGCCGGATAGTAGTGGGCCGGCAGCATCTCGCTGTGGGTATAGACATCGACGCCGGTGCCCTCGGTCTGGGCCAGTAGCTCTTCGAGGTCCTTGAGGTCATGGCCGGAGATCAGGATGCCCGGATTGCCGCGAACGCCGAGGCTCACGCGGGTGATCTCCGGGTGGCCGTAGGTGGCGGTGTTGGCCTCATCGAGTAGGGCCATGGCCGTGACGCCGAATTCGCCACAGCGTTGCATCCAGTCGATGAGCTCCGGGACCTCCAGCGGTCGGGTAGTGGACGCCAGCGCGGCGACCATGAAGCCGTAGATCGCGGGGTCTTCGAAGCCGAGCACCGCCGCGTGCTCGGTATAGGCGGCCATGCCCTTGACGCCGTAGACCAGGAGCTCGCGCAACGAGCGGACGTCCTCGTCCGGTTCCGACAGAATACCGACCTGCAGGGCCTTGATCGGGTAGTCCTCGCGGGTGCCGTTCCAGTTCACCGCGTCGAGGTCGCTGCTGAAGCCGATCTCGGCCTTGAGGGCATTGCGCCGGGCAAGGCCTTCGCCGATCAGTGCGTTGATGCGCGCGGCATCGAAATTGGCGTTGGTGATGGTCGAGAAGAGCGCCTTGCAGATGAAGGGACCGGCGCCGTCGTCCGCCCGCCCGCGCTGCTCGGCAGCCTCGGCCACCACGGCGAGGCCCTTGAGCGTAAAGACGAGGAGGTCCTGCAACCCCGCCGATTCCAGGGTCTTGCCACAGATGCCCTTGGTGGTGCAGCCGACGCCCTTGGCGGCTTCCTGACACTGGAAACAGAGTTGATTCATGGGTGGGCCTCGCGTTGGTGGAAGGGTGGTGGGAGATTGGCACCAGTCTCCTCTCCACCGGCCCGCGGGCCTTGATGAAGGTCAAATCAGGTATCGCGCCACCGGCTCTTTCTTGACGAAACTTCTTAGTCTTCTATGGTTAAGCTGATGATGTCGGCCCGGCGGGACGCCGTTACGACCAACCGGCTCGCGGTCAGAGTCGACCGCGATGGCCGACACCTTCGGCGCGGCGAAACCCTGCTCCGACCCGAGACCACTCCCAACAGATCCACTGGAGAAGCCCATGGCCGACACGGTCTCCGCGACCCACGCCAACGTCGCCTCGGTCCTTGCGCACAAGGGGAACGAGGTCCAGACCATCGACCCCGAGGCCACGGTGCTCGACGCCATCGGCAGCATGGCCACCCATAACGTCGGTGCTTTGGTCGTGACCGAGGGCTCACGGGTCGTCGGTCTGATCTCGGAGCGGGAATATGCCCGCCGGGTCGCGCTCGCCGGACGCTCGTCCCGCGACACCCGCGTGCGGACCGTCATGCTATCCAAGCTCCCCCGCGTAACACCCGAGACCAGCATCGCGACCTGCATGGCCCTGATGACCGAGTACCGGGTGCGACACCTGCCGGTGATGAAGGGCGAGGAACTGGTGGGCCTGGTCTCCATCGGCGACCTGGTGGCCGCCGTCATCCGCGACCAGGCGCAGGTGATCGAACAGTTGGAGCTCTATATCGCGAGCGGTTGAGACCGGGCCGCTATCCGGCGCGCCCGCCACCCGCGCTGGACGATGGGCGGGCTGCGCCTTGCCCATCCTACGTTGTACGTCCACACCCGCAGGATTGGCAGAGGCCGCCAGGTCGTGCCCATCGTTGGCCCTGCGACGACGCGATGGTCACGCGTCCATCTGACACCCACCGCAAGGACGTATCGACCTCGAAGTCGACACGCCGGTCGGCACTGACGTTGGAAGCCGAGCGGTTCGCAGGCGTCCAAGGCCTTCACGACCGACTGGGTTGACGTTTGTCAATCAGCACGGCCATTTCCCTGCCCCGCTGATCAGGCTTGAGCCTCCTCAAGGTTTGCGGCGAGGCGCACGCGGAAACTCGTGCGCAGCCAGCGGGGAAACGCCGAGCGTCACCTGCCGAGTCACTCTCATGATCCGCTCCCTTTTCGGACCCAAAGGCCCGACCAGGCGGCCGGACCCCGTACCTGGCAACGCCGAAACGGCTGCGACGCCATCGCGGGCACCACCGAAGCCGCCATACGGACGTCGCGTCATCCACCATCGTCCGAGGAGTAGCCAGATGAAGTCATCGAGCCGCGGGCCGCTGCCCAGTGTCGCGCAGCGCATAGTCCGCATCCTACCGGCGGCGGCCGTGCTGTTGCTGTTCGCCGCCAACGTCCATGCTGTTCGCCCGGCCGGCCAGCCCGGCGTCGACTGGGGCGACCCCAAGGGCCAGGAATGCGTCGACTGCCACATGGGTGAGAATCCCGGCCTCTACTGGGAGTGGAACCACAGCCAGCATGGACAGAACGGCGTCACCTGTCTGGACTGT
>JANQFX010000105.1 GCA_028277725.1 Thiohalocapsa sp.
CTCAATCGCGCCAACAACCGCTGGGACGCCTACTGGGACGACTACATCAAGCAAGCCGCGTGACTGATTCGGCCGGCGCGTCAGTTTCGGTCGCACCCCGCCCACGGGTTTCGCTTGTCATTGCCTCCAGTGCCGGGGCCGCCTACACGTTGAACCGGAAGTGGATCACGTCTCCGTCGCGCACCACATAGTCCTTGCCCTCACTGCGCAGCTTGCCCGCCTCCTTGACAGCCTGCTCACCCTTGCAGGCAATAAAGTCGTCGTACGCGATGACCTCGGCGCGGATGAAGCCGCGCTCGAAGTCGGTGTGGATGACCCCGGCGGCCTGGGGCGCCGTGGCATCCTTGGGAATGGTCCAGGCGCGGCATTCCTTGGGACCGGCGGTGAAGTAGGTCTCGAGGCCGAGCAGCTGGTAACCGGCGCGGACGACGCGGTTCAGGCCCGGCTCATCCAGGCCAAGGTCGATCAGGAACTCCTCGCGCTCGTCCTCGTCCAGTTCGACGATCTCGGCCTCGATGGCTGCGCAGACGGCCACGACCTGGGCGCCCTCCTCCGCCGCGTGCGCTCGCACCGCATCCAGCAGTGGGTTGCCCTCGAAGCCGTCGTCGGCGACGTTGGCGACGTACATGGTCGGCTTGGCGGTGAGCAGGAAGAGCTCCCGCAGGTCGGCGCGCTCGTCGTCCGTGAGCTCCATCGCCCGCACGGGCCGCCCCTCGTCCAGGTGGGCCGCGACGCGCTCCAACAGGGCCTTGCGCGCGAGCTGGGTCTTGTCGCCGGTCTTGGCGGACTTGGTGGTGCGATCCAGGGCCTTGCCGACGCTTTCGAGGTCGGCGAGGGCGAGTTCGGTGTCGATGACCTCGATGTCGCGGATCGGATCGGTGCTGCCGGCGACGTGGGTGACGTCGCCGTCCTCGAAGCAGCGCACCACGTGGGCCACAGCGTCGGTCTCGCGGATGTTCGCGAGGAACTTGTTGCCGAGCCCCTCGCCGCGGGAGGCGCCCGCCACCAGGCCGGCGATGTCGACGAACTGCATGGTCGTCGGCAGGATGTTGGCGGGCTTGACGATGGCCGCGATGGCATCGAGCCGGGCATCGGGCAGGGGGACGACGCCGACATTCGGGTCGATGGTGCAGAAGGGATAGTTCTCGGCGGCGATGCCGGAGCGGGTCAGCGCGTTGAAGAGCGTGGATTTGCCGACGTTCGGCAGGCCCACAATGCCGCATTTGAAGCCCATGGCTGGAAACCGGTGGTAAGAATCGACGGAAAGCCCGCCATCTTAGGCGATCGCCTGGAAGAAACATACCGAATGGCGCCGATTTCTCGTGCGCCTATCCGACGCGCCAGCCCCCACAGAATCAGTCTATGCGGGGGCTGGCACGACGAAGAAGCCGGGCGGCGTGTTTCTTGACAGACATCGCCTTGGCCCGTCCAGGGCGTCTTCGTCCCGTCGACGCCGACCCGTTCACTAGCCCTCGCCGGCCGTCCGGTTGTAGACGTCCTCGAAACGGACGATGTCGTCCTCGCCGAGATAGCCGCCGGACTGCACCTCGATGATCTCCAGGGGCACCTTGCCTGGATTCTCCAGCCGGTGCGTCGCGCCGACGGGGATGTAGGTGGACTGGTTCTCGGCCAGCAGAAAGCGCTTGTCGTCACAGGTGACCCGTGCGGTGCCGGAGACCACGATCCAGTGCTCGGCGCGGTGGTGATGCATCTGCAATGACAGCGACTCGCCCGGACTGACTGTGAGCCGCTTGACCTGATAGCGTCCGCCTGCGTCAATGGACTCGAAGGCCCCCCAGGGCCGATGCACGCGCTGGTGGTGCCGGTGCTCGCTGCGCTGGGCGCTCTTCAGGAACTGGGTCACGGCCTTGACGTCCTGGGCGCGGTCCTTGTCGACGACCAGCACGGCGTCGGGCGTCTCGACGATGATGCAGTTGTCGACACCGACCGCGGCGACCATGCGGTGCTGCGCCAGGACCAGGTTGTTCTCGGCGTCGTGGACGAAGGCGTCGCCGTCCAGCACGTTGCCGGCGGCATCCTGCTCGCGCACCTCCCAGAGCGCGGACCAGGCGCCGACGTCCGACCAGCCGACCGACAGGGGCAGCACGACGGCGGCGGGCAGTTCATCGCCGCTCGCCGTCGCGTCGGCAGATAGGCGTTCCATGACCGCGTAGTCGATGGAGTCGCTCGGGCAGGCGCTGAATTGCTCCACGCCGACACGCTGGAAATCGCCGTCCCTGCCGCCGGCGGCGAGGGCGGCCTCGCAGGCATCCAGGATATCCGGCCGAAAGCGCTCGATCAGCCCGAGCCAAACCGAGGTACGCAGCATGAAGATGCCGCTGTTCCAGAGGTATTCGCCCGAGGCGAGATAGGTCTCGGCCGTCTCCAGATCCGGCTTCTCGACGAAGGCCTGCAGCCGGAAGGCATCGCCGCCGAGACCCCCGTGTGCATAGGGCTCGCCCTGGCGGATGTAGCCGTAGCCGGTCTCGGGTTTGGTCGGCACGATGCCGAAGGTGATCACGGCACCGGTTTCGGCGAGCACATAGCCGTCGGCAACCACGGAGCGGAAACCGGGCGCATCGGCGATGGTGTGGTCGGCGGGCATGACCAGCAGCACGGGGTCGGGCTGGTCCGCGTCCGACGCACCCTGGTGCCCACTGCGGGCGGCGAGGGCCGCGAGTGTCAGCGCCGGCGCCGTATTGCGCCCGACCGGCTCCAGCAGGATCGGCCCACAGTCGCGCCCAAGCAGACGGAATTGCTCCGCCACCAGGAAGCGATGCGCCTCGTTGCAGACCACCAGCGGCTCCTGGACGTGCAAGCCGAGCCTGGGGTGTTCCTCGGCCAAGGGGTCGAGCCGTAGCGCGGTTTCCTGCAGCATCGTGTGCTCCCCGGTCAGTGGCAGGAACTGCTTCGGGTAGGCCTCGCGCGACAGGGGCCAGAGGCGCGTACCCGAGCCGCCGGACAGGATGACGGGGAGCAGTGACATTCGAGTCGTTCCTATGTCAAAAACGGGGTTACGGCCATTACAACCGCCGGTCCGCGCAGGGTCAATCGGGCGCGGACAGCCTAACTCCCGGCGTGCGAGGCCCGCAGGCGCTTGCGGGATCGAGCAGGCACCCCGCAGCTTGCGAACAGAGATTGCGGCAAAGGACAGCCTAGCGGCATGTCCGGGCTCCCACCGCCCGCTTGGAGCGGGTATCGATCGGACACATGGACTTCGCACCCTTGCCTGCCGCGTGTCATCATATGGCTGTCAATCGAATGGTGATCACCAAACTTCAGCTCCTCTAGGCACGAAACTTGACCCGAGAAGAGAACATCCTGATCGTCGGCAGCGGTGGGCGTGAACACGCCTTGGCGTGGAAAGTTGCCCAGTCACCGCGCGTCGCGCGCGTCTACGTCGCGCCCGGCAACGGCGGCACCGCACTGGAGCCAGGGGTCGAGAATGTCGACATTGCCGCCACCGACATCCACGGCCTCGTCGAGTTCGCCGAGCAGGCCGGCGTGTCGCTGACCATCGTCGGCCCCGAGGCGCCGCTGGTTGCGGGCATCGTCGACCGCTTCCGGTCGGCCGGGCTGCGCTGCTTCGGCCCCAGACAGGAGGCGGCCAGGCTGGAAGGGTCGAAGGCCTTTGCCAAGGAATTCATGGCGAAGCATGGCATCCCCACCGCCGCACACCGCAGCTTCACGGACCTGGACGCCGCACTCAACTATGTCCGTGCGATCGGCGCGCCGGTGGTGATCAAGGCCGACGGCCTCGCCGCCGGCAAGGGGGTCATCCTTGCCGAGGACCTGGCGACCGCCGAGGCCGCGCTGCGCGACATGCTGGACGAGGGCAAATTCGGCAGCGCCGGATCGACGGTCGTGGTCGAGGAGTGGTTGCGCGGCGAGGAGACGAGTTACATCGCGTTGGTCGACGGCGAGCACATTCTTCCGCTGGCCAGTTCGAAGGACCACAAGGCGCGCGATGACGGCGGACGCGGCCCCAACACCGGCGGCATGGGGGCCTACTCGCCCGCGCCGCTGGTGACACCGGCACTGGAGGCCAGAATCCTCCGCGAGGTCATGGAGCCCACCGTCCGAGGGCTTGCGGCGGACGGCCTGCCCTACCTGGGGTTCCTGTACGCAGGACTGATGGTTTCCGACGATGGCGAGCCGAAGGTTCTGGAATACAACTGTCGCCTGGGTGACCCGGAAACCCAGCCCATCCTCATGCGGCTGGAATCGGACCTGCTCGATCTGATCGACGCAGCTCTGGATGGTAAACTCCGCGGCACTGAGGCCCGGTGGCGCGAACAGGTCGCGCTCGGCGTCGTCCTGGCGGCGGGAGGCTATCCTGGCGGCTACGAGAAGGGCTTGCCCATCCACATCGCAAGCGAGCCGGCCGCGACCGACGTCAAGGTCTTCCATGCTGGCACTCGCCTGAGCGACGACGGAGAACTCCTGAGCGCCGGCGGCCGCGTACTGTGCGCGACGGCGCTCGCCAACGACATCGACGGGGCGCGCGAGACGGCCTACGCGACACTGAAGGGTGTCGCACTGCGGGACGGGTTCTACCGGACGGACATCGGCCGAGCCGGAAATGAGACGCAGCAGCTCTGACTCGCCCCGCAGCAACCGCCGCACGGGCTTCTCCAAGCGCGAGTCTCTCAAGGGCAGTCGCGCCGACGCGACGACCAGCCACAGAGTTCCACACATCCTGATCGCACGGACACCGACGCAAACTTTACAAACTCTAGCCGCTCAAGCGACGCGCCCAGGAAAACATTAGTCCGGCCAATTGCTTAGCGACTGAGGCCCGAGTTTTGCATGCGCTTCGCTATGAGAGTGAAATCGTAAAGGATCAGCCATGTTCGACCAGCGAACCAAACCCATAGCGACCAATGAGTCGGGGCTGCCACCCGCGACCGAGCCCCCCAGCGATAACGCACCAGCGTCGCGGATGCGGCGAGGACTACTCAAGGCAGCCGCAACGGCAGCACCAGTCATCGCCACCCTCCCGAGCGGCGAGGCGCTCGCAAATGCCAGCACTCTGAACTGCGTGATCGCGGAACAAGACGGCAGCAAGCCATCGCCACAACCCGTGACCTCTTCAGCGGACGAATATGCACGGTTTCTGGGCAAGATCCAGCTCTGGGTTTGGACTATCACGACTTCCGGCGGTGATCTCCAACAAACCGCAATCATCTACGAAATGCGGATACCGGATTCGGGAGGCGTAGACAAGCTGGTCCGTGTTTACGGGCAAGGTAACCCCGACACCCTTCCAGCCGCGGGGACTTGGTTCGATCCGCCGAGCGGCGCCCAGATGGTACCGGGCCTCAATCTCGACGCCTATTTCCTCTATTCGTACAAAACGACGCAAAACCCGATCATGAGCAATGACGACGTTCTAATCAACGAAGTCACTTTGCTCCCTGACGACTGCACGCTGAGTGACGTCTTCGATGACCCTGCGAATCTCTGGCCAGGCTCGAGCGTAGATCCGGATTTCGCCGATGGGCCGCAGGTACCGGAGCATTGCATATTTCCGATGGCGATCAGGGTCGACGCAGGCGAAGCTGGCAATACAGCCATCACGAACAGCTGCCTGATGAGCTTTCAAAGAACGTTCTAGCTTGGGCTGTCTGCGTCGCCTCTCGCCCAATCCCAGGTCATGGGCTTTGACGCCATGTCTGCCAGCACGCCTACAACGGACGACACTACCCCATGCATCGAATGGGTCGTCGTCGACGGTTCGGGCCTGCAATTCGCCTTCTTGGAGCCCGACAACGCAGTCTTCCATAAGGCCACCGGCGAAACGCATCTGCTCAGCGCGTTGCCGACTCTAATCCTCCAGATGCTCCTCGATTCCCCCAAAAGTACTCGTGTACTCGCGAGCGACACGGCGCAGGCGTGCGAAACTGAGAACGACCCCGATTGGTTCGAGAAGATCTCAGGCGTCCTCAGGAGCCTCGACGGGTTGGAGTTGATCGAAGGGCGGACGATGCGTCACCCGTGACAGCACGAGGTACGGATGCGCGTTCGGGGCCCGTACGCGCACGCACAGCATTCTGGCAAGCCTACCGCATTGGCCCTTTTCTGATTCAGGTCGGCAGCAGTATCCGAGATTTGCGAGAACAACTGGCCTGGTTCTACGGATCGCCTTTAGGCGCTCGGCAGGCAGAGATTATTCAGTTCAACGTGCGCGTCCTGCACGGCCCCTTGTACCGCAGGCCTTTCGCACCCCAAGCCGTCTTCAAGACCGACACGGAAGCGCCGTTCGCCCCCTTCCCTTTGAGCCATGCGTTTCCGCTGCTCGAGTGGGGGCTCAACTGGTGCATCGCCATGCGGGCCCATCAATTCCTGATGCTGCACGCCGGCGTCGTCGAGCGCGACGGACGAGCGTTGATCCTGCCCGCTGTTCCGGGCTCCGGGAAGAGCACCTTGACCGCGGCGTTGGCACTCCGGGGCTGGCGGCTATTGTCCGATGAATTCGGCTTGGTCGACTGGCAGACGGGTGTCATCCATCCCCTGCCCCGCCCCATCCCCCTCAAGAATCGATCCATTCCGGTCATCCGGGCGTTTTCCCCAGAGGCGGAGCTCGGTCCGCTGTTTCCAAAGACCCGAAAGGGCGATGTCGCACACCTGCGACCTCCAGGGGACAGCCGTCAACGACAGCACGAGACGGCCCGGCCCGCGTGGATCGTCTTCCCGCGATTTCGTGTCGGCGCGAAGATGCGACTCGCCGCACTCCCCGACAGTCTCGCGTTTGCGCGGCTGTCTCAGAACTCCTTCAACTACCGACTCCTGGGCGCGAGCGGGTTCCAGGCACTCGAAACGCTCATCCGCGGCTGCCACTGCTGGAGCGCGGATTTCGGCGAGCTGGACGCGATGGTCACGGCGCTAGACCAGCTGCCTCCGCCCAAATCATGAGCCTGCTCCTGTCCGCGCTCCGTGATCCCACGATCACCGGGCAGCTTTCCGCGACGCATTGGAATCTGCTGCTCCGAACAAGTCGCGCCCACGGGCTCTGCGCCCGATTGAGTTGGATGATGGAGGACCAAGGCCAACAGGACCATTGTCCTCCCGTGGCCTGGAATGAGCTCTCGGCACAGCGGTTCTTTGCCGAGTACATGCAATCCCAGGTACGGCTCGAACGGCGCAAATTGCATCGCGCACTGGCCCCACGGGGTATTCCCGTGATGCTATTGAAGGGAGCCGCCTATGCCGCCGCCGAGCTCAAGGTGGCGCGTGGGCGGAGCTTTGCGGACATCGACATCATGCTGCCTCGCGATCGCCTGGAGGAAGCCGAAACCGCGCTCGAGAGAGCGGGCTGGTTGTCCGAAACCAAGGATCACTATGACCAGCGCTATTATCGCCGCTGGATGCACGAGCTGCCCCCGATGCACCATCGCGAGCGACTGATGGAGGTAGACCTTCACCATGCGCTGCTGCCCCTCACCAGCCGCATCCGGCCGAATTCGGGCCTACTCTGGGAAGCGAGCCGGCCACTGGCAGACGCACCGGAGGTTGCCCCTTGCACGGAAGACCTGTGGCTGCATAGCGCTGCACAGCTGTTCCACGACGGGGAGATCGCGGGCGCCCTTGGCGGCATGCTGGATCTGCACCAGCTCAGTCAAGAGTTCGGGGCCGAGCCTGGATTCTGGGAGCGACTCATCGAGCGGGCACGCATGCTGCAGTTGGAGCGGCCGACGTACTACGGCATCCAATTCTGTGTCTTGCTGCTCGACTCCCCGATACCGCTGAGAACGCAGCGTGCCGCAACAGCCTTTGCACCCGATCCTCTGAGCGCCCGCATGATGCGGCTATTGGTGCCCAGGGTGCTCGAACCCCGTGCTCCACCCAAAGGGTCCCCGAGACTCTCGACCTGGCTCTTGTATCTGCGTTCGCATTGGCTGCGGATGCCGCCCGGTCTTCTCACCGCCCACCTGCTCCGCAAGGGACTGCGGCGGTTGCCAGCCGGACGGCGGGCCGCCGGGCACTGACCGCACCTCGGCCTCGAGCTGTTGCTCAACCAGCAAGGTGTCCCGAGACACCAGGCCGCACGACCTCATCGACGAAAGTGGCCAGGGGTTGGAGGTCTGGATATCGGGAGGCAACACGGCTCAGGTAGCCAAGGGTGCGTGGCAGGTCACCGAGATAGGCCGGCCGCCCGTCACGCAAAGCCAGCCGCGCGAAGATGCCCGCCGCCTTCAGGTGACGCTGCACGCCCATCAGATCGAACCAGCGCGGGAAGGAATCGATGTGCTCAGGACGCAGGACCCCGCGTTGCAGGGACTGCTCCAGGTACATCCGAGTCCAGCCGCTCACCCGCTCCTCGGGCCAGTCGATGTAGCAGTCCCGCAGCAGGGAGACCAGGTCGTAGGCAACAGGCCCGACCACCGCGTCCTGGAAGTCCAGGATGCCGGGGTTGTTCCGCTCCGTGAGCATCAGGTTGCGGCTGTGATAGTCGCGGTGCACGCAAACCTGCGGTTGCGCCAGGGCACTCTCGACCAGTAGCCCGTAGCTCTGTTCCAGCATGTCGCGTTGCTGTTCCAGCGGGTGCAATCCGAGTAGCCCGGATAGCAACCACTCGTCGAAAATGCCGAGTTCCCTGCGCAGGAAGGGCTCGTCGTAAGCCGGCAGGCCCTGGTTGGGCCCTGCCGCCTGCAAGACGACGAGCGCGGCGATGGCATCGCCATAGAGCCGGTCGGCGTTGTCGACTCCCAGGTGATTCAGATAGTGCCGATCACCCAGATCCTCCACCAGCATGAAGCCCTGATCGAGGTCGTCGGCGAGTATCTCCGGCACATTGAGCCCGATCGCAGCGAGGTCGCGTGCCAAGCGAACGAACGCGGCGTTGTCCTCGGTCTCGGGCGGTGCATCCACGGCGATAAGGGACCGCTCGCCGTGCCGCAGGCGCCAATACCGTCGGAAACTCGCGTCCGCCGATGCGGCGGCCAGCGGAGGTAGCGCACCATCGAAGCGGCTCCGCAGCCAGGCCGCCAGTCGTTCAGTTCGATCCGCCAACCCAAGTCTCCCGATCCCGACTCGGCGCTCCAGCAACCGGTCGCCAGCCGTCAGTGCCCAAATGCGGCACAGTATCAGAATCGACAGCTTGCATTGATACGAGAAGGGGAATGTGCGAGCGTGTGCTGTTACATTGCGCGGGTTACCCGCACCGCCATCCCTCCGAAGACGACCGCCGAGATGCCCGCTCCCGCCGACTCCCGCCGACGCCGTGTCTTCGCCTGGGTGCTCCTGGCCACGTCCCTCAGCACATTCGCCGCGGCGAGCGCGACGAACACCGAAACGGACACCGACGCGGCGCAGCCGACCCAGACGGTATCGGCGACGGACATCCCGGCCCGAAGCTCGACGTCCGCGCCGGGTCCAGCGCAGGTGCCGCCGGCCCCGAGCATGCTGGGCGACAATCGTATCCTGCCACAGGCGGCGCCGATGCCCCCCTCCGTCTATCTGACGACGCCGGATTTCGACTGGATGACGCCGGCCGCCGCGCACGAGTCTCCCGACGAGCCGCCCTGGGTGCTCCCGCCCAGCGCGATACCGTCCTACATCCCGACCCGCCCGGGCGCACTCCCCGTCCGGGATCGGGGCTACCTGGACGCCCCGGGCGAGGTCGCGAACCTCTCGGCGGAGGAGATCGAGACGAACTCCGGCAAACTCCATGCCGATCTGGATTGGAACTACTGCGGCCCACGGATCGGTGGAGCGCCTCCGGATTCGCTCGGCGTTGCGGCCGACTCCGATACCGATAAGGTGACCGATCTCGAGGCGGGAGGGCTTCGATATCGCCGCCAGGCGGATATCATCGAGGCCGTCGGCGGCGTCACCGTCGAGCGCGGCGCGCAGCGAGTCGAGGCGGACAACCTGATCTACGATCGCAGTCGCGCGACCGTGGTCAGCCCAACGGGGAGCTACATCCAGTATCCGGGCATTCGTCTCGTCGGCGATGCCGTCGAAGCGAACCTGGATATGGAACAGGCTCGGGTCGATACCCCCAGATTCAGGCTCAGCGGCGCGATCAACGCCCGCGGCACCGCCGACACGGCCTATGTGGCCAGCAGGGAACAAACCGCCTACGACGACATTCTCTATACCACCTGTCCACCGGGCAGCAACGCCTGGTCCATTCGGGCGAACCGGCTGAAGCTAGACCAATATGCCGGCATCGGCATCGCACGCGATGCGCGGCTGCGCATCCGCGGCGTGCCCGTCCTGTACTCGCCCTACCTGCAGTTTCCGATCGACGACCGCCGCCGGAGTGGCTTCCTCGCGCCCTCGTTCGGTTCATCATCGGAAAACGGCATCGAGCTTGAGACCCCCTATTACTGGAACATCGCGCCGGAGATGGACGCGACCTTCTACCCAAGACTGATGTCCGATCGGGGGTTTCTGCTCGGCGGCGAATTCCGCTACATCACACGAGCCGACAACGGCGAGATGCGAGCCGAATTCCTACCCAGGGACCGGCTCTACAACGATGGGGACAGTGCCCGATGGGCCATCAATGCGACCGAGGAGGGGACCTGGTTCAAGCGCCTGCGCACCACTCTGGACTTCAGCGCGGTGAGTGACAACCAGTACTTGGAGGATCTGGGCGGCAATATCGATGTCACCAGTTCCCGTTTCCTGCAGCAACGCGGCACCGCTCGATATTCGGGCCGAGGCTGGTCCGTGGGCGCCGAACTCCAGCGATACCAGACGGTCGATGACTCCCTGAACGAGAGGAACGACCCCTACGCCCGTCTACCACGCATCAACTTCTCGCTCAACTCGCGACAACTACTGCCACAGCAGGCTCCCGGGCTCACCGGCGCCTTGCAGGCAGACTACAACTTCTTCGACCACGAGGTCCTGGTCGACGGCCAACGCTTCACCCTGCTGCCCACGCTGAGCTGGCCGCTGCGCCAGAGTTTCGGCCACCTCATCCCAAGTGCTCGCTTCTACCTTGCGAGCTACGACTTGGCGGACACCGATGAAGGCGACGCCACGGACCCTGGCTATGCCATACCAAGCGCCGACATCGACGGCAAACTGATCTTCGAGCGGCCCGCGAACTGGTTTGGAGACACGGCGGTGCAGACCCTGGAACCCCGGCTGTACTACCTGTACACGAACTACGAGGATCAGTCCGACATCCCGGATTTCGACAGCTCGGAACTCGATTTCAGCTTCTCGAACCTGTTCCGAAACAACCGCTTCACCGGCAGCGATCGCATCGGCGACGCCAACCAGGTCACAGCGGCCCTGACCTCGCGCATGCTGCACAGCGCCAGCGGCGAAGAACTCTGGCGGATCAGCTTCGGCCAGATCTTCTATTTCGCGGACCGCCGAGTGCAACTCGACGGCCCCACGGAGACCGACCGCAGGTCGCCCTACACCGGCGAGATCTCCGCTCGATTCTTCAACGACTGGACCGGCCGGGTGAGCTTCGAGTGGGACGAAGACGGGGAGACGAACGAAGACGCCTGGCGACGCCGCACCCTGCGCCTCGACTACCGGCCGCCGGATCGGCGCATGTTCAGCGTCGCCTATCGCGCGGACTTCGACGCCGCCGAGGCGAACCAGTATGAGGACACGGACACGTCTTTCCGGCTGCCCATCGGCGACAGCGGACAGGTGGAACTGGTGGGCCGCTGGCTCTACTCCATGCGCTACAACGAGACCATGGACAGCTTCGCGGGCATCGAATTCGGCAAGTGCTGCTGGCGCATGCGTCTGCTGGGTCGGCATTTCAAGAACAGACCGGACGACGCCCCCACCACCTCCGTCATGCTGCAGATCGAACTCGCGGGACTGGGCGCGCTCGGTGACCCCATCGGCGAGTTTCTCGAAGAAGAACTCTATGGATACTAAGACGACCCATTGCTACCTGCCGGGCCGGCGACTCCTCTGCGCCACGTTGCTCCTTTGCGTTTGCGTCATGCCGGCGCAGGCCGTACGACCGCTGGACGGCATCGTTGCGGTGGTCAACAACGACGTCATCGTCAACAGCGAACTGCAGACCGAGATCGACCTCGTCCTGCCGGAGCTGCAGGCCCGCGGAACGACCATCCCGTCCCGCGCGGTGCTCGAGAAGCAGGTGCTGGAGCGGCTCATCCTCAAGCGCCTCCAGATCCAGCAGGCGGAGCAACTCGGCATCGAGGTGGACGAACAGACGCTCGACCAGGCCATGCAGAGCATCGCCGCGCGCAACGGGATGTCGCTCGGGGAACTCCAGGAGACGCTCGAGGCCGGCGGTGTCGACTTCGACGACTTCCGCGAAGATACTCGCTCGCAGATCCTCACCACACAGCTACAGCAGCAGGCCGTCTACCGCGGTATTCGGGTGAGCGAGGCCGAGGTCGACAGGTTCCTGGAGCAAGAGGGCGACAGCCTGATCCAGCGCCGAGAGGTCCGCCTTCAGCACATTCTCGTCGCCCTGCCCGATGCGCCCAGCAGCGCCCAGGTGACCGCGGCTCGCACCAAGGCCGAGCGCCTGCGCCAGCGCCTGGTGTCCGGCGCCGACTTCGCTAGTGTGGCAGTCGCCGAGTCCGATGGCCGTCGCGCGCTGGAAGGCGGCGACCTGGGCTGGTTCCCGATGTCCGAGGTGCCGACCCTGGCCGTGGACGCCGCACGCACCCTCAGCAAGGGCGAGACCACCGACCCCATCAAGAGCCCGAGCGGCTTCCATCTCATCAGAATCGCAGACTTCAAGGGCGACAGCCCCGAGCCCGTTAGCCAGACCCATGCCCGCCACATCCTGCTCCGCACCAATGAGCTCGTGTCGGAACAGGACGCCAAGCGGCGACTGGAACAGCTGCGGATGCGTATCGTCGGTGGCGACGACTTCGGCACCATCGCCCGCGCCCACTCCGAGGACACCGGCAGCGCCCTCAAGGGCGGCGACCTCGGGTGGGTGGACCCCGGCGCCACGGTACCCGAGTTCGAGGAGGAGATGGACGCCCTCGGCGAGAACGAAATCAGCGAGCCCTTCGAGAGCCCCTTCGGCTGGCATATCGTGCAGGTGCTGGAGCGCCGCAAGCAGGAAACGGAGGACGAACTCATGCGCATGAAGGCAGAGGACGCGCTGCGCGAGCGCAAAGGCGAAGAGGCGGTGGACGTCTGGCTGCGGCAGCTACGCGATGAGGCCTACGTCGACCTACGCCTGGACGACGGATACTGAATACGCCGCATGTCCACCACGTCGAGCGAAGCCCCGCTGCTTCAGGCCACAAGCGTCAACGAGACGACAGCCGCGAAGCCGGCGCGCCACATCCCACGCCTGGCGCTCACGCCCGGCGAACCCGCCGGCATCGGCCCCGACCTCTGCGTGCAGCTCGCGCAGCAGGCACACCCGGCGGAACTGGTCGCCGTCGCCGACCCAGCTTTGCTCACCGAGCGCGCCGCGGCCCTCAGCCTACCGCTGAAGCTGCTGCCTTTCGACGCGCGCAGCACACCGCGGCCGCAACGGCCGGGCACGCTGGTCTGCGCGAGTTTGGCGCAACTGCGCACCCCCGCCATCGCCGGCACCCTAGACCCGCGTAACGCCGCCTACGTCGTCGAGACCCTCCAGGCAGCCGGTCGCGGTTGTCTGCGTGGGCAGTTCGACGCGCTGGTCACGGCGCCGGTGCACAAGGGCGTCATCAACGACGCCGGCGTCCCCTTCACCGGTCACACCGAGCTCTTCGCCGAGCTATGCGGCGCCAAACCCGTGATGATGCTCGCTGCACCCGGACTGCGGGTCGCCCTCGCGACCACGCACCTGCCGCTCAAGGACGTATCCGCGGCCTTGAGCCAAACGTTGATCTCCGGGGTCCTGGACGTCCTGCTGCGGGAGCTGCCGGACCGTTTCGGCATCCTGCATCCGCGCATCTCGGTGTGCGGCCTGAACCCCCACGCCGGCGAGGGTGGCCACCTGGGACGCGAGGATCTGGACATCATCCAGCCGGTCATCGAGCGCTATCGAGCAGCCGGCGCGCGGGTGCGGGGGCCCCTGCCGGCGGATACCCTGTTCCTGCCGCCGACCCTCGCGGAGACCGACGCGGTACTCGCCATGTACCACGACCAGGGTCTGCCCGTGCTCAAGCACCTCGGCTTCGGCCGCGCGGTCAACATCACCTTGGGGCTGCCGATCATCCGCACCTCCGTGGACCACGGCACCGCGCTCGACCTCGCCGGCAGCGGCCGGGCGGACGTCGGCAGCCTGGAGGCGGCCGTGGAGACGGCCATCGAGATGAGTCGTCAGGCGGCCGGCGGGGCCGGCTAACGGAACCGGCGACGCGGGAATGGCCTGGGGCTGATACAACGGCGCGGAACCACGGCATGTCCGCTCGACTCCTTGTAGCTGTCGAAGTCGCAATCGCCCGCGTCGCGGAACTCTCACCGAGTACTCGAGTACCATAACGGCAAGGAACAGGCTCCAGTCGCAGGCAGCGGTGAGCGTCGTTCGCGAAACCTGGCCTCGGCAGGTTCGAACCCGGATGGAGCAGTTGACCGCGCCGACTTGTAGGCAAGGCGCTGCCTCGCTTCTGGTGCCGCGGCAAACCCGGGATCACCCATTGGGTGACGGGCGCTACGGCCCCTGGACCGAGCCGAGCGCACTAACCTCCGGCCATGCGCCGGCGTACCTCCAGGGCGACCTCCAACGCACGCAGGCCGACGGCGCCGTCCACCAGCGGCGGCTTGCCGGTGCGCACACAGTCGACGAAGGCGGCGATTTCCGCATCCAGCGGCTTCACCGGCTCCACCTCGATGCGCTCACGGACGATCTCGGGGCGCGGCTGCCCCGGCCGGGGCTCGGGGCGCGCGATGTCCAGGGTTTGTCCGACGAAGTCGAGCGATAGATAGCCGCCCGCCTGGAAAACGCGGATGCGCCGAATGGGCTGCTCCGAGACCCGGCTTGCGACGATGTTGGCCACGGCCCCGCCGGCGAACTCCAGCCGGGCATTGGCGATGTCCACGTGCTCGGTCAGGACCGGTGTGCCGACGGCGCGGACCTCGGTCAGGGTGTCGCCGAGCAGCGCCAGGATGATATCGATGTCGTGGATCATCAGGTCCGTGACCACGTCGACGTCGGTGGCGCGCTCCTTGAACCCACCCATGCGCTGGGCCTCGACGAAGCGCGGCCGATCGATGCGCTCTGCGAGCGCCATGATGCCGGCGTTGAAGCGCTCCAGATGGCCGATCTGCAACAGCGCCCCGGAGGACTCCGCCAGCCGCAATATCTCGCGCCCCTGGGCCATGTCCTGCGCCACCGGTTTCTCCAGCAGCATGTGGACACCCGCCTCCAGATAGGGGCGAGCGACGTCCAGGTGCGCGGTGGTCGGCACCACCACGCTCACGGCGTCCACCTTGCCGAGCAGCGCCGCCGGGTCGGCAAAGGCCGCGCACCCGACCTCCGCCGCCACCTGATCCGCGCGGGCCGCGTCGGTGTCCGCAACGCCGACCAGCTCCGCGCCGTCGAGCCGCGAGTAGATTTGCGCATGGAAATTGCCCAAATACCCGACCCCGACGACACCGACACGCACCGGTCGATCCATAGACACCCCCTTTCTGGCGGATTCAGTTTAGTTGGCTTGGTTCCGGGCCCATGATCCTAAAAGGAGCGGTTGACCGCTAGAGCGCTCATGCAAACGCCTGGATGGAGGAGCGTTAGGTCGACACCCGGAGGTCACCTGTCGGGTGCGCCGCGCTACGGCCGCCATGGCACGCCCCGCGTGGTGTCTGGCTGCGTTACAGCTCCTCCGAATAGAAGGGCTATTCCTCGTCGCTGTGCCTTGCCAGACACCACGCGAGACGCACCCTGACGACCGTCCAACCGCTCCTCTTTAGGATCATACCCGCTCATGATCGCGAACCTCTCCATCTGGTCCGTCCGCCATCCCATCGGCGTCGTCATGCTGACGCTGGCGGCCATGGTGCTCGGCGGCTTTGCCGTGGTCGGGCTCAACCTGGACCTGCTGCCGCGCCTGGAGTATCCGGACGTGCGCGTGCGAATCCTGGACCCCGGCGTGCCGGCGGAGGTCATGGAGGATGAGGTCACCAGGCTGCTGGAGGAACAGCTCGCCGTCACCGAAGGCGCGGTGGCCATCCAGTCCCGCACCCGCGAGGGGCGCAGCGCCGTCGACCTGTCCTTCCGCTACGGCGAAGACATCGACCGGGCGCTACGCGACGCCAGTAATCGCCTCGACCAGGCCCGGCGCTTCCTTCCCGAGGGCATCGAGCCGCCGGTGATCTACAAGCGCGATCCGTCCCAACGGCCGGTGGCCGAGTACGTGATCAGCTCGACGCTGCGCGACGCCATCGAGCTGCGCGACTGGGTCGACTACCGTTTGAGCCGGTCCCTGTTGACCCTGCCCGGCATCGCCGCCGCCGAGGTGGGTGGAGGGCAGGCGCGGGAGGTCGGCATCGTCGCGGACCAGTTCCGCCTCGCGGGCCACGGACTGGATGTGCTCGACCTGCGCGACGCGTTGCAGGCGGCGAACCAGGACGTGCCCGCCGGCCGGCTCCTGATGAGCGACGGCGAGATCAGCGGGCGCATCGGCGGGCGACTCGACACAGCGGCACAGATCATCGACCTGCCCCTGCCGGACGCCGGCGGCGCGGTACCCGGTTCGCCCACGGCCCCCGACGGTAACGACGAGGGCCCAGGAGGCACACTCGGCCTGCTGCGGGTCGGCGACGTGGCGCGAGTCGTGGACGGCGGCGGCGACGAGCGCCTGCGTATCCGCCTGGACGGCGCCCCGGGCATCAAGCTGTCGATCCAGAAACAGCCGCTCGCCAACACCGTCGGCGTGGTCGAGCGCGTCGACGAGGAGCTCGCGCGCCTGCACACCCAGGGGCTGGTGCCCGATGACATCCAGGTGCGCAAGGTCGACGATCAGGCCCGCTACGTGCGACGGAGCCTCGACAACGCCACGCGGGCCGCGGTTCTGGGTGGCCTGCTCGCGATGCTCGTGGTCTACCTGTTCCTGGGGAGCATCGGCCGAACGCTGATCATCGGCAGCGCCATCCCCATCGCGGTGCTCTTCACATTCACGCTGATGGCTGCCTTCGGCCTCGACCTGAACATCATGACCCTCGGCGGCCTGGCGCTCGGTATCGGCATGCTCGTCGACAGCACCATCGTCATGCTGGAGAACATCCAGCGCCACCAGCGCCTGGGTGAGCCGGGCGTCGACGCGGCCGTCGGCGCCGCGCGCGAGGTCACCAGCGCCATCGTCGCGTCGACGTCCACCAACCTCGCGGCCGTGCTGCCCTTCCTGTTCATCGGCGGGCTCGTCGGACTGCTATTCCGGGAGCTGATCTTCACCATCTCCGCGGCCATCCTGGCGTCCATGGTCGTCGCCCTGACCCTGGTCCCAGCGCTCGCTGCCCGCGTGCCGGCGCACCGGGAAGGCTGGGTCCGACGCCGCTTCGACCGCGCCATGGGCGTGCTCCAGGCGGGCTACGGCTGGCTGCTGCGCCGGCTGCTGCCGCTGCGCTGGCTGCTGGTCGTCGGCTTCGCCGGCTGGCTGGGGTGGGTCGTGCCGGGCTTCATCGACGGGCCGCAGGAGTTCCTGCCGGCAATGGACGAGGGCGACGTGCAGGTCTCCCTGTGGGCGGATTCCGGCATCAACGTGGAGCAGATGGACGCAATGGTGCGCCAGGTGGAGGCCATTGCCGAGGCGCAGCCGGAGACGGCGGCCGTGTTCACCACCGTCGGCGGTTGGGTGTTCGGGCGCTCGTCATGGGAGGCCAGCAACCGCGGCGGCATCCAGGTGCTGCTGCAACCGCTGGCGGACCGCGGCGGCCTGTCGTCGGACGCCTTCATCGAGCGCATGCAACGCCTGGTGAAGGAGGCCCGGATTCCCGGGCTGAATACCTATTTCTACACCCGTGGCGTGCGCGGGCTGCGGGTCAACCGGGGCGATGACGACCTCAGCCTGCGCGTGCAGGGGCCTGAGCTCGAACGCCTGATCGAGATCGCCGATGCCGCCGTCGAGCGCCTCTCGGGACTGAAGACCCTGCGCAACGTGCAGCACTCCAACGAGGAGGTCAGCCGTGAGCTCAGCGTACAGCTCGACCGCGGGCGCGCCGCAAGTTTCGGCCTGGACGTGGAGGACGTCGGCGCCGTGCTGAGCTTCGCGTTGGAGGGCCGGACGGTCACCGAACTGATCGAGGGCGACCGCGCCATCGACGTGCGCCTGCGGCTGGAGCGCGACGACGTGGGCGCACCCGGCGACCTAGAGTCCATCATCCTATTCAGCGACACCGAACCGCGCCGACCCATCCGCCTGGGCGACATCGCGACGGTATCGCTGCTGCCGCAGCCGGCCGAGATCCTGCGCGACCGGCAACAGCGCATGGTCGAGATATCGGCATCGATCGCCGCGGGCTCGACTCTGGAGGAGGCCATCGACGCCGCACTCGATGCCGTCGCCGACCTGCCCCTGCCGCGCGGTTACACCCTCTACGAGGCGGGCAGCCTGGAGACCCTGCAGCAGGGACGCGACCTCGGCCGGGCACTGCTCGGCCTCGCCCTGTTCCTGGTGCTCGTGGTGATGGCGGTGCAGTACGAGTCTCTGCGCAACCCACTGATCATCCTGCTCTCGGTGCCCTTCGCGCTCATCGGCGTAGTGCTGGGGCTGGCCCAGACCGACACACCGATCTCCATGCCCGTTTGGCTCGGTCTCATCATGCTGGCCGGCATCGTGGTCAACAACGCCATCGTGCTGGTGGAGTTCATCGAGCTGCGCCGGCGTGCGGGCGAGCACTTGACCGAGGCCATCGTCAGCGCGGCGCGGCTGCGCCTGCGGCCCATCCTGATGACCACGCTGACGACGCTGATCGGCATGCTGCCGCTGGCGCTGGCCGTCGGCGAGGGCTCCGAGATGCTCCAGCCGCTCGCAATCGTCATCGTCTGGGGGCTCGGCTTCTCGCTGATGGTGTCGCTGCTGCTGGTGCCGATGCTCTATCGCATCCTCGGCCGCCGCGGCGACGCTGAGGATCAGCCGACCAGCACTGCAACCCCGGTGGCCGCAGGGTGAGCAGCGCCCCAGCCGCAGGCCGGGTTCACCCTATTGCGTGGACGGCGCGGGCGGCATCGGCGTCGGCGGCGGGACCGCGCCCGGGGGTGCCGGAGCCGCCGGTGGCTGGGGCGGCTGTGCGCCGAGGCCCATGGCGTTGCGCACGTAGTTCGGGAAGTCTGGGTTGGTCCAGCCGTCGGCGGCAAGCTTGTCCTTCGGCGGGCGCAGACGCGCGGTGTAGTCGAGCACGGCGGCCTGCTGCGCCGACGTAAACCCTTGGACCTGCTTGACCATTTCCGAATCGGCATTGCGCCTGCGGCCGGTGCGGATCTGGTCGAACTGGCGCATCAGGTAGGGATAGTGCTGGCCGGCGACGGCCGGGATGTGCTTGTCGACATCGCCCTCTCCAGCGGCGCCGTGACAGTCGACACAGTTCTCCTCGTAGAGCTGCTCGCCCAGGTCCAGATCCACCCCCGGGCCGACGCTGTTGTGCGGGGTCATGGGCAGGCTGGCCACGTAGGCCGCGACATCGGCGATCTGCTGCGGACCGCCCAGGATGTTAGGCACCGAAAAGGGGTACATGAGCGGGTTTTCCCGGTTACCGGAACGGAAATCCGCCAGCTGCTTGATGACGACGGTGCGCAGCTGGCCCGCGATTCGCGGATAGCGCCCGTCGGGCGTTCCCCAGCCCTCGGGCATGTGGCAGACGGCACAGGTGAGGTAGGCATCGCGACCGCGCTCGAGACTGGGCGTCAGCTCCATGACCGCGTCGTATTCGGCCTCAGCCACCGCGGCTGCATCCGCCGGAGGCGACGACTCGGCAACAGCCGACGGGACCGGCAGCAGCGACAGCACGGCGGCCAGACAGCCGCCGATCAGGAGTTGCGCGGGCTCGCGCCGGCGCCAATGGGATTCGGAATGGTGGATCTGGGCCATTGGAGGGTCCTCCTTCTGCGCGCGGGCCCCTGTCTTCGGGCAGGGGTCCCGCGGGATTCATCAACGGCTCTCAAGGACTTGGCCTTGGGTGCATGGGGCACCGACCTGCCGGCCGCAGTATCGCACCGGGGCCTGACTCTGTCTGCTCGTCCCTGCCTGCGTATACAAGAACGGGGATCGTCGCCGACGGTCGCGCTGACAGGGAGCCGGGGCTCAGGGTACCATTCATTTTTCCGAGCACGATCGCGACGGAAGCGCCAAGCCCCCGCATGAACGACGATCGCAGACCAGATTGGAGCGGGCGCGGCCCATCCGACCGACCAAACCGCCCTGTCCCGGGCCAGCAGGCGCACGGGAGCGAGGGTCCCCGTCTCGAAGGCCAGGCCCAACCGCTGCAGCGCGCCAAACGCCCGCGCAGTTCGAAGTCCAGCCGTCATCGCTCATCGAGCCGCAGTCGGCATCAGATTCGCCGGCTGAAGATACTCGCCGCGGTGCTCGCCAGCGCCGTCGTGGCCAGCCTGGTGATCCTGGTCGTCATGTACTTTCGCATCGATCAGCTCCGCGACGGCCGCAGCGCTGAGTCGGTCCAGCGCAGACAGGTCGAGGCAGAACTCGCCAGGGCGCAGGAGCGCATCACCTCGCTCAACAGCGACCTGCAGATCCTGCTCCAGAACCGCATCCCAGGCGTCGATCAGCTCGTCTACAACCGGCAGATCGAGCTGAACGACCAGTACGTCCAGTCGATCACCTTCGTCGAGTCCGGTCTGGGCAACGAAAAGACCGTCGAGTTCAGTACCGTGCTGCAGAATGTTCGCACGGGCCCGATCCTACCGAAGGTCACCATCGTGCTGTTCGACGAGGCCGGCATGCAGACGGGCATGGCCCAACTCGACCGGAGCCACACCATCACGCCGGTCGACATCCCGGAGATGCAGCCCGGCGAGACGCGGACCTACTCGACGCGCATCGAGCTGAACCGCGAACAACCCTCGAAGTACTTCGTCGTCGAGGTCCTCTGACCGGGATCGGCACAAGGCATCGCGGACGCCTTCACGAGAACTCGATCACGACAACGAACCCGACGGGGACGCAGACATCGGTGAGTGTTGTCTGCGGACCTTGGGCGCCGCAGTACCGGCGTCCGTCGTCTCGATGTCATCCCACCGCTGACGAAAGCTCCGCCGTCTCCGACAGATGCCCCTAGCCGGATAGCCGGAACCCCCGACGATTATCCACAGCCGGGGCCAATGACGGCGCGCTGTAGGGGCCGTCAGCCTGCGAGTTATCCACAGCTTGCCCACAGGCTGCACACAGCCTTCTCCGCCGTTTAATCACAATATGTTGTGGTTGACAGGCACTCACCAGCATATATATTCGGTTCAGACGTGATTGCCCCGCGCTGCGGGCAGCGGGCGGATGCGCTTTGATTCCCACGCCCGCTCGGCCGGTGACGCGCGCCCGACCCGTCATCCCCGCAGCAAGTCCCCGCATCACCATAGCGACACCGAGGAGAGCCCCATGGCCGCCGCCAAGCCCCTAGATACCCCGAGCAACGATCAGCACGAGGCCGCCGTGGCGGTGAGGGCCCAGGCCGCGCACGACACACCACCCGCCTCGGCGGCGGAACTCGGCGGCCACCAGCCCGGCCGGGTCCAGGTGATCCGTCGCAACGGCAAGGTCACCCACTTCGACCCGAACAAGATCAAGGTGGCCATGACCAAAGCCTTCCTCGCCGTCGAGGGCGGCAGCGCCGCGGCCTCCTCACGCATTCACGACCGGGTGGAGTCCCTCACCGAGCAGGTGGCGAGCGCGCTGACCCGGCGCCTGCCGGGCGGCGGCACCGTGCACATCGAGGACATCCAGGATCAGGTGGAGCTGGCGCTGATGCGCGCCGGCGAGCACAAGGTGGCCCGCGACTACGTGCTCTATCGCGATGCACGCGCCCGCGAGCGCGCCGAGAAGAGCGCCGCCGGCGCCGCGGTGGAGGGCGCCGTCGAGCAGGGGTTGCACATCACGCTGGCCGACGGCAACACCCGGCCCTTGGATACCGAGCGCCTGGCGCGACTGGTGGATGAGGCCGCGCGAGGGCTGGACGGCGTCGAAGCCGAGGCCATCCTGACCGATACGCTGCGCAACCTCTTCGACGGCGTCAAAGAGGCCGACGTGAGCCAGGCGCTGGTGATGTCGGCGCGCGCCATGATCGAGCGCGAACCCGCCTACAGCCAGGCCGCAGCCAGGTTGCTGCTGGACATCATGCGGCGCGAGGCGCTGGGCTTTCTGGACCTCGGCGTGGGTGTCGAGACCCAGGCCGATATGGGCGAGCGCTATGCGGACTACTTCAAGGCCTATGTGCAGCGCGCCGGCGACCTGGAACTGCTCGACAAGCAGCTCGGGCGCTTCGACCTCGATCGCCTCGGCGCGGCGCTGAAACCGGAGCGCGATCTGCAGTTCACCTACCTCGGCCTGCAGACCCTCTACGACCGCTACTTTATCCACACCGACCGCGGCATCCGCTTCGAGCTGCCGCAGGCCTTCTTCATGCGCGTCGCCATGGGGCTCGCCATCAACGAGATCGACCGCGAGGAGCGGGCCATCGAGTTCTACGAGCTGCTGTCCAGCTTCGACTTCATGAGCAGCACGCCGACCCTGTTCAACTCCGGCACCCTGCGCCCGCAGCTCAGCTCCTGCTACCTCACCACGGTGCCGGACGACCTAGACGGCATCTACGGCGCCATCAAGGACAACGCCCTGCTGAGCAAGTTCGCCGGGGGGCTGGGCAACGACTGGACCCGCGTGCGCGGCATGGGGGCCCACATCAAGGGCACCAACGGCAAGAGCCAGGGCGTGGTGCCCTTCTTGAAGGTGGCCAACGATACGGCCGTCGCCGTCAACCAGTGCTTCGCACCGGACACGACCGTGTTCACCGCCGATGGCCCCAAGCCCATCGCCGACATCAAGCGCGGCGATCTGGTGCTGGGCCAGCGCGGTCGCTACCGGGAGGTGACGGACCACATGGTCTACGACCAGAAGGACGCGCCGATGGTCCGGGTGCGGGTCAAGCACTCCGTGAACGATCTCAAGGTGACCGCCGGGCATCCGTTCTGGGCCATCAAGGGTGTGCCTCAGGAGCAGTCCATCGAGCGCACCCTGCGGCAGATCGAGACCGGCCGCTTCAAGCCCGACTGGGTCGAGGCGGGCGCACTCGGCTGCGGCGACTATGTCGCGCAGGTGATCCCGGGTGAAGTCGTCCCCGTCGAGGGGTTCACCGAGGCCGACGCCCGCTTCTACGGCATCCTGCTCGGCGACGGACACCTGACCGGCGGCTACGAGTTCGGCGTGTCCGGCAACCCATGCCGAGACGGCGGCCATCTCGACTTCGTGCGCGCCTACCTCAGCGAGCGCGGTATCCACTTCTGGGAGAACGCTAGGGGCGACTCTTACCTCCAGATCAAGTGGTCCATCGGCAAGGGTCTTGCCCGCTGCGCCACCACCGGCCAGTGGGTCGGCCTGGACCAGGCCGCCCTGCCCTTCACCGAAGCCGACCTCTACGACGCCGCCCGCAACAAGCGCATCGCCCGGCGTTTCAGCCACCTGCCGCATAATCAGGCCCTGGCGCTGGTCCAGGGCCTGCTGGAGACCGACGGCGGTGTGAGTCGCGGCAAGGAGATCTACTTCACTAGTACCTCCGCGGCGCTCGCCGAAGGCCTGCGTTACCAACTGCTGCGCCTCGGGATTCCCTGCGCTGGACAGTACCGCGAGCGCGACAACGCCCACGACGGCACCCGCTCCGACGGCAGCGTTATCTCCTTCTCGGGCAGCACCCGCGCCTTCGACCTGCGCATCCCGGCGGCACCGCAGATCGCAGACCTCGTCGGGGTGCCGGCGCTGACCAAGCAGAACTGGTTCCGCCTCGGCAACTGGGTCTTCACCCGCGTCAAGGCCGTCGAGCCTATCGCGCCTGTGGCCGAGGTGCACGACCTCAAGGTGGACGGCGACGAAAGCTACATGACCGCGGCGGCCCTGGTGCACAACGGCGGCAAGCGCAAGGGCGCGGTCTGCGCCTATCTCGAGACTTGGCACGTGGACATCGAGGAGTTCCTGGACCTGCGCAAGAACACCGGCGACGACCGCCGCCGCTGCCACGACATGAACACCGCCAACTGGGTGCCGGACCTGTTCATGAAGCGCGTCGCCGAGGACGGCATGTGGTCCCTGTTCAGCCCGGACGAGACACCGGACCTGCACGACCTGATGGGCCAGGCCTTCGAGCAGGCCTACACCGCCTACGAGGAACGTGGCGAGCGGGGGGAGCTCCGCGTCCACAAGCGGATCAAGGCGGTGGATCTGTGGCGCAAGATGCTGGCCATGCTGTTCGAGACCGGTCATCCGTGGGTCGCCTTCAAGGACCCCTGCAACCTGCGCTACACCAACCAGCACATCGGCCAGGTGCACAGCTCCAACCTCTGCACCGAGATTACGCTGCACACCAACGATCAGGAGATCGCGGTCTGCAACCTAGGGTCGGTCAACCTGGCCAACCACGTCGGCCACAACGGCCTGGACACCGCCAAGCTCGAGAAGACCGTCGACACCGCCATGCGCATGCTCGACAACGTCATCGACTACAACTTCTACAACGTGCCCCAGGCGCGCAAGTCCAACCTGCGCCATCGCCCGGTGGGCCTGGGGCTGATGGGCTTCCAGGACGCGCTGTACAAGCTCGGCATCGCCTACGCCAGCCCCGAGGCCGTGCAGTTCGCCGATCAGAGCATGGAGCGGCTGAGCTACTACGCCATCCAGGCCAGCACCGACTTAGCCTCCGAGCGCGGACGCTACCAGAGCTTCGACGGCAGCCTGTGGAGCCAGGGCGTGCTTCCCATCGACAGTATCCAGCGGCTCGCCGAAGGCCGCGGCGGGTATCTCGACATGGACACCAGCGTGACGCTGGATTGGGACGCCCTGCGCGAGCGGGTGCGCACCATCGGCATGCGCAACAGCAACTGCATGGCCATCGCCCCCACGGCCACCATCAGCAACATCTGCGGCGTCAGCCAGTCCATCGAGCCCACGTACCAGAACCTGTTCGTCAAATCGAACCTGTCCGGCGAGTTCACCGTCGTCAACCCGTACCTGGTCGCCGACCTGAAGCAACGCGGCCTCTGGGACAGCGTCATGGTCAACGACCTCAAGTACTACGACGGCAGCGTGCAGCAGATCGACCGCGTGCCCGACGACCTGAAGCAGACCTACGCCACGGCCTTCGAGATCGACGCCCGCTGGCTGGTGGAGGCCGGCAGCCGCCGTCAGAAGTGGCTCGACCAGGCCCAGAGCCTGAACCTGTACATGAGCGAGCCCTCGGGCAAGAAGCTCGACAACCTATACAAGCTCGCCTGGGTGCGCGGCCTCAAGACCACCTACTACCTCCGCTCCATGGGCGCCACCCACGTCGAAAAGTCCACCATGGACGACGCGAGCAAGGCCAACCGCCTGTCCGCCGTCGGCGGCAGCTACGTCAGCATGGGCAAGAGCAACGGCAAGGGGAATGGCAACGGCGCCGAAGCGCCCCAGGCGTGCTCCATCCTCGATCCGGAGTGCGAGAGCTGTCAGTGAGGGGAAGTTTGAAGGGGGAAGGGTGAAGTTTGAAGGGAAGACCGGCGCGCTGGGCGCGCCGGCTTCCGCGCCTGGGACCGCCGGCCCGCGCGGCGCTAGCCGCGCTGCGCCCGAAACCGAGCCAAACCGACTGCAATATGGCGAAATCGCCATATCCCTGCTAACCTGACTCATGAAGGCGCCTACGTTCGAATGGGACGAAGCCAAGAACCTGGCAAATCAGCGCAAGCACGGCGTGGCCTTCGAGGACGCCCAAATGGCGTTCCGAGACCCTCGCCGAATCGTTGCCAAGGATCACAAGCACAGCCGCACCGAGGAAAGGTTCTATTGCTTCGGGCTCGACAAGGACGGCCGCGGCATCCTGACGGTTCGGTTTACCTATCGAGCGGGTCGCATACGCATCATCGGCGCGGGTTACTGGAGAGAGGGGAAAGCCCTTTATGAACAGGCCAATAGACTACACTGACGAATCGCTCGGTGAGCTCGAGATCGTCGCCGATTTCCTGCCGTCGCCCGACGACCTCGTCCTCAAGCAACAACAAACCAAAGTCACGATTTCACTCAGCACGGAGAGTGTCGAGTTCTTCAAAGCCGCGGCCAAGCGCCACAATACGCCTTACCAGAAGCTCATTCGTCAGTTGTTGGATGAGTACGTCGCTCACGAAAAGCAGAAGGCTTCGCCCTCGTAGCTTGATGCTTCTGCTTGTTGACGCTGCCGTCGATCTACCTGCCAACCCTCACCGCGTTTTTGCGGAATCGGAAATAGAAAATGCTTCAGCATAAGGGCTACCGCGGTACTTTCGAGCAAGATGAAGGCGTCCTGCACGGCCGAGTGATCAGGTTGCGCGACGTCATCACCTTTGTCGGCCAGCCCGAGGACGAGATGGACCAGGCCTTCCGCGACAGCATCGACGACTACCTAGGTTTTTGTGCTAAGCGCGGAGAGCTACCGCCGACTGTCAATGCAGATGCAAGTAAAGGAATTTGACCCCTTTGCCAACAACAGAACAGAGACCGCAGGCACCAGTACCATGCCACAAGACTTCAACGACGACCCCCACCTCGACGTCTGCCAGAACATCGAATTTGGCCTGCGTGTGCAGTACGACCGCTCACCCGGCCTCACCGACACCCAATGCATCTTCGCCCTCGACAGCGCCAAGGTGGCCATCAAACAGCAGCTCGGCTACGCCAAGAACGAACGCGTCAACGTACTGCCGGGCACGGAAGGCATCATCGACTGGTGCGTGAGCATCGGCCAAGAGCGCATCGGCGACGCGAGTGACCTGACCCTCAAGGAATACGTGGCCCGGATGGAGAAGATCAAACGGTCGGTGAAGGGGCATTCCGAGGCGGGGCCGCGTGGGTATCGCGAGTTTATTCGGGAGTATGTCTAACCGCCTTGTCCGGCACGGGATTAATCGTGGCATCTCCCGGTTTCTTCTGTCCCGCTTTCTTCGTTTTCTCCCGCTTCTCTCATCTGAGGTGCTTAGGCCGTGCCCTGCCTAGCACTCGGTGCACATGACCCAGCCTAGTTAACTGTTCGCCAGCGACAAAGAAGAGCACGTAATGCAGCTCAAACACTTCCAAGAGCAGATATTCTTCGCCACAGTACGGATCACGATTCCGACGGACACTGGAAAGGGAGCATCGATTGGTACAGGCTTTATCTATCAGGTTCCAGTGTCTAAGGAAAAGCACTGTATCCTGCTTGTGTCGAATCGCCATGTCTACGGTGATCCGACGAAGCCAATTCAACTTGTGTTCCACCGGCGGGATGGGAACGATCCGGCTCGCCCACAGCTGGGGCAGACTGTCGTCCTAGCCGACGAGAAGTTTGAGAGCGTCTTCACCGGTCATCCAGACCCGTCAGTTGACTTGGCGTGCATAAACATCTCGAAAATTGGGCACCACGAGCCGCCGATATTCTTCAAGAATCTGACTGACGATTTAATGCCCGATTTCCAGCACGAGCTATTGCTCCCTGGCAACGACGTATGGTTCGTCGGCTATCCGGCTAACCGCTTCGACACGGCTAACAATCTCCCGGTACTAAGGCGCGGGTACATTGCGAGCATTCCCAAGATCGACTTTGAGGGTAGGTCTGAGTTCCTGATCGATGCGCAGGTGTTCCCTGGCTCAAGTGGCAGTCCTGTATTTACCTCTCTCGGGAATCAATTCAGGCTCGTCGGCGTCGTCTCTCAGACGATGATCAAGAATGAGCAGCTCCAAGCCATTCCTACCGGGGCTGCTCTCGGAGTCCAGCAGATCCTCGGTCTCGGGATCGTCCTAAAGGCTTCGCTGTTGACCCCTCTCCTGGAGACAGCGACTCGGGAGATTCGGGAGAGATTGGCAGCTGAACAGCCCGAGCCAACACTGGCAGACGAAAAGGAAGGCGAACCAGTTGGTTCAGCGGACGGCTAATCGCCGCCGCTGACCATGTCGTTAGGCGCCCACATAAGCAAAAGAAGCAAAAGGGGCCAGGCTCAATAAACAGCACAATCAGGTTCGCGACCCATAAAACTTGAGTTCGCCCCAGTCGCAGACGCTGCTTACTTCGAGATTTCGACCGCCGAAGTGGCGACCACGAAGCAGATCGAAACGGGAATCATGGCCGACTACGATGCGGAGGATCATCTGGTCGGCATCGAGGTGCTGTCGGTCAGCAAGCGGGACATTGGGAAGACGCTCGACGAGGTGGCTTGAGCGGATTCAAGAGTCGGCAAATGCTTCGAGCAAAGTCGGTAGAAAGAAATCTCGCGCAGAGACGCTAAGGCGCAGAGAAGATAAAGTCACGAGCATCATTGGGCACATCGAAGCACGAGGCCTTGGGTTTGGATAGGAGATTGCGCTGCTTAACTCGAACGGCCCTCTTTCTTCCCTTTGCGCCTCTGCGGCTCTGCGCGAGCCCTTCTTTATGCGTCGCAACAGCCTGGCGAACTACGTTATCCCTAGTCAACCATGAACACGATCGGCGGCCAATTCAGCGATGACTATGGATGGGAGGTCACCGTCTTCCATAAGCTGAGGGCCGCCTCGGATGGCGTCATATTTTTTCAGGGCAGCATTAACTGGGACAGATATCTCGCGGACCACTCGCCAAGATTTCAAATACACCTAGTCATTCTCAACTACACGATATTTGAGGGGTGCGTTTATTATCTGCACCACCGATATGACTAAACAGCCAAGACAACGGCCGTTGCCAGCGTAGACCACAGGGTTCCGGAGAGGTCGGGATCGCTCTGCATGCACATTCAAGTTGAGCGGTAGAGATCACTGTTCCCACTGCCAAGCGCGACAAAGACCGGTCCTTCGGCTGACCTGGGAGCTACGTGCTTTTTGCAGGGCCGGAAGAGAAATAGTTCGCGCAACGCCGCAACGAAGAGAACCCCTGTGAAATTAATACAGATCGAAGCATTAGTAATAAAACCCGCGGAGCATGTTTCGTCGATTCGACAGAAGGGCTTCTTTCTTCGCGTTGGCCGTTGCGCCGTTGCGCGAGACCACTCTTCGACGAATAGCAGCGGATTGCGGCGCGGGGTCACTGCTGGGAAGCCATAAAAGGAAAAGGGGCCAGCCTCAATAGAATAGGGGGTCAGGCTCGAATAAGCGGTGGGCCGCTCAGATGAACATGAAGATTCATGAACGCTGCATGGCCGCGATATTCAACTGGCACCCGTCATTGCAGGCTGGGACTCGGGCCATCTACGAGCCCGTAGCGAACCGACCAAATAGCAGGCTCCATGCCGACGATGAGTATGCGCTACGGGATTATCCTTCGCATGTACTGTGCGTCCGCGGAACATCCTCCTCCGCATGTGCACGCATACGACGGCGAGCATGGGGCGCGAATCGACATTGGGACCTGCGAAGTCATGGACGGACGGCGGATATGTACGTGTTCAGCAAGCTCCGTGATCCGAATGAGTTCCGCGAGGCGCATGTCTCGTTCGACAGGGTCGGCTGGGACCACGGGGTCGACCTGGACGCAGATTACGTGTCTCGGCACCGCGAGCAAAAGCCAGGCCCCAGGAACGGATGAGGCGCCCAACAATGGACTTGCAACCTGCGCATAGGACCGCCGTCTGCAACACACAGAGTTCGCAATGCATCAACACTCCATGAAAGTCCCCAAATCCATGCAGGACCGCTTCGCCGCGATCACGGAGGTGACGGATGCGGTCTGCGTGGAGCATCTGAACGATGAGTACGCGGAGCTGATCCGGGCCGCCGCGGCCGCCATGAGCCGCAAGCGCCCATCGCCTCTCGCGAAGGGCGCGGTTCGAAGCTGGGCCGCGGCCCTGACCCACGCCGTGGGCATGACCAACTTTCTGCAGGATCGGGACCGAACGCCGCATCTGTCGGCCTCAGCGCTGTATTCGGCATTCGGCGTGAGCCAGAGCAATACCCTGACCAAGTCCAAGCAGATTCGCGACGCGCTCGGCATGACGCCGATGCACCCGGACTGGTGCCTGCCATCCATGCTTGCCGACAATCCGGTGGTGTGGATGCTGGAGTCGGATGGAATCATCCTCGATGCGCGGCAGTTGCCGATGGAGCAGCAGGAGCATTTGGTTCAGGCGGGGGTGATTCCCTTCGTGCATCCCGATGCACGGCAAGCTGCGGATCTCGTGGAGCCTGCACCGGCATCTCAACGAACCAACGGCGGAACCGCGACGAGTGCGCCGGGCGGCGCAGGTCGCGTCGACGGTTCTACGGAGGCGGGTAAACTCTCCGTACGCGTGTTGGATGTGGCAGACCCGCTGTTCGAGAGCGGCATCCCCCAGGAACACGCCGAGTTGATCATGTTGCTCGCGGTCACGAGTTGGAACGCAAGCAATCTCCGCGAGGTCGATGCACAAGCGCTGTTGGGGCGCGTCGAAACCGAGCACCTCAGGGCGCTGACTGATGAGGCCCACGCGCAGTACCAAGCGACGACACAGATGCTCATCGCGCGCAAGCGAGCGCTGTATCCGGAGGACGGCCGCTATGTCGTCTCCTATCAACTCAGCCACGACGGCAAGGGTTGGTCGTTGCGCGTCGCCGGCGTGGCCGATGCCCAGCAGTATCTGCGCAATCAGGCACCCCAGCAAATGGCGGCTCGGGCGGCAAACCCAGCATCAGGGCATGGCAGAAAGCCCGCCTCAGCCGCCCGAACCCAACCGCCGATCAACCAGCTGACACTTCCGTTGGAGCGTGACGATCAGCGGGAAGACGCTTAAGGAAGGTTTGCCGAACTCACGATCAGGGTCGGACACACACACATGACCCTGGACTTGCAGGCCAGGCCACCGGAGCAGGCGAACCCATGACCACCAAACGGAGCCATCCATGCCGGAAACCGATGCCTTGCTGTCCTGGTGGGCGTGGCCGGACTTCGCTCGGGTCGCGCTGGTGCTCGCCGCGGTCGCGGCGCTCGGCCTGCTGGTCGGCTTGGGCCTGCGGTGGCGACGTGGAGGTGTCGCGCGGAGGCCCAAGGCCCGTGCGGAGCGCCAGGCCATGAGCAACGTCCCGTCGCACCACGAAGAGTTCCCGACCCGGGCGCCGGACCCGGTGTTGCGCTTCCTGCATCGGGTGCTGCGGTTCGCGACCTATGTGCTGGCGATTGCGATGGTGGTGGTCATCCTTGAGGGCGTGGTCAGCGTCATCTATACCCTGTACATGACCATGTCGCAGCCGCCTCACTTCTTGATGCCGGACATCGTCAAGACCTTCGGCGTCTTCCTGGCCGTGCTCATCGCCTACGAGATCTTCTCCAACATCACGCTCTATCTGCGCACCGACGTATTCCCGGTGAAGCTGGTGGTGGCCACCGCGGTGATGGCCATTGCACGGAAGGTGATCGTGTTGGACATGACCGAAACCACCGCCATGGACCTGATCGGCATCGCTGCGGTGGTGCTGTCGCTCGGCGTCGCCTACTGGCTGATCGCCCGGGTGGACGCCGAACAATACACCCGAGGCGTTCCTACCGGCCGCGGACCATCGCGGGCGGACGGCTCCGCAGCAGGGATGCGTTCCGAGCACTGAGGCGGACGGTCGGCACAAGGCCGCTTTCGACAGGGCGCGTGTCGACCACGGTCGACACCCAAGAATATGGAAGGACAACGATGATCCAGATCCCCCAATACCTTCAGATCTATATCGGCGCACTCAATTCGGAGCTGGATCGGTTCTGGGCGCGGTTCAACGTGTTCTCCGCGGTGCAGATCCTCGCCGTCTCGGCGCTGTTCATGGCCTTCGACAACCTGCTGATCCATCCGCACACGGCGCGGGCGGCCAATATGCTGCTGCTGCTGTGGTCCCTGACCGGGGCACTGATCATCTGGCGCTCCGTCGAGGTACAGCAACGACTGGTGACGGCCATCATCGCGGCGGAAACGAACCTGCCCGACGACGTCGGGCTGTTCCGCGAGGCCCTGCAATCGACCGGGCCGGCGCAGGTGTTCATGCAACGGACCTGCTTCTCGTTTGCGGCGGTCTGCTGTGTGTTCTGGGGCGGCATGCTCTTCTTCGGCCCCTACGCCTGAACCTTCCGCACGCGCCCATGGCGACCGACGACGCGCATGCCGAGCAAGATTCGACTCGAAACGACCACGGAGCCCAGCCGACAGATGAGTAGACGCTCCGCACCCGAACAGCCGGTTGCAACCCTCCCGGTCCGGCCGATGCCGGGGCGCCGGGCAGCGCATCGAACGCCATTGCGTCCACTGGCCGGGGCCATGCTGCTGGCCGTCGCCCTGGGTATTGGCACACCGGGCGCCGACGCGCTGGGCGCGAGCTTCGACTGCACCCGCGCCGGTACCCAAATCGAGAGAATGATCTGCGCCGATGCGGAGTTGAGCCGCCTGGACTCCGAACTCGGCGCCCTCTACACGCACGCACGCGGCACGGCGGGCAGCGACGGGGCAGCGCTGAAGCGCGACCAGCGCGCCTGGCTGAAGGAGCGCAACGCCTGCACCGATAGCGCCTGCCTGGCACGGGCCTACCGGGGGCGCATCGTCCAGCTCGGGGGCGACTCGGACCCCGACCCAGCCGGCGCGACGGCCTCCGCCGCCGCCACCCCGATGGGCGACCCCGAGACCCAGCGCACCGACGAGCAGGTGCGCATCACCCAGCAGGGCCCGGCGTTCGAGATCGACGCGTCCTATCCGCGCCTGGGGGGCAAGCGCGCGGCGACCGCCGAGGCGGTTCTTGCGGATGTGGTCGACGACCAAGTGGACAGCTTCCGCCGGAACTACCGGGACCTGCTCGCCGCGGGTGACGGCGCGCACCAGGGTCCGCCCTGGGCGCTGGAGATCAGTTGGGATGCACCCTACACGGCGCCGCGCTTCTGGGCCGTACCGCTCAGCATGTACTTCTATACCGGTGGCGCCCACGGCGGCGTGCAACACCTGCCCGTGGTCATCGATCGCCGCGGCGGCCAACAGGTGCCGCCGAAGGGCCTGTTCCGACCCGGCAGCGCCTATCTCCAGGCGCTGTCCGACTACAGCTATGGGGCCCTCGCGGGGCAGGAGGCCTTCAGCGGCGGGCAGGAGTGGCTGCGCGAGGGCACCGCGCCCAACGCGGAGAACTACCAGACGATCCTGCCGCTGGCCGATGGGCTGCACGTGATCTTCGAGCAGTACCAGGTCGGCCCCTACGCCATCGGCTTCCACGAGGTGACGGTGCCCTACGCCGAGCTGCGCGGCCTGCTCAACCCGGACCTCTTCCCCGATCAGGCAAGGGCGCCCTAGCCGCCCGAGCACAACCGACCGGCTGCAAGCGCAGGGTCGCACGACATCGAACCCCGGCACCCTGCGCCGGCACGACCTGACAACACCAACCCGCACACCGACCGATTGGAGGACCAACCGATGCTGAACTGGGACGACCCCCTCGCCAACACCGGCGCCCGCGCCCCGCGCCCCGCGCAGCGCGACACCAACCCCGCCGCCTTCAGCCCCGCCGAGGGGACGGACGACGACTTCGACCTCGCCCCCGAACAGCCCGCGACGGCCCGGACCGAGCCCCCGTCCGTACGTCCGGGCGATGGCATCGTCGGCAACGAGGCCCTGATGCGCACCGCCGGCGCCGCACCTGTCGTCGACCCCAACCCGCTGCCGGCCCAGCCCTCATTGCTCGACGAGACGCAGGCGCAGCCGATGAGCAGGTCCCGCACGGACACTGGCGCGGAAACAGGCGCAGACGCGGGCATCGCCGGCGGCGCCACCGGGCTCGAAGACCTGGAAATGGGCGCCGGCCGCCTGCGCGTGGACGACAAGCGCATCATCAACTGCAAGGCCGATCTGAACCAACTCGTCCCCTTCAAGTACGACTGGGCCTGGCAGAAGTACCTGGACGGCTGCGCCAACCACTGGATGCCGCAAGAGATCAACATGAACGCGGACGTCGCGCTCTGGAAGGACCCGAACGGCCTTACCGACGACGAGCGCACCATCATCAAGCGCAACCTGGGCTTCTTCTCCACCGCCGACAGCCTGGTGGCCAATAACCTGGTGTTGGCCGTCTACCGCCACATCACCAACCCGGAGTGCCGCCAGTACCTGCTGCGCCAGGCCTTCGAGGAGGCCCTGCACACCCACGCCTACCAGTACGTCGTCGAGAGCCTGGGGCTGGACGAGGGCGAGATCTTCAACATGTACCGCGAAGTGCCCTCGGTGGCGCGCAAGGCCGAATGGGCCCTGCCCTTCACCCAATACCTGGCGGACCCGCACTTCCACACCGGCACGCCCGAGAACGACCGGCGCCTGCTGCGCGAGCTGGTCGCCTTCTATGTCATCTTCGAGGGCATCTTCTTCTACGTCGGCTTCGTGCAGGTGCTGAGCATGGGGCGGCGCAACAAGATGACCGGCACCGCCGAGCAGTTCCAGTACATCCTGCGCGATGAGTCCATGCACATGAACTTCGGCATCGACGTCATCAACCAGATCAAGATCGAGAACCCGCACATCTGGACCCAGGCCTTCAAACAGGAACTGGTGGACATGATCCGCGACGCCGTTGCGCTGGAATCCCAGTACGCCCACGACACCATGCCCCGCGGCGTGCTCGGCCTCAACGCCCCGATGTTCGAGGAATACCTCCAGTTCATCGCCAACCGCCGCTGCGCCCAGATCGGCCTGCCGGAGCAGTACCCGGGCGCCAACAACCCCTTCCCGTGGATGAGCGAGGTGCTGGACCTCAAGAAGGAAAAGAACTTCTTCGAGACCCGCGTGACGGAGTATCAGACGGGTGGGGCCCTAAGTTGGGACTAGGGCTTTGGGACTAGGGCTTTGGGATTAGGGCTTTGGGATTAGGACCCTTGCGATCGATCGGCAGTGCCAGTTTCCCTGCCGGCGCTCCGCGCGTCCGCCCGCCATCCACCCGCCTGCACTAGGCCGCCCAGACTCACCGAGAACCCGATGTACGTTATAATCGACGTACATCAATCTGAACGTATTCCAAGAAGACAACTCATGCAGGCAGTCCCCGGCGACATCATCGCCCCGACCGAGGTGGTCGGCCGCGACCGGCTCATCGAGCGCCTGTGGGCCGCGCTGGAAGGGCAGAGCCTAGTGCTGACGGCCGAGCGGCGCATGGGCAAGACCACGGTGATCCGCAAGATGACGGCCGAGCCAAGGTCGGGCTTGCGTGCGCTCCTCTTGGACGTGGAGCGGGTCAGCACACCCGCGGAACTGGTGGAACGCACCGCGCAGGCGATCGGCAGCCACCTCGGCGCATCCGACCAGGCACGGCGCTGGCTCCAAGACCTCTGGTCGACGCTGGGCGGAACCGAGGTCTCTGGCGTGTTCAAGCTGCCCGGTGCCAAGGGCCTGCCCTGGAAGACGGCCCTGGAACGGCTGCTCGGCGGGCTCGCCAACAACACCAATCAGCAATTCGTTCTGATCTGGGACGAGTTCCCCTGGGCCTTGCAGAAGATCGCCCGCGGCGAAGGGGAGGCCGTCGTCGTCGAGCTGCTCGACGCCCTGCGTGGGCTGCGTCAGACCCACCCGCGCCTGCGCGTCGATTTCCAGCCCGACAACGACACAGCCCGCGCCCTCTGCGCCAGCGACCACGAGCCGCTGCGCCGGCTGCTGAAGCTGATGCAGCGCGACCACTACCTGGCCCAGGACGCCGGCGGGCGCTTCGGCTTCCGCTTTCCGCTGATCCGCCGCTGGTGGCGGCTGGACCTGGGTCTGGGGCCGCTGCCGACGGCGGACGGCAACCCAGCGCCGGAGGCCGCCCCATGACCCTCGATCACTCCGCCTTCACCCCGAGCGACCCGGACAAGCTGGAGGCCCTGTTCGTCGCCCGCGAGCCGCTTGCGACCAGCCTGATGGCCAGCATCCGCGACAGCGCGCTGAGCGAGAACAAGCACCAGCGCCTATTGGTAGGCCCGCGCGGCATCGGCAAGACCCACCTGATCACGCTGCTGCAGCATCGGGTGCGCGCCGATGTGGAGATCGACGCCCGGCTGCGCATCGCCTGGCTGCCGGAGGACCCCTATGTGCCGGGCTATGCCCAGCTGCTGGCGCTGATCCTGCGCCGGCTGCGCGACGACGAACCGGACCTGGGCTGGCTCGACCAGCGCCTGGAGGCGGTGCTCGACGTCGCCGACACCGGCCATCAGGAGGCCATGCTGGAGGGCCTGATCGGCGAGGCCCTGCAAGACCCGGCCGGCCCGCGTACCCTGCTGCTGCTGGCGGAGAACCTGGACGACCTGCTCGCGGACCTGCGCCCGGACGGCCAGCACAAGCTGCGCGCCCTGATCCAGAACACCGGCCGCATCGCCGTCATCGCCACCACCACCAGCCTCACCGACCCGCTGACCAAGAAGAGCGAGCCCTTCCACGGCTTCTTCCGCACCCAGCGCCTCGAACCCTTCGGCGTCGAGGACGCCGCCGCGCTGCTGGCCCGGCTCTCCGAGCACGCCGGCGACCCCGCGCTGGCGGACCTGATCTGGAGCCCCCTTGGCCTGGCCCGGGTGCGCGCCGTGCACTACCTGGCCGGCGGCAACCCGCGGGTCTACGTCATCTTCCACGACTTTCTGACCCGCGAGTCTCTGGACGAGCTGGTCACACCATTCAAGAAGCTGATGGAGGAGCTGACCCCCTACTACCAGGCGCGCATGGCCGGGCTCGCGCCCTTGCAGCGGGGCATCCTCGACACCCTGCGCCGGCTGCGCGCCGCGGTGCCGGTGAAGACCATCGCCCGCGAGGTCATGGTCACCCCGCAGAGCGCCTCCACCCAGCTCGGCAAGCTGGCGGAGCTGGGCTATGTGCTGATGGCCGACAGCATCGGCCGCAACAACTACTACGAGCTGCGCGAGCCGCTGATGCGGCTGTGCCTGGAGATCAAGGAGCAGCGCGGCGAGACCATCCCGCTCTTCATCGACTTCCTGCGCATCTGGTACTCCAGCCGCGAGCTGGCCGAGCTGGCGGGCGCCGGGGCCGATAGCAATCTGGAGCGTGGACACCTGCTGGCCGCCGCCGAACTGGCCAAGCTGGAGCCGGACCCGCTGCGCCAGTCGTTGGATCAGGCGTACCGGCGTGCCATCGAAGAGGGGGATCACCAGCGGGCGCTGGCGGAGATCGACTGCGCGTTGGAGCGGGACCCGGATGATAAGGCGTGCTGGCAGCGCAAGGCGTCTTGCCTTGAGACGCTCGGCGCGCCGCTGGAGGAGCGACTTGCCTGTTGGCGGCGCGTGACCGCGATCGATCCGGACGACATGATCGGCTGGGCCTGGCAGGACGTGATTCTGGCTGAGCTGGGGCGTATAGACGAGGCCCTGGAAGCCTCCAGTCGCGCACTGGAGCTGGAGCCCGATGATCCGGTGCTGAACCGCAACCACGGCTGGAATCTGAAGCGCGCGGGACGCCATGCCGAGGCGCGGCGATACCTGGAGCGCACGATGGAGCTGGCCGGGGAGCCCGAGACCGCGGCGGACTGGCATCGGCGCGCGAACGACCTGCAGGTGCTCGATCGGCATGACGAATCCACGCGCAGCTGCGCGAAGGCGTTGGCCCTGGAGCCACGCCGAATTGAAGCTTGGAACCACCTCCTCGCCGTCTCGCAAGAACAAGGGCGCTTGCGGACGAACAAGCGCATCGTCGATAGGCTGGCCGAGTTGATGCCCGAGTCGGCGCCCCTGCGGGTCTACCGCGGCATTGCGAGCCGCGGCCTCGGCGATCTCGAAACCGCCATCGACGACCACAAGCGAGCGGCCGAGATCGATCCCGCACTCGATAGCGCCGGTGAGCCGGCGACCTACTTCAGAGCATTGGACCTGGCATTGTCGGGACGCCACGCGGAGGCACTGACCCTGTTGGAGAAGCCTCAGCCCGGCTACAACGCGGAATACACCGTCTGGCACGCCCTGCAACACGCCGACACCCTGCTCTGGCTCGACCGCTGGGACGAGGGCCGCACCGCCCTCCACCGACTCCTGGCCGAAACCCGGCCGCCAGTCTGGTCGGGCAAGAATCTGGTGCCTGTCCGCTGGCTGCCGGCCCGCACCCAAAGCCCCCAGGTCTGGCGCCGCTACATCACCCTCTGGCTCGACCTGTTCGCCCAGCACGAGCTGCTGACCGAGCTGGGCGAGGCCCTAGTCCGCAGCCTGCGCACCCTGGCTATCGCCTGGATCCCGGACCAGACCGCCCGCGCCTGGCTCGACACCTGGCGCGAGCTGGCCGGCGACACGCCGCAGCTGCAACTGCCGCTGCGGCTGCTGGCCGCCGGTGTCGACTACAAGGCCAAGCAACGCCCGGAGGCGCTGCTGGCCCTGCCCCGCGAGGAACGCGGGCTGCTGGAGCCTTGGCTTTCGAACCTGTTCCGCACCGAGCCGGACGAGTTGGACCGGGAGCTGGATGCCCTGCTGGTCGCCGTCGAGCGCAAGCTCGCCGAGGAGGCGCGGGCCTAGCGGCGTTGGCCCCGATGCATGCGGAGCGGGCGCATCCGCCGCGCGACCAAGGACGCATGACGGACAAGCACGTAGACCGGGAAAGCGATCCCCAGGCCCTGCGTCCGAGGCCTCTGCCGGAGGATGGGCAAAGCGCTAGCGTGCCCATCCTCCGCCTCGGCGCCCTGATGGGCTCGGCCTAGCGGCCTATGCCCATCCTACGAACAGTGCGTGCCCGATGTCGTAGCGTAGTCGCGGTTGTACCTCACCGGCAACTCACCTCTACCCGCCGATTCAGCGCCCGCCCGGTCTCGCTCCCGTTGTCCGCAATGGGCTCAAGCTCACCCCGGCCCTTCGCGTTCAGTTGATCACGGGCGATGCCGCGCTCGACCAACGCCGCGGCGACGGCCTCGGCGCGTCGGCGGGAGAGGTCGTCGTTGTAGGCTTCGGCGCCCTCGCTGGAGGTGTGGCCGATGAGGGTGACGGAACGCGCTTCGCCTGATTCCAGCCCGGCCGCCAGTCCAGCCGCCAGGTCGTCCAGCAGGGCTGCCGACTCGGGCCTCAGCGTAGCGGCGTCGAAATCGAAACGGATGCCGTGGATGATGGACCCGCCGCCCAGGGCCTCCACGGGCTGCTCGGAGCAGGCCGTGGTCACCGCCGGCGAGGCCGCGCCCGTGTAGAGCCGGAACGGCGCGCCGTTGGTGGAGGCGACGCCGGTGATGGCGCCGTCGGCGTCCACCGCCAGGACGAAGGTGCTCGGGATGCCAGCGCTGCGCGTCCGGCCGGTGGCATAGAGCACGTTGCCCCCCACGGTGCCGGTCAGCTCGCCGTCGCGGTCGTAGCAGCCGGACACTCGGGCGCCGTCTTGGGCGAGTTCCAGCAGCACGCCGCGGCCCTTCCATGTGCCGTTGAAGGCCCTGGACAGCGACGGCGTCTCCTGGGTGCCGTGGCCTATGATCTCGCTGAACTCGAAAAAGGTCTTGTCCCGTTGGATGTCTAGGCTACCCGTGAGGGTGAGTCGCACCCAGCGCACCGGTTTCGGATCAGTGACGTCAAGCTCTGTGCTCCGGCCGCGTTCTGGGTGCAGGCTGAGTGTCGTCGCGGCCAAGGGCTCGAAAGGCCCTTCGGGGCCGACGTCGCTGCCGGCGATCTCCACTGCGCCCGAGAAGGTCTGCGAGGGGCTCGGCGTTTCCAGCACATTGGGCACCGCGAAGGACTCGAACACGGTGCTCGCCGGAAGCGCAAAGACCATGTCGAGCCGCGTCTGCTCGCCGCAGGGCTTGGGCGTGACGACGAAGCCCCGTGCATCTCCGTCCACCGCGGCGATGGCCTGCTCCATGCCGACCCGCAGGGCCGCGGCATCGCCGCCCAGGGACACCGGAACCGCTCCGTGAGCGAGCGTAAGGTAGTCCACAGGCGCAGCCTCTTGAGCATGGGTCGACGGCGCGCAGAAGACAGCGGCCAGCGTTGCGACGCAGGGCAGGACGGGCATGCTGGATCGAGGCGGCACGGCGGTTCTCCTGATGGCTAAGACAGTAGATCGTTCAACCGACCCTCCGCATCCAGCATCATCAACTCCTCCTCGCCGCCGATGTGCTCGCCGTCGATGAAGATCTGCGGGTAGTAGCGTAGGCCGCAGCGCCGGACCATCTCGTCCTTTTCGTGCGGCATAAGGTCGATCATATGATCGATGTAGTCGACGCCGTAGCGATCCAGCACGGCGCGGACGTCGACGCATTTGCGGCAGTTGGTCGTGCCGTAGACTTCTACTTTCGCGGCCATGCTGTGCTCCAGCTCCGACGTGGTTGCTCAGGGTGCGGCAGGGCCACTATCGGTGGGCCGTGTCCTTGCGGACAGGGTCGACCGCGTCGCGCGCCGCAGTCTTCGTCTTTGTCATTGTCGTGATCGTACTCGTTCAACACCGACAGAGACCACGCCATAGTCACCGCAGTCCTGCCCGACACGACAGGACCCGAGCCCCCTCACGCTCAATCGAGCTCCATGCCACCGCCGGACAACAGGAAATTGATGTACGGCGCATAGACCAGGACCTGTCCCTGAGCGAAGCCGAGCGCATTGAACGCGTCGGCGACGCTGCTCAGGGCTTGAGGATCATCCGGGGCCTGGGCGAGCTCTTCCAACGCCGCGAGCAGGGCCTCGATGTCCCGCAGGTCGACGTACTTACGAAGCATGTCGATGGATTCATGGACCCCATCGATGCTGACCGCAATGCCCTTGTCCCGGGCCCGCAGCCGACTGAAGTCCTCATCGATGATGCGCTGCCGCAGGGTGCGGACGAAGCGATCGAAGCTGTTCTTGTCCGGGTTGTCGAGAAACAGCTCGACCAGGGGTTCCCGGTTGACCTGGCTGACGAACGCGAGCACAGACCCCGACACCACGGGTTCCGGATCCAGGATATTCAGGACCACGCTCAAGGACTCGGTCCGCAGCGGAGAGGTGATGACGTAGCGAATCTCGTCATCCACCAGCTCGAACTCGCGGGTGCCCTTGGTCGCGTGCCTTTGCGAGAGCCTTATGGTCATGGCGCGCACTCGTGTCCGTTTGGGTGGAGACATCCGGTCCGAATTGCTGGCCGCCCTCGCGACGGAGATGGGCCCCTGGGTCGCGCGTCCAGTGCAGCGGGTTCTTTGCAGTCGAATCCGCTAGCAGGCCCAGTGGCCTCCCCGCGGGCTAGCTGACGTCCGCGGCCGACGATTCCGGACTGCGCGGCGGCTCGCTCGATTCCTGCCGCGTGCGCAGGAAGTCCTGCGCCGGAAACCCCTTGTTGGAGAACTCCGCCAGCCAGCGCTGCACCTGCTCCTCCGGCGGGTTTGGCTCGCGGGCCAGGACCCAGGCCCGTTTGCGTGTCGGCTGGCCGACCAGCGCGTATTCGTAGTCGGTACCAACGCCGATGATCCAGTAGTCGTCCCAGAGTACGTGCACCCCGTAGAGGGTTCGGAAGCTGATCTCCAGCCGGGCGTTGGTGCCGCGATCCACGACCCTGGCGACGCCCTTGGCGCTGCCGCCGGCGTCGCCCTTGTGGGCGCAGCGATTGGTCACATAGACCATGCCGTCCTCGCCGAGCACGTAGTCGGCGGTCACGTCGCCGGTGCAGCGACGCTGGGTGAAATAGGGCAGTCGGGCGATCTCGTACCAGCGACCCATGTAGCGCGGCAGGTCGACATAGGTCGCCGTGGAGGGTGCGGTCAGATGGACCTTGGGCTTGCGCAGCCGAGTGCTGACGATGACCTGCGCCTCGCCCGTCTCGACCTCGGCGCGCTTCTCCGTCCGTGCCGAATAGATCTCCTCCGCCCAGGCGTCGAGATCGCCCGCACGGGTGCGGCGGCGACGGCGCGGCGCGGCCCGCGGCGAGTCCTGCCCAGGCGGCCTGCCGGGCTTGGACGATCCTGATCCTTCGTTGTTCATGTGCTCGCTTATCGATGAGTAGGGGGTCGCGCCCCGCTGGTGGTCCGCGGGGCGAGTTCGACGCCGATGGGCCGCGGCCACTCGGTGCGGCGACCGCGTTGAGGTGATCGCCGGGAATGCTGCACCGCATCACGACGGAGGAGCGGCGTATTGTAACGGCCCGCAAGCCGAGCAAGCCATGTTGTGCGGGCGGCTATGGGGCCGCACCGCTATCACGACGCACGGTGCGCGCGTTCGATATACTTCTGCACTTGTCAAGCGGCCAAGACCGGGGCCCGGGCCCACGAACCCCCGCGGCCGTCACGCATCGACAGCCCGGCCGACGGCACGCGTTCCAGTGTTTCCGCTCCAGACCCATGCCCCATCAGACCGACGACCTCCGTATCCGCGACATCAAGCAGGTGATCCCGCCCAAGGACCTGCATGAGACGTTCCCGATCACCGACGCCGCCGCGGAGACGGTGTCCAGGACCCGGGGTGAGATTCAGCGCATCCTGCACGGCGAGGACGATCGCCTGCTGGTCGTGACCGGGCCCTGCTCCGTACACCACACGGCCGCTGCGATGGAATACGCCCAGCGCCTGGCTGAGGTCCGCGAACGGCTTTCCGATCAGCTCCTGGTGGTGATGCGCGTCTACTTCGAGAAGCCCCGCACCACCGTCGGCTGGAAGGGCCTGATCAACGATCCGAACCTGGACGGCAGCTTCGAGATCAACAAGGGCCTGGGGCTGGCCCGCAAGCTGCTGTTGGATCTCAACGAGCGCGGCATCCCGGCCGGGACCGAGTTCCTGGACCTCATCAGCCCGCAGTACATCGCCGATCTGGTCAGCTGGGGCGCCATCGGCGCCCGCACCACCGAGAGCCAAGGACACCGCGAATTGGCGTCCGGGCTGTCGTGCCCCGTAGGCTTCAAGAACGCCACCGACGGCAGCAGCAAGGTGGCCATCGACGCCATGCACGCCGCCGCGCGGCCGCATGTGTTCATGTCGCTCACCAAGGACGGCAACTCCGCCATCTTCAGCACCACCGGCAATTCGGACACGCACATCATCCTGCGCGGCGGCAGCCGGCCGAACTACGACACCGAGAGCGTGAACATCGCCGCCGAGGCCATCGAGTCCGCCGGACTCCGGCCGAAGATCATGATCGACTTCAGCCACGCCAACAGCCGCAAGCAGCCGCAGAAGCAGATCCGCGTCTGCGAGGACGTTGCGGGTCAGATCGCCCGCGGCGACCGCCGCATCATCGGCACCATGATCGAGAGCCATCTGGTCGCCGGCCGCCAGGACCTCGCGGACGGCTCCGCACCCATCTACGGGCAGAGCATCACCGACGCCTGCATCGGCTGGGACGATACACCGCCCATGCTGGAGGAGTTGGCGGCGGCCGCGGCACGGCGGCGCAACGCCAAGCGGCATCGCTAACCAGCCAGCCGCGCCAGCTGCGCCTGCACCGGCTCCACCACCGGCTTGAGCTTGCGCCGCATCAGGCTGCCGAGGGTCGTGGGGTCGCTCAGCACCGGCCGTATGGCACCGTAGCCGATCCCGGACAGTAGGCGCATCGCCCGTAGGTCGTCGCTCGCCTCGGGGCGGATGGCGAGGATGTCGCGCACGTCCTGCGGTGCGGAATCCGGTGCCACGAAGGCCTGGGCGTCGGCGACGAGCTGGTCCATATCCAGCCTGGGCTCGACATCCGGCCGCGCTGCATCGAAGTAGGTACGGAGGCAATCGAAGGTCCCGATGACCACGTCCTGATTCGGCGGCTTGTCCAGCACGGCGGACACGGTCCGCACATAGGCCCGACCGGGACCGGAAACGGCCCGCAGCAGCAGCGTCACCAGCGGATGACCCGCCTCACGCAGCGGCGCGAGCGCGGCCGCCAGGTCGTCCGCGTCCGCCCGCGGCGACGGCGGGTGCGGCAGGTCATCGGGTAGGGCACGCAGGAATCCAAGCAGGTAGGCCTGCCTGCGTCCGGACTTGCCCCAGAGATCGAGCACCTCCTCCTCGGCCAGCAGTCCCGGCTTCAGGATCAGTCGCACCGAGTCGGTCTGGCGCTCGCTCTCCGTCTCGAAGGGGAGATAGTCGCGCACATAGGCCGCCAAATCCCGCCCGAGGGGGCTGCCTGCGATGGTCGGATTCTCGAGCATGCGCCGCGCATTGTCGGCATCCTCCATGGCCCACCAGGCGCGCCGCGCCAGCTCCTCGGTCAGGCCCGGCGAACCGACGGCCGCGACGACGGCCTCCGCCTCACCGAGCATCAGGAGCTGCTCCAGGCTCTCGTCCCGCATCTGGCCCATGCGCGTCCAACGCTTGAGGTAGACCGGGTAGCCCCCCGGGGAGCCCAGGATGTGACCTGAAATCAGTTCCTTGACGAGGCGCAGGTACTGCTCCGGCCGCCCGCTGGGATTGAGATCCACCCGCGCCTCGCCCTTGTCCGTGAGGCCGTAGACGATCAGCTTGGATTCGTCGATGCGGATGGCCTTGGGTTTGCTCGCGAGCAGGACGTTGAGACGGAAGTTGTCTTCGCTGGCGAGGTCCATCGAGGTATCGAACTGCTGCTGTGGGGCCTGTGCGGATATCGGGCGTCGAGCCTCGGCTCAGGAATCGGCCGGCGGCTCGTAGTGCGGGTCCTTCGGGTTCAGGAAGATGAAGTGATGCTCGCCGGGCTGCACCTCGGCGAAGTCCATGGTGGCCTGATCGAGCAGCGGCACGTTCTCCGGCGACATGACCAGATCGACGCCCTCGCTCTGGAAGCGGATGTCGTCCTCCTGGATGGAGTCCTCGAAGCCCATCCGATACTCGATGGCGCCGTCCGGCTTCTGCAGCGCGGCAAGCCTCAGGGACATCCCCTGGGCGTTGCCCTGTTTCGCTGCCTTGAGTACCTGCTCGGCGGCTGCCGGGGTCAACTTGAACATGCCTTTACTCTCACTGCTGTCTCAGGCGGCACGGGAGCGATGCGCGGCGCCCGGCGAAGGGCCAGAGCCGACACGGGCGGCTTGCACCAGGCTCCCTCCGGGCATTCACGACCCGAGGCCGACCAGGGCGCGCAAGCGCCAATGCTGATGATTGCTTGGCGGCCGATGATAACGCGCAAGGGCGGCGGCGTCGCGCCCGCCGGGGCCAGGGAGCAGCATGGCCTTCGCTTCCCTTCATGCTCTGCGCCTGGTTCTGAACGAGTCGGCGCCGAGAATGGCGCCGCGTCCTGCCCCACGGGGCGAACGCCGATACATCAGCGTTTCCCTAGAGGGTCCGACGAATGTGCGCCAGGTAGCGATCCGTCCAGTTGAGCCCGCCCGCGGCGCGCAGATGGGCGTAATTGGCCAACAGATTGTCCTGGACGATCCCGTCGTGGCGACCATCGACCCCCTGGCCGCGCAGCACCTCATAGCCGTAGGCCCAGTCCGCCTCGGGCTCGATCACCGCCGAGTGGTGGAACTCGTGGCCAGGGACGAGGGCGCCCGTCGATGCGGCACCATCGGATGGCCAGGGAAAGGCGTCGGTCTCGCGCAGTTGCACATAGCCACGGCCCTGTGGGCGATCATGCATGGCCACCGCGGCCTTCAGCACGCCGCACATGCGCCCGGACGCGTCGCCCCAATGGACGCGCTCGGTCAGATACATCAGCCCGCCACACTCCGCGTAGGCCGGCTTTCCGGCGCGGATGAAATCGGCCACCGCCGAGCGCATGGCGTGGTTTCGATCGAGCTCCCGGAGTCTCGTCTCAGGGAATCCGCCGCCGATGAACAGGGCGTCGACCTCGGGCAGATCATCATCGTGCACGGGACTGAAGGGCAAGAGCTGCGCCCCGCCGCGCTCCAGCGCCGCCAGGTCGTCCGGGTAATAGAAACCGAAGACCTCGTCGCGGGCGATGCCGATACGCACCGGCGGCGCTGTCTGTGCTCGGGGCCGTGGCGCCGGCGGGACGACCGGCGGTGACGGCACCGCGAGGGCGATCTCCTCGACCCGCGGCAGGTCGACATGCTCGCCGACCAGTGCGCAGATGCGCTCGATGGCGGACTCGGCGCCGTCGGCCTCATTGCTCGGGATCAGCCCGAGGTGGCGCTCCTCGATGCCGATCTCGGCGCGACGCGGCACCAGCCCGAGCACCGGCAGGTCCGTGTAGTGCTCGACGACGCGACGCAGGTTGGTCCCGTGGCGTCCGCCGCCGACCTTGTTCAGAATCACGCCGGCGATGGTCAACTCCGGATCGAAGGCGAGGTGGCCGAGCAACAGGGGCACGACACCGCGAGACATGCCCTGCACATCCACCACCAGCACCACCGGGGCGCCCAACAGTTTGGCCAGTTCAGCGTTGCTCTGTTTCCCCTCCAGGTCGACGCTGTCGAAGAGCCCGACGTTGCCTTCGATCAGACCCAGATCAGCGCCCGCCATTGCACCCTGGAAGTGGGCGCGGATCTCGTCCACCGGTGTGGTGTGGAAATCCAGATTCAGGCACGAGCGCCCGCTGGCCTGGGACAGCCAGAGCGGGTCGATGTAGTCGGGTCCCTTCTTGAACGGCTGGACGCGATGCCCGCGGCGCAACAGGGCCCGGGTCAGGCCGATGCTGAGGGTCGTCTTGCCGGACGACTTGCGGGTCGCTGCGAGGTAGAGGTGCGGCATGGCAGCGGTGAACGTGTGCGTACGTCCGCCCCAGCGCAGGTGCGCTGGAGCGGACGTCGGGACGAGCGGCGAGGTGCCTTGAGCGAGGGCCGGCGGACAGCGCGTGCTGAGCGCTCGGTTCGACGGCGGAGCTTGCGTGTACGAGGCTGTCCTCGCGGGACTCAGGCAGAGGCCCCGGAGAGGCCTTCCACCTCGCTATCGGCCAGGGACTCCGGCAGGAACTGCAGCACCCGGATGCCGACCGCGACGATCAACATGGCCACACCAACGCCACCGATGCCGAGCAGGAGCTCGGGCAGGCTCGGCGCATAGGGTGCAACCGCGCCGCCGATGTCTCCGGGCGCACCGAAGGCGAGCACGGTCTGACCCGGAAACATCTCCTGCGGGTAGGCCTGGCTGCCGATGATGACAACGTAGAGGGCAGCGAAGCCACCGAGGATGACGAAGCCGCAGGCGGCCGCGACCCAGTTGCGATCCTTACCGAGGTCCGGATGGTAGACGATGCCGAGCGGCAGGAGCCCCCCGATGACGACCCAGCCCAGCCAGAAGAGCACCGTGTAGATGCCGCCGCTCATCAGGATGAAGCTCTCCAGATCGGCATGCTTGGCGCCGTACAGGTTCGTCAGGTGATACACCAACGTGAAGTAGAGCACCGAGGCGACAAACAGGCCGAGCAGGTTCTTCAGCCGCTTGAGCATCGCCGGCCCGATGGGACGGCCATCCCAGTCGAAACTCGCCATCAGGACCAGGATGTACACGGCCAGCCCGTAGGCGAAGGACATGACGACGAACATCGGCGCCAGGATCGCCGTGTCGTAGGCGGTGCGCCCCACCAGGAAGCCGAAGATGGAGCCGGTACCGGTGGTGAGGGCCAGACGCCACAGGAAGGCGAAGGTGCCGACGGGCCTCTGGAACTTGTTGCCCTTGCGCTCCGCCATGGTCCAGAGATAGGCGATGGTGATGGCCAGGAAGCCGGTATAGAGGAAGATGTTCCAGGCGAAGATCGACGTGAAGTTATAGGTCGTCATGGCGACCAGCAGCCGATCCGGACGCCCGAGGTCCAGTACCAGCACCAACAGACCCGCAACCAGCATGGCGGCCGCCAGCAGCCCGGACAGGCGCCCGAGGGGCTTGTAGTCCGGCTTGTTGAAGACAGTGCCGATGGAGGCGATGTTGAGCGCCCCCGAGGCGGCGACGATCAGAAACACCGCGAACACATGCGGAAGCCCCCAGACCACCGAGTTGGTCATACCCGTGACCCAGTGGCCCTCGTGCTCCATGTAGAGCGCCGCCGTTCCGCCGATGGCGATCACGGCCGCCAAGGCGGCGAGCAGACCCCAATAGTGCTCGGGTCGGATAAGCCATTCGCGGTAGACGATTCTCTTGGCCATCGGAATCTCTCGAAGAGTCGGTCCAGCCCTTGAAGGAGCGCGGTCGGGCCGCGCCCGGGCAGAGGTTTGTACGATGTGCGGCGGCGCTTACAGACCGGCGTAGCGGACGCCGGTGTTGAGCTGCAGGTCTTCCCGGATCTGTCGATTCGGTTGAGCCGCCAGGGCCTGACGCAATGGGCTGGTCGGGTCCTTGAGATCACCGAACATAATGGCCTGATGCCCGCCCGCGGTGCAGGCCTCCTGGCAGGCCGTCGTCGTCTTGCCCTCGTCGAGGCGGTGCGCGCACAAGTTGCAGCTCTCGACGCAGCCGATGCCACGCGGTGCCCGGGTCAGCTTCTGCTCAACCCGTTCGTGGATAAAGGAACGCGCCTTGTAGGGGCAGGCCATGATGCAGTAGCGGCAACCGATGCAGGTGTGCCGGTCCACCATGACGATGCCGTCGGCGCGCTTGAACGAGGCCCCGGTGGGGCAGACGTTGACGCAGGGCGGTTGCTCACAGTGTTGGCACATGAGCGGCAGGTTGGTCACATGACCGCTCGCATTGTCCTGGAGCTTGACCTTGCGTATCCAGACCGCGCGCTGGTTCTGCCACTTGGCCTCGTTGTCGCCGAAGGGCTCCGATTGCAGGCCGAGGCCGTTTTCCTGATCGCAGGCTTCGACGCAGGCGGTGCAGCCATCGGCGCACTTGGAGGTGTCGACCAGCATGCCCCAGCGGTGCCGGTCCGTCACGGGCTCGGTGCGCGGGCTTGCGTCCGCGGACTCCGGGAGCCCGGCCGAGAAGGCGCCGAGCGCGGCGACCCCGGCCCCGCCCGTGACGGAGCCCGCCGCGACGGCCGCGGCGCCGAGGAAGCGGCGCCGGTCGCTGTCCACCTGCCGGTTGTCATCTTTCATTGGTCTTGGTTCTCCGCCGGCATGGTCTCCGGGACCTGGGCAACGGTGGGCACCGCGCCATGCTGCGCGCCATCGACGCTCAGCTGGTGCCCGTGGGCCGCTGCCGTTTCCTGGTTCCAGCCCTCGCCCTCCGGAATGGTGGCGTGGCAGTCGAAGCAGTTCAGGTTCACCGCGGCGTAGTCGTGGCAGGCCTCGCAGAACTGGCCGTCCGCGTTGATCGGCACCGGCTTCTGCTCAGCGTCGTAGCCGACATGACAGGTGACGCAGCCCGCCATACTGTGCTTGGTCGAGCGGATGCCGCCGTACACCGTGGTGTCGCGCTGATGGCGGATCACCTCCATGTGGTTGCGGCGCATGTATTCCGTGGGCTCGACACAGTTCTGGACGCCCGCGGCATTGGAACTCGGGACGACGAAATCGCCGACACCCGTGGCGTGCGCGGTGGTGGAGCCGAAGGCGGCGAGCAAGAGCGTCAGCGGGAGTCCGAGGATCAAGCGTCGGACGCCTCGGTTCGGCGGTGTGTGTCTCATCATGCATTTCCGGTCCCGCTCACGCGGGACCGTCCGTTCTGCCTGGCGTTATTCACCCAGCCCCATCTTGATGTAGCCGGTGGGGCAGACATCGGCACAGATGTGGCAGCCGATGCACTTGGCGTAGTCGGTGTCCACGTAGCGGCCGGTGGTCTTCTGGTCCTTGTTGACCCTGAAGACGGCGTCCTGCGGGCAGAAGATCACGCAGTTGTCACACTCGAAGCACATGCCGCAGCTCATGCAGCGCTTGGCCTCGGCGACAGCATCCTCCTCGGAGTAGCCGATGATGCGCTCCTTGAAGTGGCCGAGGACCTCTTCGGCGCTCGGCACCTCTTCCTTGCGGAGGTTGCGCGCCTCGTACTTGAAGTGGCCCAGGAAGAGCTCGTCGTGCGGGATGACCTCGGCGCTGGAACGGTCCTCGTAGTTGTGGATCGCGTAGTTGGCGTCCGACGTGCCGCGCAGATCGCCGGACTCCTCGACCTTGAACTGATCGGGCGCGACGTGCGCCTCGGTCATCTTCTCGAGCAGGTCGAAGTGGTGGACGTCGACCTTCGGCCGCTTCTTGTGCTCGGCCTTGCCGAAGTACTCGTCGATGGACTCGACGGCGATCCAGGCCTGGCCGATGGCGGTGGTGAGCAGGTGCGGGCGGATGATGTCGCCGGCGACGAAGTGGCCGGGCTTGTCAGGCACCTGGTAGAACTTGTCGGAGTTCATCAGGCCGCGACCGTTGTCCAGGTCCTCCAGGCCGGTCATGTCGCCGCCCTGACCGATGGCCGAGACGACGAGATCCGCGTCGAGGACGCGCTCGGTGCCGTCGACGGGGGTCGGACGGCCGTCCTTCATCTCGCAGTCGGCGACCTTCAGGCCGACGGCGCGCCCATCGCCGTTCTTGATGACCTCCACCGGCATGACGCCGTCGAGGACGGTCACGCCCTCGTGCAGGGCATCGTGCACCTCGTGCTCCGCGGCCGTCATCTTGTCGCGGGTGAACAGCGAAGTCAGGGTGACCTCGGCGCCCTCGGCGGCCGCGGTCATGGCGGTGTCGTGGGCGACGTAGCCGTCGTGGATCACGGTCTCGGGCAGATCGCTCTTGCCGGACTTGGTGATGTGACCCAGGCGGCGGGCGACCGAGACGACGTCGATGGAGGTATCACCGCCGCCGACGCAGACGACCTTGTCGGCGGTGACCTTCATGCGGCCCTCGTTGAAGGCCTTGAGGAAGGCGACACCGGAGACGCAGTTCGGGGTGTCCTCCCAGCCCGGCACCGGCAGGCCGCGACCAGACTGACAGCCGATGGCCCAGAGGATGGCGTCGAAGTCCTTCTCGAGCTGCTCGACAGTGACGTCGGTGCCCACCTTGGTGTTCAGCTTGACCTCGATCTGGCCCATGTCGAGGATGCGGTTGATTTCCGCGTCCAGGGCATCGCGCGGCACACGATAGCCAGGGATACCGAAGCGGAACATGCCGCCCAGACCGTCGTTGGCCTCGAAGATGGTCGCGGCATGGCCCTTGCGACGCAGCTGATAGGCCGCGGCCAGCCCGGCCGGGCCGCCGCCGATGATGGCGACGCGCTTACCGGTGTCGGCCGGCGCCGCGTCGAACTTGTAGCCGTTGGCGATGGCGGTGTCGCCGATGAACTGCTCGACGGCGTTGATGCCGACGAAGTCCTCGAGCTCGTTGCGGTTGCAGCCGTCCTGACAAGGCGCCGGGCAGACACGGCCCATCATGGACGGGAACGGGTTGGCGTCGGTGGAGCGGCGGAACGCGTACTCCTGCCAGGTCATGCCCTCCGGGGGCTGCTCCAGGCCGCGCACGATCTGCAGCCAGCCGCGGATATCCTCACCCGAGGGGCAGCTGCCCTGGCAAGGCGGCGTCTTGTGCACATAGGTCGGGCACTTGTGGGAGGTATCCTGGACGAAGATCTTGTCGGTCAGGTCGTCCCAGACGTTGTCGCCATCCTCGAACCGGCGCCAGGAAAGGGTTTTCATTTCGTCGCTGGAAGTTGCCATGGATAACGCTCCTAAGGCTGAGAGCACTCACGCTCGCGCTTATCGATGCGGTTTGGTCGACGTGCGGTCGGCCGGAACCATGAATTATTAGCGGGACGGGGTGAGCCGCCGGGCTCGCCGGAACAGGCCCCGTCAGGCCGCTCAGGCCGCCTCGTCGGCGGTGTCCTCCTCATCTTCGTCGCTCGTCTGACCGGTCAGGATCAAGGCGTTCGAGACCAACTGGTGAACGCTGACGATCTGATCCATGTCCATGCCGTAGTAGGGCAATACCTTGGTGAACTGGCTCTTGCAGATGGCGCAGATGGCGGCCATGTGCGTGACGCCCTTTTCCTGGATCACGTTGTTGAGCGCCTCGACCCTCGGCTGGGCGCCCTTGACGCGAATCTCCATCAGGTCGTCGGTGAGCAGACCGCCGCCGCCGCCGCAACAGAAGGTGCGGTCGCGGATGGTGTCCTCGTCCATGTCGTAGAAGTGGTTGCAGCTCGCGCGGATGATGGCGCGCGGCAGATCGAACTGACCGCCTGGTCGCGTGCCCATGCGCGAGGCGCGGGCGACGTTGCACGAGTCGTGGTAGGTCAACACCATGTCGTCGTTGCGACTCTTGTCCAGATTCAGCTTGCCTTGCTGAATGAGGTCGTAGGTGAACTCGCAGATGTGCTGCGGAACCGGGTAGCGCGGGTCCAGGAAGTCCCAGGGCCCGGCGAGGGTGTTCAGGAAGCTGTAGGCGACGCGCCAGGCGTGACCGCACTCGCCGAAGACGATGCGCTTGACGCCGAGCTTGATCGCGGCCTCGCGGATGCGTAGCGCAACCCGGCGCATGTTCTCGTAGGAGCCGATGAACATGCCGAAGTTGGCGGCCTCGGATGCGTGGCTGCTGAGCGTCCAGGAAGCGCCGGCCTCGTGGAAAACCTTGCCGTAGCCGATGAGGCCATCCACGTGCGGCTCCGCGAAGAAGTCCGCCGACGGGGTCACCAACAGGATGTCGCAGCCTTCCTGGTCGAGGGGATATTTCACCTCGACGCCGGTCTCGTCGAAGACGTCCTCCTCGAGGCCTTCGAGCGTGTCGGCGAGCGCCGGGCCCGGCAGACCCAGGTTATTGCCGATCTTGTAGACCTTGCCGATGATCTCGTTGCAGTATTTCTGACCGACGCCGATGTGGTCCATGATCTCGCGCGCGGCCATGGAGATCTCGGCGGTATCGATGCCGTAGGGGCAGAACACCGAGCAGCGTCGGCACTGCGAGCACTGGTGGAAGTAGCTGTACCAGTCCGTCAGGACTTCCTCGGTGAAGTCCTCGGCGCCGACCAGATTCGGGAAGAACTTGCCGGCCAGCGTGAAATAGCGCCGATAGACCTTGCGCATCAGGTCCTGGCGGCCGACGGGCATGTTCTTCGGGTCGTGGGTGCCCAGGTAGTAGTGGCACTTGTCGGTGCAGGAGCCACACTTGACACAGGAGTCTAGGTAGACACGCAGCGAGCGGTAGCGGCCGAGCAGGTCGCCCATCTTGTCGATGGCCTTGGCCTGCCAGTCGTCCACCAACGCCCCCGGAAAGCCCAGGGCCGCCTGAAACTCTTCCTTCGCCTTGAAGGGCGACGAGTGCGCCATGACCCCGGGTTCGATCTCGGGGATCTCCGGGTATTGCTTCAGGACTGGAACTTCGAAGTCGGCCTTGGCCATGGGTCTGATTCTCCGAAAGCGGTGTGCGCGCCGCGGGTGTGAGCCTGGGGTGGGATCCGGTCGCGGGGGCTGAGGGAGGCCGCCCGGCGCCGGGCCTTAGGACTCGCGCGCCTTCATTGTTGTTCCATGCGTCGCGCCCAGGCGGCGATGTGCCGGCGTTCGCGCGGGTTGTCGGCCTGGTTGCGAGACGGACTGAAGAACAGGCCCGGCATGTGCAGCAGCTTGCTGTACGGAAAGATGATCATCAGCGCCGCGACCAGCAGCAGGTGCAGCAGCAGGAAGGGATCGGCCGGCAGCGTCATGACCTGGCCTGCGTAGAGGCCCTGGAAGAATTCTTTGACCCGAATGACATCGGTGTGCATGGCGAACTGCATCACCAAACCCGACAGGCCGATGGAAGTCAGCAGCGCCAGGATCAGGTGATCCGACAGCGAGGTGATGTAGCGCACCCGGTCCACCAGGAAGCGCCGCGCCCAGAGGCCGGCGAGCCCGACGACCATCGCGATGCCGCCGTAAATGCCGAAGGGCTGGATGAATTGGATCGGCGCCCAAACGGGCTCGATGAAGTAGCGCAAATGCCGTAGCGTGACCAGGAAGAGGCCGAAGTGGAACATCCAGCCGAAAATCCAGATCCACTTGTTGCCACGGAACAGGCTCTCGAAGAAGACCACCTCTCGGGTGATGCGGAACGCGACGCCCGTGCGGGTCGTCGGTGCCGGCGTCGTCGGGATCTTCAGTGGTGCAGGCGTCCGCGCGTATTGCCACACCTTCGCCGCGAGACCGGCCACCAACACGAACGCCGCGAAGTAGAACAAATAGGCGTAGAGCGTGGAGATGAAGGACATGACGGCAGTGCCTCGACGATGATGTCGTTGTGGGTGGTGTCGTTATGATCGGTGCCAGGCCGATGCCGCTGGCCGATCGTCCGAGGACGACGACCGGGCGCGATCCGGTGGCATGCTTGTCGCACTGTCCGGCCGAGACGGGCGACGCGGTTGCGCCGCCGCCTCGGCCGGGCGAGGCCGGTGCCCGAGGACGCCGACCCGAACGGACTCAGACGCAGCCGGTCGGCTTCGGCAGGCCGGCGTAACGGCAGGCCTGCTTGGCCGGGCCGTAGGGGAACAGGCCATACAGGTACTTGCTGTTGCCCTTGTCCTTGCCGAACTTCTTGCCGACGGCCTTGGTCAGCACCCGCACGGCGGGAGCAATCTGATACTCCTCGTAGTACTCGCGCAGGTAGTTGATGATGTCCCAGTGCTCGTCGGTGAGCTCCAGGTCGTCTTCCTTGGACATGACCTCGGCGACGCCGGGCTCCCAGTCGTTGATGTTGGCGAGGTAGCCTTCTTCGTCGGTTTCGAAGGACTTACCGTTGACTTCGATGGGCATGGGGATGCTCCTGTGTGGGATGTTGGAAATTACAGCCAGGCTTGGACCTTATCGTTCTCCGCGGCCAAATCCACGAAGCCCGCGTAGTCCACGACACTGATGCCGTCGATGACGCGGTCGTCGGACAGGCCGCGCGCCACCAGGTCCGGCCCCAGCACGTATAGCTTGACCGAATCGAGCGCCTGCTTCACGCGCTGTTCGACGGCCGTGCCCTTGGTTGCGGCGTAGACGCCGTCTTCGATCAACAACACGTTCGAGCCCGCGGTGGCGTGGGCGAGGCAGGCGTCCAGCGACGTCTTCTCGAACGGCGACTTGTTTACGGTATGCAGGGTGCTCATGGTGACCTCGCAGGCGTCAGAAGCTGAAGACGACGTCCGCGCCGTCCATGATGGCCGCCATCTCGTCCCGGGAGACGAGCTTGATGGAGTCCTTCTCGGCATAGTCGTCGTCCTCGTCCTCCCAGACGAGGTGCTGTAGGTCGTCGAGGCTCAGCCCGCGCTCCTCCAGGGACTCCTTTTCGACGAAGATCTTCTTCACCTCGTAGTCGCCGAGGGCCGCGTAGGTCGGCGAGAAGTTCTTCATGCCGATGCCGGCGGTGTCCTGGCCCTTGGTGAGCTGGTACACACCGTCGTCGACGAAGGCGAGGCTGACGTCCTGATCGAAGGCGGCGCCGATGAGCACGACCTCCAGGGACTCCCAGGCGTAGATCGTGCCGTAGGGTGCCTTGCGATTCAGATAGAGAAACTGCTTGATGGTTTCCGACATGCTCTTGACCCTCTCCGATCAGTCGCCGAAGACGACCAGTCGATCCGATTGAATGGCCGCCTCGACCAACTGACCCAGACCGGAGATGCGGAAGGGCTCGCGGATGTTCGTCGCGTCCTTGCCGTTGCGCTTGGCCTCGCCCTCGTCGACGATGCCGCGCCGCTGTGCGGCGGCGACGCAGACGACCATATCCAGGTTGTGCTGCTCGGCCAGCTCGGCCCAGCGCTCGACGATGTTGCGGTCGTCCTGCGGCGGCGTGGTCAGATTGGTCGAGTTGTTGACGCCATCGTGATAGAAGAAGACGCGGAAGATCTCGTGACCCTTCTCCAGCGCGGCTTTCGTGAAGAAATAGGCCGAATCGGACGCCTGATGCTGATACGGTCCTTCGTTGACTTGGATTGCGAATTTCATTGAGCGACCTCGCAGTGGCGGCGGTGCGACGGTCGTTGCGACCGTCTCCGCCGGTTCAGGCTCCCCTGCTCCGCTGCCCAACCATCACCCGGTCCCGATTCCAGCCCCAACCATCGGTGATGGCCTCGACCGGGACGCGGGCGTGGTTCGGACTCAGAAGCGGATGTAGGAGGAGCTGTTGAAGCTGGCCCGGGCACCGCGCCAGGTATCGATGTGATACTTGGTGAAAGGCAGCTCGACCTCCTCGAAGAAGCGCGGCCAGCCGATACGCTCGATCCACTCGTTGACACGCTCCCAGTCCCGGGCGCCTTCCTTATAGGCCTTCAGGATGCGCTTGACGATGGCGGTCGCCTCCGGCCAGCGTGGCGGGTTGTTGGGGATACCGGCCGCGACCAGTTTCTGGAAGGTCGGCTTGCCGCGGGCGTTGGAATGGTTACCGCCCACCCAGATGGCCAGCTTGGAGTGCTCGGCGTCGTTGATCTGCATCGGCGGGCAGGGCGGGTAACAGGCACCGCAGCAGATGCACTTGCGCTCGTCGACCTCGAGGGAGGGTTTGCCGTTCACCATGGCCGGGCGGATGGCCGCAACCGGGCAGCGGGCAACGACCGACGGGCGCTCGCAGACGTTGGCGACCAGGTCATGGTTGATCTTCGGCGGCTTGGTGTGCTGCACGTTGATGGCAATGTCACCCTGGCCACCGCAGTTGATCTGGCAGCAGCTGGTGGTGATGTGCACGCGGTTCGGCATGTTGGCATTGCGGAACTCGTCGATGAGCTCGTCCATCATCGACTTGACCACGCCGGAGGCGTCGGTGCCGGGGATGTCGCAGTGCAGCCAGCCCTGGGTGTGCGAGATCATGGTCACGGAGTTCTGCGTGCCGCCGACGATGAAGCCGGCGTCCTCGAGCGCCTGGATCAGCGGCGCGACGCGGGACTCCTCGGTCACCATGTACTCGATGCTCGAGCGAATCGTGAAGTGGACGTAGCCGTCGGCGAACTCGTCGCCGATGTCGCAGAGCTTGCGGAGGGTGAAGACGTCGAGGATGCGCTGGGTGCCGGCCTTGACGGTCCAGATCTCGTCACCGCTATAGGCGACGTGGCGCAGTACGCCGGGGCGCGGGTGCTCGTGGTACTTCCACTGACCGAAGTTCTTACGCATGACGGGATGCAGATACTGCCACGGATCGGGGCAGCCGGATTCGATGGGCTCGCGCATGTCTTTGGCCATCGTTGTCCTCCAGTAAATCAGAAAACAGTTAGGTACTGATCAATGTGGGCGCGTGTGATGGGGCGCGACCCGTGGCCGCGCCCCGCGCCCCTCAGGGATCCCGTCAGCCGGCCGCCTTCTCGGCCTGCTTCTCGAACCACTCCTCGGCCGCCTCGTCCCAACCATCCATGCGGATATAGGAGGACTGACGCGGGTGGCTCAGCATGTTCGGATCGGGGTCGATGCCGATTCCATCGAGGAAATTGGCGAGGCCGATGCGCTCGATCATCTCACCGCAGCGCTCGTGCTCCAGTCCGTTCTCGGCCCAGAAGTCGATGATGTTCTCGGCGAGCTCGACCATTTCCTCGTAGTCTTCCTCGGTGTCGAGCTTGCGGAAGGGCACGATGACGGTGCCCATCAGGTCACCGATCTTCAGCGTGCGCTTGCCACCGATGAGGATGGTCACGCCCTTGTCGTCGCCGGGGTGCAGCGCCTTCGGCATGACGTTCAGACAGTGCATGCAGCGCACGCAGTCACGGTTGTTGACCGTGAGGGTGTCGTCGTCGTTCAGCGACAGCGCCTGGGTCGGGCAGCGGGTGATGACGTTGTCGATGACGGACTGGCGACCGACCGACTTGACGTAGGCCTTCACCTCGTCCTGGTCGACCTTCATGTCGTCGCGCCAGGTGCCGAGAACTGCGAAGTCGGAGCGCTCGATGGCGTTCTGGCAGTCGTTCGCGCAGCCGGAGACCTTGAACTTGAACTTGTAGGGCAGCGCCGGGCGGTGCACGTCGTCGACGAAGTTGTTGACGAGCATCCGATGCGCCTTCAGCTCGTTGGTGCAGGACATCTCGCAGCGGGCCGCACCGACGCAGGACATGGCAGTCCGCACGCAGGGGCCGGCACCGCCGAGGTCCCAGCCGTACTCGTTGATCTCGTCGAAGAAGTGCTGCGTGGAGTCGGTGTCGGCACCGATGAACATGATGTTGCCGGTCTGGCCGTGGAAGGTGACCAGGCCGGAACCGTGCTTCTCCCAGCTGTCGGCGAGCTGGCGCAGCATCGCGGTGCTGTAGTGGTTACCCGCCGGCGGCTGCACGCGCAGGGTGTGGAATTCGCGGGACTTCGGAAAGGCGTTGCCGACCTCGGAGAAGCGCGGGATGATGCCGCCGCCGTAGCCGTACACCGACACGGTGCCACCCTTCCAGTAACCCTTGCGCGTCTCATAAGAGTGCTCCAGCTGACCCAGCAGGTCGTTGGTCATCTCGTTGATGCGCGGCTCCGGGTGCTCGTCACGCAGGCGCTTGATGCCGGAGATGAAGCTCGGCCACGGGCCGTCCTCCAGCTGGTCGATCATCGGGGTATGGTGCTTCTCGATGGCCATGTCGGTGAATCTCCCGTTGAGTTCAGGTCAATCGGGTCCGGCGCCTTGGGTGTTCGACAGTTGACGTGTCGAAGGCCGTGTCGCCAGGCCGGGTTCGGATTAGGTCTGCGGGTGCCTTGTGGTCATCCAGGCTTGGCCTGCTTCGGCGCTAATCCTGGTTCTGCGCCAGGTTTCCGCGCTAGAGATCATGTCCGATCTCGGTTCCAGCGGCTCTTTTGCCGCAACCGCGGCCCCGCGGAGTTCGGTGGACGGCGTCGCCGACGCCGGACAATCCGGCTCTCAGCCCACTGGGTACGGCACTATAGTCGTCTGCCCCTGGGCCGGTAACTCCACCGAAGGGGGGTAGATCCGCGCCCGGGATATCCCTTTGGGGATAGTTGACCATCTCGTTATTTTTCCTTCCACGACAGGCTTGTACGCGCACCTTCGCGCGCACGGAACCTCCGGATCGGAGTCTATCCAGAGCCTATGAGAATGTCAACGAATACTAATACAAACCTTTGAAAACCCTGTCCGCGAAGGCGCGGTGCCGACGCCCTAGGGCCGCATTGCATTAGCCGAGGACGCCAGCACATAGGCGGCCAGAGCGGTGCGGACAGGCCGATGGACCGGAAGTTCCCCCGCTCGTGCAATCCGGGGGTTTACTGCTGATTCTCGCGACCCAATCCCAAGGAAACCACGAGGCGCGGCCGACAGACTCGTCACCACGCCTTCGGCAACGAGAGAGACACGACACGCATGCTGAAGCTCAGCGACATCCTGGTGTCCCGAAAGGACATCGACGACTTCTCGGGGCTACAGCTCGCCGTGAAAGAGGCGGCGCAGTCCGGTGAACGGTTCTTCCGTATGGACGTGAAGCCGCCCTACCCGGACACACCCGAGGACTGGGAAGATCGACTGGAGGCAGCATTCAGCGGTCTGGTCCGCTAGACACCCGCACCACGAACCAGGGCGCTGCCGGTCCCCCCGGCGCCCATCCGGCGGATGCGCGCGACGGACGGCCGCGGCTCGCATGGCCGGGCCCACGGGCCCCAAGGGATCGAGATATCGGGTCGTCGTTGGCGGCCAATCATCACCATGGCTCCGAGGCGAGACTATGAAGGCCTACGACATCACCAACCGCTTGAGCGATACCGCTGCGGACTCGATCACCCGCCAGGGCGCCGAAGAAGCGGCGTTGGAATCGCACCTGCTCGCTCTACAGGAGCAATACGACACACTGCGGCGCATCGACGCGGACGACGAACGCCTCGCGGACGCAAAGCTGCAAATGGCGCGGACGCTAGTCGGCCTCGGAAGGGGCGGCCAGGCCTGGTCCCTCGGCCGCGAGGCCTTCGACACCTTCATGGCCCAGGACGCCTTCGAGTCCGCCGCGGACTGCTGCGACGTCCTGTTCCGCACCGAGGAGTCGAGTTCGCTCGCGGCCCTCGGGCAGGGCATCTGGCTCGCTGTCACCTGCCCCATCGACGTGGAGCTGGCCGTCGAGTTGCTGACCCACGTGGTGGACGAAACGCCCGACGACTCGGACGGTGCCGCCGTCGCGGCGACGACCGCCCTGTTTCTCGCCGACCTGCGCGCCGAAGGCGTCCAGCGCGAGAACCTCACCTTCTTCGCATCCCAGACCCTGGCGGACGTCGCCCGCAGGCACAGCGACATCGACAGCCAGGAGGCCTTCGATCTGTGGCGAGACCGCCTGGAACTGCGCGAGCCGGACAAATTCCTCGTGCGCCTGCGCAACGTTATCGAGGTCCTGGTCCAGGACGACTGGTGGTTCGACCGCGAAGCGCTGCAGCAGCGCCTCCCCCACTGACGCGCGCCGCCGCGCCGCCGCGAGGGACTCCATCCACCGGGCGACGCCGAGCCCTCCACAGCCCCGACCCATCGAGCACCATGTTCTGGCAGGAAGACGAGCAAACCCCGCAGACCGGCCCCGACGACGACGTCGTCGATGTGCTATTCAGCCTGAAGTGCCGCGCACTCCCGGTCGATCACGCCTTCGCCCTAGGCCAGGCCCTGGTCCGGGAGGCGCCCTGGCTGGAGACGGCACCGGACGCCGGCGTCCACAGCATTCACGTCGCGGGCTCCCAGAACGGTTGGGAGCGCCCCACCCACGGCGCCGATCAGCAACTGCTGTTGTCGCGCCGCACCAAACTCTGTATTCGGGTGCCCCGCGAGCGCGTCGCGGACCTCAAGTCCGCCCTCGAGGAGACCAGCATCGACGTCGCCGGCGCCCAGCTGCAGATCGGCGAGGGCAGACCCAAGGCCCTGGTCAAGGAGCCGACACTGTTCGCCCGCTATGTTGCGGGTCCGGCGGCCTTGGACGAAGACGCCTTCCTGCACTGGGCCGCCGAAGAGCTCCGCGCGATGGATATCCGTATCCGCAAGGCCCTGTGCGGCAAGGCAACCCAGCTGACGACGCCGACGGGCGCCCTCGACACCCGCAGCCTGTTGCTCGCGGACTTGAAACCCGAGGAGTCGCTGCGGCTCCAGCACCGCGGCCTTGGACCACACCGGGCCATGGGCTGCGGCATCTTCATTCCGCACAAGGGCATAGACGCGGTCCACAAGCCCAAGTAGCGCATTTCCGGACAGGTGACGCGGAGACGGGATGCCACTAGTATTAGCGGGTCGTGATATGCCGCCAGCCACGTGGCCGCCCATCACCGCCGGCGCAGGGCGCAATCCCGGCTCGCGCCCGACACGACCGATAACACCAACCCAAGAAGTGTGCGCCGCCCGCCCGCGGGCCGGGGCCGGCGCTGACGAGAGGAGCCCCCACATGGCACTAGAAGTCAACGGCAACACCATCGAAACCACCGACAGCGGCTACCTGGCCGACCCCACCGCCTGGGACGAAGACATTGCCAAGGCCATCGCCGATGGCGAGGGCATCGAGCTGACCGACAAGCACTGGGATGTGATCAAGTACCTGCGTGACGAGTTCTTCAACAACAACCAGAACCAGCCCATGGAGCGCCAACTGCTGAAGGACATGGGCAAGGTCTGGGGTGCGAAGCCGTCCAGTAAGGATGTCTACAAGCTCTTCCCCCTGGCCCCGACCAAGCAGGGCACCAAGATCGCCGGCCTGCCCGAGGTGCATCGCAAGGGCGGCTACTGACGGCCGCGGCGGGCCAAGGCTGTCCGACGCATGACCGGCGCCCGCCCGATCGACCGACCAGCCGGCCCGAGGCCGGCTTTTTTGCGTCTCGGCATTCAGGCAGCCGCGAGGCCTACACTCGTATGGCCGCGCCCGAGTGCGGCAAACAGCGCCCACCGCCGGCTGCTTCCGCATCGTCGTCGTGATCGAGGAATGGGCGCGATTTTTGCCTTCTTCGCGATGACGATTACGACAACGATACAGAGTCGAGGGTGTTGGCCGGTCGTCGGCGCGGTCGTGCCAAGGACAGATCGCTGATGGCGCATCGCCGCGGACGCTACATCCGACGTATCCTCTTCTCGCGGCGCGCCTGGCGCGTCCGCGGGGCCTTCCTGCTCGGCACCCTGCTCGTCGGCGTGATCTCCACGGCCTTCGGCCTGGCCAGTCAGCAGGCGAACCAGCTCTTCGCGCGTCTCGCGACCGAGGCGCGTCTCGCGCCGCTGGTGATCACGCCCCTCGGCCTGGTGCTGGTCGCCTGGCTGACGCGGCGCTTCTTTGCCGGCAGCGAGGGCAGCGGCATCAATCAGGTCATCGCCGCGCTGGAGCTGCGCACAAAGGCCAAGTTCCTGACCCTGCGCATCGCCGCTGGCAAGATCCTGCTCACCCTGATCGCGCAGGTCTGCGGCGCATCGGTCGGGCGTGAAGGCCCGACGGTGCACGTGGCGGCCGCCATCATGTATTCCATGCGCCACCTCGCGCGTTTCCCTGCCGACTACATGGCCCGCGCCATGCTGCTGGTGGGCGGTGCGGCCGGCATCTCGGCGGCCTTCAACACCCCGCTGGCGGGCATCGTGTTCGCGTTCGAGGAGATGGCGCGGAGCTTCTCGCCGCGCCTCGCCGGTATCGTCGTCATCGGTGTCGTCGGCTCGGCCCTGGTGTCGATGCTCATCATCGGCGAGCCCTACTACTTCGGCACCGCCCAGGCGGCCTCGGCCGAGGGCATGGACGCCTGGCTCGCCGTGCTGCTCTGCGCTGTCGTGGCTGGGTTCGCGGGTGGGCTGTTCGCGCTCCTGATCCTGCGTCTATCGCAACGGCTGGCGCCGCTGATCGCGACCAATGCCCTCGGTGTCGCCTTCGTCTGCGGCACGGTGCTGGTGCTGATGGGGGTGCTGACCGACTACCAGGTGATGGGCTCCGGTTACGAGGTCGCCAAGGCGCTGGTGATTTCGCAGGAGGCGCCGATGCCGCTGTACCCGATCTACAAGTTCATCGCGTCCCTGGCCTCATACCTGAGCGGCATCCCGGGCGGCATTTTCGCCCCCGCGCTGTCCATCGGCGGGGGCATCGGTGCGGACCTGCACCGGGTCTTGCCGCTGGCGCCCCTGGACCTGATGGTCCTGCTCGGCATGGTCGCCTTCTTCGCCGGCGCGGTGAAGTCGCCCATCACCGGCTTCGTCATCGTCATGGAAATGACCAACGACCAGAACACCCTCCTGGCCCTGATGACCGCGGCGACCATCGGCTATGGTGTGTCCTATCTGCTGAGCCCGCGCCCCCTCTACCACTCGCTGGCGCAGGTCCTGGTGGAGCGTGAACGGGGCGATGCGGCGGCGGGGACGGGAGCGCAGGCAGAAGACCGGCGAGGGCAGGACTGACACCCCAAGCGCCCCATTCAACGGGGGAGTCTAACTCCGTGACGACGACTGCAACGCCGACCGGGCACGGCACAGGCCCGCGGATACCGAGCCCGCCCCGTGCGCCAGCACTTGTCGCGGCGCTGCTGATGCCGGTTCTCGCCGGTTGCGCCGCGCTGATGCCGCAGGCGCTGCGTAGCCCGGAGCCGGTGCATATCGGGCCGCAGGCGGTGCGCGCGGCGCCGGAGCAATACATCGGCGTCCCGGTGCGCTGGGGCGGGCGCATCCTGGCGGTGCGCAACGCCGACAATGGCACCGACATCGAGCTGCTGGCGCGGCCCCTGGACGCGGAAGCCGAGCCCCGCCCGGACGCTGATCCCCAGGGCCGCATTATCGCCCGAGCGGAGGGCTTCCTCGACCCGGCGGAGTATCCGATCGACCGGCTGCTCAGTGTCAGTGGCTACGTGGAAGGCGTGGAGACACGCGACGTCGGCGACTATCCCTATCGCTATCCGGTGGTGCGGGTCGTCGGCCGATACCTATGGCCGGAACCACCGCCGGTGATCCGTGGCCCCTGGGGACCGCCTGGTTGGGACGGCCCATGGGGAGGGCCTTGGGGCTATGGCGGCTGGCATGGGCGCTACTAAGGCCCCTATGGCCCCTGGTACTGGGTAGGGCGAGTACAGCGGCGCGAGTCTCAGCCGTCCAGCGTTTCCATGCGGATGCGCACGATGTCGCCCGCCACTGCTTCCCTCGCGCCGATGCGCTCCAACGCTCGATTCATGCGCACCTCTTGCACCCGATGGGTGAGCAGGATCAGGGGCACATGGGTCTCGCCGGGGGCCGGCTCCTTCTGCTTGATGGCCTCGATACTGATGCCCTCGGCGGCCAGAATGCCGGCGATGTCGGCCATGACGCCGGGCCGATCCAGCGCCGTGAGACGCAGGTAGTAGGCGGTCTCGACCTCGTCCATGGGCAGGACCGGCGTGTCGGCCAGTTCGGCCGGCTGAAAGGCGAGGTGCGGCACCCGGTTGTGCGGGTCGGTGGTCAGCGCGCGGGCCACGTCCACCACGTCCGCCACCACGGCCGAGGCGGTCGGCAGCGCGCCGGCGCCGGCACCGTAGTAGAGGGTCGGGCCGACGGCATCGCCCTTGACCAGCACGGCGTTCATGACGCCGTCGACGTTGGCGATGAGCCGGCGGTGCGGGATCAGCGTCGGGTGCACCCGCAGCTCGATGCCGTCACCGGTGCGCCGCGCCAAACCTAAGTGCTTGATGCGATAGCCCAGCTCCGCCGCGTAGGCGACGTCCTGTGCCTCGATCTTGCTGATGCCCTCGGTGAAGGTGCGATCGAACTGCAGCGGAATGCCGAAGGCGAGCGATCCCAGGATGGTCAGCTTGTGAGCGGCATCGATGCCCTCGACATCGAAGGTCGGGTCCGCCTCGGCGTAGCCCAGCGCCTGCGCCTCGGCGAGCACCTCGGCGAAGTCGCGGCCCTTGTCGCGCATCTCCGTGAGGATGAAGTTGCCCGTGCCGTTGATGATGCCGGCCATCCACTCGATGTGGTTGCCGGCCAGCCCTTCTCGCAGTGCCTTGATGATCGGGATGCCACCAGCCACCGCGGCCTCGAAGGCCACCATCACCCCGCGCTGCTGCGCCGCAGCGAAGATCTCGTTGCCGTGCATCGCGATCAGCGCCTTGTTGGCGGTGACCACGTGCTTTCCGTTCTCGATGGCCTTGAGCACCAATTCGCGCGCCGGCGAGTAGCCGCCGATGAGCTCGATGACGATGTCCACCTCGGGGTCGTCGACCACGGCGAAGGCGTCGTCGCCGATGCGCTCGATGTCCTGGAGCCCGCTGATGCGCTCCGGATCGTAGGCACGGGCGGCGGCGTGGGCGATGCGGATGCCGCGTCCGGCGCGGCGTGCGATCTCCGCGGCGTTGCGGGTCAGCACGGTCACGGTGCCACCGCCGACCGTACCGAGTCCGAGGAGGCCGATTTTCACCGGTTCCATGTCTTATCCTCTCGTTGTTCTGTGGTCGCCACCCGGGGGCAGCGCACCGCTAGACCGGCTGCGTTTCCGCCTGCGCGGCGGCGGGCTGCCCCGCCACGGCACCGGAAGCCTGATCGGTTGAAGGGTTGGGCGACTGATCTGCGCGGGCGTCGTCGCGGAACATGTGGCGGATGCCGCGCACCGCCTGGCGGGTACGGTGCTCGTTCTCGATCAGGCTGAAGCGCACGTGATCGTCGCCGTAGTCGCCGAAGCCGGCGCCGGGGGACACCGCGACCTTGGCGTCGCGGAGCAGCTTCTTCGAGAACTCCAGCGACATGGAATCGATGTCGCCGGCCGCCTTGCGCGTCGCCAGTTCCGACAAATACGGCTCCGGGATCTTGGCCCAGACGAACATGGTGGCCTTCGGCCGCCGGACTGACCAGCCCGCGTCGTTGAGGCCGTCGCACAGACAGTTGCGCCGCCGCTCGTACATATCGCGGATATCGGCCACGCACTGTTGTGAGGACTCCAGCGCGTGGATGGCCGCGACCTGGATCGGTGTGAACGTGCCGTAGTCGAGGTAGCTCTTGATGCGGGCGAGCGCACCGACCAGATGGTGATTACCGCACATGAAGCCGATGCGCCAACCCGGCATGTTGTAGCTCTTGGACATGGAGAAGAACTCCACGGCCAAATCCTTGGCGCCCGGGACCTGCAGGATGGACGGCGCCTTGTAGCCGTCGAAGACGATGTCCGCATAGGCCAGGTCGTGCACCACCCAGATGCCGTACTCGCGAGCGATCGCCACGACCTTCTCGAAGAAGTCGAGCTCCACGCACTCGGCGGTGGGATTGCCCGGGAAGTTCAGGACCAGCATCTTCGGCCGCGGCCAGGAGTTCTGGATGGCCTCGCGCAGTTCCTCGAAGAAGTCTACGTCCGGCGTCAGGCGCACGTGGCGCACATCGGCGCCGGCGATCATGAAGCCGTAGGGATGGATCGGATAGGCCGGGTTCGGCACCAACACCGTATCGCCGGCGCCCATGGTGGCCAGCGCCAGGTGGGCAAGCCCCTCCTTGGAGCCGATGCTGACGATGGCCTCGGAGTCCTGATCGAGCGTGACCCCGTAGCGATCGGCGTACCAGCGGGTGATGGCGCGGCGCAGACGCGGGATGCCGCGCGAGACCGAATACCGATGGGTGTCCCTGCGTCCGGACGCGTCCACCAGCTTGTCGACGATGTGCTGCGGGGTCGGCTGGTCCGGGTTGCCCATGCCGAAGTCGATGATATCCTCGCCCCGTGTTCGTGCCGCGGCCTTCAACTCGTTCACGATGTTGAAGACGTAGGGCGGCAGCCGCTCGATGCGGCGGAAATTGGGCTCGGGCGCGACCACGTTGGACCTCTGTTATTGCACGCGGGATAAGGGGTCAAGAGTGTAACCGCAGCGGGACCGGATTCAAACGCCGTCACCAAACCTGATGCCCGACGGTGGGGTGCAGGATCTCGGTCGGCGGCACGATCGCGCCGGTCCAGCCGTCCCGGACCCTCCCGACAGGGCCGCGCCATGACTCGCTCGAGCGCCTGCACAGCCGGAGGTTCGGCTTCCGACCGCAGCCCCTTGCCCCAGCCCCCCGACGCCAACTCCATCGTGACAACCACAGACGATCAGGCACCCTGGCCCAAGTACCATCCCTTCTACTGCGAGGAAAATGCCTGGTGGCTCTGCGCCGACCCTGCGCTCGGACCCGGGCCGCGGGACGTCTTGTTCGTGCTCAGCGAGGCAGGCGCCTGCCCCGTGGCGGCACAACGCGCCGCCCCCGTGGGCGAGGCCTGCTGGTGGGATTATCACGTCGTGGTCCTGGACGGCAGCACACGGATCTGGGATCCGGACTCCCGCCTCGGCTGCCCCGTGGCCGCCGACGACTGGCTCGCCGGCAGCTTCCCGTCCATCGACAGGTTACCGGCGGCCTTCAAACCCCTGTTCCGTCGCGTGCCCGCGGCGGACTATCGAGCGCGGCTCGCCACCGACCGCAGCCACATGCGCGACACAGAGGGCAACTGGCTCCATGCGCCGCCGCCTTGGCCACCGCCCTGGCCGGCCGGCGACCAGGGCATCGGCCTCGACGCCTACCGCAGTCTCGGCGGCGACGGACCAGGCGAACTCCTGAGCTTCGAGGCGCTCCGGGCCCGCGTCGTCGGCTGATCCGGCTTGGACCACGTCCGACGGGTCGATTGGCAGATCACCTGGCGGATCATTCGGCCGAGGCGCCCAGGGCCATCAAGACGCGATCGAGCCGCTCGCGGACCGCGGCCGCCAGTGCCGGCACCTCGGGGTTGTCGACGAGATTCAGCACGGCGCCCGGGTCCATGAACAGCACCGCGGTGCGCCCGTCCGCCTCCTCGCGCACCACGACGTTACAGGGCAACAACAGGCCGATGTCCGGCTCGGCGGTCAGCGCCTGATGGGCGAACTGCGGATTGCAGGCGCCGAGAATGCGATAGGGCCGGTGATCGGCCCCGACCTTGCTGTTGAGGGTGCCGGCGACGTCGATGTCGCTGAGGACTCCGAAACCCTCGGCCTTGAGCGCCTCGGTGACACGCCCGATGGTCTCATCGAAGCCGGTATCGACGGTCGTGGAAAAGCCGTACATCGTCATCTCCTGCGAGGGTTGTGGGATCAACGTGTCGGGCGGATGGGCTGCTAGGCGCATCGCCCGGGGAAGAAGCGCCCCGCGCACGCGGACGGTGCGTCTCGTCGGGAAGCGAGGTGATAGCCGCCGGCTGGAATACAACCGACCACGCGCCTGACACCAAGACGATGCTCAGGCACACTCTCTCGGCATGAATTCCCTGCACTGGATACTCGCCATGGCACTCTCCCTCGGCCCGGCCGGTGCCGCAACCGATGCCCCGATGGGCACGAACGCGGACGGTCTGATCGACGACTTCTCGAACCCCGACGGCAATTCACGCCTGGGCACCCGCTGGCAGCTGGTGACCGATCAGGTCATGGGCGGCGTCTCGGGCGGTGCCATGCAGCGCCGTGAGGAAAACGGTCGAACCGTGCTCTGCATGACGGGCGATGTCAGCCTGGAGAACGACGGCGGCTTCGTGCAGGTCAACATCGACCTGTCGCCCGGCGGCCGGCTGGACGCGAGCGGTTTCGCCGGTGTGCGTCTCGTCGCCCGCGGTAACGGCGAGGTCTACAACCTGCACCTCAAGACGGCGGCGACCCGCATGCCCTGGCAGTCCTACCGTGCGGCGTTCACCGCCGACGGCGACTGGCGGGAGTTTCGGCTGCCGTTCTCCGGCTTCGAACCGCACCGACTGGTGCCGGCGCTCGATCGCTCGCGGCTGGAGCGACTCGGTATCGTCGCCATCGGCCGGGAGATGCGGGCCGATCTCTGCGTCGCCGAGATCGGCTTCTACTAAGGCGATTTCCGTCGAGACACATGGCGCCTGACGCCCCCGTTGCCCGAGCGGCCGGGTCGACGCGACAGCAGCGGCCTCGAAAACAAATCAAACAACTCGGTACCACCACCCCGCTGAGATTGGTTGTCGTTCTCGCTGGGTGCTCGATGACGACCACGCTTACGACAACGACCGTTGCGCCGTCGAGTTTGCTTCTGAACCGTTCCTTAGGGGCTCGCCTCATGGCGCCGACGGCGTCTCCGCGATCTGCTTGAGGACGTAGTCGCGCAGCGCGTCCGGGAAAGGGATGTAGCCGAGTTGCGCGACGACGTCCTGCTCCGGTCCCATGGCAAACTCGATGATCTGGTCGATGACCTCTCCCTTTCGCGGGTCCTCGTACTCGCTACGGAAGACCAACCAGGACAGGCCGAGGATCGGGTAGGCCCCATCGCCCGCCGGGTCGACGGCGTTGCGCAGGCTCGGCTCACCGATCACCGAGACCAGAGACGTGTCGAACGAGGCCTCGCCCGGCGTGACGATCTGACCGTCCTTGTTCTGCAAGGACGCTAGGCTGATGCCCGGCAGGAATCCGAAGGCATACTGCACATAGCCGAGGCTCCCCGGGATGGCGCGCACGCTCGCGGCGACCCCGTCATTGCCAAGTCCGCCGACCCGGGCGCCCCGCTTCCTCAGCAGGTCGGGCCAATTCGGGTGCATGGTCGTGCCAACCTCGGCCGCGAAGCCTTCGTCCAAAGAACTGAGGTAGCGTGTGAACTTGTAGCTGGTGCCGCTGGCTTCGGCGCGGGTGACCACCGTAATGGGCGCATCGGGCAACTCGACGCCTTCGTTGGTCGCGGCGATGGCGGGGTCGTTCCAGCGGCCAATCTCGCCGGAGAAGATCCCAACGAGCGCGGCGCGGTTCAGTTTGAGATCGGGCACGCCATCAAGGTTGTAGATGATCGCGATGCCGCCCGCCACGAAGGGCACCTGTCGCCCGCCGCCCGGTATCTTGCCGAGCTCGTCCTCGGTCAGCATCAAGTCGGACCCGGCGAAGTCGACCCTGCCGTCGTTCAGGTCCTTGATCCCGCCGGCGGTGCCGATGCTCTGGTAGTCGACGCGCACGTTCGGATGCTGCTTGTAGTAGTCCCGGAACCAGCGCAGGTACAGGGGCGCCGGGAAGCTCGCGCCGGAGCCGATGAGCTTGATGGTCTCGTCTTCTCCGGCGGCGAGCGGCGGCACGACGAACGTGAGTAGCGCTGCGGCAAGGGTCAGACGGCGCAGCCAGGCCAGCGGGCGACGAGCATGGGTCATGATTAGGTCCTCGGCTCCAAGGCGGGATTGAGGGTGTCGGCGTGCGCGGGCACAGCGCCGCGGTGCACGCGGGCTGCCCGGCCTCCAAGGTGCCGAAGTCTATGCGCGGTAGGCCCGGACACGCCACCCTCAAGCGGTCATTCGAGCGCCACGGGGTCGTCAGACGATGCGACGGCGGTCGGCGGGAACAGGCAGGCGGGGCGGCGCGGACGCAAGGCGAAATGGGAGTTGGGCCCGACCACTCGAGGCGTGTTAGAGCATCCCCAGCTGCAGCTTTGCCTCGTCGGACATGGTGTCGGGGCTCCAGGGCGGGTCCCAGACCAGCTCGACCTCGACCTCGCCGACGCCGTCCACAGTCTTCACCGCGTCCTTGACCATCACCGGCATCATGCCGGCCACCGGGCAGGCCGGGGCGGTCAGAGTCATGTCAACGGCGATGTTGCCGCCGGGGGCGATATCGATCTTGTAGATGAGCCCGAGGTCGTAGATGTTGACCGGGATTTCCGGGTCATGGACCTTGCGCAACGCGGCCACGATGCCCTCGCGCAGCGCGGCCTCCGCTTCCGGACTCAGTTGTTCGGGTTGCTGGTCGACGCTCAGGTCGATGGGGACGGCCGCATCGTCGCGATCGACCCCTTCCTCATGGCCGGCGCCGAAGCCGGCGAGACGCGCAAGTCTGTTCATGTCATCACCACTCAGACCTCGCCCGGCGCCTGAGGCCGGGCTTGGGGTTGACTCGATTGCACGGGTATCAAGGCAGGTGCTCAGAGGGGCGCATGCTCGAGCCGCTGGCCGACCACCTCGGACACGTGCTCGGCCAGGGGTTCGATCCCCAGCGCGCCGATGATCTCCCCGGCGAAGCCTAGGCAGAGCATGCGCCGTGCCAGGCCCTCGGCGATGCCGCGCGAGCGGAGGTAGAAGAGCATCTCGGGCTCGATCTGACCCACCGTGGTGCCGTGACTGCACTTGACGTCGTCCGCGTAGATCTCGAGCTGGGGCTTGGTGTCGATCTCCGCGTTCTGCGATAGCAGCAGGTTGCGGTTGGACATGGCGGCATCGGTCTGCTGCGCGTCCCGGGCGACATAGACCAGACCGTCGAACACCGCCTTGCCCTTCCCGTGCACGATGCCTTTGAAGTTCTCTCGGCTGCTGCAGTGCGGCAGGGCATGGCGCACATCCAGGTGGTAGTCGATGAGCTGTCCGTCGCCGGCCAGGTACAGCCCCTGCAGATCGCACTCGGCATGCTCGCCCGCGAAGCGCGTGATGATATCGGTGCGCGCCCAGCGTCCACCCAGGCCAATGTTGATGGCGTCGTAACGGCTGGAGGTCCCCTGGCGCAGATAGACCCCGCTGACGTGGAAGGCGTTTGGAGACTCCAGCTGCAGGCGCCGATGCTCCAACACCGAGTCATGGCCGAGGTCGAGTTCGATGAGGGCATTGTTGCAGTAGGTGGCATCGCCCAGGCTAGCGTAGCGTTCGATCAGGGTTCCCCGGGCGCCCTCGCCGAGGCGCACCAGGTGCCTGGGCTGCGCGACGCCGGGGGATTCCGTGCCCACGGACAGGTGCAACAGCTCGACGGGCTTGTCCAGTAGGACTCCGCGCTCGGCCAACAGCACCATGCCGTCACTCAGGGTCGCAGTGTTGAGCGCCGAGAACAGGTGTGCGCCGTCGCCGGCGACCTCGCCCAGGCTGTCGGCGAGCAGGTCCGGCGTCTCGGTCAGGGTCGTGTGCAACCCCCCCAGCACGACTCCGTTGGGCAAGCCGTCCAGTGCGGACAACGCGGGCGCGAAGTAGCCGTTGACCATGACGACGCGGTAGGCGTCCAGGTCGGGCAGGAGCAAGTCCTCGATGTCCTCGGGCTGCAACGCCTCGAGCGCTTCCGACACCGGCGCGAAGCCCTGCTGCAGCAGCGCCTGCAAGCCGGTGTAGCGCCAGCCCTCGTTCTTTCGCGTCGGCAAACCCAGGGCGCGGGCGCGTTCCGCGGCCGCGGAGCGCAGTGTCTCGACCCAGGCTGGGTCCTGCCCGTCGGTCGCCCGCTCGGGGAGCCAGCCATCGAGCGCTTGGGCCTGCGTGTGAGCAGAGGTCTGCGCCGGGGTCAGAGCAGGCGTCGCGGCCTTCCCTGTCGGGGCTTGGGTGTTCAGCGCGGCCGCAGTCATGCCGCCGCCTCGTCGACGATCCAGCCGTAACCCTTCTCCTCCAGTTCCAGTGCGAGCTCCTTGCCGCCGGACCGGATGATGCGGCCCTTGGCCAGCACGTGTACGTAGTCGGGTTCGATGTAGTCGAGCAGACGCTGATAGTGGGTCACCACCAGCATGGACCGCTCCGGGCTGCGCAGGGCGTTGACGCCGTCGGCGACGATGCGGAGTGCATCGATGTCGAGGCCGGAGTCGGTCTCGTCCAGGATAGCCAGCTTGGGCTCCAGCAGGGCCATTTGGAAGATCTCGTTGCGCTTCTTCTCGCCGCCCGAGAATCCGTAGTTCACCGGGCGCTTAAGCAGCGAGTCGTCCAGGTGCAGCACCTTCAGCTTCTCTTTCATCAGCCTCAGGAAGGATACTGCGTCCAATTCTTCCTCGCCGTTGTACTTGCGCTTGGCGTTGAGTGCGGCCTTGAGGAAGTAGGTGTTGTTCACACCCGGCAGTTCCACCGGGTATTGAAAGGCGAGGAACAGGCCCAGGCATGCGCGCTCCTCGGGTTCGAGGTCGAGCAGGTCCTTGCCGTCGAAGCTGACACTGCCGGCGGTGACCTCGTAGCCGTCACGCCCCGAGAGCACATGGGCGAGGGTGCTCTTGCCCGAGCCGTTGGGGCCCATGATGGCGTGCACCTCGCCGGCGCCCACCTGCAGATCGAGACCCCGCAGGATCTCCTTGTCGTCGACCTTGGCCTTGAGGCCGTTCACAGACAGCATATTCGACTCCAATGGCGCGCTGGGCCCACGCATCGGGCGACAACCCTTGCGGCGGGCGCAGCTCGCACCTGTGGCAATGGCGCGCCACGTCGTGAAGGCGCGCGCATGTTGTGGTGTTCTTTGTTCGGCGTTGTGGTCTGCAATCAGCCCACCGCGCCCTCCAAGCTGATGCTGAGCAGCTTCTGCGCCTCCACGGCGAACTCCATCGGCAGCTCGTTGAAGACCTCCTTGCAGAAGCCGTTGACGATCATGGACACGGCATCCTCCTCCGACAGCCCGCGCGAGCGGCAATAGAAGAGCTGGTCGTCGCTGATCTTGGACGTGGTGGCCTCGTGTTCCATCTTCGCACCGGGGTTCTTGACCTCGATGTACGGGAAGGTATTGGCCGCGCACTTGTCGCCGATGAGCAAGCTGTCGCACTGGGTATGGTTGCGCGCGCCTTCCGCCTTGGCTGCAATGCGAACCAACCCACGGTATGACTGTATACCGTGCTGCGCCGAGATGCCCTTGCTGACGATGGTGGAGCTGGTGTTGCGACCGAGATGGATCATCTTGGTGCCGGTGTCCGCCTGCTGGCGGCCCTTGGTCACAGCCACCGAGTAGAATTCGCCAACGGAGTTGTCGCCGCGCAGGATGCAGCTCGGGTACTTCCAGGTGATCGCCGAACCGGTTTCGACCTGGGTCCAGCTGATCTTTGAGTTGACGCCGCGGCAGTCGCCACGCTTGGTGACGAAGTTGTAGATGCCGCCGCGGCCCTCTTCGTCGCCCGGGTACCAGTTCTGCACCGTGGAGTACTTGATCTCGGCGTTGTCCATGGCGATCAGTTCCACCACCGCCGCGTGCAGCTGGTTCTCGTCGCGCTGCGGCGCGGTACAGCCCTCCAGGTAGCTGACATAGCTGCCCTCGTCGGCGACGATGAGCGTCCGTTCGAACTGGCCGGTCTTGGCCTCGTTGATGCGGAAGTAGGTGCTGAGCTCCATCGGACAGCGGGTGTTCTTGGGCACATAGACGAAGGTGCCGTCGGTGAACACCGCCGAGTTGAGCCCGGCGTAGAAGTTGTCGGTCTGCGGCACGACGGTGCCCAAGTGCTTCTGCACCAGCTCCGGGTATTCCTGCACCGCCTCCGAGATGGAGCAGAAGATGACGCCGGCCTCGGCGAGCTTCTCGCGGAACGTGGTGGCCACCGAGACGCTGTCGAACACCGCGTCCACGGCCACGCCGGCAAGGGCCTTCTGTTCCTCGATGGGGATACCCAGCTTTTCGTAAGTCTCGAGCAGCAGGGGATCGACCTCGTCGAGGCTCTTCAACTCCTTCCTCTTCGGCGCCGAGAAGTAGGACACCGCCTGGAAATCGATGGGCGGGTGGTGCACCGCCGCCCACTCGGGCGTGGGCATTTCCAACCACTTGCGGTACGCGGCGAGGCGCCAGTCGAGCATCCACTGCGGCTCGCCCTTGCGCTGGGAGATGGTCGCGATGACGGACTCGTCCAGGCCCGGCGGCAGGGTATCGGACTCGATCTGGGTGACGAAGCCGTGCTCGTACTCGGACTGCACCAGATGGTCGTACTCCGCGGACGCGTCGCCGGCCGACGCAGCCGCGGGGTTATCAGCAGTGCGAACGTCGTCTGGGGTTGCGCTCATCGCTTGCTCCGATTTCTTAGTGTATTGCTAGGTTATTGTATTGTGCGTCGCGCTGGTTTCAAGGCGTCGCGGGCGCGGAAATGCCGCGGCCCGCTGTGAGGGCTTGAGTGCGGACGGCACCGAGGCGCCTAGACCCCGACATCGGCGAGTCTACCTTCATCGAGCTGGGTCCGCATTGAAATAGAGAACAATTCGCATTATTTTCCGCGTCGCCGACCAAGTTGCCGGCGGCTTCGACTCTCTACAACGACGGACAAACCAACAACCATGCGCATCGCTTCTGTTCTGACCCTGCTCGCCGTCTCCGGCGGCCTCACCCTGCCCCTGATCGCCAGCGCCGACGACGCTGAGGTGAATCTCTACTCCGCCCGCAAGGAAGCCCTGATCAAACCCCTGCTGGACCGCTTCACCGAGGACACCGGAATTGAGGTCAACCTCGTCACCGGCAAGGCTGACGCACTCCTGGAACGCCTGAAGAGCGAGGGCGGCAACAGCCCCGCGGACCTGCTGGTGACCGTGGACGCCGGAAATCTGTACCGCGCCAAGGAAGCCGGACTGACCCAGGCGGTCGAGTCCGAGACCCTCACCAAGGCCGTACCGGCAACCTATCGCGACCCCGAAGGCCATTGGTTCGGGCTGTCGCTGCGCGCACGCCCGATCATGTACGCGACCGACCGGGTCGACCCCGAGGAACTCAGCACCTACGAGGCCCTCGCCGACGAGCGCTGGCATAAGCGCATCTGCATCCGCTCGTCCAGCAACGTCTACAACCAATCCCTGGTGGCGTCCATTATCGCAGCCAACGGGGCCGAAGCGACAGAGGAATGGGCGCAGGCCATCGTCGCCAACATGGCCCGTCCGCCCCAGGGCGGCGACCGCGACCAGATCAAGGCGGTTGCGGCGGGCCAATGCGACATCGCCATCGCAAACACCTACTACCTGGCAGGCATGCTCAAGTCCGACGACCCGGGCGCGTTGGAACCGGCGCAGCAAGTCGCGGTGTTCTGGCCGAACCAATCGGGAGCGGGCGACGCCCGCGGCACCCACGTCAACGTTAGCGGCGCGACGCTACTGAAGTCCTCGAGGAACCAGGACGCGGCGGTGAAGCTGATGGAGTTCCTGCTGACGCCCAAGTCCCAAGCCTGGTACGCCGACACCAACGGCGAGTACCCCGTCCTAGCGGGCGTCGGCATGAGCCCGGTGCTCGCGGCGTGGGGCGAGTTCGAAGCCGACGACCTAGACCTGGTCCAACTCGGCCAAGGCAACGCCGAGGCCGTCAAGCTGATGGATCGGGCGGGTTGGAAGTAGCTCCCTAGCCGGCGTCGAACGGTGCCTTGATAGGGACCACTCAGGCTTCAGCAACGGATGCCGGGGTACCGGCATCCGACCACTCGACCCCAATTGAGGCGGCAGGCTGCCGGTGGCAGAGGACAGTGAACGATGAGCTGCTCGCTTGAGTCGATCGCCGCTGCTCGAATAAGGAGCTTGAACCGCCGCGCTGAAGCGCCTGCAATTCACGGCAAGCGCCACGCGGGATCCGCGGCGCGTGCGCGCTGTCATCACAGCCGACGCACCCCGATCCGCAAGCCGCCGGCGGCGGCCCGCCGCCCAGGAGACCCGCGGTCGACGACCATACCTGCCCGCCCCGCGGCCCCCTTCCGATTCGCAGCCTAGTCTTGATCCACGTGACCCTCGATCGATCTGCGCGCCCCGGTAGGCGCCGACGCCCGTTCGCGGACGCCCTGTCCGTCTCGGTGCTCGGTGTCGCCTTGATCCTCGCCCTGCCGGTGCTCGTGGTCGGCGGCTTCGTCGTCGTGCCCACAGGCGAGGTCTGGTCACACCTGGCGGCCACCGTGCTGCCGGACTACATCAGGAACTCGCTGCTGCTGATGCTCGGCGTCGCCGTCGGCACGCTGATCGGAGGCGTCGGCACGGCCTGGCTGACGAGCATGTGCCGGTTTCCAGGGCGCGGCTTCTTCGAGTGGGCCCTGCTGCTGCCCATGGCCATGCCCGCCTACATCATCGCCTACACCTATACGGGCATGCTCGACTATGCGGGGCCAGTGCAGACGCTCATCCGGGACCTCACCGGCTGGGGCTATGGCGACTACTGGTTCCAGCAGGTGCGCTCGCTGCCCGGCGCGGCCCTGATGCTGTCGCTGGTGCTCTACCCTTACGTGTACCTGCTGACGCGCGCGGCCTTCCTGAGCCAGTCGCTTTGCGTGCTCGACGTGAGCCGGACCTTGGGCAACGGGCCCTGGCGGACCTTTTTCGACGTGGCCCTGCCGCTGGCGCGCCCGGCCATCGTTGCCGGGCTTTCGCTCGCGCTGATGGAGACGCTGGCGGACTACGGCACGGTGCAGTACTTCGGTGTGCCGACCTTCACCACCGGTATCTTCCGCACCTGGTTCGGCCTCGGCAGCCCCGCCGCCGCGGCGCAGCTCTCGGCGATGCTGCTGGCATTCGTGTTCGCGCTCATCCTGCTGGAGCGTTTCTCGCGTCGGGATGCGCGCTATCACCACACCAGTCAGCGCGAGCAGGCCATTCGTCGCATCCCGCTGCGCGAGCGCGGTGCGGCGCTGGCGGTGGCCTTCTGCGCCCTGCCGGTGCTGTTCGGCTTTCTCCTGCCCGCGGGGCAACTGGCGGTCTGGTCGGTGACGGTGGTCGAGAAGGGCTTCAGCACCGAGTTCGTCCGACTCGCGGCCAACAGCCTGCTGCTCGCCGCCGCGGCGGCCGTGCTGGCCTTGCTGCTGGCTCTGTTGCTGGCCTACGGGCGCCGGCTGCGGCCCGACGAGGTGATCGGCGGCGCCGTACGCGTGGCCGGCATGGGCTATGCCGTGCCGGGCACGGTCATCGCGGTCGGGGTCATGTTGCCCTTCGCCTGGCTGGACAACGGCATCGACGCCTTGCTGCGTGCCACGCTCGGCGTCTCCACAGGGCTGCTGCTGAGCGGGACCCTGTTCGCACTGCTGTTCGCCTACCTGGTCCGCTTCCTGGCCGTGTCCCTGCAGACGGTCGAGACGGGCCTCGGCAAGGTAAAGCCGTCCATGGACGAGGCCGCCCGGTCCATGGGCCTCTCCGGCGGCGCCATCCTGCGGCGCGTGCACATCCCGATGCTCCGCGGCAGCCTGCTGACGGCGCTGTTGCTGGTGTTCGTGGACGTGCTCAAGGAACTGCCGGCGACGCTGATCCTGCGGCCGTTCGACTTCAACACCCTCGCGGTGCGAGCCTATGAACTCGCCTCCGACGAGCGCCTGGCGGACTCCGGCCCGGCGGCACTGACCATCGTCGCCGCCGGACTGCTGCCGGTGATCCTATTGAGCCGCTCCATTACCCGGTCCCGCCATGCAGATCCCTGACGTCATGCCCGACCCTGCCCCATCGACGGGCGCGCCCATCACCGCCGGGACCGACGCCGATAAGCCCCTGTCGGTCAGCGAGGTCGACGTCAGCTATGGCGACAGACCGGTGGTGCGTGACGTGAGCTTCGAGCTGGAGCCCGGCAGCATCGGTTGCCTGCTCGGCCCCAGCGGCTGCGGCAAGACGACGCTGCTGCGCGCCATCGCCGGGTTCGAGCCCGTCAGCCACGGTGAGATCCGCCTGCGCGGCGAGCTGGTGGCCAGGCCCGGCTTCACGCTGGCGCCCGAGCGCCGGCACATCGGCATGGTGTTCCAGGACTTCGCGCTCTTCCCGCACCTGAACGTCAGCGCCAACATCGCCTTCGGCCTGCGCGAGCTGCCGCGCCCGGAGCGCCGTCGGCGGGTCGGCGAACTGCTGGAGCTGGTCGGGCTCAGCGGCGCCGCCCGCCTGTATCCGCACGAACTCTCCGGCGGCATGCAGCAGCGCGTCGCCCTCGCCCGTGCCATGGCGCCGCGCCCGCGCATTTTGCTCATGGACGAGCCCTTCTCCAGCATGGACGCGGAACTGCGCGAACAGCTGGCCCGCGAGGTGCGCGACCTGCTGAACCGCGAGGGCATGACCGCCATCCTGGTCACCCACGACCAGCTGGAGGCCTTCGCCATGGCGGACCTGATCGGCGTCATCGGCGACGGCCGCGTGCACCAGTGGGGCTCGGGCTTCAGCCTCTACCATGAGCCCGCGGACCGCTTCGTCGCGGGATTCATCGGCCAGGGCGTGCTCCTGCCCGCGCTGGTCCATGACGACACGCGGGTCAAGACCGAGCTCGGCCGCGTCGCCGACCCACATCCGCATGGATTGGAACCGGGCACCACGGCCGAGGTGCTGATCCGGCCGGATGACATGCTCTACGACGAGTCCAGCCCGCACACGGCAACCGTGGTGGAACGGGCCTTCCGCGGTGCCGAGTTCCTCTATACCCTGCGACTGCAGAGCGGTACCGAAGTCCTGTGTCTGGTGCCCAGCCATCACCGCCACGCCGTCGGCGAGGAGATCGGCATCCGGCTGCAGGCGGATCACCTGGCGGTGTTTCCGGCTGCGACACCGCCCTGAACCCCGCCGATCGAGACGGCCCGTCACACAGATCCAGCCCAGACCCAGCCAAGCTCCCGCCCAACCCAACCGAGCCCCCGGATGAGCATCAAAGACCCCAAGCCCCTCGACCTGAGCGGCGAGCGACTGGCGGCGACCTATCGCATCCAAGCGGACGACGAGGCGGCCGCGCTGGGGCGAGCCCATACCATCTGCCTGGAACAGACGGTCGAATTCCCCGCGGCACTGATCCCGAACGACGCGATACGCCAGCAGATCGTCGGCACCGTCGCGCACCTGGCAACCGCCGACCAGGGCGGCTGGGAGGTGGTGATTCGCTACCCGGTGGAGGCCGCCGGCGGCGAGCTGACGCAGCTGATCAACCTGCTGTTCGGCAACATCAGCCTGCAGCCGGGCGTCCGCTTGCTGGACTTCTCGCTGCCGGAGTCGGTCCTGGCGGAGGTGCGCGGGCCGCGCTTCGGCGTCGATGGCCTGCGCGACCTGCTAGACGTCCACGGCCGACCGCTCCTGTGCACGGCGCTGAAGCCCATGGGGCTGTCGGCACCGGCCCTGGCGGACCTCGCCTACGAGCTGGCGCTGGGCGGCATCGATCTGATCAAGGACGACCATGGGCTCGCCAATCAGCCCTTCTCGCCGTTCCAAGAGCGCATCGAGCACTGCGCCGAGGCCGTGCGACGCGCGAACCAAGCAACGGGTCGGCGCTCGCTCTACCTACCCAACGTGACGGCTTCAGCGATGGACATCCTTGAGCGCGCAGTCGCGGCGCGGGACGCTGGCGCCGGCGGGCTGCTATTCTGCCCCGGGCTCGCGGGCCTGGACGCCATGCGCATGCTCGCGGACGACGACGACCTCGGCCTACCCATCCTGAGCCATCCGGCCTTCCTCGGCGGACTCGCGGTCGACGCCCGGACCGGCCTGTCGCATCGGGTACTCTACGGGCGGCTGAATCGGCTCGCCGGCGCCGACGCGGCCATCTTTCCGCACTTCGGCGGGCGATTCGCCTACTCCGAGGCCGAGTGCCGGGACATCGTCGACGGCTGCTCCGACGCCATGGGCCAGCTCGCACCCATCTTCCCGGTGCCCGCGGGCGGCATGACCCTGGAGCGGGTGCCGGAGCTGCGCCGGTTCTACGGAGCGGATTCGGTGCTACTCATCGGCGGCGACCTGCACGCGGGCGACGGGGGGTTGGTCGCCCGTGCCGGGCGCTTTCGGGAGTTGGCCGGTCAGGCGGTCGGCTAGGCTGCGAGCCGGCTCCAGTCCGTACGGCGGCGCCTCGTGCAGCGTCGCTGAAGTGCGACGAACATGCTCGACTCGTTGTCGTAATCATTGTCGAATACTCGATTACGACAACGATGCCGGCACAGCCGGCGGTGTGGGCTGGAGTTTTCGGGGGCAGTGCTCGGGGCTCAGTCTGGGCAAGGTCTGTAGGTCGTCCCTCCGACGACCTCTGCGGCGAACCAGCCCCTCCGCCCCCAGGGGTGACCACGCCAGCCGAGGGCAACGAGCCGCGGGTCGCAAATCGCAACGCCGGCGACCCCGAGCAACCGACCGTCGCCGAGCAGCAGCGGCACCCGAGGCCGCAGCCAGGCGGGGATCCCTGCCTCCTGAAACAGGGCTTTGAGGTCGGCTCCGGGCCTGCCGGCGCGTCGGCAGCGCAGCCCGCTGGCGCCGAAGACGACGCGCAGGACAGGCACATGGGTGTCGGTCTCGAAGCGCCAGCTCAGCTCACCCAGGGGGTCCGGCAGGACCAGGCGCTCGCCGCTCGTGTCGACTGGATCGGCCGGCGGTCGCGGCAAGGGCGACATACCCAGCAGTTCGTCGCGATGCCGGCGCACCTCGCAACCACGCCAAGACACCAGTGGCTGGCGGTCCGGCGCCGCGTCCAGCACCTCGTCGATGATGCGTTGCAGATGGTTTCGGTCCGGCGGCCGAAAGCCCTGGCGCGAGAGCCAGCGCCGAAGCACCAGGCGCTGGCGGGGGACCTCCAGCGCGCGCAGGCGGGTGATGGACAGCGCATCGGGGGTGTCAACCGCCAACCCGTTCAGCAAGTCATCGGCGAGCCCGTCCAGCAGCGTGGCGGCCTCGGCGCAGTGGGCGGCCGAGCGGGCCAGGGTACGATCCAGTGCCGGCCAGCGGGCACGCAGCAGCGGCAGCACGCCGCTGCGCAGCCGGGCCCGGTCGAGCCCCTGGTCGGCGTTGCTCGGGTCTTCGATCCAGTCCAGCCGATGCTCACGGGCGTAGTCGAGCAGCGCCGCGCGGGGTAGATCCAGCAGCGGGCGATACAACTCGCCCCGGCCGAGGGTGGCACGGACCGGCATCGCGGCCAAGCCATGCATGCCGGCGCCGCGCAGTAGCGCGAGCAGCAGGGTCTCGGCCTGGTCATCGCGGTGATGGGCCGTGGCGAGGACGTCGCCGGGTGCCAAGAGTCGACGAAAGGCGGCGTAGCGGGCCTCGCGCGCCTGCGCTTCGATGCTCTCGCCCGGTGCAGGCACGAGTTCGAGGCAATGGATCTGGAGCGGCACCTCAAGGTCGCGGCAGACGGCCTCGCAGTGCTGCGCCCAGGCGTCGGCTGCTGGTTGCAGCCCGTGGTGGACGTGTACCGCCGAGAGTCGCAGCTGGAGGCACTCGCGCAGCCGTGCGCTCGCGTGCAGCAGGACGTTGGAGTCGAGCCCGCCGCTATAGCCGATCAGGAGGCTGCGCCCGCAGAGCGGCGCAAGCGTTTCGGCGAGTCGATCCAGGCTGAAGCGGTCGGCGGCCCGCATGCGCGGCGCTACATCGGACCGGAGTCAGTCCTTCAGGCGGCCGTAGCTGCGCAGGCGGTCGTAGCGCGCCGCGAGCAGGTGCTCCAGCGGCGTGGCGTCCAGCTCGCCCAGGGCCTCGATCAGTGTGCCCTTGAGGGCGCGGGCCATCTCGTCGAGATCGCGATGCGCGCCACCCAGGGGCTCAGGCACCACGGCGTCGACGAGGCCGAGGTCGTAGAGGCGCGACGAGGTGATGGCCATGGCCTCGGCCGCGAGCTGGGCCTTCTCGGCGGACTTCCAGAGGATGGAGGCACAGCCCTCGGGCGAGATCACCGAGTAGGTGCTGTACTGGAGCATGATCAGCCGGTCGCCCACGCCGATGGCGAGGGCGCCGCCGGAGCCGCCTTCGCCGGTGACGGTGCAGATGATCGGTACCCGCAACCCCGCCATGACCTGCAGGTTTTTGGCGATGGCCTCGCTCTGGCCTCGCTCCTCGGCGCCGACACCAGGATAGGCGCCCGGGGTGTCGATGAAGCTGAAGATCGGCAACCCGAAGCGCTCGGCGAGGTGCATGAGTCGCAACGCCTTACGATAGCCTTCCGGCCGCGGCATGCCGAAGTTGCGATGGATCTTCTCCTTGGTGTCGCGGCCCTTCTGGTGGCCCATGACCACCACGGACCGTCCATCGAGGCGCGCGAGACCGCCGACGATGGCGGGATCGTCCGAAAACGCCCGGTCGCCGTGCAGCTCCTGGAAGTCGTCGAAGATGCGTCTAGCGTAGTCCAGGAAGTACGGCCGCAGCGGATGGCGCGAGAGCTGGGAGATCTGCCAAGGCGAGAGCTGCGAGAAGATCTGCTCCGTCAGGGCACGACTCTTGCCTTGGAGGTGCTCGATCTCGTCGGCGATGTTGATCTCGTTGTCGTCACCGACGTGACGAAGCTCCTCGATCTTGGCTTCGAGCTCGGCGACGGGCTGTTCGAAAGGGAGAAAGTTGAGGTCCATAGCGTCCGGGATTCTACCCCGAGACTACCCGCAACAATAGGGAGTCTCGAAAAACGCCGCGGAAGGCGTTTCTCGCTTTGCCCAATGGTGTTCTTGCAGGAGTTATGGTGATTTCTGGTGTACGGCGTAGGCCGGGAGTGGTGGCGTATCCTGTTGACTGATCACCGCCAAGATCACAGCCAACAGAGGTGGATACG
>JANQFX010000082.1 GCA_028277725.1 Thiohalocapsa sp.
CTTCTGCTCCATGAAGATCACCCAGGACGTGCGCGACTACGCCCGGTCACACCAGCTCGACGATGCCGAACAGGCCATCAAGGTGGGGATGCAGGAGAAGGCGGCGGAGTTCGTCGAGCAAGGAGCGGAGATCTACCGGGAGGTTTAGCATAGGTCCTAACGCTCGCTTAGCCTCACGCCGGGGACAGAATCACCGCTGTCATGAAGATCCCCTACCACGATCTAGCCGAAGACCAGTTCGAGCGTTTGGTGCTCGCGATCTGCACCTGGCTGCTCGGCCCTTCCGTTCAGGGTTTCAGCAAGGGGCCGGACGGCGGGAAGGATGCCCGCTTCTTCGGTAAGGCGGAGCAATTCCCCAGCGCGACCGGGCCTTGGGACGGACGCATCGTGATCCAGGCGAAGCACACGGACCTGATCAACCGCAAGTTCTCGGAACCGGAGTTTGCCAGCGAGGCCGCCAGCTCGGTCCTTTCGGAGGAGCTGCCCCGCATCCAACGGCTGCGAAAGGCTGGCGAACTCGACTACTACATGCTGTTCTCGAACCGCCGCCTTGCCGGCGTTGCTGAGGAGCGGCTTCGCAAGCGCATCGCCATCGCCGCGGGCATCGACGATGCGGCCGTCTACCTGGCCGGCGAGGAGGATCTCGACAAGTATCTGACCTTGGAGCCAGACATCCGACGCCGCGCCGGGATCGACCGGCTGTTCGACATCGACCCGTTCATCGACCCCGCCGATCTCGCTCGTATCATCAAGGGGCTGGCTGAGGCCCGCGACTGCCTCGCGGCAATTCCCGGCAGCGATATCCCGCCCCCGGAACAGCGTCTCGCCTTCGCTGAAAAGAACCTGATCAACGGCCTGAGCGAGGAGTACGCACAGCTTGTCCAGACCTACCTCAAAGACTTCGCGCCCTTGCAGGCGTTTCTCGCCGCCCCGGAAAACGCCGAACATCTTGGCTGGTACACCGACACAGTCGCCGACCTGAATGGCTTGGTCCTGTCCCAACGCAGATCCGACCAGCCGTTCGATCAGGTCTTGGAGCGCACCTTGAGGCTACTGCTGGACCGCGACTACGATCTGAAGCGTCAGAAGCGCCTGACCCGAACCGTGCTTTACTACATGTATTGGAACTGCGACCTGGGCCGCGACAGCCATGATTAGACCATCCAAGCACGCCCATCCCGACAAGACCCTGATCGCGGTCGCGACGGTCTTGCTCAAACGTCTGCGGCAGCGGCGCACACAAGGCTTTGACGATCTTCGCCACCACCTTGCAAGCACCAGCAAGGGTGTCGATACCCTCTACCTGCCGGCGCTCGATCTGTTGTTCCTGCTGGGCCTGATGGAATACCACCCGAAGACGGACGCCTTTGAATATGTAGGTCGCTGACCATGCGACTCTCACAGCTCTACAGCAACCAGGAGGCTGTCTTCGGACCGATTCGCTTCGGCAACGGCTTCAACGTCGTACTGGCACAGATTCGCGTACCCGCCAACAGGGACAAGGACACGCACTGCCTGGGCAAGACCACGCTCGCACACGTCCTCGACTTCTGTCTGCTTAAGGGTCGAAGCAAAGGGTTCTTCCTGTTCAAGCATGAACAGCTATTCGCGCCCTTTGTCTTTTTTCTCGAGATCGAGACCATCGCCGGCGGTTACCTGACCGTACGGCGCCCCGTCGCCAAGAACACACGTATCGCGATCAAGCGGCACTCGACCCCGCTGCGGGCCTTCACCGCTCTACCCCCCGAGCAATGGGACCACTGGGACCTCCCAATCGACGGGGCACAACAGGTCTTGGACGGCCTCCTTGATCTGCGTGCCGTCAAACCCTGGTCTTATCGCATGCCTACCAGCTATGCGTTGCGAACTCAGAAGGACTTCAACGACGTCTTTCAGCTCGCAAAGTTCCAAGGGAAACACGCCGACTGGAAGCCCTATGTCGCACAAATGGTCGGCTTCGACGCCGGGCTGGTCAGAGACAGCTTCGGCCTCGCGAAGCGGATCGACGACATCAAGCAATTCGTTGCGACGCTGCGCACAGAACTGCTCGGCGTGGAGACAGACCTGGATACCGTCGAAGGCCTACTCACGCTCCGGGAACAAGAGGTCGACGCGCTCTCGCGCCAAATCAGCGACTTCGACTTCCGGCTCGCGGACGCAGGCGTGAATAAGGTACTGATTGAGGAGCTGGACACCCAGATCGCCGAGGCCAACCAGCAACGCTATTACCTCTCCATCAACCGCAAGAAGATCATGCGCTCATTGGAGGAGCACAGCATCTCCTTCGACCCGGCGCTGGCAAAGCGGCTGTTCGAAGAGGCCGGACAAGTCTTCCCGGGCCAGCTGCACAAGGGCTTCGACGACCTCATCCGGTTCAACCAGGCCATCACCGAAGAGCGCAAGGGCTACCTGACCGCGGAGCTGAAAACGCTCGATGCCGAGATGCGCCGCATCGAGCAGACCTTGGAGGGGCTCAACCGCCGACGCACCGCCGAGCTGGCATTCCTGACCGACGCCGGCGCGATGGAAAAATACCGCAGCCTCAACGACCGCCTGGTCGCGCTTCGCGCCGAGGTCGCCCAACTCAAGGACCAGCGCAGCGCCTTTCTTCGACTGCGGGACCGCCGACGCGAACAGGCCCAGCTTCAAGAGCAGCGCACCCAGGTCCAACAGCAGCTCGAAGACAACATCGAGGCCGCCGCCAGCGCCCAGGACAGCCGCTACCAGACCATCCGCCGCTACCTCAACGAATTCACCCGCGACGTGCTCGACCGCGGCGCACTGCTCAGCACCCGCATCAACAAGGAAGGCAACATCGAATTCGCCGCCGAATACCTCGGCGCCGACGGCAAGCCCAGCAGCGAAGACCAAGGCAAGACCTACCGCCAACTCCTCTGCGCCGCCTTCGACCTCGCCGTCGCCCGCGCCATGCTCGACCAGCCCTACATCCGCTTCCTCTACCACGACGGCCTGCTGGAGGGCCTGGACAACCGCAAGAAGCGCAACCTGATCAACAGCATCCGCCGCTTCGCCGCCCTCGGCATCCAGCAGATCATCACCGTCATCGACTCGGACCTGCCCATTGAAGACGACGGCGAGCGCTTCGCCTTCCACGACGACGAGATCGCGCTGTTACTGCACGACGAAGACGACAGCGGACGACTGTTTCGGATGCCGAGGTGGTAGCCGCAACCGGAAACATCGACATGGATCAGGCACTGCGCCACCGCATCCGCTACCGCCTCAGCCAGCTGCAACCCGACAGCGAGGAACGCCTGTTCGAGCAGGTCAGCGCAAAGATCGCCCAGGTTCGTATCCACGCCAACATCCAGATCTCCGGCGGCATCGCCGGCCACGGCGACAAGGGACGCGACTTCGAGAACATCCCCGGTCATGATCCGAGCCTGCTCGGCCCACGCGGACGCGACGATGGGCTCAGGCCCGAGCACAGCATCGTCGGCGCCTGCACCCTCGGCCGCAGCGACCCACCGGGCAAGGTGCATGGCGACGTCCGCACCATCCACGGCGAAGGGCCGAAACCGGACGCCATCTATCACTTCTGCGAGCCCGACTTCCCCTCCGCCCGCCAGACCGAGCTGCGCACCTGGTGCAGGAACACCTACGGCACCGCACTGCACATCATCACCGGCAGCACCCTCGCGGACTGGCTCTGTGAGGACGACCTGGCCCATGCCCTGGACCTGCTGGGCATCAGCCCTACCCCACCCTCGCGCTGCATCCTGCCGCCCGTCGACACCGAGGGCTTCGTCGGCCGCGATGCGGAGCTTGACACCCTGAGAGAAGCGCTGATTGATGGCGAGCCCCCGGCCGAGGGCCGCATCATCGGCGTCTACGGCCCGCCGGGCGTGGGCAAGTCCGGACTCACGGTGCGCTTCGCGCGACAGCATCGCGAGCGCTTCCCGGACGGTGTCGTCGGCATCGACCTGCGCGCCATCGACGACCCGCTCGACGCCGTCGCCCGACTCGCCGTCGCCTTCGGCGAGCCGCTGCAGGACGACGAGCAGACCCAGCCGGCCCACCAGATCGCCCAGCAGCGCCTCGCCCACCGCCGCTGCCTAGTCCTGCTCGACAACCTGGAGCACGGCGCCGCACTCAAGCAGCTGCGCCCCGGCGGTCGCGCCGCGCTGCTGATCACCTGCCGCAACCAGGACATCCTGGCCCAGTTCGCGGTGCCGGCCAAACACCGTCTGGCGCTACACCGCCTGCCCCGCCCGGACGCCATCAATTACCTGCGAAGCACCCTCGGCGCCGACGCCCAGACCGACGACCAGCTCGATCGCCTGGCCGATGCCCTGCGCGACCTGCCGCTGGCGCTGCGCATCGGCGCCCGCCGCCTGCTCGAAGACCCGATCCAGCGCGGACGCATCGACCGATTCCTCAGCCGACTCGACAAGCCCACCGGCCTCGGCGAGCTGCGCATCGACGGCGAGGCAGACCTGGACCTGCTGCCGCTGTTCATGCTCAGCATCGAGCCCCTGAGCGACCACCAGCAACACGCCTTCGCCTGCCTCAGCGTCTGCGCCGCCGCCGGCTTCGACACCCGCGCGGCTGCCGCCGCCGCAGACCTGGACGATCCGCTACCGCTGCTGGCACGCCTCGCCCGGCTGAGCCTGCTGGAGGTCGACCAAGCCACCGGCCGGTTCCGTTTCCATGCGCTGGTTGACGACTTCGCCCGCCTCCTCGCCCACCGCCTACAGGTCACCGCCGCCGCCCGCGAGCGCCATGCCCGCGCGATGGCGGACCTGTTGCGCGAGCACGCCGACGCCGAGGGCGAGCAACTTGCCGCGCTGATCACCGACCAAGACGACATCAGGCATGGGCTCGACCAGTACGCCACATTCGGCCGTATCGACCTGCCGCTGTTGCAGGCCCTGACCCGCCTGGTGGAGCAGACCCCGCTCGGCGCCTGGCACAGCACACTGCTGGCGGACCTGCGCGAGCGCGTCGATCCGGACGCAGCCAACTGGCTTGGCGCCGTGCTGCTGTTGCAGCAGGGCAAGCGGGACTTGGCTCTAGGCCGGCTCGACGAGGCCCGCGACGCCTTCGAGCGCAGCCTGGCGATCCTCCGCGACCTCAAGGACGTGCGCGGCGAGGCGATGGTGCTCAACAGCCTCGGCGGCCTGCTGCGCGACCTCGGCCGGCTCGACGACGCCCGCAACGCCTTCGAGCGCAGCCTGGCGATCCGCCGCGACCTCAACGACGCGCGCGGCGAGGCGATAGTGCTCAACAGTCTCGGCTGGCTCCATCGAGAGCTCGGTGAGCCAGAGTCCGCCGTTGAACTGCTGACGCTCCGCCGAGAGATTCAGAAGCGTCTCGCACTGCCTCTGCCGGACTTTCTTAAGGGCGAGTTGAAAATGCTGCGCAAGTGGTGCAGACAACTCAGTGCGGGCACACATTGCCCCACCGAGTATCACATGGCCATGGAGAAGCGTCACGCCAGTGCCAAGGATTGGCCGGGCGCGATCATCCACATGCGCAGAAACTTGGTGCTGGACCCAGATGGCCCAGACATCGCTCAACGATCGGAGCGGCTCGCCTTTGCCTACTTTCGCGCTGGCCGCTATGCGGACGCGATCGACGCGTACCGTAGCGCCGCAGCAAAGGCATCGTTGAGCCCGGTTGGCCATGCCAACTTCGGGCGCTCACTGCACTTGACCGGCGAAGAGATTGCCGAAGCGAAGCGTCATTTGGGTGAAGCCTGTCGGCTACATTCAAACAACCCCTGGGCACACTGGGCACACTCCTGGCTGGGACTGGTGCTCGCCGACCTGAGTGAACTGGAAGAGGCGGAGATTGAGGCCCAAGAAGCCCTGAAGGGTCACGAACAGCATGCGGTCCTGCTTCACAATCACGGACAGGTTCTGGCGAAGCATCCGGACGAACGCAGGGACAAACTGGAACAGGCTCTACGCATCTGCGCCCAAGCAACCGCGGCGGCAGCGGGTTCCGGCATAGACTTCCCCTATCCCGACCAGCTTGCCGCCGAGCTGAGAAGCCGTTTGCACCGCGATAATCCGGCAATTCCGAGCGCCACCGATCCGGAAGGCTCGGTCTCAGACTGACCGAGCCTCTTCACCGCATTTCGTCTCCACCAGTCGCTCCAGTCCCGCACAGTGCATCGACCCTTGCGACAGCAGATACGATTCCGGCTGAACGCACTCCAGTCGGACAACGAAGAGACCCTGTTCGAGCAGGTCTGCGCCGCCGTCGCACGGGTGCGCATCCACAGGAACATCAAGATGTCCGGCTTCGTCGCCGGGCATGGCGACAAGGGCCGCGACTTCGAGAACGTCCCCGGCTTCGTCCCCGCGGTCGTCGGCAGCAGAGGCAAGGCGGACGGCCTGTCTCCGGACGATTCGGTCGTCGGGGCCTGTACGCTCGGCAGCAGCGACATCCCGAGGAAGATCAGAAACGACGTCCGTGAGATCCATGCCGCCGGGCCAAAGCCGGACCGGATCTACCACTTCTGCGAGAGTGAGCGCTTGCTTGCAGCGCCCAAGCAGATCGAGCTTCGGGACTGGTGCCTGCAAACCTACGACACCCATCTGCACATCATCACCGGCAACACCTTGGCGGACTGGCTCTGCGACGACGATCTAGTCCCTATCGCACAGGGCCTGCTCGGCGTCGGCTTCGCGCCGGGTCCTGGCCTTCAGTTGGCCGGGATTGGCGACCCAGACCCTAGTCGGCCCCAACTTGGCTCCGCCTCAAACCTCTATATCGGCGCTGGCGACTCTTCGCTTGGCAGGGCTCGAATCACGTTCACGTCGCTACCGGCCGAGGATCTGATCATCCGGACGCTCGACCCCTTCCAAGCGCATCTTGTTCGGAAGAACCTGAAGCTATCGAAAGAGGAAGCCGTTGCGGCGGTCTGGGAGGGGCTACCATCGGCACAGCAGAACGCCTTCGCCCTGTTGGAACAGGCGATATTCCTAACCAAACGCGAGTACCTGGAGCTGCTGATTCCGGAGCACGATTGGGCGGGTTTGCTTTCCACTTGGAAGGACGCAGGCTGGGTCTCGGCGAAGGAGACTGGGTTCTACTCCATCGTCGATGCGCTCCGGGACCGAATGGCCAGCACAGATGGTCTGCTCGACGAGGCGCGAGACCGCTGGCTGAAGGTCCTGGCGGCGCATGAGGGCTACTGCGACCTCGATCTGGCCCGTTGCATTCATCTCTTCTCGGCTGGCGATAGAGATCAGGCCGTAGCGCTTGCGCACCGCACGTTGGTGTCCGTCGAGGACCCGCCGTTTCTCCGGCTCCTCGGCAGCCTGCTGGCCATAATCGACGTAAACAAGGTGCATCGACAGTTGTCGCCGCATCACCGGCTGTTGCTTGATGATGCGATCGGCATCCACGACCTGCGCATCGGTCGCTACCCGGAGGCGGAGCAGCGGTTTCGCGCCATGCTGAACCGCGCCCGCCGCTGCGGCGACGATTGGGGCGTCGCCGAGGCCCTGCTGCACCTGGGGCTGACCGCCCACCACGCGGGCGATGAGGCCGCGGCCACGCGCTGGTACCGCAACGCCGTCAAAGAGGCGCGCAAGCGAGGGCAGACCTTCCTGCTCGGGCGTGCCTTGCACAATCTGTCGCAATGCTTGGTCAGCAAAGACCCATTAGAGGCCGATGCCCTGCTGATCGAGAGCACCAAGGTCAGGCAGCAGGCCGGAGACGAGTCGCCGTTTGCGCTCTGGATGGCGAACGGCCTCGCGGCAATCGAGGCCGGTGATGCCGCTGGGGCCTTGTGCTGTTTCCGGGAGGCCGAGACCACGGTCGGGGATCAGGGCTATCGCGACCACCGGGCAAGGGCACTGCACAACCAGGCCAACGCGCGCCTGGCACTGGGACAAACCGCCAAGGCCCTGCGACAGGGCACCGAGGCCCTGGCCCTAGCCCGAGAGATCGAAGACCCGGATCTCCTGCGCCTCGCAGTCCAAGGACAGGCCGTCCGTCTGGCCCAACAGGGCGACTACCGCTCGGCCATGCCCCTGTTCGATGAGCTGGTCGATCTGAAGGACGCCATCGGCGACCGAGCGGGCAAGGCCATCGCGCTGTCCGATAGCGCTGTCACGCGGCTGAAGGTCGGCAAGACCGACGCGGCCATGCAGCGATTCGTCGAAGCGAGACACATCGCCGAGGCCGCCGATGCAGAGCCGGAGCTGGCATTCATTTTAAGGAATCATGCCCGCGGACTGCGCGACAGCGGTGACGCGCAAGCGGCGACCGATCTGCTGTCTTCCGCTTACCGCTCCGCCTATGACAGCGGGCGTTGGCATCTGGCCACGGATCTCGCCCGCGAGCTGGCCGACGAGAACCATCGGTGTAAAGGGGCTATTGAACTCAGGGATGCCTGGTACCGCAAGGCCATCGACTCAGCTCACCGAGCAGGAGACGCCAAGCGAATCGCCTTCATGGTTGGTCAACGCATGGCCAGCCTCAGAGACACCAATCAGCTCGACGCAGCAGCGCAAGCGGCCCAAGACCTTCTCGACGCCACCCGCGGCAACAAGGCGCTCTTTGCCGAGTATGCCTCCGCCTGTGTCGAGGCGGGCAATCTCAGCATCGACAGCGGCGACCTCGATCAAGCCGCGAGCCACTATCTGGCTGGCCTGAAGGGCTTGGAGCGGCAGGACGATCCGCGCGAGCGCGCTCGGCTGCTGGGCAATCTGGGCGAGCTGGAACGGCGTCGCGGCAACCTCGACATGGCGGAGCGGCATATGCGAGCGGCGCTGGAGCTCATGCCCGCAGAAGATGCGGCAGGCCGACTGCACGCAATGCACAACCTCGCGCTTGTCTTGGATGGCCGCGACCGGCGACCGGAGGCAATCGAGCTGTTGGAGCAGGTACGCGACCGCTCGAAACGCAACAGGGATTGGGAGGCCAATGCCAAAGCATGGATCGAGCTGGGCAGCATCGCCTGGACTGACGCGCGTCCCACGCTCGCGATGCGGCGATGGCAACGCGCACTCAGCATTGCCGAGGCCCAGGGGCTTGCGCGCTGTGCGGTCATGGCCAGCCTGGGGCTGGCAAGGGCACATCTGGATCGCGGCGAGACCACCGAAGCGCTGAACCTATTGGCGGGACGTGGAGAAGACCCGCCACTCGACCTCGCCGCCAACCTCGCCGCAACCCATGCTCAAGCACTTCAGCAGCAAGGCCGGTTGGAACAGGCCGCCGCCGTGCTCACCCAAGGCATTGAGCGCACCCATCGCGGAGCGGCAAGCGACGAACAAGCCCGCCTGCGCAGCGCGCTGGCCCTGATTCTGGGTCAGCAAGCCCGCTTCGATGACGCCTGGGCGCAGTGGGAGACGGCCATTGCGGCGACCCAAACCTCGGAGGAACGCCTGCACACCTATCAGGACGGTCTGGAGCTGGCCCTCAAGCAAGACGAGGGCTGCCTTCGCGAAGAAGGCCGCACCAGTGCCGTCTGGAACCGCATCCGCAAAGAGCCTGATCGATCCGCGGTACGCGCCCTGTGCTATGACCTCGCCGAACGTCTTTGGCACCATGATCCCGAAGGCGCAACCCTGGTCCATTTCGTCACCATGACTGAGGGACTGTCCGAAGACGATCTCGACACCTATTTCTCCGACGGCGTTCGGCTCTTTTTGCGCCTGCTAAGACACCCGCCTGTCGACGCGCTGGCCGCCCACATACAAGACCAGGTCAACTTTCCGAGAACCGACCCGGACACCCGGCCACCCGATGAGCTTCTGTTCTGGCCCTTTCGCATGGCCCAACGCCACCTCGATTCTTCAGACACATCCGACGAGCCCTCGGCGGAGTTGATTCTGCAGCTGGTTGAAGCTGTCTGGCGGGAGTTGGCTGCCGGTGCGGACTGCGGGTGCGGTGAGGAGCAATGACGCCGCCCAGCCCGCCGCTCGTACCGGCTCTGCCGTCTGCCAAGAGGTCGATCCCAGGGGCGCCATCCCGAAATCCTTCATCAAGTCCACCACGCGGCTGTCCGAGGCCGTCACCAAGCCCTTTCGCGCCGCCCGCAAGGTCTTTTCTCCAGGGCAGCCCCCCCGGGGTGCGCGTGCCGATGCATGAGATCGCCCAGGAGCCCACCCACACCGAGGCCGGACCGGAGCTGAACCCGCCCATCACCGTCTACGACACCTCCGGCCCCTACACCGACCCCAACAT
>JANQFX010000083.1 GCA_028277725.1 Thiohalocapsa sp.
ACTTGGCCAAGCTGCTGTTCGAAGCACCGAAGCCACCGACATCAACGCGATTATCAGGCGCGACGAATATTACTGCGGACTGATGCGATTGCCCTGGCGCACCTGGAAGGACTCACCCGGCAGGCCAAGAAGGCGGGCGGACGACGCAGGACGGGGGAACGGCCCCTTTGGCGAGACAGAAAGTGGCTAATGCTTGGCCTTTCCCCGCTCGCGCTTTTTCCCTCGAAGCCTTTCTGACTGCACGGCTCCGGCACCCAGGTCGTTGCCGTAACAAGCGCCGTGAGTTACGTTGCTGGTATGCCGATGCTTTGTGGAGGCCATCATGACCGCGGAAACCGCGCTGCACCCGGAATACATCACAGACGCTGACGGGCGTCGCAAGGCTGTTGTGTTGCCGATCGCAGAGTACGAGACTCTCATCGAAGATCTGGCCGATTTGGCCGTCCTGGCCGAGCGTCGCGGCGAGCTAACAATCTCTCATCAGGACGTGATCGATGAACTGAGACGCGATGGTCTCCTACCGGATTGAGTGGAAGCAGTCGGCACGCAAGGAGCTCAGACGCGTCGGACGTGGCGCGCTCGGGCGCATCCTCACCGCGGTGGAGTCACTCGCCGCCAACCCGCGACCAGCAGGTTGCCGCAAACTTGTCGGTACGTCTGGAGCGTACCGTATCCGAGCGGGAGACTATCGGGTGCTTTACACCATCGAAGAAGACCGTTTGATCGTGGAAATCATTCGTGTCGGCCACCGCAGTGCCGTCTACAAACGGTGAGCGATCAGCCCTGACGGAGCAGGTGACGCGGCGGCCACATGGAAAGGTTGCGGCCACGCACTGACCGGTAAGCATCCATCCTGCTGGAAGTGATCGTTGGAAAAGGTGCGCTCCACATGTTTGCCTGTAGTAGCGCTAACTGCCCGATGGCCGGCATCGCGCTGCCGGCGCAGGCAGCCGCCCGCAGCGAATATCGCTGTCATCTCTGCGGCTCGCGCCTGACGCCGGTAGAGGCCGACGCTGACGCAGGGGGCACGGGGCCACGAGGGGGCACGGGGCCACGGGGGGCACGGGGCCAGGGGGCACGGGGCCAGGTCTCACATTGAACATCCGTAGGATCTGCCGGAATGCGACAGGTGAGACCCGGCCCTGCTCCTTCTGTCGCTGCTCCTTCCTACAACGGCAGCAGGCGGGCCCTACTCCGACCGGGTTCGATCAGTAGCAGAGCCCCGGCCTTGAGGTCGGCCTCGAAACGCTTGAGGGCTTGGATCAGCAGCGCACCGATCTGCTCGGGCAGCACCTTGGGACCACGAAGCTGGATAAGGCTTGGGCCCGCGGCGTGGGTCAGTGCAAGCATGGTGGAGAAGTCCAGATCGTGGCTGAAGACGGCGCAGCCGTTGGCAAGCGCCCAGGCCATGATGTCTTCGTCAGGTGCGGATGGATCGCCGACAGCGCTCCAATGCACGGCCTGGAATCCCGCATCCGTGAGGACCTCTGCCCACTCCGGTGAGAGGTTCACGTCGATGAGCAGCGCAAGCGTCATGCCGCAGTCAGTTGCTCTTCGCGCTCCTCCAGCCTCCAGGCGGCGTAGGCAAGCGCCGCATTGAGGTCTGCCGGCTCCAGATAGGGATAGGCCTCTAGGATGCGCTCGCGCGCGACCCCGTCCGCCATGAGCCCGAGCAAGGTGCCCACGGTGAACCGCAATCCCCGAATGCAGGGCTTGCCGCCCATCACGGCGGGATCGAGTGTAATGCGTTCGATGTGCATGGTAGGGGCCCCTGAGCGGACTGTTGAATACTGGCGTGAGGATAGCCCAGCCTGCGCGGACATGTCTTATCGGCGACTGACGGCCAAGCACTGTCAGACTGTGACATGTGAGACCTGGCCTTGCGCCTTCCGACGACAACGACAACGACAACGAATCCTATCGTGGTCTCGCTCGCGAGTTGTTGTAAGTGTTCTTGACCCGGTATCGCCCGTGGCCACGGGGGTTGGCACCGACACAGTCCGCGCGGGCACCAACAGAGGAGACATCCACCATGCTCCAAGACGCGGAACTGGCGCAGCTCCATGGTCGGGTCGACACACTGATGTGCGACGCGACGCCGGCGGTGGTGCCCCTGGACCTGAACGGTGCCAACGGCTGCACACGCTGGCGCGCCCATGAGCTCTGTAGCTACCTGGACAATCGCATGCAGAACCCGGCCTCGCTGCCGAACCCGGATGCGCTGTCGACGGCCGATATCGATTGCTCTGGCGGGACCACCGCACATCCGAGGAGACGAGGAGTGCGCCCCGGAGCATACACGCCGAGCCGACGCTCGCCCTCTGGCTCGCCGCGGCGGGTTGGCCCTTGATCCGCCCCGAGCAGACCCGGGCCGACCGCGACCGCTGGATGGATAGCCGCATGCCGGAGGGCTTGGCCCGCCGCATCCGCACCTGGGAGGCATGTGAACGAGACCGCGGGCGCCACTGGATACCCTTGTTCGATGATCGGGATAAGACTGAACCTCTGATAGACTCCGGCCGAGCGTTGGTCCGGGTGGGCTGGGCTGCGGAATCCGCGTCCGCACGGTGCGACCCATGCAGTCGGCCCGCGCGTCATTCATCCCCCGAAGAGGTGCTGAACCATGAGAACGACGAGGACACTGCAACCGGCGGTCTCCATCCTGGGCCTGACGTTGACCTTGGCCGCGCTGTTGGCGACGTCGACGGCAACGGCAGCGGAGCGCTTCGTGTCGATCGCCACAGGTGGCACCGCGGGCATCTATTACCCGCTGGGCGGCGCGCTCGGAAAGCTCTGGACCGACGGCATCGAAGGCGTCCAGGCGACGGCGGAGGTGACCGGGGCGTCGGTGGAGAACACCCGGCTGGTGGTGTCGGACGAGGCGCAGGTCGCCATCGGTACCGGCAACGTCGTCTACGAGGCATACAACGGCACCGGGCGGTTCGAGCCGCGCGGCAAGCAGCCGATCCTGGCCATCGCGGCCTTGTATCCGAATGCGATTCAGATCGCGACCCTGGAAGGGGCCGACATCGAGGGCCTGTCGGACCTGAAGGGCAAACGCGTGTCGGTCGGCGCGCCGGGCTCCGGCACCGAGGCGATGAACAAGGACGTCTTCGAGGCGGCGGGCATCACCTATGACGACTTCGCCTCCGCTGCCCGGTTGTCCTACGCCGAGACGACCGCGGCCATGAAGGACGGCAACCTGGACGCCGGCAGCCTCTCCGTGGGCCTGGGCGCCAGCGCGCTGGTGGACTTGGCCAGCACCCGCGACATGCGTCTGGTCTGCATGACCGACGCGGAGATCGACGCCGTCACCGAGGCATTCCCCTTCTACTCCGCGTTCAAGATCCCCGGCGGGACCTACACCGGCGTCGAGGCCGACTGCCCGACCATCCAGGTCGCCAACCACCTGTTTGTCAAGGCCGACGCGGACCCGGACCTGGTCTACCAGATGACCAAGATCCTGTTCGAGAACCAGCCGAAGCTGGCGCAGACCAGCGCCGCCGCCGCGGTGGTGAGCCCGGAGTATGCGATGGCCTCCACCGCGGTTCCGCTGCATCCGGGGGCGTTGCGCTACTACGAGGAGATCGGCATCGAGGTGCCCGAGGCATTGCGTGGTGCGGGCGACTGATCGTCCTTCGAGCGGTGGTTGACGCACGCGTCCGCCCGCGCAACGGCACCTACCCACGGGCTGTCATACCCGGGGGCCGCTGTGCGGACGAACTGCGAGGCTTGCGACTCCATCGCTGGTGCGTCGGCGCGCCCTCCTTGACTTGGCGTCGCCGGGTCGTGGGCCGGCGTTGCCCGAACCTGTCCGTTGCTTAGGGCGGCTTCGGACACCGATCGGACCCAGCGCGCGCTTGGCTCCGAGCCGTCGAACACGTCGGGGCTCGGGTACCGGCTGGCGGCGGCAGCTGCTGTTGCAGGCTGCGTCGCGCTCGCCTGGCCGATGCACGGCCTGGAGGTTCGCGCCGACGAGGACTGCGTGCTGTTCCTGCCCTTGCGCGATGGCGAGGCCGTCGAGCTGATCTGGCGACACTCGGTGGACGGCATTGAGGTGCGGGACCGGTTCCGGCGCCGCGGCGGCCTGCTCTACCTCACCTCCAGCCGGACGCCCTATTTCGCCTCCGGCCTGGACCAGATCCCCGGCCGCGGCCGGGTGGTCGACGCGGGCAGACATGCGCTCGCCGTCGTCGACATCGACGAGCCCGTCGACCCGCTGCCGCTGCGGGTGGGCGGCGCCGAGGTGGCGCACCGGCTGCACCATCGCGGACGCGACCACGACCTGAGCCGCCACTTCGCGGGCCAGCGACTGCTGCTCGACGTCACAGGACGCGCGCGGGCTTCCGTCTGGTTGGGTTGTCGCGGCGGACTCCCAGAGGGTGTTTACAGTTTGTAAGTACCTTCTCAGAGATACGCCTGCAGACCGACGAGGCGGCCCGGCGAGCCGCAGCCGACGCATCGAGCTCGTGCCGGCTCTTGCGTTGGCGGCCACGCGGCATCGCATGCAGGCTCGGCAGCAATCGCGCCCCGCACCAGGACCCTGATCCGATGCAGCTCAACACCCTCCCAGCCCGGCTCTTCACCACCGTTGCGCTGCTCCTGGTCGGCTTCCAACTGTATACGGCCGCCTACGCGCCGCTGTCGGCCATCTTTCAGCGCAGCGCACACCTGACCCTGGTGCTGGTGCTGGTGTTCCTGCTCAAGCCGCTGCACCCGCGCGCCCCGGACTGGCTGCGCTGGCCCGTGGACACCGCGCTGGTGCTGCTGAGCCTGGCGGCGGGCGGCTACCTGCTCTTCAACTACGACGCCATCGTCGAGCGCATGGGCTGGTACAACGCCTGGGACATCGGCCTGGGTGCGGTGCTGGTGGTGCTGCTGCTGGAGGCCACGAGGCGCACCCTGGGCTGGGTCATGACCGGGCTGGCCATGCTGTTCCTGGCCTATGTCTTCGCCGGCCCCTGGCTGCCCGGTCTGCTGGCGCACAAGGGTTACTCGCTGGAGCGCACCGTCGCCCAGCTGTACCTGACCACCGAGGGCATCTTCGGCGTGCCCCTGGGTGTCGCCGCGACCTATGTCTTCATCTTCATCCTGTTCGGCGTGATGCTGGAGGCGACCGGCGCCGGTCGCTTCTTCATCGACCTCGCCTATGCCCTGGCCGGGCGCCGCCGCGGCGGGCCGGCGAAGGCGGCGGTGGTGGCGTCCGGCTTCATGGCCTCCTTCTCGGGCAGCGCCATCGCCAACGCGGCCACCACCGGCGCCTTTACCATCCCGTTGATGAAGCGCCTGGGCTACACGCCGGAGGAGTCCGCCGGCGTGGAGGCGTCCGCCAGCACGGGCGGCCAGATCATGCCGCCCATCATGGGGGCCGGCGCCTTTCTCATGGCCGAATACACCGGCGTGCCCTACCTCGACATCGTCACCATGGCGCTGGTGCCGGCGCTGCTGTACTTCCTCACGGTCTACCTCTTCGTCGACGCCATCGCCGCCAAGCGCGGCATGCGCGGCCAGCCGCGTGCCGAGCTGCCGAGCATCCCCGAGGTGCTGCGCACGGGCGGGCACTTCCTGCTGCCGCTGGCGGTGCTGATCTTCTATCTGGTGCAGGGCGTGAGTCCGACCCGTGTGGGGTTCATCGCCGTACTGGCGGTGTTCCTGGTGTCGCTGCTGCGGGCATCCAGCAGGCTCTCGCCGCGGGCCTGGATCGACACCCTGGTGCGCGCCGCCCGTGCGGCGCTGCCCGTGACCATCGCCTGCGCCACCGCCGGCATCGTCGTCGGCGCCGTCGGCCTCACGGGCATCGGGCTCAAGTTCAGCGACCTAGTGGTGTCCCTATCCGGCGGACACATTCCCATCGCGCTGCTGCTGGTGGCGCTGGCGAGCCTGGTGCTGGGCATGGGCCTGCCGGTGACGGCCGCCTACATCGTGCTGGTGGTGCTGGCGGGGCCGGCCTTGCAGGACCTCGGCATCGCGCTGATCACCGCGCACCTGGTTGTGTTCTGGCTGAGCCAGGATTCCAACGTGACGCCGCCGGTCGCGTTGGCGGCCTATGCCGCTTCGGGCATCGCCGGTGCCTCGCCCATGCGCGCCGGCCTCCAGGCCTGGAAGTTCGCCAAGGGCTTGTACCTGATCCCGCTGCTGATGATCTACGCGCCCGGCATCCTGCTGGATGGGACGCCGCAGGTCATCGCCTGGGACATCCTGATCTCACTGGCCGCCGTCGTTGGCCTGGTGCCCGCGCTGGAGGGGCATCAGTTCGCGCCGGTGCGCTGGTGGGAGCGGCTATTGCTTGCAGCCGGCGTCGTCGCGCTCTTCTGGTCGCTCCTCTGGGTGCAGCTTGCGGCGCTGGCGCTCATCGCGTCGATCCTGGCCTGGAACTACCTGCGCGAGCGGGGGCGCGCCGCTGCGGTGGTCGGATGACGGCAACTCCGAGACGGCCTCACTGAGGCGGCGCCGATCGCGAGGGCCCTGCGACTCGCCTCAGAATGAACTCGGCAATGCGCTCGGGCTGCTGGAGGGGCAGGTGCGTGAGCTCGGCCGCATCCTCGGGCACGGCATCGGCGTCGGTGGCCAGGGCGATGATATGCGGGTCCTGCGGATACAGGAAGGGTCGCCCGAGTTCCGACCGATGGAGCTCGATCTTCGGGATGGGCTCGCGCTTGAAGCCCTCCACCAGCACCAGATCGAGCTCATCCGGGGCCAGCATTTGCAGCAGCTCGGCGAGCCCGGGCTCCGGATGTCCCTCGGGATGCTCCTTGATGAGGGCGACGCGCCTGCTGGAGGCCACCAGCATCTGATCGGCGCCGGCCTGGCGCAGTCGCATACTGTCCTTGCCAGGCTGGTCGACCTCGAAGGCGTGATGGGCGTGCTTCGCCACGGCCACGCGCAACCCCTGCGCCTTCAGCAGCGGCAGAAGCCGCAGCAACAGCGTCGTCTTGCCCGTGCCGCTGTAGGCCGCGAAACCCAGCAGTGGCAGATCGAAGGCGATGCGGTCCAGCCGTTGAGCGTGTTGGGCGTCGTCCTGCGTCATGCGCTGCCCTCGGTCGGGTCGAGTCGGCGCTGGTCCTCCGGGGTATTGATGTTGCCGAACTGCTCGGGATCATCACTGAAATCCACCGGCACCATCCTGCGCGTCGCGTACCAGCGATCGATCTTCCGCTGCCCCTCGGCGAGGTAGTCGCGCAGACTCTGCTGCAACCCGCTGCGTAGCAGTACATGCACAGGCTGCAACCGGGCGCCGTCATGCGCGACGGCGATCTCGGCATCCGATTCCGCCAGCGCCCCGTGCAGTCGCGGCACCAGGGTCGGGCTCAACAAGGGCCCATCGCAGGGCAGGACCACCAGAAACGGCGTCCGCACCGCCTGCAGGCCCGCGAGCATGCCGGCCAGCGGACCTTGGTAGTCATCCAGCGGGTCGGCGAGCACCGGCAGCCCGAACCGCTGATAGGCCTCTCGATTGCGGTTGGCGCTGATCATGATGGGCCCAACCTGCGGCCGGATCCGATCGAGGACGTGCTCGATCAGCGCCCGCCCACCGACCTCCAGCAGACCCTTGTCTTCGCCGCCCATGCGGCGTCCCTTGCCACCCGCGAGGATGAGGGCGGAGATGTCTCGTCTCGGATCGGTCGAATGCATGGTGGGGAGGCAGGCTCGCGGTTGGGGGTGTCGTCGCCCCAGTGATAGTGGGCGATGCAGGCCCAAAGCCAAGGCGCCGCCCGGGGAAAAGGTTGAATCCGGGACCGCGCGTTGGCAGATCAATGGACTCGGTCGGACGGGATGACTCGATGAGGCAAATCCCGCGCCAGCGAGCCGACGAATCCATGTGGGCACAAGAGGCAGCGTATGGCATGCGAATTGCGCCGGCTAGCCCACCGCCACCCAGCCGATGGACCTGGTCCCAAGTAGGTCGCGATCCTGCGACGGGCCCAATGCCGACCACCCGAGACAAAATGTCTCGGTGGTGGCCAGAGTGACAGGACAAAACGACCCGGATGACCGGGCATGGGGCGCCCAAACCCAGGCAATCGTGCCGTTTCGGGCCTCCTTGTCCAACATCCGGGCCTACGCCAAGTGGTTAGCACGAACCCATGCCTAGTCCCCTTCCCGCAGAAGCCCTGGTCGACCCCGATCCCCAGGTTCAGCACGAGCCCGTCTCTCGCGGCCGCCTCAGTTCCGCGCTGCTGGTGGACGACGAGACCGACGTCCTCAGCTTCCTGCACAAGGGACTCAAGACCCGCTTCGACATGATCGAGCGGGTCAGGGACACGCAATCCGCCGACGCCTTGATGGCGCGCAGCCACTTCGACCTGATCATCCTGGACGTCCGTCTGCCGGACCAATCCGGCGTCGACTGGGTGAATCAACTTCGGGAGCAGGACTGCACCACCCCGATCATCTTCATGACCGCCCACGCGGACCTGCAAACGGCCATTGCGGCCGTGCGCGCGGGGGTGTCGGACATCATCCTGAAGCCCTTCGGCCTGGAGCAGATGCAGGCCGCCGTAGACCGCTGCCTGGAACGCAGGCGCATCCAGGCCGAGAACTATGTGCTGCACCGCCAGGTGGAGCAGTTCTACGACAACGAGGGCATTATCGGCAACTGTGATGCGGTCAAGAGCCTCTGTACCGTGGTCAAGCGCATCGCTCCCATGCCCTCCACCGTGCTCATCGAGGGCGAATCCGGCACCGGCAAGGACCTGGCCGCGCGGGCCATCCATCAGTTCAGTCGGCGCTGCGGCTCCTTCGTGCCGATGAACTGCGGCGCCATGAATGCCGAGCTGCTCGAAAGCGAGCTCTTCGGGCATGCCAAGGGCGCCTTCACCGGCGCCATCAAGGCACGCGAGGGACTGTTCTCCTACGCCGATGGCGGCACGCTCTTCCTCGACGAGATCGGCGAGATGCCGCTGGCCATGCAGACTCGCCTGCTACGCGTGCTGGAGGAACGCAGCGTTCGCCCCGTGGGCGGCAACCGGGAGATCCCGGTGGACGTGCGCATCGTCACCGCCACCAATCGCAACCTGCGCGAGGAAGTGGACAAGGGCAACTTCCGCGAGGACCTGTTCTACCGGCTGAACGTGCTGAGCATCCAGATACCCTCGCTGCGCGAACGCCTGGAGGACATCCCGGACCTGGTGAAGCACTTCGCCACCCACCTTTCCCAGGAACTCGGAATCGACGCGCCCGAGATCGGCGAGGACGAACTGGCGCGGCTGCGCAGATACGACTGGCCCGGCAACATCCGTGAGCTGCGAAACGTCATCGAACGCTCCCTGCTGCTCGACTGCCCGCCCAGCCAGTGCCTCGCCTCCGTCGACATGGCCGCTAGCGGCAAGGCCCCGCCAGACATGGACGACGACGATCTCAGCCTGCAGGCCGTCGAGCGCCGCCACATCCTGCATGTGCTCGACATGCACGGCGGCAACAAATCCGCCGCCGCGCGCATCCTGGGCGTCTCCCGCAAGACCCTGGAGCGCAAGTGCCAGGCCTGGGAGGCATCCGGCGTCCTACCGGCGCAGGCGGAATGAGGTCACTCGCGGCCTGACACCATCGCGATCGAGGCTCTTCGGCTCTTCCCTCGACTCATTGCGCTGCCAAACTCCCCTGCTGTTGACGGCACACCACACCTCCGCTACCGTCTGGTCTTAGTCCAATTCAGAGCACTTGGCCCGCGAGGTCGCGATCCGCACCGTCGCTCTCCAGAACAACAGGTCCCGCTTCACGACGGTACGCCAATTCGCACGGCGGTCTCCAGCGAACCTAATAGGACGGCAATCAGCCTGTAAAGGCTCTGCGAACGCGCCGGCATGAATCGCAGTACCTTCTATCGTTTGCCAAGCCTGCTCTTCACCTCACACCGAATACCCGATCAAAGCGCCGTGGAACTCCCGGTTGTCCGGTGTGTCGGTGTTGCTCGCCCGAGTGCCGCAAAGTCGGTCGCCAGGGAAACGCTGATAAATCAGCGCTTCCTTAGGTCCCGAGTACTCGAACGGCTTCGTCAATGCAGGTTTGGCTCACCCAACCGGAGGTCCCTGATCGTGTTCAGACTTCGTACGCATCGCCGCCCGCAACTCGTTCTTTGTGCGCTCGTGTCGACACTGATATGGTTCACGGCTTTGACTGCCCACGCGCACGAGCGAGAAGGCTATAGGCCAGGTGATCATCGGCTTCGCGGAGCCGTTGAAGTACTTGCCGAGCCTCTGGCTGGGACACCGATCAGTTTGTATATGGTCTTCCATGGGCAATCGTGGCTGTTTGATCGAACCCTGAGCGACGGCGAGGGACGCTTCAGCTTCCGGCTACCGTTCTCGCCCTGGAATCCTCGTTGGAAGAGCTTCTCAGAACAGTTTTCCTGGTACGTCGTCGCCGGGGATGTCGACAGGGGCACCATCGGCTTGATGGCATCTCTCGGTAGCGGATCGCACGTTCCTCACGAATTCATCGTCAATGAGCTAACCACGGTGGCGGCCGTCTGGACGAGCGCTCAGTTCCTCGCGGGGAGCAGAATCTCCGGAAACGCCATTGGCGTGCGCAACGCCCTCGGCAACGCCCGCAATCTGGTTGATCTCCGCAGCGGCCAACCCGGCCCACGGGTCTTCGATGGCGTCAACATCCAGACGACGACGCTCGCGCGTCTTCACTCACTCGGCGCCTTGCTCGGCGCCTGCGCCGGTGAGGGCGACTGCGCCGGTCTATTCGCCGCCGCAACCGGCGACAATGGTGACAGGCCCACGAATACCCTGCAGGCGGCACAACAGATCGCACGCAATCCCTGGCGCAATGTGCAAGCGCTATTCGACCTGTTGCCAGCTCAAGACGAGGCCGTTTATCCACCGATCCTGCGCTATCCGCCAACCGATTGGACCCTGTCGCTGATCTCTACCGGCGGCGGCCTCGACTCGCCGGGTGGGATCTCGATCGCCGCCAACGGCGAGATTTGGGCAAACAACAACTTCATGGTCGGCTCGCAGTCGTTCCTCAATCCCGGGATCGGGAGCGTCCCCGGGCTGGGCGTGACCCGCCTAACTCCGGACGGCAAGCCGATCTCGCCGCCGTTTGGCTACGAGGGTGGCGGCACGTACGGGGCCGGGTTCGGGCTTGCCATCGACCAACACGGGCGTGTCTGGGTCGGCAATTTTGCGGGCAGCAGCGTGTCGGAGTTCAGCTCCGATGGCAGGCCCTTGAGCCCGGCTCCTAGTGGATACACGGCGGGCGGCGGTACCGCGAGCGTTCAAGGCACCGTGGTCGATCAGTTTGGCAACATCTGGTCGGCAAACCAAGGGGGCGATTCGATCAGCTTCTTCCCTGTCAACCGTCCGGAGCTCGGAGTGACCTGGACCAACACCAATTCCCCCAAATGCCGCTTTAATAGTCCATTCGGGGTCGCCATCGACCGCCAGGGTTATGCGTGGGTTGCCAACCTGACCAATCCCGCTGGCACATCAGGATCGATCGTGCGGGTGGATCGCAATCATCCGGAACGTTGTCCTGATGGCCCGATCAGGATCGGCGGCGCACCGCAGGGCATTGCGCTGGATTCGCTCGGCAATCTGTGGGTAACACACTTCGGGCGCGACTACGTCACCCTCTACCAGCCTTCACTTGGTACTTGGACCGATATCACACCGCCAGACAGCGCCCTCTCCGGTGGCTGGGGTATCGCTGTCGATGGCGCCGACAACGTCTGGGTCGCCGATTTCTGGGGCAATCGCGTGGTCGAGTTGTGCGGTGTGGCTGGCAATTGTCCGCCGGGGCACGAAACCGGAGACCTGATTTCCACCAAGGCGGGCTACGGCGGCGCCGGCGGAATGCAACACATCACCAGCGTGGTCATTGATCAATCGGGAAACGTGTTGGTTGCGAACAACAACAACGATCAGGCCCTCTGCGATACCGGGATTGCGCTCGATGCCGAGATGACAGTAGAACTCGAGAAGCGCTCGATGGAATGCGGCGGCAACGGAATTCTGGTCTTCTACGGCATCGCTGCACCCGTCGCAGCGCCACTGATCGGTCCTCCTCGACGACCTTGAGTGGTGAGGCGGATTTGCTGGCCTCTGACTCAGAAGGACTCCGCAGGGATGGACTCGCACGCGTTGGAAACCGCCGAGCGCGAACCCGTCGCGCGGGAGAACCTCGCCGAGCTGCGCCCGGACCTGTTCGGACCGGGGCAGCACAAGGGCGCGATTCCGAGTCTTCGATCTCTGCCGAAACTGCGAGTTCTTCAGCCAGAATCCGAAACGAGCGGACGGCGCCCTCGGGGCAGCACTGGGCGGGCGCCTGTGCGTGACTCGGCTGGACCTGTCTAGCAAGCTCGATCAGAACCGATATGCGAGGCGCAGGCTGCCGTTCTGATTCAGGTAGTCCTCGCCGCTCTGCAAGCCGTACTCCAGTCGGGCTTCGAAGGCGTCGGATCGATAGAGCTGCAGGCCCAGGTCGAGGCTACCCAGGGTCCGAGGCAGCCGGTTCTCGGTCTTGAAGGTGCCGGCGGCGTCCGGTGCACCGACCAGCCGCGCCTCGGTTTCCCAACGCTCGTCCGCGAGCCAGGTCGCGCCCGCGGCGACATAGAGCCGGCCGACCCAGCCGTTGTCGAGATCGAGTCTGGCACCCCCCTCCAATACCGGTGCGATCGCGAAGCTGGTGTTTCGCTGCGCCTCGATGTCCAACGCGAACCAGTCGTCGCCGGATTCCCGGTAGCTCGGCATGCGGGTGTGCAGCAGATCGAGATCCAGTCTCGGGCGCAGATACCAGCGCTCGAACGGGATCTCGTAGGCGGCGCGCAGCCGGGCGCCGAGATGGCTGATCCGCGAGCTGCTGGAGAGCCGTCCCTGATGATCCTGCCACAGGAAGGTGCGTTGGTTATCGTACCAGCCTTGCCCGAGGTTCAAGCCGCCGGCAATGAGCCAGTTGCCGAGCTGGCGCTTGAGCGCGAGACCGACATCGAAGCCCTCGCCGTCGCTGCTCGCATGATGCCGGTCCGCATTGATGTTGCTGCTGTTGTAGGCCAGCGTGGCGCCGGCGAACCAATCATTGCCGAGGGCATACTGACCGCCGGCACGCAGGCTCCAGCCGTCGATGTCGTAGCTCGGACTGGCGCTGGACTCGTGCCGCTCGGTATGCGTGCGGGTCGCCTTGACCCAGGCGCAGGTGGTCTCGCGCAGCAGCGTGCCGTCGCCCTCGAAGGCCGGGCAGCTCATGGATGCATCGAGGCCGGTGCGCGCGCCCAGGGCCTGGTCGCTGGCCTGGGCGACAATGTTCTGGGATGACAGATTGTCTAGCAGGGCCTGGAAGTCCGACGCGTCCTGGACCTGATACAGATCGGCATAGACCGGTGCCAGGGCCGTCGAGCCATCGACCTCCCAGGTGCTCTGCAGATAGTTCGCGACGGCGGTCTCGTTGTGGGTCAAGGACGCTCCGCTGGGCGTGAAGTCCGCCACAGGTGAGAGCGTCACCCCACTGTTACTGATGTCCAGCGACCAATCGAACAGGAGCCTGGAAGGCGTGATCGGCTCACCCTGGAACCCGGTTGTGGTGCTGACGACCTGGTACTCGCGTGGCAGCAGGTTGATTGGCGTCGGCACAATGCTGCCCGTCATCTGCGCCATACCGTCCACCGCCAGCAGGTCCGCGGTTTGTGTGGCCAGCGCGTCGATGTCGACGGCCAGCACGCCGCTGCCCTCCTGATCGTAGCGCATGGGTGGCGCGAGGCTCAGAGAGCTCTGCGTGATGGACGTCGTCCCGATCTTGCCGTCGCCGTAGATGCTGAGCCGTCCGTAGTCGAGGAAGTAGAAGGTGCCGATCATATAGCCCGAGTTGATCGTTCCCTGATTCGATATGTTGCCCGGGGCCCCGGCGTGGCTGTCGGCGCTGATCTGGGACGACTGGCCCGTACCGGAGCCGAGATCGATCGCACCGGTGATGGTGCCCTCGTTGGTTAAATTGAAGATGCCCTGACTGGCAACGATCGCCCAGCCGTTCGCGCCAGCCATTGAACCGACCGATCCCGTAGAGCCGATCGTGATGCTGTTGGTCACGTTTGTGTAGGTTTCGCTACCGTAGAACACACCGCCGGACGCCACTATTCCGGCACCGTTGCCGATGCCAGCCTCGGAGCTGCCGCCTTGGACAAGGCCGTTGATGGTGATGCTGATCACGCCCGGATCGTTGCTGGTCCCCGTGCTCTGGGCGACGATGCCGATCGAGGCGGGGCCGGTCAATTGGATACTGGACCCGGCGGCCTGCGTGATGCTGATGGAGCCACCGCTGCCCGAATAGTCGGCCGGAAAGGAACCCTCCATCCCCTGGGCGCTGTTCTGTGCTTCCAGCCAGCCATTGGCGCTGTAGACAATGCCGCCTCCGCCGCCGACGGACTGGGCGACGATGCCGTGCGCATTGGCGCCGCTGGTGCTGATGTTGCCGGAAATGCCGATCTGGATGTCTCCGCCGTTGCCACCCGATGGCAATTGATCGGATAGGATCACGCTGTTAGCGATCGCGCTCTGGAGCACCGCCGACGGATCGCCGGCAAAGCCACCGCCGCCACCGACGGATTGGGCGAAGAGGCCCCAGGCGCCGTCGCCATAGGTCGTGATCGAGGCGCCATCCGCCAGCTCGACCGAGACGCTGCCGCCGTTGCCGGTCACCGTGTTCGGCCAGAGCTGCAAGGCGGCGGAGTCGATGTTGGTGGCCGCACTGCTCACCAGGCCGCCGCCGCCGCCGATGCTCTGGGCGGCGATACCCATGGCCCGGGCCCCGGTGGTGACGATGCTGCCAGCGCCCTTGGAGATATCGACATCCTCGCCATCGCCGTAGACGCCCGGTGCGCCCGCGAGGATCAGGGAGAAGTCGGACGAGTCGTTCCAGAGGGAGGTGGACGCATCGACGCCGTTGCCGCTGTTGCCCAGGCAGAGACTGGCGCTGTTGCCGGTCGGGCCGGAAGGACCGGAGTTGGAGCACCCGACACCGGCGGTGCCGCCGCCACCACCGATGCTCTGGGCCAGGATGCCGTAGGCGTCGTCGCCGGCGGTCCACAACGTGCCGTTCTCGTCGATGTCGACCGGCCCGCCGTAGCCGCCACTGGCGCCGTCGCCGCCGAGACTGGCACCGAGTCCGATGCTCGTGCTGTTGTCGACGCTGCCCTCGGCGCCGACGCCACCACCCCCGCCGACGCTATGTGCAAGGATGGCGTGGGCGCCGTAGCCGGCGGTCAGAATACTGCCGCTGTTGCTGATGCTGACGGAGCCGCCATCGCCGCTGGCGCCGCCGCTGCCGCCGACGCTGATGTCGGCGCTGTAGGTGCCCGCCTTGCCGTCGCTGGTGGAACCGCCCAGCACTGAGTTCGACGTCGACGTCGCCGCGCCGCCGCTGCCGCCGCCGCCGCCGATGGACTGGGCCAGGATGCCGTAGGCGCGGATGCCGAGGGTTTGGATCGAGCCGGTGTTGTTGATGTTGATCCCTCCGCCCTCGCCGGCGGCGCCACCGCTGCCGCCGACGCCGATGTTGGCTTCATAGCTGTTCGACGGCGGGTTCAGCAGATCCTCGTACTGCCCGACGGGACCGATGGTAGCCGCAGTATCCGAGCTGCCGCCGACCCCGCCGCCGCCGCCGATGGACTGGGCCAGGATGCCGACGGCATCGCCGCCGGTGGTCAGGGTGTTGCCGTCGGTATCGGTGAGCAACGCGCCGGTGCTGATGTTGCCGTCGTTGGTGATGGTGATGTCGCCGCCGTCGCCCGCAACGCCACCGCTGCCGCCCACCGACAGGTTCAGATTGACCGTGTCGCCGCTCGATCCCGCGTTGCCGCCAGCCGCGGCACCGCCACCGCCGCCGATGGACTGGGCGAGGATGCCGCGGGCGGTGGAGCCGGTGGTGACAATGCTGCCACCGGCGCTGTTGGTGATGGTGACGACACCACCCCAGCCGCCGCCGCCGCCGGAGCCGCCGAGGCCGAAGCTGACATCCACCGCCGTGCCCGTGTCGTCGCCGAGATTCTGGCTCGAAGCGCTTGAGGTGCCGCTGGCCCCGGTGCCGCCACCGCCGCCGATGGACTGGGCGACGAGGCCGCTGGCGAACTGGCCGAAGGTGTTGATCTGCGCGATCACGGTCGAATCGCTGGTGTCACCGTTGGTGATGCTGGCGGGTCCGCCGCTGCCGCCGCTGCCGCCGCTGCCGCCGATGGCCAGCGCGATCTTGACGCTGGGCATCTCGCCCTCCAGCGCGTAGCTGTTGGCGGTGGAGTCTCCGGCATTGCCGCCACCGCCGCCGATGGACTGGGCCACCAGGCCATAGGCGGCGTCACCGCCGGTCCAGATGGCGCCGGTATTGCCCAGCGTGACCTCATCGCCGTAACCGCCGCTGCCGCCGCTACCGCCGAGGGAGAACGCGAAGCTGATGCTCGGGATATCGTCCGCCGGCAGCGCCCAAGAGGTCGCCGTGGCGCTGCCGCCGTTGCCGCCGCCACCGCCGATGGACTGCGCCAGGATGCCGATGGCATCGGCCGCGTCGAGCACGGACCCCGCCTGTGCACTGTAGCTGCACTCGGCCGCGCTGGCCGCACAGCCGGTCTGGATCAGCCCGCTGTTGCTGATCGCCACGCTACCGCCATCACCGCCGTCGCCGCCGCTGCCGCCGACTGCGACTGCGATGGCAATTCCCCCAGAGGCGTCGTAGCTGGCCGCGGACCCGCCGTTGCCGCCGCCGCCGCCGGCGGATTGGGCGAGAATGCCGAAGGCCTGATTGCCGGCGGTGCGCAGGTTCGCGGAGCTGGTGACGTCGACCTCACCGGCGTTGCCGCCGCCACCGCCGGCACCGCCAATGCCGACGGAGAACAGCACTGGACTGGCGGTCTTTGCCGCGCCACCGTTGCCGCCCCCGCCGCCGATAGACTGCCCCACCAGCCCGATCGAGAAGTCCCCGACGGTGGTGATGCCGCCTTGGCCTCGATTGTCGAGATTCACCACGACATCGCCGCCGTCGCCGCCATTTCCGCCCTGGCCGCCGACCGCCGCGAACACCCCCCACTCGTTGGCGCCGTTGCCGCCGCCACCGCCGATGGACTGGGCGAGGATGCCGATGGCGGTCTCGTCCAGGGTCGCGACCGAGCTGCCGGCCGTGGTCGTGACCGTCACGCTGCCGCCGTCGCCGCCACCGCTGCCGTCCGGGTCATGCCCGCCGACGAAGAAGGCCGGCGCGTTGGAGCTGCCACCGCCGCCGCCGACCGACTGGGCGACGATACCGATGGCGGCGGTGCCGCCGCCCTGTCCGTCGCCGGTCTGGATGCTGCCGCTGTTGGTGACGCTCACCGCGGCCGCGTTGCTGCCGGGGGTGTTGCCGCCCATGTCGCTGCCGATTTCGGTGGTCAGATCGGGGGCATCCTGGTTCAGCAGCCCACCGCCGCCGCCGGCGCTGAGCGCCAGGATGCCATGGGCACTGCCGCCGAAGGTTTGGATGCTGCCGCTGTTGGTGACGCTGACTGTGCTGCCGTCGAAGCCGCCGTACTCGGAGGTCGTGCTGCCACCGAGGATGTTGGTGCCGGAAGAGTCGGCATTGGTGCCGATCAGGCTGCCGCCGACGCCGAGTGCCGCGATGCCGATGGCCATCGAGCCCTCGCTGCTGATCGAGCCGGCGTTGGTCACGGTCACATCCCCCGGCACGCCGGGGTAGGCGGAATTGACGTTCACCGTGTCGAACGGGCGCAGGTCGCCCATGGAGCCGGCGCTGGCCGCCAGTACGCCGATGGCCAGCGAGCCGCCGCCGGTGCTAATGGAACCGCCCTGATCGACCTCCACGGTGACCGTGCCGCCGCCACCGTTCCACCCATAATCGGCATCGCCGCCGGTGCTAAGCGCCATCACGCCGATGCCGACGCTCCCGGTCATGTCGATGCTGCCACCATCTTCGACGGTGACCGACACCGTACCCCCGTCGCCTGCGCCGGAGGCATCGCTGCCGCCATGTTGGTTGTCGAAGTCCGAATCCCCGCCCTGCGAGACCGCCAGCACGCCGACGCCCTCAAACGCACTGTTAACGATTGAGCCCGAGACATCGACCGTGACCGCGCCGCCGTTGCCGCCATCGCCGATCGCGTAGTTCTTCTGATTGGCGCCGACGCCGCCGCGCGAGTAGGCGAAGATACCATTGCTCTGACCCCCGTACGCGTTACTGAGTGCAAGGGTGCTGCCGGCCTCGAAGTCGACATATACGTCACCGCCGTCGCCACCATTGCCGGCCCAATCATCGTCGTGCGCCTTGATCGCCACGCCGTCGCCACCGATCGAAAAGGCGCCGAGGCCGTTGACGTATGCCGGTATCAGGAATGGGTCGAGAATCTCGCCCGAGCCAGTGATCTTGAGGTCGGCATTGTCGTGGAACAGGTTGATCGAACCGCCCGCGCCGCCATCGAAGATGCCTGGAGGGGGATTCTCGTTACCGTCCGCATAGCCATCGGCGCCGAGCGACGCGGCCATGAAAGCGCCGCCGCCGGTGACGGCGTAAAGCGGGTTGTGCATAGTTGTCATGAGTCCGCTCGCGTCGAGGGCATCCATGGCCGCATCCGCCTCGACGGACAGCGTGACCTCCGCCGCGCCGTTGTAGCGCTGAGTTCCGTTGGCGTCGACATACTCGCTGCCCACCTCCCCCAGGGAGGCCACCGAGGCGGCGTTCGTCGCCGGGTCATCACTGCTTTGCATGGTTCCAGATATGTCGACGCTGACGGGGTAGTCTTGCGCGTTGGGCGACGGATTGACAGCGGTCAGATTGGCGCCGACGGCCACCTGCGAGGGCGCCGAGAAGCTGCAACGGACCGAAAGATCACAACTCTCCGGATCATTGGCGAACCCCTCGTTGTAGACCCAGCCGGGTATGCTCTGTGCGCGAGCGGGCGAAACCTGGAGCAGCACCGCAACGACCAGGCTTCCGGCAGCCTGCAGCGCGCCAGACGGACGGCCGGCGCCAAGACGATCGCACCTTGCGTCAATGCCATGCTCGCAGGGTCGTCCGGTCGGCAAGACAGCGGTGTAGCGAACTGACTTGGGCATGATCAACTCCAGGGTTGTGACGTTGGGCGAAGGCTCGCGCTGCCCATCGGGGCGTAGTCAAGGTCGCAGAGCATCTCCACGCCGCCCGAGAGTGGGGCACAGGCGTCGCCCGCGCTACATTACCGACCAACAACGGCCCGCAGACCAATCGGCCTGGACGGATGTCTTAGTCGTATGGGAGAACGGGGAGATTGCAGTGACAGGACTGGTACCACGGGCGTTGTCGCGCTCTTGTCGTCGGCGGCCGAGCACCTGCCAACGCCAGAGCCTTGAGCAGGGTTCCGGCGACAAGCCGAAATGTACCACGACTGCTAGGCGTATTCTCAGCCCGCTGTGCGACCCCGTGTTTCAACTGAGTGCCCAAAAGTTTCAAATGCGTGGCCGATCTCGCCGAAACCTGGCTTGGGGGACGGCTCAGAGCAAGAGCGACGGGCTGGCGCGCGTCCTGCTTCGTCAGCTCGCGTGCACTGTTCTTCTGCATCTGTGCTGGCTGTTGCTCGGGTCGGCGGTCTGGGCTCAGGCGGTGACGCCTGGCACGGACCAGCGGATCGCGCTGAGCGCCGAGGAGCAAGCCTGGCTCGACGCACATCCGCGCATCGTCCTCGGGACAACGGATCAGTTTCCGCCGGAGGTGTTTCGCGACCGGGACGGCCGGCTATCCGGGCTGATGGTCGATTACCTGAACGAGATCAATCGACGCCTGGGAGGGAGACGAATTCAGCTGCATGTGGAGGCCTCCTGGGAGGCGATCACCCGCAAGGGTTTGCGGGGGAAGATCGACGGTTTCGCGGGTGCGACCCGCACTCCGGAGTGGGAAGAACGGTTTCTCATCACCGTCCCCTACGCGCATTTCTACTTCTATGCCTATGTCCGCGTCGATGACACACGCCCGATCCGTCAGCTCGCGGACCTAGCCAATAGCCGCGTTGGTTGGACCAAAGGCATGCGCATCATGCCCCATCTGTTGCGCGATATCCCCGGCGTCGAATCTGTGCAGTTCGATGACAATGCGGCCCTGGTCAATGCCCTGATCCATCGTGATGTGGACAGCCTGATCCACGGCGGTCATCTCGATTGGTGGCGCCGGAACAACTCGGAACTGACCTTCAAGTTGGCCGGGCTGTTACCGGAGACGCGTTTGGAATCGGTGCTGGTGATTCGCAAGGATTGGCCAACGCTGTTGGCTGTGCTGAACAAGGCGATCACCGATATTCCGCCCGAGACGCACTTGCGAATTCAGCGGCGCTGGATGGGTCCATCGGTACTGGCGGCGAACGCGATCGATCGCGACGGGCTGGGTTTGACGCGCAACGAAACCGCCTGGTTGCAACGCCACCCGACACTGCGTTACTGCTTCGATTCCAGCTGGTCTCCCTACGGCTTCTCGGAGGCAGGTGAACATCGTGGCCTGTTTCGCGACTATCTCGATCTGTTGGCGAAGCGGCTGGGTGTCGAGTTGGTCGCGACACCCGCCGCCGGGCCGGACGCGCAACAGGTGGGCATCGGCATCCCCCCCGCATTGCAACAGGTCGAGACGCGTGCGTGCGACCTGGCATCCGGCGCGCTGCGGTTGCCGGAGGCCGACCTCGCCCTCGGTTTCACCATGCCCTATTACCAAAGCACCTGGGTGTTGCTCGCGTTGCCGGACAAGCCCTTTATCAGCGGCATCGAGGCCATCGAAGATCAGACGATCGGTGTGCCCGAGAACCGGGGTATCCAGTTCCTGTTGCAACGCGATTATCCGGACTCGGACCTGGTGCCCTTGGCCTCGGAACAGGCCCTGAAGCAGCTCGATGACAGAGACATCCATGCCCTGGTCATGCCGCTGGAGCAGGCACTGGACTGGATGGATGAGCGGGCATCCAACGGCAAGATCATCGGTACGCTCGACGACCGATACCCCGTCTCGATTGCGGTACGCGGCGACTGGCCGGAGCTGGTGGACATCCTGAACAAGGCCATCGCCTCGCTGACCCGATCCGAACACGCCGAGATTCAGCGCCGCTGGCAGACACGCACCATCGAGCAGCTTGTGGACTACAGCCTGCTGTGGCAGTTGTCGGTGGTCGCGGCCGTGGTTCTGATCGGCATGTACTACTGGGTTCGCACCCTGCGCAGTATGAACCGGCAACTGCGGGCTGCTCGGCGCACGGCCGAGGACGCGAATCACGCCAAGAGCCGCTTTCTGGCCCATATGAGCCATGAGATCCGCAACCCGATGAACGCCATCATCGGATTCAGCCGGCTGGCACTGGACGCCGATCCGGCGCCAAGACAGCGGGACTATCTGTGCAAGATCCAGGGGGCAGCCGAGTTGCTGCTCGGCGTCATCGACGACATTCTGGATGTCTCCAGAATCGAATCGGGCAAGCTGCGGCTGGAACGCATCGGCTTCGATCTTCAACCGATCTTCGACCGCCTGACCGATATCCTGGAGCCCATGGCGCGAGCGCGAGGGCTGGTCTTGCGGTGCGCTATCGATGCACGGCTCGACCGGCCGCTGCTCGGCGACCCGTTGCGTCTGACGCAGGTACTGCTCAATCTCGGGACCAACGCGGTCAAGTTCACGGAGCAGGGGGAGGTGAGGCTCGGCGCCGAACAGGTCGAAAGTGCTGGCGACCGGGTGCAGATCGCTTTCGTTGTCCGCGATACCGGCATCGGCATGGATGCCGCGATCCGCGAGCAACTGTTCCTGCCGTTCGAACAGGCCGATTCCTCGATCAATCGCCGCTTCGGCGGCACCGGGTTGGGACTGAGCATCGCCCGCGAACTGGTCGAGGCCATGGGCGGCACCCTGCAGGTGGAGACTGCGCCGGGCCAAGGCGCTACCTTCAGCTTCGCCATCGCGTTCGAGACTGCGCCGAATGCATCAGAGGGTGCCCGATCGGATGTCGTCTCGGGGCGCGCCAGGCCGGCACCTGCCACGATCCGCGGGGCACGGGTGCTGCTGGTCGACGACGATCCCATCAATTTACAGGTTGCCAGGGAACAACTGGTACAGGCTGGGCTGGCGGTGACCGAAGCGATGGACGGTCGCGACGCGATCGAGGTACTGGGCCTGAGCGACGCCGATGCCTTTGATCTGGTGTTGATGGACATCCGAATGCCCGGTGTGGATGGCCTGGAGGCGGCCCGCCGTCTGCGTGCGCAGGGCCATCGCCTACCGATTGTCGCGATGACGGCCCATGCCTTGGCCGGTGATCGCGAGGCCAGTTTGGCTGCGGGTATGAACGATCACCTTGCAAAACCTGTCGATGCTGCCGCACTTCGTGCAGTGCTGCTGCGTTGGATCGCCCCGCGGAACCCGGCGCGCACCCCGGCATCGTCGCCGCTGTCCGGTTGGTCCGCGAAATCCGGTATCGGCGCCGTGGCGGCCACAAGACCGTTTTGGCCCGAGATCCCCGGACTTGACATGCACCGAGGACTGCGCCGGATCGGTGGTTCGGTGCCCTTGTATACGGAGTTGCTGGCGGAGTTCATCGCGCGTCATCAGACCTGCGCCGACCGGGTTCGCGCCGAGCTGGCGGCCGGGGAGATCGAGCGGGCGAGGAAACGGGTGCATGCGATACGGGGCGCGGCAGCCACGCTGGGCGCCGCGACCTTGGCCGAGCTGGCGGGCGAGCTGGAACAGGCCTTGCCCGAGCGGACCCATGCGCGTGCGCAACGCATACTGCCGCAGTTTGCATGGCATCTGGAAGCGCTCTGCCGGACTATCGGCGCTCGGCTGGATCGATCCCAGGAGCGTGCGACTGAAGACATCCCGGAGCGCTGATCGGAATTGGTGCTGGAGACCCCCATCGGGTATGGTTGGAGACTCGGCACACCCGGCAGCACCGCCGGGATGTGTCGAATGCCGGGCACCCGAGGTTCATCTAAGTCTCGAGTACCGATGCCGATACGAGATAGAAGACGCGGACCTGCCGAAGTGCCGGCCATCTTGATCATCGACGACGACCCCGTCATCGGTCGGGTTGTCTGCAACCTCTTGGCTGATTATGGCTTCAGACTGTTTGTCGCACAGGATGGCGACCAAGGCTTGCGACTGGCCGAACGGCATGTGCCGGACCTGATCCTGTTGGATCTGAGCATGCCCGGCGCGGATGGTCTGGAGGTGTGCAGGCGACTCAAGGCCGACCCGGTAACCGCTCCGATCAGCGTAGTGTTCTTCTCGGTCTCCAACGACTTGGAAGAGAAGGTCATGGGTTTCCAGCTCGGTGCCCTGGACTTCATCACCAAACCGGTCGAGCCTCGGGAACTCATCGCGCGCGTCATGGTGCAGCTGCGCAAACATATCCAGGTGGAGAACCTGAGATCCCGGCTTGCCGCCTATCAGCATCGCTTTGGGCTCCATACGATCGAAGCGGGCCCTGACGACGTCCATCCGGTCCGACGCATCGATCACATCAGGCGGGCGCGTCAGATTCTCGAAGCGCGCCTCAAAGACCCGCCCAGCCTCGCCGAACTCGCCGATGCCGTGCATCTGTCACCCAAACGGCTGAGCAGAGATTTCCAGGTCGTCTATGGCATGACCGCCTTCGCCTGGCTTCGGGAATACCGGCTACTCCGCGCGGCGGAGCTGCTGCGGACCTCCGATGCGCCCATGAGCGTCATCGCCGACCGCCTTGGCTATGGCAGCGCGGCCTCATTCTCGACCCAATTTCGACAGCATTTCGGACTGAGTCCGCGCGATTACCGGGCTGCGCAGGGACTTGGGTAGGCCGGACCCGGGCATGGAGCGCACCCTCCCCAAAACCGATGACGCACGTCCTTCTCCACCTCCTGACTGCCGAATATCCCTGCACATCAGCCAGTTCAGAAAACCAACCTATTGATTGATTGAAGGGAGCTTTCTCAGCGGGAATGTCTGCGCCCTTTGTACGCCCCATAGCCCCGCCGGCGTGATCCATGCGACCGCAAGTTGCGAGGCCAAAAAGCGAACGCCCGCAGGCGTCAGAATGTCCACTCGAAGCGCACCGATCCGGCATTGTCGGCGACATGCTCCGAGAACGCGCCCTCGTCTCTCAAACTGATCGCCGTGTTCTTTCATAGCTGCGCCTCGACTCCGAGTGAGAGTCGCCCGGTGAGCTCATCGAGGGGTACGGCCGTGGAGAATCCTCCGGCGGCAATGGGCGCCCCGCGAAGACGTGCCCGTTGGTCCCAACTGTCATTCGACAGCACCGTGGCACCCAACTTGAGGAAGTAGCCTCCGTCGATGCCCCTCAGCCTATTGAGCCCGCCGCCGAACTCAACCGACGGCGTGGCAACGAGTCTCCGACGATGATTCGACGCGCCTTCGCGATGTCGGGCGCGCAGATCAGGGCCAAGTATCTTTGCCCAACCGCCAGCAGAATGTCCTCGGCAGAGGCGTCAAGGCGCCAGAGCATCAACGGCGTGATCGACCTCGAAACCAGGCATTTCTCAACCAGTCGCGTAGCCGACAGCCAAACGCCTTGGTTTGTGGTTTGTTTGGCGAACCTATCGAGGTGCTTCGCCGCCGCCCGTTTCTCCGGGGTGACGCAACCGACATACGGCGTGTCCCTGGTGTCATGGGAGAGTGGCACACCTGTCCTGAACTCTGATCGCGGCGAATGAACATGCGGAGGCAAGGCGATGCTTGACTGGGGAAGCGAATACTGTCCGAGCGCGGCGCCGACGGGTGCACTCTGGCATCATGCGGGCACGAATCTCGTACTGGATTTCCATGGTGATCCGGCCCGGGCGGAGCTCTGCGTCTTCTCGGACGGCAACCATCACATGGCCCTTCTGGAGGCCGTCTGCCTCTTTCGCGAACGGCACGGGATCGAGGATGTCTTCTATACGACGACGCCGCCGGGACCCCTGGTGGCGGCGCTGAAGGAGGGCGGACTCAGGCTCGGCAATCTGATGCTCGGCGCGACGCCACACGTGTTCATCGGCCCGGCATTCGTACTGGAGCGGCTGCAGGCGCAGGGGCGGGTCGGCACGGCGCGGCCGCTGTTTCGCAGCCGCGGCAACGTGCTCCTGGTGCGGCGGCGCAACCCGAAAGGCGTGCACGGCGTCGGCGACCTGGCGCGCGACGACGTGACGCTGTTCCTGTCGAATCCGGAGACCGAACAGGCCAGCTACCGCGGCTACCGGCGGACGTTGGACACACTGGCGGCGCGGGAGGGCGTGGATCTGGCTGGTGTCACCGAGGCCGACCCGCGGCGCATCCGCTACGGCGAGCGCATCCATCACCGGGAGGCGCCCGAGGCAGTCGCCTCCGGCGCCGCGGACTGCGCCCTGGTCTATCACCACCTGGGGCTGCGCTACGAGCGGATCTTTCCGGACCTGCTCGAGACCGTGGCGTTGGAGCCGCCGGGCGACGGCGAGCCCGTGGGCAGCGAAATCGCGCTGGTCGGCGACGGCGGCCCCTGGGGACAGGCCTTCGTGGACTACATGCTCGGCGCCGAGGTCGACGATATCTATCGCCGCCACGGGATGGAGCGAGGCTAGCCGCCCTGCCGCCGGTCGACGACCGGCGGCCGGTGACGGACGCGTTACCCTAGAAAGAGCAGTTGACCGCTGCGTCGTGCATCTAGGCGCCTGAGTTGCTTGAAGGACACCAGCAAATCGGGACGCACCCCCAGGGTGAACGGCGCTACGGTCGCCAGGGCACGCCCCGCGCGGCGCCCAGCGGCGTTACAACTCCTTGGAATAGAGTGACTATTCCGCGTCGTTGTGCCTTGCTGG
>JANQFX010000088.1 GCA_028277725.1 Thiohalocapsa sp.
CTTCTGCTCCATGAAGATCACCCAGGACGTGCGCGACTACGCCCGGTCACACCAGCTCGACGATGCCGAACAGGCCATCAAGGTGGGGATGCAGGAGAAATCGGCGGAGTTCGTCGAGCAAGGAGCGGAGATCTACCGGGAGATCTAGCTGGATATGGTGACCGGACGACTCGAGCAATGGAAGGATGACAAGGCGTTTGGCTTCAGCAGTGCGCCAGACCCAGCGGGTGCTGTCTTCATTCACATATCCGCGTTGAAGCGGACCGGAGTGGTCCGTAGACCGCGCATTGGAGACACCATGGGCACAGAGACGAAGTCATGGATATGAACGGCATGGTCCTGTCCCACCACACGCCCGACCAGCCAATCGATCTGGTCTTGGAGACTGCATTGTGACTGCTGTTCGATCGCGGCGACGATCTAAGGGCCACAAACGCCTATCGGAACAGACATCCAGAGCCCGGAGGCATGCGCTTGCTGATCGAGGTCGCCGAGGACGCGCTTCACCGGTCGCGCTTCCGTGACCGCCGGACGTATCTTTCGACCTGCTTGGAACCGCCTGGCCCCGCCCGCCGCGGCTTGCGATAGCGGAGAACGGCCCGACCCTGGTGAGAGGGTCGAGGAAGACCCAAGCCACGAGCGACGCCATGAAATTCGCAGAGATCCGAGACAGCGGTGTCAACTTCATCGAGTCCTACGGCGATGGGCGTGTGCGCATCAACGGCCGAGACTACGCCCGCAACGTCGCGGTCTCAGCCGATGATGTCCGGCTCGACTGGGGACCGGATGACCTGGAAGGGCTGCTCGTCGAACACCTCGAGGCGGTGCTCGACGAGACGACGCAGGTGCTGATCCTCGGCACCGGAGCGACCCAGCGCTTCCCGGACCCATCCGTACACTTCGCGTTGTTGCAGCGTGGCGTCGGTGTCGAGGTCATGGACACGGGCGCGGCCTGCCGCACCTACAACATCCTGGTCAGCGAGGGCCGCGAGGTGGTCGCCGCACTGCTGCTGGACTGACTTGCGGGCGTGTCGCGCCCGAAAGACCGCTCTCACGGGCCCTGAGGCGGAGCGCGGCGCAATCACGACAGGGGCCTGTCGACTGCCGGCCAGTCGGCGCACAATGGGGCCTATGCTCAGCACCATCGGCCCCTGACGTGTGTTCCAACGTCATCGCACAGCCCGAGGCGGAAGACCTGCAGGACCTGCTACTGGATTGCCTGCACCTGGATGCGGGCCGACCCGAGACGTCCGTGCTCGCGGCCTTGGGCCAGAACGACTGGCGGCGCCTGACCGAACTCGGCGACCGCGCCGGCGTTCGCTATCAGCTCTATGAACGCCTGTTGCAACCGAGGCTGCGGCCCCTGGTTCCGGCCGACTCTCTGGCGCAACTGCAAGCAGGCGCACAAGGGCAAAGCGCTCGCCTGTTGCGTTTGCGGACAACCCTGATCGAGATCCTGGACGCCTGTCGGGCCGACTCGCTTCCCGTTCTGGTCTTGAAAGGGATGCACCTGGCGCATGATGTGTACGCCAGCCCGGTCGCCCGGGACATGACGGATGTGGATGTCCTCTTTCGCAGGACGGACATGCCGCGAGCAACGGGCATGTTCAGATCTTTGGGCTATACGTTACCCCACGACACATCCAACCTGATCCAATTGGCACCCTTGCATAAGGAATACACGCTGACACATCCCCAGCACGGTGTTGCCATCGACGTGCATTGGATGCTTACGAGACCACAATGGGATGCGAGTATCGACGAGGATGAGCTTTGGGATAGGGCCATCGTCTTCGGCATCCAGAGGCGCCAGGCCCTCGGCCTTGCACCGGAAGACCTGATTGCATATCTGTGTTTCCACGCCTGCTACGCGCACCACTTCGCCTTCGTCGGACTCCGGCCATTCCTGGACATCGCCTACATCTGCGCACGGAACCCAGACTTGGACTGGGCGCGATTCTCCCGGCGGGTTCAACGCTGGGGTTGGACACGTAGCGCCACCCTCACACTATCAATCGCCGCACGATACCTAGGCGCGCAGATACCCCGTCGGCTCACCACGGCACCGTCGCATACGCCCGCCGACTTCGACCAGTTGCAACGTGACGCCCTGGCGTTTGCACTCGCCGGCGCCGGAACCAACGACGACTCCGAGGTCAATCTCCTTAGAATCGCGACGGCCCCATCGGGACGCGCACGGCTGTGCCTTGTGCTTGATCGACTATTTCCGCCGCGCGGCCAATTGATTCAGGAATTCGGCCTATCCGCAGGACAGGAGATCCCGGTTGCACTGCTACACTTGCACAGAATCGCGCGCCTGGTTCCCCGACATGCGCCGAAGCTCTGGAGGCACTATCGGCAGGACGGGGCGCAACGTGCTGCGCTGGCCGGTCGCAGGCGCTTGGTCGCTTGGCTGAATACCCCAGACCCACAGCGCAACGGCTCCGAGTGAATCGACCCCAAGGACGACTCAGAACGACAACAACCGTTGAACAGGGCAAGTTGGAGACGCTGGACATCATTGATGGAGACAGGCTCAACGTCCGCCTCCCGTCGATACGGACGTGCCACTGGCGCTCCGCCGCTCTGCCCTCGTCGACGCCACTGACGCACCCGCCGTGAGCAAACCCGAACACATCGCTGCCACGCCAGATCTAGCGAAAGCGACGCTCGCACGCCGCTACACCGGCCTTTTACTGTTGGCTTCGGATCTGACTGCCATCGGAGCATCCGCGCTCCTGGCGAGTATCACCCACTATCTCCTCATCCTTCGACCAGAGGGCATGCACGCCGGTGAGCCCTGGGCCATCGTCGGCGCAGATACCCGTCTTTTCGTTTTTGCGGCCCTCCAACTCGGGGCCATTGTCTGGTTCCACCTTGCCGGGCACTACAGCAAACGGCGTCCCATGTGGGACGAAATCGCACAAACCACAAGAATCCTCGCCTTCCTGGCCGCGGCTGACGCCATCACCCTGTACTTGCTAAAACTCCCCTTCTCCCGATTCTGGTTTCTCGCCACCTGGACACTTGCGATGATGCTGGTCCCGTTCGCGCGCTCGATGGTCAAGGATCTGCTCATCCGCGGCGGAATCTGGCAGAGGCCCGCCATGGTGCTGGGGACTGGCGACAACGCCCTCGCCACCGTCAACGCGCTCAGGGACGAACCGAGCATGGGCCTGGTTCCCATCGCCCTCATCGCAGCCGACGGCAACACCAACGAAAACGCACCCGCCGGAGCGCCCGCACCGAAGTCAACATCTGCAAACGCGTCGCTTCCGGTAATCAGCGTAGGCGAGTTGGAGTCGCTCGTACCCAAGGATTCACGCGGCCTCACCATCTTCGTCGCACTGGACAACTACCAAAGCTCGAGCGATAGCAGGATCATCCACAAGATCCGCCACCTATTTCAGGACATCTTGATCGTACCCCCGATCACCGGCTTCCCCCTATACGGCGCTGAGGTACACCATCTGTTCCGACAGGACGTCTTCTTCCTGACCATCCGCAATAATCTCGGCAGCGGCACCACACGCCTGGTGAAACGCGTTTTCGATATCTGCATCGCATCGATCCTGCTGATCGCACTCTGGCCGCTGTTCTTGTATTTCTATTTCAGGATTCGAGCAGACGGCGGCCCTGCGATATTCGTACATTGGCGGGTCGGCGCCAATGGCCAACCCTTCCCTTGCTATAAGTTCCGGACCATGGTCCCAAACGCCGAACACAAGCTTCGGGACCTGCTCGAGCAGCACGTCGCGATGCGACGCGAATGGGAGGCGAACTTCAAACTCACGGATGACCCACGTATCACGAAAATTGGCAGGTTCCTTCGCCGCAGCAGTCTCGACGAATTGCCTCAACTGTGGAACGTGCTGACCGGAGACATGAGCCTGGTCGGCCCGCGACCTGTCGTCTCCGAGGAACTCGAACGCTACGGAGACGACGCCTTCTACTATCTGGAAACGCGACCCGGCATTACCGGTGTCTGGCAGGTCAGCGGCCGAAGCGACGTCGACTATGCGTTCCGTGTCTATCTGGATTCCTGGTATGTCAAGAATTGGTCCCTTTGGTACGACATCGTTATCCTGATCAAGACAATTCGCGTCGTCGCGGCTCGTGTTGGCGCATACTGATGAGCACTGAATCTCCCAACTGGTGGAGCAGGACCCACCTGAGGAGCCTGTGCATCCCCGGTCTCGGAACGGCATGGACACTTCGACCCCGACGTTCGCCATCATAGTCCCCACTCTCAACGCCGGTCCCCTATGGAACAACTGGCTTGAGGCGATTTCGAACCAAACGAAGCAACCAACGCGGCGTCTCTTGGTGGACTCAGGCTCGACCGACGACACCGTCCGACTTGCGGAGAACCAGGGATTCGAAATCGCAAGGGTCGATAGGTCCGCCTTCGATCACGGCGGCACACGACAAGCGATGGCCGAAAACGCAAGCAATGTCGAGATCCTGGTGTACTTGACGCAGGACGCCATACTCGCGAGTCCTGACTCGTTGCGTGTACTCATCAACGCGTTCACCGATGGGCGAACGGCTCTTTGCTATGGCAGGCAACTCCCGCACAGGAACGCGGATGCCATAGAGGCCCACGCCCGGCTCTACAATTACCCACCTCGCAGCGAGGTGCGCGACAGTGGGGATATCGCGCGACTCGGTCTCAAGGCAGCGTTTTGCTCAAACTCGTTCGCGGCGTACCGGCGGAGTATCCTGAGCGAGCTCGGCGGCTTTCCGACGAATCAGATCATGATGGAGGACAGCATTGTTGCGGCGCGCGCCCTACTGGCAGGTTGGCAAGTTGCCTATGTCTCGGACGCTTGCGTGTTTCATTCGCACGACTACAGTGCAACCGAAGAGTTTCAAAGATACTTCGACATCGGCGCATCGCATGCGCTGAACAAGGAGACCCTGATGTCGTGCAGGGGTACCTCACGTGAGGGGTTGAGATATGTGAAATCCGAGCTGCGCTATCTGCGCAAGAATCGTCGATCCAGTATTCCGAGGGCCGTCTTGCGTACCGCGCTCAAATATCTTGCATATCGACTCGGGCAAGCACACAAGCTCTTGCCTTTGCCGCTGACGGAGCGATTGAGTATGCACAAGTACTATTGGAAACGCCTGCGATCCGAGCCTTGACGCTTTGCTTCAGACAGGAGACGGAATAGCTTGAAACTTGTCGTCAATCTATCGAGCCAAGGACGGAACCCCACGGGCTTGGGAGCTTTTTCTAGCATCTGCGGCGACGCGCTGTCACATCGATTTCAACCGGACATCATCGCCGGCCGGGACGACCCTCCCGCCGGCACGGTCATAGCGCGGGCGCCGGAAGGTATCGGCATCGGAGACTCGCGGTTGGCGTCGCTTCGACGAGCACGCTGGCTGCGGTCCCTACAGATCGGAAGCGAGAGACTGGTCTATTCACCCACACACCATGCGATCCCAGGCGTTTCCGGTCAGATCATCACGATTCACGACCTCATCCCTCTTCGCTTTCCGACCCAACAAGTCAAGCAATACCTCTATTTCCGTCACTGGCTGCCCAGGATCCTACAGTCCTGCCGGGCAGTGTTCACGGTATCGGAAACAACGAAACAAGACATTGAGCAGAGGTGGCACATACCCGGCGAGCGCATCTTCGTGGTGCCTAATGCGGTAGATAAGGGATTCTTCTCGCCCGGCGACGCGCCGGGAACGGCACAACCCTATTTGCTTGTCGTCGGCGCAACCTTCCCGCACAAGAACATCGCAGAGATCCTGCGCCATGCTCAGCTTTGGGCTACAGAGTTCAGGCTCGTCGTCGTTGCCCCGCGGACAGCGTACAGGCAACAACTGGCGCGTCTGGCGTCGCGCATGCACCTTGCGGAGAAGATAACCTTCTACGACTACGTCCCTAAGAACGAACTGCGCGATCTGTATAGGGCCTGCTCTGCGCTGATCTATCCGTCGCTGTGGGAGGGCTTTGGCATCCCACCGCTCGAAGCCATGGCCTGCGGTAAACCGGTCATCGCATCCGACATCCCGGCGCATCGTGAAGTACTCGGCAACGCCGCCTACCTGGTTCAGCTTGGCGATCCCGCGAGCTGGTCAGGTGCTTTCCGCTCTGTGCGATCCCACGAAGCCAACCGCGACAAAATCGCAACGATGGCGGAGGTTCTTGCACGCTACACACCCGAGAAGACTGCAGCAAAGCTGTGCGACGCCCTAGTGGACGTCGAGCCCAAGCTACGGCAGCACCCTCGGCGGCACTCCTGAGCCGAATTGATGGGCACGAACCTGCTCGGCAGGCGTCCCACCCTGTTGTCGGCGGACGCGGAGCCGGACGCCCGCCCTTGCAAGCCCATGAGGGGGCTCACACCCTGTGTTGCAGTGAGCGCCTTTGGCTACCGAGATCGCGCCCCTACCTCCGCCAGCTGGCCATCCACTTGGGCAGACCCCTCGCCATCCAGATGGACAGGTCTGCCGATCGGCACATACCGTCCCGCCTCGGCCGCCCGACTATGCAACCGAAAGACACGACCAACAACCAGGCATTCAAGGGCTTTACCAACCATGCATGCCCTTTCCTGCCCTGCCACGCGGGCGTCAAGCGGGAATTCAACTGCCTCTTTTGCTATTGTCCTCTCATCGCGTACGAGTGCCCCGGCCCGTACGAGGTCTACACCGACGCCAACGGCCTCCGGCGCAAGAACTGCACCGCGTGCAGCCTAAACCACGACGGCTACCAGGCGTCCTGGGCCTTCATCCAGAAATGGCTCAAGAAGCCCGTCATCTGGGACGGGCACGAGCAAGACCCACGCTACCTGCGCAAGCTGAACCGCGATTCGACGAACGCCCGATAGCCTGGCCCCCCGGCGCCAGGCGGATCTGGCGCAGCGCCATCGGCCCGCACCATTCCGACTGTGCGCCATCGGTACACACCGTCGCGCAGATGCGCTCGACGGCGACGGTTCCGCGAGCGCGTGCCTGTCGTCGCAGGCGTCATCCTCGAGCGCGCGGCCGGCCCTGGCCCGGCCCCGAACGAACCCATGCCCTTCGGCAGTAACGCTATGACAGACCGCACCGCCCTGCTCCACCAGCACCTTGGCCAGCGTATCCTGATCCTGGACGGCGCCATGGGCACCATGATCCAGCGCCGCGGGCTGACGGAGACCGACTACCGCGGCGAGCGCTTTAGTGACTGGCCCTCCGATCTCAAGGGCAACAACGACCTGCTGGTGCTGACGCGCCCGGACGTCATCGCCGACATCCACGGCAAGTACCTGGCCGCCGGCGCCGACATCATCGAGACCAACACCTTCAACGGCACCCGCATCGCCATGGCGGACTACGCCATGGAGGAGCTCGCCTACGAGATCAACGTCGCCGCGGCCAAGCTCGCGCGCGAGAGCGCGGACGGCTACAGCTCACCGGACAAGCCCCGTTTCGTCGCCGGCGTGCTCGGCCCCACCAACCGCACGGCGTCCATTTCGCCCGACGTCAACGACCCCGGCTATCGGAACATCGACTTCGACACCCTGGTGACGGCCTACGCCGAGTCCACCCGCGGGCTGATCGAGGGCGGCGCGGACATCATCCTGGTGGAGACGGTGTTCGACACCCTAAACGCCAAGGCGGCGCTGTTCGCGGTCTGGCAGGTCTTCGACCAGGACAGTGTCGAGCTGCCGATCATGATCTCCGGCACCATCACCGACCAGTCCGGCCGCACCCTGACGGGTCAGACCACCGAGGCCTTCTACAACAGCCTGCGCCATGCGCAACCGCTCACCATCGGCCTCAACTGCGCCCTCGGCCCCGCGGAGCTGCGTCAGTACGTCGAGGAGATATCGCGCATCGCCGAATGCGGCGTCTCCGCCCACCCCAATGCCGGCCTGCCGAACGAGCTCGGCGGCTATGACCTGACACCGAACGAGATGGCGGCGGAGGTGGTGGACTGGGCGCGCCAGGGCTGGCTCAACATCGTCGGTGGCTGCTGCGGCAGCACGCCCGAGCACATCAAGGCCATCGCCGACGGCGTCGCCGACATGGCGCCGCGCCGGGCACCCGCGATCGAGCCCGCCTGCCGGCTCTCGGGTCTGGAGCCCTGCAACATCACCAAGGACAGCTTCTTCGTCAACGTCGGCGAGCGCACCAACGTGACGGGCTCGGCGCGCTTCAAGCGGCTGATCAAGGAGGGGGATTACGACACGGCCCTGTCCGTCGCGGTGGAGCAGGTGGAGAACGGCGCCCAGGTCATCGACGTCAACATGGACGAGGGCCTGCTCGACGCCGTCGAGGCCATGCAGCGCTTCCTGAACCTGGCCGCCGCGGAGCCGGACATCTCCCGCGTGCCGGTGATGATCGACTCCTCCAAATGGGAGGTCATCGAGACCGGGCTCAAGTGCGTCCAAGGCAAGGCCATCGTCAACTCCATCTCCATGAAGGAGGGCGAGGAGAAGTTCATCGAGCAGGCCAGGCTCTGTCGGCGCTACGGCGCCGCCGTCATCGTCATGGCCTTCGACGAGGTGGGCCAGGCGGACACCCAAGCGCGCAAGGTCGAGATCTGCACCCGCGCCTACAAGATCCTGACGCAGCAGGTCGGCTTCCCGTCCGAGGACATCATCTTCGACCCGAATATCTTCGCCGTGGCCACGGGCATCGAGGAGCACAACAACTACGCCGTGGACTTCATCGAGGCCACGCGCACCATCAAGCAAACCCTGCCCAACGCCCTGGTCTCCGGCGGCGTGTCCAACGTGTCCTTCTCGTTCCGCGGCAACAACCCGGTTCGCGAGGCCATCCATGCCGTGTTCCTTTACCACGCCATCGAGGCGGGCATGGACATGGGGATCGTCAACGCCGGCCAGTTGGCGATCTACGACGACCTACCCGAGGAGCTGCGCCAGGCCGTCGAGGACGTCATCCGCAACCGCCGAGACGACGCCACCGAACGCCTGCTGGACATCGCGCCCAAGTACAAGGGCGACGGCGCGACGACCGAGAAGACCGAGGACCAGGAATGGCGCAGCTGGCCCGTCGAGAAGCGGTTGGAGCACTCACTGGTCAAGGGCATCACCGACTTCATCGATGAGGATACCGAGGCCGCCCGTCAGCAGGCGACGGTGCCGCTGGAGGTGATCGAGGGGCCCTTGATGGACGGCATGAACGTGGTCGGCGACCTGTTCGGTGCCGGCAAGATGTTCCTGCCCCAGGTGGTGAAATCCGCCCGCGTCATGAAAAAGGCCGTGGCCTATCTCTTTCCGTACCTTGAGGCCGAGAAAGAGGCATCGGGCATGGCGGGAGTAAGCAACGGCAAGTTCCTCATTGCCACGGTCAAGGGCGATGTGCACGACATCGGCAAGAACATCGTCGCCGTCGTGCTCCAGTGCAACGGCTACGAGGTGGTGGACTTAGGCGTCATGGTGCCTGCCGAGACCATCCTGCAGCGCGCCCGCGAGGAGAACGTCGACATGATCGGCCTCTCCGGCCTCATCACGCCGTCGCTGGACGAAATGGTGCACGTGGCCAAGGAGATGGAACGCCAGGGTATGGACATGCCGCTGCTCATCGGTGGCGCGACCACGTCCAAGCTACACACGGCCGTGAAGATCGCGCCCCAGCGCACGGCGCCGGTCGTCTACGTGGTTGACGCGTCCCGCGCCGTCGGCGTGGTGAGCAACCTGCTCAGCAAGACCCAGCGCCAGGGCTATCTCGCGCAGATCGCCGCCGAGTACGAACAACTGCGCATCGACCGCGCGGCCAAGGGCAACACGCGCAAGTCGATGGCCCTGGCCGACGCCCGCGCCAACCGGGTGCCCATCGACTGGGCCAGCTACGCCCCGCCGCGGCCAGCGATACTTGAGCCAGGGTTCGCCTTCCGAGGCGAACCCAAGGTCGACATCCAGCTCGAGCGCCTCGGCGACGGCGTCGTCGCGACCATCGCCGACTACCCGCTGGAGGACCTGGCGGGCTTCATCGACTGGTCACCCTTCTTCAACGCTTGGGAACTGGCCGGCAAGTATCCGGCCATCCTCGATGACGAGATCGTCGGCGAGGAGGCGCGCAAGCTCTTCGACGACGCCGTTCCGTTCCTGGACCGGATCGTGAAGGAGAAGTGGCTCAAGGCATCCTGTGTCTGCGGCTTCCTCCCCGCCAATAGCATCGGCACCGACGACATCGCCATCTACGCCGACGAGTCACGCGGCGAGACGGCCTTCGAGCTGCACATGCTGCGCCAGCAGATGTTCCGCAGCGCAAACAAGGGCCAGCCGAACCTATCGCTGGCGGACTATTTGGCACCGGCGGACAGCGGCCGGCGCGACTGGATCGGTGCCTTCGCCGTCACCGCCGGCATCGGCATCGATGCGCACGTGGCACGCTTCGAGGCCGACCACGACGACTACAGCTCCATCATGCTCAAGGCCCTGGCGGACCGCCTCGCCGAGGCCTTCGCCGAACGCCTTCACCAGCTGGTGCGGACCGACCTCTGGCGCTACCAGCCCGAAGAGCAGCTCGACAACGACGCCCTGATCGCCGAGAAGTACGCCGGCATCCGCCCCGCGCCCGGCTACGCCGCCTGCCCCGACCACACCGAGAAGGGCACCCTGTGGCAGATCCTGAAGCCCGACGCGCGCATCGGCCTGACCCTCACCGAGAGTTTCGCCATGCTGCCGACGGCCGCCGTCTCCGGTTGGTACTTCTCCCACCCGGACTCGCGCTACTTCGGCATCGGCCGCATCCAGAAGGATCAGGTAGAGGACTATGCGGCACGCAAAGGCATGAGCCTGGAACAGGCCGAGCGCTGGCTGGCACCCGTGCTGGGATACGATCCCTGACGCACGGTCCAAACCGCGAACCGCGCGGACGCGTGGCCCGGGCGGCAGCCTACTCATCAGGCTTCTCGGTGTCGGCGCGTCGGACGCACTCGCCGATCAAGTCGGATTTCGGGCAACGGTTGCGGGCGGGGTGCGGCACTTCGGCTACCTGTTGGAAGACGCCTCGGGCGGCGTGAACCGGGTCGACTCTCGACTCCCGGTCACGGAGATCGACGCGTCCTACGCAAGCACACCGTCGGCTTTGCGCCGCCGGAGGGCAGTGCGATGAGTTCGTCGCCGGCGAGGTCTTTGTGATGACGGGTACGGGCGAACAGCACAACCTGATCGTCGAGGTTCTGTGCGACTCCACCGAGGCCTACGACCGCGGCGATCAGTTCGCTCGCTACCGGACGCTGCCGGGCCTGACGGTCTGCCTGATGCCGGCACGAGGCCGACTGCGGGCGGGGCTGTTCGTGCGCTGCTGCGACGACGCTTTTCCCCACGGGAAGCACCCTTATCTACAGGCGGCCCGCGGCAGTGTGACTCGTCGGCTGTGACTCAGGTCGCCGGAAGCGGCGGAGCATCCGGGTGCTTGAACCTAGTCCGACTGTTTCTTGATCGATCAACGAGGAGTAGGAGTATGTCCACCAGGTTCCACCCGAAGGTGCTGGCCGCCATTGCGATGCTCGCGGTGGTCGTCGCCCTCCCCGCCCGCGGCGATTCCGACGAGACCGGTCGGTTGCTCGGCGCCAAGATGTCGAGCCATCCGGACTGGTTCAAGGAGAGCTTTCTGGAGATCGCCGACGACGTCGAGGAGGCCGCGGACGCGGGTAAGCACGTGCTCCTGTTCCTGGAGATGAACGGCTGTCCCTACTGCCACAAGATGCTGGAGGAGAACTTCGACGGCGCCGAGTACAGCGACTGGCTGCGCGAGCGATTCGACGTGATCGCGCTCAACGTGCGTGGCGACCGTGAGGTGGCCCTGGACGCCGAGACCAGCCTGGGCGAGAAGGCCCTCGCCGAGAAGCTCGGCGTGAGCTACACGCCCACGGTGATTTTCCTGAGCCCGGACAATCGGATTGTCGCCCGCGTCAGCGGCTACCGCAATCCGGCCGAGTTCAAGCAGGTGCTGGAGTACGTCGATGCCAAGGCCTATGCGTCGCAGAGCCTCACCGACTACCTCGACGCCCGCCGCGCCGAGGCGCAGAGCGCCTATAGCTTCCGTAAGCAGCCGAACATCCGCGAGGCCACCGACATCGCCGACCTCAGCGGCGTCGCTGGTCCCCTGTTGCTGCTGTTCGAGGACACCGCCTGTCTCGCCTGCGATGCGCTGCACGACGGACACTTGGCTGCACCGGAGGTGGCAGAGACCCTGAACCCCTTCACCGTGGTCCGAGTGGATACCCTGTCCGACGCCGAGTTCATCGGTGTCGACGGGGCGCCGACGACGGGACGCACCTTGGCCAAGTCCCTCGGCGTCGACTACCGCCCGACCCTGGTGCTGATGGACGGCCCCGCCGGGGGTCAAGCAGAGATCGCCCGCATCGAGGGCATGCTCTACCGCTATCACTTCGTCGGACTGCTGGAATACGTCGGACTCGGCAAGTACCGGGAGTATCCCGATAGCCCCTTCGACTACATCGACGCCAAGACCGCGCGGCTCACCGCCGCCGGCGAGGATGTGTCCATCTCGGACGAATAGCCGCGGGGCGCATCGGGCCCAGGTACGGGTGCTGATCGGAACGTCGACGCTATACTGAGTCCAGACCGCCTCCGAAGCACCCGTCGGGTACCCTGCCAGGAGAGTCACAGACTAGATGTCCGTTCATCCCCTTCCCCGTCTAAGTTTCGACGACTGGCTCGCCGCCGAACGCGAGGCCGTGGACAGCCGCAGCGAGTTCGCGGGTGGCGAGGTCTTCGCCATGACCGGCGGCAGCGAGGCGCACAACACCATCTCCGTGAACATCAGCGCGGAGCTGCGTGCCCAATTCAAGCGTCGGCCGTGTCATGTCTACGCCGGTGACATGAAGGTACGCATGGATGCCGCCGACATCGCCGCCTATCCCGATATCATGGCCGTCTGCGGGGAGCGGGCCTATTACGACCAGCGCCGGGACATCATCACCAATCCGGCACTGATTATCGAGATCCTCTCCGAGTCCACCGAGGCCTACGACCGCGGCGACAAGTTCGCCCACTACCGCACCCTGCCCAGCCTGACGACCTACCTGCTGGTCTCCCAGCACCGCACCGCGGCGGAGCTGTATGTGCGCCAGGACGACGGCCGCTGGCTACTCGGCACCTACGACAGCCTATTCGACAGCGTACCGCTGATCTGCGTGGAGGCGAGCCTGGCCTTGGCCGAGGTCTACGACAAGGTCGAGCTGCGGGACACTGGCGCCTAGCGCCTGGGCCCCAGCATCGGCGCCGCCCCGATCGGGGCAGCCGGGGTCTCAGCGCAGCAGCAGCGTCGGCACCTTGGCGGAGCGCAAGAGGTCGCTGGTCTTGCTGCCGAACAGCAGACTGCGTAACGGCGAATGTCCGTAGGCGCCCATGACCAGCATATCGATGCCGTTGTCCTGGATGTAGCGGGCGATGACGCGCTCGGTATCGCCGGGCAGCAGCGCGGTCTTGACGTCGAAGTCCGCGGACTCCAGCGTCACCCGCGCCCAGTCGAGCTGCTTCTCTCCATCGCGCCGGGGCTTGTCGGACATGACCACGTCCACGGGCAGACCACGAAACAGCGGGGTGTCCGCCAGCATCTGCACGCCGCGGCGGGTCATGGCGCCGCCATCGAAGGCGATCATCACCCGTTCCGGCTGGGTGAACTCATCGGTGACGGCGAGGATGGGCTTGGCGAGTGCCCGCACCATGCGCTCGACGTTTCGGCCGAGGTCGCGCTGGGTGGTCTCGGCGGACTCGCCGCGACGGCCGAGCACGAATAGGCGCACGTCGTCCTGTTGCTCCACCAGGGTCTCTTCCAGGTCGCCGTAACGCAGGCGGACGTCCGGGTTGTCGATGCCGCGGCTGATGGCCCGCTCGCGCAGGCGGTTCAGGAACAGCCGCCCTTGCTCCCGCGCCGCCTTGCTGCGCGCCTCGTCCTCGTCGGACAGCTCTGTCAGCAGGGTCTGCTGGGCGTTGACGCCGATGGCGCCGCTATGGTCGGAGCCGCTCACGACCCGCGCCTCGCGGTCGAGGATGTGCAGCAGCTGCATAGGGGCGGCCATGCGCCTGGCGGCCCAGCTGGCGATATCCGTCACGGTATCGGCGAAATGGGACTGGTCTACGCAGGCCAGTACGCACTGTTCGTATTGCATCTGAAAAGGGCGCCCCCCGGGGTGCGTTGCGGGTCAATGACCCATCAGGTCGGCGACGGCCTCGGGTTTGTCGTGCACCGCGAAGCGATCCACCATGGTGCGGCTGGCCTCGTTCAAGCCGACGACCTCCACCTCGGTGCCCTCGCGGCGGAACTTGAGCACGACCTTGTCCAGGGCGGTAACGGCGGTGATGTCCCAGAAATGGGCACGGCTGACGTCGATGGTCACCTGCTCGATGACCTCCTTGTAGTCGAAGGAGGCGACGAAGCGATCGGCGGAAGAGAAGAACACCTGACCCACCACGTGATAGACGCGCTCACGCCCCTCCCGCGCCGGCGTCGAGCCGACGTAGAGCACGCGGCTCACCTTGTGCGCGAAGAAGAAGCCCGACAGTAGCACCCCCACGAGCACGCCCTGGGCCAGGTCGTGGGTGAACACGGTCACCAGGACGGTAGCGATCATGACCACGTTGGCATCGAACGGGTGCTCACGCAGGTTGCGGAAGGACGCCCAGTTGAAGGTACCGATCGAGACCATGATCATCACCGCCACCAGCGCAGCCATCGGGATCTGCGCCACCCACTCGTTGGCGAAGACCACCAGCAGCAGCAGGAAGACGCCTGCCACCAGGGTCGACAGGCGCCCGCGCCCGCCGGACTTCACGTTGATGACGGTCTGGCCGATCATCGCGCAGCCGGCCATTCCGCCGAGGAAGCCGGTGGCGACATTGGCCACGCCTTGGCCGACGCACTCGCGGTTCTTGTTGCTCTTGGAGTCCGTCAGGTCATCGACAATGGTCGCCGTCATCATAGACTCCAGCAGGCCGACGACGGCCAGGGTCGCCGACACCGGAAAGATGATCTGCAGCGTCTCGAGGTTGAGTGGGATGTCCGGCAGCAAGAAGACCGGCAGGCTGTCCGGCATCTGCCCCATATCGCCGACGGTCCGGATATCCAGATCGAGCGCCAGCACGACGCCGGTGAGCAGCACGATGGCCACCAGTGGCGAGGGCACCGCCTTGGTCAAAAGCGGCAGGAGATAGATGATGGCGAGCCCCGCCGCCAATACCGCGTAGACCTCCCAGGTCATCTGCGCGCCGGTGATCTCGGGCAGCTGCGCCATGAAGATCAGAATGGCCAGGGCGTTGACGAAGCCGGTGATGACCGAGCGAGCGACGAAGCGCATTAGATTGCCGAGCCGCAGCCAGCCGGCCAGCATCTGCAGCAACCCCGTGAGCACGGTGGCCGCGAGCAGATACTGGAGCCCGTGATCGGCGACCAGGTCCACCATGAGCACGGCCATGGCCGCGGTGGCCGCGGAGATCATGCCCGGGCGCCCGCCGGCGAAGGCCGTGACCACGGCGATACTGAAGGAGGCGTAGAGCCCGACCTTGGGATCGACGCCGGCGATGATGGAGAAGGCGATGGCCTCCGGAATCAGCGCCAACGCGACCACCAAGCCGGCGAGCAGATCGTTGCGGACGTTGGAGAACCAGTCCTGGCGAATGGAGTTCATGAGGGTCAGCCCCCGTCCTCCGGCCGCATGTGCGGAAACAGCAGTACGTCGCGGATGGAGGGTGAGTCGGTGAACAGCATCACCAACCGGTCGATGCCGATGCCCTCACCGGCGGTTGGCGGCATGCCGTGCTCCAGGGCGCGGATGTAGTCGGCGTCGAAGTGCATGGCCTCCAGGTCGCCGGCGTCCTTCTCGGCCACCTGCTTGCGGAAACGCTCGGCCTGATCCTCGGCGTCGTTGAGCTCCGAGAAACCGTTGGCGATCTCGCGGCCGCCGACGAAGAACTCGAAGCGGTCCGTGACGAAGGGATCGTCGTCGTTGAGCCTGGCCAGCGGCGACACTTCCGTCGGGTAGGCGGTGATGAAGGTCGGTTGCATGAGCCGGCTCTCGACCGTCTTCTCGAAGATTTCGATCTGCACCTTACCGAGGCCGTAGCTGTCCTTGACACGGATATCCAGCCGCTCGGCAATGGCGCGGGCGCGATCGAGGTCGTCGAGGTCCTCCGGCGCCATATCCGGATTACAGTGCAGGATGGACTCGCGCACGGTCATGCGCGCGAAGGACTGGGCGAAGTCGTAGTCCTCACCTTGATAGTGCACCGTCGTCGAACCCACCACCTGCTGCGCCAGGGTGCGGATCATCTGCTCGGTGAGGTCCATCAGGTCCGTGTATTCGGCGTAGGCCTGGTAGAACTCCAGCATCGTGAACTCGGGGTTGTGCCTGGTCGACAGCCCCTCGTTACGGAAGTTGCGGTTGATCTCGTAGACGCGCTCGAAGCCGCCCACCACGAGCCGCTTCAGGTACAACTCCGGCGCAATACGCAGGAACAGCTGCATGTCCAGGGCGTTGTGATGGGTCACGAAGGGACGGGCCACGGCGCCGCCGGGGATGGCCTGCATCATCGGCGTCTCGACCTCCAGGAAGTCCCGCGCGTTCAGGAACTCGCGAATACCCTGCACCAGCCGGGTGCGCATGCGGAAGGTCTCGCGCGCGGACTCGTTCATGATGAGATCGAGGTACCGCTGGCGATAGCGGCTCTCCTGGTCCGAGAGCCCGTGCCACTTCTCGGGCAAGGGCCGCAGGGACTTGGTGAGCAGGCGCAGGGAGTCGACCTTGATGGACAGCTCGCCGGTCTTGGTCTTGAACAGCTGCCCGGAGGCGCCGACGATGTCGCCGATGTCCAGGTCCTTCTTGAACCAGGCGTAGTCGTCGGCGCCGAGCACATCGCGCTGCACGAACAGCTGGATCCGCCCGGACATGTCCTGCAGGTGTGCAAAGCTGGCCTTGCCCATGACACGCCGGCTCATCAACCGTCCGGCGACCATGGCACGTACGTTGCGCGTCTCCAGCTCGGCGCCGTCCATGTCGGCATACTCCGCATGCAACTCCCCGGCGACCACATTGCGGCGGAAGTCGTTCGGAAAGGCGATGCCCTGCTCGCGGATGGCCGTGAGTTTCTCGCGGCGCTGGGCGATGAGCTTGTTCTCATCCAGTTCCGGCTGCGCCGTGGACTGCTGGGCCTGCTTCGGCTTTGGTTCGTTCATGATCACAACAACATCTCGTACTCAGAGGCCGGACTTCAGGCTCGCCTCGATGAACTGGTCCAGCGCACCGTCGAGCACCGCCTGGGTGTTGCCCACCTCGATGTTGGTGCGCAGGTCCTTGATACGTCCGGAGTCCAGCACGTAGGAGCGGATCTGGCTGCCCCAGCCGATGTCGGCCTTGGTGTCCTCCACCGCCTGGGACTGTTCGCGGCGCTTCTGCATCTCCAGCTCATACAGCTTGGCCTTGAGCTGTTTCATGGCCTGGTCCTTGTTCTTGTGCTGGGAGCGGTCGTTCTGGCACTGGGTCACGATGCCCGTGGGGTTGTGCGTGATGCGCACGGCGGACTCGGTGCGGTTGACGTGCTGGCCGCCGGCACCGGAGGCGCGATAGACGTCGATGCGCAGGTCCGCCGGGTTGATCTCGATCTCCACCGAGTCGTCGATCTCGGGGGACACGAACACGGCGGCGAAGGACGTGTGGCGGCGGTTGCCGGAGTCGAAGGGCGACTTGCGCACCAGCCGATGCACGCCGGTCTCGGTGCGCAGCCAGCCGAAGGCATGGTCGCCCTGCACCGCAACGGTGGCGGACTTGATACCGGCGACGTCACCGGGGGAGGCCTCCATCAGCTCCGCCTTGAAGCCGTGCTGCTCGGCCCAGCGCAGATACATGCGCAGCAGCATCTCCGCCCAGTCCTGGGCCTCGGTGCCGCCGGAGCCCGCCTGGACGTCCAGGAAGGCGTTGGCGCCGTCCATTTCGCCGGAGAACATGCGGCGGAACTCGAGCTCGCCGACGGTCTTCTCGAAACCCGCGAGGTCAGCGGCGACGGCATCAACGGTGTCCGCATCCTCTTCCTCGACCGCCATGTCCAGCAAGTCGGCGGCATCGCCCAGCCCGCCGTCGAGCTCGTCCATGTTGAGCACGATCTGCTCCAGCGAGACGCGCTCCCGGCCCAGGTTCTGCGCCCGCTCGGGGTCGTTCCAGACGTCCGGGTCTTCGAGTTCGCGCAGGACTTCGGTCAGCCGCTCTTTCTTGCCGGCATAGTCAAAGATACCCCCTCAGGGACTGGAGGCGTCCCTGGAGGTCTGCGATTCGAGCGCGGATAGGGTTAATGTCTTGCATAGCGGCTTTGGCTTTAGGAAAACTCTTCATCATACCGCATCCGCGACAGCGCTCGCGCGTCTGCGTTTCTCACGTCGGACCATTGGGTCCCGCAACGCTCGTCTATACTCAAGCGGAGACCAGCAATAGTGAGCAACGGTGTCATGGCCAGGCTTCCCCGGTTCGTTCTCCCCGGCTATCCGCAGCATGTGATCCAAAGGGGCAACAACCGGATGGACATCCTCCACGACGAGGAAGACTACTGGGCGTTGTGGTACACGCTGAGGGATGCCGCCGAACGCTTCGACTGTGCGGTGCACGCTTACGTGCTGATGCCTAACCACTTCCACCTCCTGCTGACCCCGACCGAAGGCGACGGCATCGGCAAGCTGATGCAGTACGCCGGTCGCTTCTACGTCCAGCATGCCAACCGTCGCCATGGTCGCACCGGCACCCTCTGGGACGGACGCTATCGTGCAACCTTGTTGGACCCGGATGGCTACCTGTTGGCGGTGGCCCACTACGTGGAACTGAATCCCGTGCGCGCCGGCCTGGTCGAGACCCCGGCCGACTACGAGTGGTCGAGCTATGGCGCGAACGCCCTCGGCGCCGACGACGACCTGGTGACATCACACCCCATGTATCTTGCACTGGACGAAGACGCCGATGACCGCCGCGCGGTCTACGCCCGCCGTGTCGACGCACCCTTGGCACCCGCAGAGGTGCAGCGCATCAGAGAAGCCACCAACAAGGCGTGGGTCCTCGGGGACAACGACTTCTGCTCCCGCATCGAGACACGGCTCAACCGGCGCGCCCGACCCCAGCAGCGCGGCGGCGACCGCCGCTCTGCGGCGTTTCGCCGGGCCCGCGCCGAGCGACAGGCCCAACATCCCACCGGGCACACCGCGGATGGATCGGGCGCGCACGGCTGACCACCGACGCGAATGGGCGGGCGTCGACGCCACTTCCTGGCCGATCTGTAATACCCTGCCCGCTTAATCCGCGACCAGCGGATGCGCATCGCCCGGCGCAACCGGCCGCGAATGTCGACAATGACGTGCGCTGCCAATCACAGCCCGAGCAGCAATACCAGATCGTCGCCGAGGAGTCGGGAACGCATGTCCAAGATCCATATTGTCCGCAACCATAATCTGACGCTCGCGGAGGCCCGCACCGAGGTCGAGCACATCGCCCAGCGCGTGGACAGCGAGTTCGGCGCGGAATATGAATGGGACGGCGACACCTTGCGCTTCTCGCGTTCCGGCGTTTCCGGTGAGATTACGGTGACGGAGGACACGCTGGACCTTCAGGTGACACTCGGCCTCCTGCTGACGGCGGTCAAGGGTCAGATCGAGCAGAAGATCGCGGAGAAGGTCGACGAGACACTGGCGGCGCGCGGCGCGGCCCCTCCGAGCGAAGCGTCCTAGGGGCATCTCGACAAGCCCGAGACGCCGATACCTTGATGAGCCGATGCCTTGATGAATTGAGGGTTTGTCAGGCAGCCAACACGCTGTTCTGCATGCTTCGCCGTGCCCGTCTGCAGTACAGGGACCTGCCCGCGCTGTGAGACGATCGGCTGCTCCTGGATCCATGCCGCAACACCCAAGCGCCGCGCATCTACCCACTGATCCAAGTCCTGGGACTCTTCGATACCTTATGGCCGGAGCAGACGCCGGCAGTGCTTCCTTGAGCCCTGCTGCGGCGCGCTGCCCGATGCTCCGCCCGCGTGCGCTGCAGAGGAATCAGGCACATGGCTCCGGGCAGGAGCCGCCCCGCAGCGCACCTTGAGCAAACATTAAGTATGTTTCGGAGCTTACTGACTGAATTTGCTTTTTTCTTTCGAAACACCCTTGTTTTTCGGCGCCGTGCTGCCTAAGCTGTGCTGCACGGAGTCTTTCTCGGGGGAGCCCGTCCCTTGCTCGGGGGAGCGATGCGCCTCTGGGGAGGTGCGGAGAACGGCAAGCGCCGTCCACCGGACCTTCCCCAAGGCCATCGCGGACGGGTTTTGAATGGGTCGACAATGCCGGTATACGGGGGTAACCAGCATGAACGGGCAAATGGAAACGCTTGGACAAGGCGTTCGCACCGCGTCAGTCAGGGGCCCGGACCCGAACATCGAACCCTTTATGGACTCCGTAGGGGACCTGAACCGACGCGCATTCATCGGCCTGGGGGCACTGGCCACGGGTGCGTTGCTGACGGGTGCGCCCATGCTCGCCGAGGCGCGACAGGCGCAAACGCTCCAGGGTCAATTGGTCGGCCTGGTGAAGCGACTGCGGTCCGAGGGCAAGATCCGCTGGGACGAGAAGACCTCCTGGTCGGTGTACGACTTCGCCGGCCACAAGAAGCTCGTCTCGGTCAACGAGGAACAGCCCCGACAGGCGGCCAGCATGTTCAAGCCGTTCGTCGCCCAGGCGTTCTTCTTCACCATGCGCGATAACCCTTCGCGGCTCAGGTACAGCAGTAACGTCCGCGACGCCATGGAACGGATGATCCGCAAGAGCAGCAACGGCGCCACCAACGAGATCATGCAGATCGTCAGCCGCTACAACGGCAACATGGGTCCGCGTGCCACCGAGCATGTGCTGAAACGCCACGCGCCCAAGGTATTCCGCCAGACCAGCATCGTCGAGTACATCCCAGCCAACGGCCGCACTTACCGCAACAAGGCATCGGCGCGCGATTACAGCCGCTTCCTGTACGCACAGTGGCACCGTCAGATGCCCCACTCCGACGAGGTGCTCGATCTCATGGCACTGCCGAACCACGACCGCATCACCCGCGGTGTGCGCAACATGCCGTCGGACATTCGCGTGTACGACAAGACCGGTTCCACCGCCATGCTCTGCGGCAACATGGGCATCATCGAGTGCCGTGGCCGCCGAGGCCGCCCACGCCCCTACACCTTCATCGGGATCATCGAGAAATCCAGCCGCACCAACTACTACGGTCGCTGGATCACCAACCGCAGCAACGCCATGCGTGAGGTGTCCAACCTGGTCTACAGATACATGCAAAGCCAGCATCGTCTGGCCTGACCCCGTTTCCACGCCGGCAGGTGGTCGGCGCGTCGGTCCGGCGCCTAGGGAACCAACCCATGACGAATCGTACAGGGCTCAGCCCGCAGTCCAGGGCACCGTCCTTGAGGCCTCACGCTTGAGCTGTTTGAGCGAGCAGCGTTCGCCCCGCATCCGCGGGGCGTTTTGTGTCTGCGGCCCCACTTGCCTAGACTTGCATTACAGGCACTTGGAATAGCGTCATGTCGGTCCTGATCTTTCGACTCAATGGTGTGCCCGACGACGAGGCCACCGAAGTGCGCGCGCTGCTCAACCAGCACGACCTCCACTATCACGAGACCAGCGGCGGTTTCCTCGGCTTCGGCGTCGCCGGCCTCTGGCTGCTGGACGACAGCCGCAAGGCCGACGCCCGCGCCCTCATCGACGCCTACCAGCAGGAACGCAGCACCCGCATCGCCGCCGAGCATCAGGCCCTGCGCGACGCCGGTGAAATCGAGACCACCCTGCAACGCATCGCCCGCCGCCCGCTCCAATCCCTGTTCTATCTCGCGGGCGCCTCCGCCGTACTCTATCTCGTCCTCGCGCCCTTTCTGACCCTCGGCTCCTAGCCTCCGGTCCGACCGCCTCCCTGTAGAATCCACGGATACCCCGGCTCTCTACCATCGGCGATCGTAGATCGACTAGGATATCGAGCAAGATGCGCCCCATTTCGACACTTTTCCTGCTCACCTGCCTGTTGTCCGTCTTCCTGTCACACGGGCTCGCCGAGGCAGAGGCGCCATCACCGGCCCCCGGCGACACAATCGACACACGGCCGATGTCCGACCAGGCCGCGGAGCTGTGGCGCCGCTCCACGGAACAGGCCGGCGCACTCTGGGAGCGCTCACGCGACACGGCAGGGGACTGGTGGCAGCGCTCCTGGGACACCTGGGACCAGGCCCGCGAGTCCCTGACACCGACAGAGCCCGACCTCTTCGCGGAGGTCTGGACCGACGTCGTGCCCAAGTTGGAAGAGACTGTCGAGCTTCAGGAGGTGCAGCGCAACCTGCCCGAGAAGGCCTGGTTCCAGCGCGACCAGGCCGACGTGCAGGCCGACATCGAGTCGCTGCTCGACGCCGCCGTGGACATCCTGTCCACCTCACCGGTGCAGGAGTACCGCGGCCGTATCCGTGACCTGGAGCAGGTCATCGTCGAGGCGCGCGGCGACATCGATGGCTTCCGCAAGGCGCGGGTCGCTGCTCCGGACAAGTCCATGATCGAGCGCACCGTCAGCGACTACGACGATCTCATCGAGGAGCGCGAACGGTCCATCGACCGCGCCGAGGAGGAGCTCGACGGCATCAAGCGCCGGTTCGCCGAGGAACTGCGCGGCATGGGCCTGGAGCTCTCCGACGGACAGCTGGAGTTCCTGCTCTCAACGGTCGTCGGCGACAACATCGTCGACCTCGGTATCGTCTTCGATAACGTCAAGGCCATCACCGCCCAGCTCGAGGAGCTGATGCGCGAGAGCGGCGAGGACTTGGCCAGCGCACGCCGCTACTATGGCATGTATCTGGTCCTGCTGCGGGCGCTCAACCAGATGCACCTGGACGTCGAGCAGGCCATCGACCAGCGCTACGTGCCACAGATCGACGACATCGCCGATCGCGCCAGGGCCCTGACCGGCGACACCAGGCAACTCAAGCGCGCGCACCCGGAGAAGGCCGCCATTCTCGATGCCAACCTGCAGGCGCAGCAGCTCACCATCGAGGCCGCCGGGGTCTATCGCGATTACCTCAGACAGCAGGGGCGACGGGTGGCCGCCGCACGGACGGCCCTCCAGGAGGACATCGCCACCGCCTGGAATACCTACGAGACCGTGCGCGTCTCCGGCGAGTTGGTGGACCTGATCCAATCCAGCCAACAGCTGCTGGACGGCCTGCTGAACCGCCAGGTGCCGGCGTTGCAGCCTTTTCAGAACCTGGAAATGCAGCGCGAGCTGTCGAAGCTCACCGAGCAGCTGCGCGCCGCCGACGGCTAGTCTGCAGCAAAGGACAGGATCGATGCACCACCCCGTGATCGGCCGCTGCTGGCACTGCGACCGGGACCTGACCGATCTGGACTATGCGCGCGAAGGCACCTGCCCTGGCTGTCGCAAGTCCACCCACTGTTGCCGCAACTGCCGCTGGTACGAGCGTGGTCGGCCGAACGACTGCAAGGAACCGGTGGCGGAGCATGTCGCGGACAAGGAGCGCGCGAACTTCTGTGGTTACTTCGAGGCCGGGATCCCGAGCGAGGCGGGCCGTGCGACACCGGATGAGGATGCGTTGCGGAACGCGGCCGAGGATCTATTCAAGCACTGAGCCGACCGATCCCCTGCAGGGGCTCGCGCCGACCGGGAGGTCGACACTCGGGGCGACGTCCCGGGGTTGATGGCAAGGCCTACGCCCCAGCCTGGGCCTGGGACGATTGGGGATGGATTACCGGGATCGAGAGGCCTGGAGGCCGGCGAGTCGACCTCCAGGCCGACCCATCAGCGTGCGACATCGCCGCCGGGCAGCGAGCGGGCCGCGTCCAGGATCGGATCGAAGGTGGCGGACATGATGGCCGCGATGTTGCGGGCATGGTTCACCAGCCACAGGCTGTCGTCGGAGCCGTTGAGGACGACCGGCGGATACAGCTGCGACACGCGGTAGAGGTCGGCGATGGCCTCATCCAGCGCTGCCAGGGCATCTTCCTCGAAGTCCGTCGCGTAGGCCGAGCGAATCACCGACAGTGTATCCGCCGAGACCGCGGAGGCGCAGATGGCCGAGTAGACGCGTTGCCGACGCTCCTTCGGCGGCACCTTGTCCGCGTCGTTCAGACGCGAGTAGATCTTGTCCATGGAGCCGTTCTGTCCGCCCAACTCCGTGAGCAGTGCAGCGAGATCATCCGAGCGCACATTGCTGACGGCCTCGCCGTCCATGAGGTCCGCGACATAGTCGTTGAAGTCCTTTAGACCCAGGGCGTACTCGTGCTCGGAGTCCGCGCCGCCGAGCCAGGAGATACCCCAGCGCCGTGGGTCGTAGTTGAACTTCTTGGCCGCATTGGTCAGGCGCGGGTCGTCCTGGGATGAACCGCCGATACGAGCGGTGCGGTCGGCGAAGACCTCGAAAATCTCGGTCGTGACATACCAGATACCGCCGGGCTCACCCTCGTGGCCGGCCGCACAGGCGGCGTTGCGATCGAAGAAGATCACCAGGTCATTGGGAACCCAGTGACCCTGGTCGCCGAGCCGACGACGGAATTGGTAGGTAATGGCCTGAGCCAGCAACGCCCCCTTCTTGGAGCGGTCGAGGCCGGCGTTGGCCTGGTCGCTGAATTGCTCCTCGATGTGCGGCGTGTCCCACATCCAGATCAAGATGCCGACCCAGAGCGCGCCGAGCAGCACCGGGATGCCGATGATCAGGCCGGACCAGAGCACCGTCTGTTTGGACAACCACGCCAATGCACGCGTGATCAGTGTTGTTTTGGATTCCGCCACAATGCTACCTGCGCTGGATGGTTGAGGGCTCAAACGCCCAGAGTCTGCATGGGAAAGACTACTGCCTGGCATGGAACGCTGTCCACCTGATCAGCCCCCGGCGACCCAGGTTGGACCGGCAGCCCGCCACCCCTGGACGCGGCGCCCCGCGGAGACGCGACGGCCATGGTCGAACCTGCACCACCGGTGCCCGGTATCGCACCTGATGAGGGCGTCACTGGCCCCCGATTCCGAGCGAACCGCGCATCAGCACCAAGGCCACCAGCACCGCGAGCAGCAGGATCCACAGGCCAAGGTACAGTACGCGGGACTGGCGTGCCCGGTCGCTGTCGAGCCAGGTTCGGGGCTTCACGCCGCGCACCAGAAACACGACCTTGGCCGACAGCAGCACGCAGATCACATTGACCGCGAGCAGCAGCGCGGCGCCGGCGGCCAACTCCCACTGGCCACGTCCGAGCATCATGCCCAACACCGCCGTCGGCGGCAGCAGCGCCACGGCGACCATCACCCCCACCAGAGCGGAAGAGAGCCCCGTAGTCAGCGAAAGCACCGCCGCCGCCCCGGAGGCGAGCGCGAGCGCGACGCTGGACATATCCACCTCGGTGCGGGCCAGTATCTCCGGGGTCGCGAGATCGATTGGCCAGACGAGACCGATCACCAGACTCAGCACCAGGGCCAGCAACAAACCGGCCACGCTGGTGACGGCGGATTCCGCGGCCAGGGCCTGATCGCCAAGCGCGGTGGCGAAGGCCAATGCGATGTTCGGCCCCAGCAATGGCGCTATCACCATGGCGCCGACGACGACGGCGACGTTGTTCTCCGCCAGCCCGATGGCAGCGACGATGGTGGAGAGCACCACGAGCAGGAGGAAGTTGCCATCGAGCCGGGCGCCGGTGGCGATCTGTGCATAGAGCTCCTCGCGCGTTCGGCTGACGGCGCGACGCCGGCCCGCCTCCTCGACCGCTATATCCGCGAGCCGGCCGGCCGCCCGTCCCTCCGAGCCACCCTTATCGGAGCCGAGACCGCGCCGGCGCTCCGCCTTTGCATGGCGATCGCCCTGCTCCTGCACCAGGGGAACTGTGGCGTCGACGGGGCAGATGACCACACGGGCATCATCATCGGACTCCAGCAGATTCTGCAGCGCGTCCAACAGGCGCTGCCGGGCCGAATCCGGCACCAACATGCGTACGGCCTGCCGGCCGTCATCACCGGGCTGGCCGCGCCACACGTCCACCGCGCCATAGAACCGGCCCATGCCGACCAGTTCCTTGAGGTGCCGCTCGGGGGCGATGACTTCGACGATGCGCATGGACGACCCCTCCTGAATCAGGCGCGCTCGAGAGGCAGTATGGTCAGCACCGGGGTGTCTGGCACCGGATCGAAGGCCAGCTCCAGCAACCGGTCTGCGACGAAGCCGGTGGAGCTGAGGGCACCCCTGTCCTTGAGATCCAGGAACTTCTGCACCCGCGGAAATTGCTCCGGCGAACACTGTCGGATCAGGCCCTGCATGTCCGTGTCGATGATGCCGGGCGCGACCGCGTGCACGCGCAGGCCGCTGTCGGCCTCCTCCAGCGCAATGGATTCGCTCATGCGGTCGACGGCGGCTTTGGCGGCACAGTAGGCAGACCAGCCGGCGTAGGCGTTGCGCGCGGCGCCTGAGCTGATATTGAGCAGCACACCGTCGCCGCCGCGCGCGCGCAGGTGGCGGACGAAGCTCTGGCTGCCGTGGAAGACGCCGAGCACATTCACTTCGATGTGGCGGGCGAATTCGGTTGGATCGTTGTCGCGCAGCGGGCCGATGGGTGCGAGCAGCCCGGCGTTGTTGATCCACAGATCGATCCGGCCGAAGTGTGCGATGGCGTCATCGCAGAAGGCCGCGACTGCAGCGGTGTCGGTTACGTCCACCGATGCGCTCAGCAGGCGATCCGCGGAACGGGCCCCAGGCACCTCGGGGCGGCTCCGCGCACAGGCCGCCACGCCGAGGCCCCGCTCCAGAAACCGCTCGGCGAGCCCCGCACCCAGGCCGCGGCTCGCCCCGGTGATGACGGCGACCTTTCCAGTAACGTCGATCATGCTTGCTCCTCGGCCCGTGTAGAAGTGACGGGTGCGACATGGACGGCTCTCTCGGTGGCCGCGACGTCGAGTACCCGCCGTCGCAGTCTGGCGCGCCGGGGGCGCCGGTTCAAGCAAGCCGCCGAACGCCGTTCAGGCGTGGGCCGGCCGGCGTCGCGTCAGCCAGAGCGCGAGCGCGGCCACCAGCAGCGCCAGAACCAGGAGCCCGAGGCCGATGGCCGACCGAAACGCTCAAGAACATCTCCCCTCTCTACCAGGTACGGTGCTAGCATGGAAATCGTGCCCGAGCGGCACACCATGGGCAATGATCTTTGCGCAATCACGAGCGACGGCGACATTGACCGACACACTCAACCCATGCATGAACAACAAGGCCTGCCGAGTCCTCCAAACCCGCGTCGGTGCTCGGCGCCGCGGCGGACCAAGGCCCGATCGGGTTCCTGGGCGGCGGCCTGGCTCCTGGCAGTCGGGCTGGGGTTACCGGGCATGAGCGCCTGCGCACCTCCTCCGGACGACGCCCGCTTCGCCACGGCGAGGGCGCGCCTGGTGGACAAAATCGAGCGCGACGTCGCGCGCACCAGCCACTACCTCGGCACCGACCGCCTGGACCCGGCCGTCGTCCGGGCCATGCGTAGCGTGCCCAGGGAGCAGTTCGTACCCGGGCAGCTCTGGTCGCGTGCCTACGACGACAATCCGCTGCCCATCGGCGGTGGACAGACCATCTCGCAGCCCTACATCGTCGCCGTGATGAGCCACCTGCTGGGCGTCGAAGCGGGCGCCAAGGTCTATGAGCTGGGGACGGGCAGCGGCTATCAGGCGGCCGTACTCGGCGCCATGGGCATCGAGGTCTATAGCGTCGAGATCGTGACGGAGCTCGCCGAACGGGCTGCGGAGACCCTGGCGCGGCTCGGCTACGACAAGGTCCACGTGCGCGCCGGCGACGGCTATCTCGGGTGGCCCGAGGCCGCGCCCTTCGACGCGATCATCGTCACCGCTGCGCACCCGCAGATCCCGCAACCGCTCATCGAACAGCTCGCCGCCGGCGGCCGCATGGTCATGCCCGTCGGCGCGGTACACGACATCCAGCAGCTCATGGTTCTGACCAAGCAGCCGGACGGCAGCCTAGAGCGGCGCACCACCCTGCCCGTGCGCTTCGTCCCCATCACCGGTGACGCCGCGGACTGAGCTGTGGACAGCGCGAACGGCCACCAGGCCACCGATCAGCCAACCGAGGACAAGGGTGCCGAGGATACGCGCACGGCCACCCCCGATCAGCCCCGCCCGCCGAGCGCCGCGGACATCGACAGGGCCGTCGCCGCCTTCGCCCGCAGCCCTCGTCCGGTGCGCCTGCGCTGCGGCGTCCAGCGCTACGGTTGGGGCGACCGGACCTTCATCCCGAGCATGCTCGGCCAGCCAACGCCGGCGAGCGAACCCCAGGCGGAGCTCTGGGTCGGTGATCACCCGAACCTGCCCTCGGTGGCCGAATTGGACGACGCGCCCGTGCCGCTGGACCAGCTCATCGACGCCCAGCCGGAGGCCGTGCTCGGTCGCCAGACCGTGCGTCGCTATGGCGCACAGCTCCCCTTCCTGTTCAAAGTGCTGTCCGCCGCGGCGCCGCTGTCCATCCAGGCGCACCCGAATCGCACCCAGGCGGTCGTAGGATTCGCGCGGGAGTCGGACGCGGGTCTCCCGCTAAGCGATCCGCGGCGCAATTATCAGGACCCGAATCACAAGCCCGAGCTCCTGGTCGCGCTCACGGACTTCCATGCCCTGCGCGGCTTTCGGCCTCTATCGGAGATCGACCGCGAACTCAAGCGACACCCTTCCCTCGGCGGCCTGGCAGCACGCCTCGGGGGCTGCCGACGCGGGCTGGAGGCGCTCTATGCCACCTTCATGCGCATCCCTCAGCCGGAGGTGGACCGCCTCCTGGCGCCGGTGATCGCGGATTGCGCCACTCGGGCCTCGGACCCGAGCGACACCGAGGCCGAGCGCTGCCGCTGGCTGCTGCGGGCCGACATGCTGCATGGCGCCCATGGCCAGCACGACCGCGGGCTGCTGTCCTTTCTTCTGCTGAACCTGGTGCACTTACGGCCGGGCGAAGCCATCTTCCTGCCCGCCGGAGAGCTGCACAGTTATCTGGACGGCGCAGGCCTGGAGCTGATGGCCAACTCGAATAACGTGCTCCGCGGTGGACTCACGAACAAGCACATCGACGTCGACGCGCTGCTGTCGGTGCTGAGGGTCGACCCGAAGCCAGCACAGGTGCTGCACCCGGTTGCCGACGACGGGGACTCGGAGACGACGCGCTACGATCCGCCCGTAGAGGAGTTCGCGCTGCGCATCCTGACCCCGCGGAGGGTCCATGCCGCTCACATCGGCCGGGACGGCCCGACCCTCGGGTTAGTTTTGGAGGGGTCCGATCTGGCGCTGACAGCGGGCGAATCGACGCTTGCCCTATCAACTGGGGATGCCTTCCTGATCCCTGCGGGCGTGGAGGCGGATTTGTGTGTCGAGCCGGGCGCCCGGATCGCGCTCGCGACGGTCGGGGCTGGGGCTGGGGCTGGGGCACCTGGCTAGTACAACGCCGCCGAAGTACGACAGGCACGCTCGACCCGTTGTCGTTGCCTTGATCGCAATCGCCACCATCGCAGCAGAGTCTCGACGAGTAGTCGATCACGACAACGGCAAGGATGCGGACGCGACCAGCGGTGGGCGTTGCTTGCGGAACCTGGGCGCGGCAGCCCTAGAACAACGAATCCATGACGCGGGGCGCGGTGCGCTTCTTGGCGCTCCGGGCCCTGGCGGCGCTCCGGGCCCTGGCGGCACTTCGCGACCTGCTCGCGGCGCTGGACCTTCTTTCACCGGAGCCAGCGGCATACTTGACCGGCTCCGGACCAAGCGTCATCAGTTGGTACTCATCACGAATGTACTCGACGACCCCTCCGCTCTTGGTGGCCCTTCCGGTAGATCCGCTGACCCGCACCGGTACCATGCCCTCCGGGCGCTTGATCTCGGCAATGGGCTCATCCTCTAGGGCATCGGCCATGAAGTCCACCCACATGCCCAGGGCCGCGGTGCCGCCCCATTCCCCGCGTCCGAGCGGTCGATTGTCGTCCATGCCCATCCAGGCGACGGTGACCAGATGGGGTGAGTAGCCGGCGAACCAGGAATCGACGGAGTCGTTCGTGGTGCCCGTCTTTCCGGCCAGATCGGAACGCTTCAGGCTGCGTGCGCGCTTCGCGGTGCCGACCTTGATGACGTCCTTGAGCATCGAATCCATGTTGAAGGCGATGCGCGGGTCCAGCACCTGCTGCGCCATCGGACGCGCGGCCTGGTCCAGGGCGAGCACATCCGCCTCGCCCTCGTCCGACTCCAGCCAGCAATCGACGCAGGCCAGCGGCGCATCGGCCGCGTACAACAGGTTGCCGGCGGTGTCTTCGATGCGGCTGACGACATGGGGCTCGACCTTGAAGCCGCCGTTGGCGAACACGGCGTAGGCCGTGGCCAGCTGCAGCGGCGTCGAGCTACCGCCACCCAGGGCGAGGCCGAAGTTGCCGGGCATGTCTTCCATGGTGTAGCCGAAGCGCTGCAGGAAGTCCCGCGTGTAGTCGATGCCCATGCTGTCGATCAGATTGATGATCGCGAGGTTGCGGGACTTGGCCAGGGCCACACGCATGCGAATGGTCCCCATGTATTTGCCATCCGCGTTCTTGGGCTTCCATCGGCCGAAGCTCTTCCGGGTATCGCTGACCAGGCTCGCCGGCGTGTACCCCTTACCCAAGGCGGCGGCGTAGACGAAGGGCTTGTAGGTGGAGCCGGGCTGGCGGCGCGCGTCGGTGGCGCGGTTGAACTTGGACCAATTGAACTCGTAGCCGCCGGAAACCGCCCGGATGGCACCATCCGTCGGCGAGATGCTGACCAGCGCCCCACCGACCGTCGGCACCTGGGCCAGGACCCAGCTGTCCTTGTTGTTCTTGCGCAGGCGCACCAGGTCGCCGGTCGCCACCACCCGGTCCACCCGACCCTGCCGCCCACCGCGGGCATTCGGGTTGATGTACCTGCGCATGTGGTTGACCTGCCAGAGCTTGAGCGTCTCGGTCTCGCCACCGCCCAGGTAGACCGTGGCGCTGGACGCGCCGGCCTCGGTGACCACACCGACCGGCATATCCGGCACCACCGGGCGGGTCGCCAGGTACTCGTCCAGGTCCCGTTCGGACATGCGGTCGACGCCCTCCAGGCGATCCTCGGGGCCGTGGTAGCCGTGGCGGCGGTTGTAAGCCATCAGGCCCCTGCGCAGGGCGCGGTCGGATTCGGTCTGTAGCCTCTCGTCGATGGTCGTGGTGACCTTGAGGCCGATGCTGTAGGCCCCTTCCTGGCCGAAGCGATCGACGATCTCCTGGCGCGCCATCTCGGCGGCGTAGCCGGCCTCGAACTCGATGGGCGCCACATAGGCCTCGGCGGTGATCGGGGCGACCCAGGCCATGCTGTAGTCGACGTCGTCGATATAGCCGAGTTCGTGCATCCGCCCGAGGACGTAATCACGGCGCTCGCGCGCGCGCTCCGGGTCGGCGAGGGGGTTGTTGGCGGACGGCGCCTTCGGCAGGCCGGCGAGCATGGCCATCTGCGCCAGGGTCAGCTCGTCCAGTGTCTTGCCGTAGTAGAGCTCGGCGGCGGCCGAGACACCGTAGGCGCGGTTGCCGAAGAAGATCTTGTTGAGATACAGCTCCAGGATCTCGTCCTTGCTCAACGTCATTTCCACTCGCATGGCGAGCAGGATCTCGGTGAGCTTGCGCTTGGCCGTCTTCTCGCGGGTCAGGAAGAAGTTCCGCGCCACCTGCATGGTGATGGTGCTGCCGCCCTGGGTGGCCTCCCCGGCTTGGGCCACGGCGTAGGCGGCGCGGGCCAGGCCGAGGAGATCGATGCCCTTGTGATCGTAGAAACGGCTGTCCTCCGCGGAGATGAAGGCGTGCGCCAGGTCCGGCGGGATGTCTTCGATGGCCACGGCGCGCCTGCGTTGCACGCCGTACTCCGCCATCAGGGAACCATCGGCACTATAGACGCGTAGCGGTTCTTCGAACTTGACCTCCAACAGCGCGTCCACTTCAGGCAGGTCTTCCTGCATGGCACTCAGCACGACGGCAGTGCCGATGAGGCCGAACAACAGCACGTCGAAGGGCAGCGCCAGGGGCGTTGCGACGATACGCGCAAACCAGCCGATGGTGCCGGTGATGGGCCCCCGGCCCTTGCGCTTGCCGGACTTGGGCCGACGTCGACGACCCGGCGGCTTCGCTCTGGCCACAGGAATGCGCGGCGGCTCTCGCGAAGAACCTCCTGGGGGGCCTCCCGGCCGACCTCCAGATGGCGTTCCGGACGATTGCTCGGAGGGACGTCCGGGCAAACTCGCACCGTCCTTGTTTCGCGAAGGCGAGGTCGGCGAACGCTCATCGGCAGCCCCGGACCTGGTAGCCGTACCGCCACGGGCCTCGGGTCCGTTGGCCGTTACGGTACTCGCCGATCCCGCGGCCCTGGCTGCGCCTGGCACCGCTGTACGAGCTGTAGCCCTGCTGGCAGCCATTTGGGTTCGAGCATCGACGGAGCCGGTACCTGCGCGCCGCCTGGCGTCTGTCAGGATGGGCGTGCGCCTGGAGGAGTCGGAGTCCGGGGGGGTGTCTGTTGGGTCGTGCAAGAATCTAACCGCTTCGGCTGAGCTTGAACGCAAATCTGCTGGCGTACCATTGCTGGACTGCGCAGGTGATGCGTCAGGCGGGACGATTGCGAGGGGCGCGACGCGACATCAAGACCCGCCGACAGGTGCCTGATTCTACACCAAGCTTGGTACTTCGAGCCTAGCCGAGTTCGGTTCCGAAACACCCTGAAGTCAGGGGTTGCCGACCAATGGTCGAATCGGTACTCGTGAGCGGCTGCTCGAAACGGCGATGCTGGTCTTCGCCGCGCGGGGCTTCGCGGCCTCAACCGTTCGCGACATTCGCCATGCGTGGACTCAGAGCGCTAGGCGACCGCGCCTAGGTGAGCCAGGGCCCGGGCAGATCGCGAAGTCTACCGAGATGCCAGCGACCTAGGACAGGACGAGCGCAAGGATTCCATCACCAAGACGAGATGACTCCGATCCGCGCGCTCGACGAACGCCCCGGTCGCTCCGAGCCCTTGTGTCAGGCCGAGGCGGGCAACTGCGAGGGCGTCTCGCCCTTGGCCTGAAGGGTCTCGAAGGGATCGGGCGCGGTGCGCTTGCGACCTGCGTCGGCCAGGCGGCTTAGGTAGTCCTGCCACAGGGGCTGCCAGCCACGACCGAGCTTGTAGAGGTATTGCCAATCGTAGAGGCCGGATTTGTGGCCGTCGTCGAAGACAATCTTCACCGCATAGCTGCCGATCTGCCGAAGGTCCGTGATGTTCACCCCCTCCTTACCGACCTGGAGCTTGGCCTGGTCCGGCGTATGGCCGCGCACCTCCGCCGAGGGCGAGTAGACCCGCAGATACTCGCACGGCAGCAGAAAACGGGCGCCGTCATCGAAGGCGATCGCCAGCACCCGTGTCTGCTGGCGGAGCGTGAGTTCGGTAGGGAGCGGATTCTGTTCCATATCGATTGCGGAGGGCTGGGTGATGCATGCGGCCGCAGGTGCGGCCGGTCCATGCCGTATGCAATCTGGCAGGGTCCGAACCCGCGCCGCTACCAGTCCTCGGCGACGCCGCTGACCTCCGGCCAGCCACAGGCGTGGCGCTCCACTAGGCCCAGCATCATCTCCAGGTGCGCCGGGTCGTCGTTGAGGCAGGGGATATAGTGATACTCGCCGCCGCCGGCCTCCAGGAAATACTCGCGGTTCTCTACATTGATCTCCTCTAGGGTCTCCAGGCAGTCCGCGGAGAAACCGGGTGCTACCACGTGCACCTTGCCGACACCGTCCCCGCCCCAGAGCTTCAGGGTCTCGTCGGTATAGGGTTGCAGCCACTCGTCCCGGCCGACCCGCGACTGGAATGAGACCATCCAGCGGTCCTCTGGTAGGTCCAGTGCCTCGACCACCATGCGCGCCGTCTTGTGGCAGTGGCAGTGGTAGGGATCGCCTGCCATGAAGTAGCGCTTCGGGATCCCGTGGAAGGAAAAGAGCAACCGCTCCGGCTCACCGTTCTCCTGCCAATAGGACCGAATGCTGTGCACCAGGGCCTCGATGTAGCGAGGGTCGTCGTGGTACTGGTTGATGAAGCGGAGCTCCGGCAGCCAGCGCCAGGTGCTGAGCTCGTCGGTGACGGCGTCGAACACCGACGCCGTCGTGGTGCCCGAATATTGGGGATAAAGCGGCAACACCAGCAGGCGGCGGACGTTGGCCTCCTTGAGTCGACCGAGGGCCTCGGACACCGAGGGCTTGCCGTAGCGCATGCCGAGCTCGACCCGAACGCCCTTGCCGAAGCGGGCATCCAGCAGGGCGGACAGGCCGGTCGCCTGGCGTTCGGCCACGTCCAGAAGCGGCGAGCCACGTTCGGTCCAGACCGCCTGGTAGGCGCGCGCGGAGCGGCTCGGGCGCACGCGAAGGATGACGCCGTGCAGCACCAGCCACCAGATGGGTCGTGGCACTTCCACCACGCGGGGGTCGTTCAGGAACTCCGCGAGGTAACGCCGAACGGCCGTGGGCGTCGGGGCATCGGGGGTTCCTAGGTTCAGCATCAGCACGCCAAGGCTCTCGGCGGTGCCATGCTCGAATCCGGGCACGTTCTTGTATTGCATGGTCTCGGCTTGGCCAGTATCCCTGAATAACGTAATGGTAGAGGAGTCGCGCCGAAAGTGAGGTGAACGGTAGAGGCGGTTCGCGCGCGATCCAAACGGGCAGCGCCCGCTCTGTGTCGCCGAAAGGTCGGGGCGAAGCATGGACAAACAACGGACGACGACGCAATGACATCCGGCGATGGCGGGTGATCTGGCCGAACGCGGCGATCGCGGCAGGCATGTCCCTCCCGCGGCAGCGCGCTAACCGGCTCGGAGCCTGGCCTCGACCCGCGCCCTGCGCAGGAGCTCTACCTCAATCATCGCGGGAAAGAGCCGCCAGCAGCGTTCCACCAGGAGCGCTTGCCGGACAGCCGCCCGCTCCAGCGCGGCTCGGCGCTCCGGCGCCAGTCCCGGCAGCATCAGCAAATAGGGTGCAAGCCAGTCGAGGTAGTCGTGCACCACAGCCTCGTATCGCGCATCGCTCGACTGTTCCCGAAGGCAGAGCGATGGAAAACTCGCTGCATCCAGGCACGGGTCACTGTCGCCCCCCGACAGGTCCAATAGACAACCACCACCATCGGGGCTCCGTCGAATCCAGCGAGCCACGGGCGGGTTCGCTGCCGCCTGGGCCACCATCTGCTCCAACTCCCGCGTGTGGCGGTCGGGGACGTCGTCATCGCCGCAGCGCACCGCCTCGGCGGCGAGTGTGGCCGAGCGAAAGCGCCGCTCACCATCGCCCGAGCGCCAGGCGGGGGTGCCGATGGCGTCCCTGTCCTCGGTCTCGGTCGCGGTGGCCAGCATCACCAGCGGTGAGTCGTCCCGATCCATCTGCCAGAGTTCCAGCTCCGGCATCAACGCGAAGGGTAGCCGCGCTTGTGCATCCGCCACGGCCACGGTGAGTCCCTCTGCCGCGTCGAGCATCGAACCGACGTCGAGGATCGGATTCACCGGCACGTCCGTCCGGCCCCCGGCCTCACTCCAGTATCCGAATCGAAACCACCGCAGCTCGTCGCTATGCCCCTCGCCGCTCCACAGTCCGCGCGGTGGGTAGGTGGCGACCTGGAGCTGCCAGTGACGCCCGTCGCTGCTGAGTGCGCGCCCCCGCGGCGTGCGCACCACCATGAGCGTACCGAGAAAAGGGTTGACCCGACGCAGACCGTAACAGCGCACCGCCGCGTCGGCGGCGACCTTCACCCGCGGAGTTCTTCCTTGAGACGAGCATAGATCCCGCGAAATCGCTCGGGGTCGGACTTGCCGAACACCGGATCGCCGGTGGTCGGGGCCTCGGCGAGCAGCTCGACCCAGTCTGCGGCGCCCAGCAACTCGGCGGCGAGCGGGAAGGCCTCCTCGTCCTCCAGGCGCATGTGTTCGCGCAGTGTCGCCAGCAGTTCCCGACCCTGCTGCTCCACCTCCTCACGCGACAGCACCTCCTCGTGCACGATGCCTTCCAGGGACTCCCGAAAGCGCCGGTTCAGCTGTCCCAGAGCGTTGTGCTGCAGCATGAGCCGGCGCAGCACGTCATGGCCCTGGCCGGGTTGCCCGAGCAAGCGCTCGAAGATCAGGTCCTCGGTGGGGTGGTGGATCTGGTCCGCGTAGTCGAGCATGTACTCCACCAGCTCGCACATCAGCTCATAGTCGGGCTCGTCGCCGGCGTGGAAGCGGTCCAGCATCTCCTCCAACAGTTTGAGTAGCCGGGCCAGCCGGGCGTGGTCTTCGGCGAGTCGGTTCAACAGTTCGTTCATGGGGCGGCTCCCGAGAAATGGAGGTAGGTGCTGGCCTCGAGGCCAGCACCGACTGGGACCATATGACGGCCCGTACGCCGATTCAAAAGTAGCCGGAACTGACGATCCGTGTGCGCTTTGACTCTGGGCGCCTGCGCCGGGAGCCCAAAGGCATCTGTCGAGATCCCCATCAGGGGGATCATGCCGATGTCACCCACGCCGTGGCGGACGGAGGCGCCGCTCAAGCGCCTGCAGCCAGGCCCAAACCAGGCCGCGCGGCGGGCTCTCGCCGTGCAGCACATAGGTGAGCGCATGGGTGTTCTGCAAGGTCCAGAGCATGCTCGAGTGCGCGCCGCCCCGCCCGCACAGGAGCAGCTGATCGCCCTCGCGCAGGCGGTCATCCGGGTCCGGTAGGAGGGTGCGCCCGCTCTCTCGGCGACGCATCAGCACGATGGCCGGGAGGTCCTCGCCACGGTCGCGCGGGTCGCGGAGCAGGTCGCCGATGGTCGGCAGCGGCTCGTCCGCACGCAGTTGAAACAGGGCGTAGGCGCCCTCGGCGTCGATGCGCACTTGCCACACATCCGGCACCTTGTCGTGCACCAGCGCCAGGATGCGCGAGATCAGCTGACAGGCCCAGGCGTCGTCCTCGAAGCGGGCGGATTGCACGAACTCCGTCAACAACGGCGTACCCAAGAGCATGCGGATGCGGTTGGCGACGATCAGGCTGGGGTGCATGAGAACGTCCGCCTGCACCGCCTCGAACAATTCCCGGTTCATCAGGTGGTTCTCGCGCACCACCGTGAACAGCTTGGGATTCAGCTCCTTGGCGGTCATGACGATGCTCAGGTTGTTGGCATCGTTGTCGGTACCGGCGATGATGCCGACGGCCTTGTGTACGCCGGCCTGCTCCAGGGTCACCGCCTCGGTGCCGAGCCCCCGCACGAAGCGGCAACCCGGCTTTCCGGTGCGCTCCGGGCGCGCCTCAATGACCGTCAGCTCCGTGTCCTGGTCGTACAGGTGTTCGTAGAGGGCCTTGCCGAAGCGTCCGAACCCGCAAATGATCCACAGCCCCTCGCTCGGCGGGTAGATGGGCTCACGCAGCTTGCCACCCCGCAGCTCGCCGAGCCAGTCTTGGAGCAGCGTCAGACAGGGGGCCTGCAGCGCGGTGGCGAAGTAAACGGCGAAGGTATCGAAGGGGTTGTAGATGTGATCCGTCCCGAAAGAGGCCATGTTTGCCTCGATTTCATGGGTATCGGCCCGGCAGATCACCTTCGCGCTGGGGTGCAGCAGTTTCGCCGCCAGCGCCACCTTGAGGTTCACCTGATTGTCGGAGGTCAGCGTCAGCACCCCCTGACAACCAGGCAACCGCAGCCCGGCCAGCAGCAGGTTGTCCGGCCGGCGCACGTCGGCGCGCAGGCTTGGGACATACTCGCGCAGGTTCTCGAGCTTGAGCAGATCCACCCGCTCAGGGTTGTTGTCCAGGACCACCGCGCGCTGGCCGCGATCGGTGAGGGCACGCACCAGGCCGCTGCCGGTTTGCCCATACCCGCAAATCAGATAGAAGGGCTCGCCGATGGCGCGCACCCGTCGGCCGAAGGCCATCTCCTGCATCGCCCGGCGCAGGGTCTTGTCCTGTAGCAGGGCGATGAGCGAGCCGATGGAATACAGCCAGACGATGACCGTTGCATAGACACAGAAGGTCACCCAGATGCGCTGGGCGTCGGTGAGCGCGTGGGGCAGTTCGCCGTAGCCGATGGTCGTCGCCGTGTAGCTGACGAAGTAAAAGGCGTGGAAGAACGAAAAATAGACGATGTCGCCATTGGCGTCCCGCCCGGGGATCAACACCAGGCCCGCCATCGCCACCGAGTAGGTCACGATGAGCGCCAGCAAGGGCGTGCGCATGCGCCTGAAGATCAGGAAAAAGATGTTTTCCATCCCCTATCACAGTGAGGCTGGCGCCATGCCGCCGACGGGCCCCACCTGCCGCGGGCACCCGACGCCGCTCAGCGTCGCAGCATCACGGTCTCGATGATGAGCAGCACCACCGAGACCACATTGGCGACCCCGGCACCCACCGCAAGCGATACCACGCTCGCGAGCACACCCTCGGTCACCCCCGCCTGCGTCCCGTGGGCGGCCACCGTCCAGACCAAGGCCGCGGCGATGAGCTGCAGCATGGCCACCAGGCTGGTGGCGAGCAGAACCGCGCCCATTTGTGTACGATCACCGAGCTTCATCACCGTTGCAATGCTGTTGACCAGCAAGACAACCGAGAACTCCCACACGTGGTGGTGATTCGGATTGTCGATTTCGCCGTAGACGAAGCCGACATTCAGCGTCAACGCAAGCAGGATGAAGAAACCAAAGGCGACCTTTTCCGGGTTCACGGCAAAGCTCCAAAGCGGGGCGACGAGCGACTTGTCCTGCCCTGGGTGCGCAATCCCTGCCGGGATGGCTGGCTCGACGGGCACGAGAGCGCAACCGAGCCGCGAGTACAATGGCCGACGGCATCACGAGCGGCCAGGACAGCCCGGCGCATAATCGGCCAGCGGAGCCCGGAGATGCAACCACCGCCTGCCCAGTCAAGTATCAAAGGAAACCCGAACCGTGACCACAACGTCCGCCGAGATACGCCACCATATGCCCAACGCGCCCCTGCCGCCCGCGCTCGACGCCCCGCTCGGGCGGCTCGACTCGCCCGCGTGCGGGCGCATCGCCTACTACGCCGACGCGGAGGGCACCGGGGGCCGACCGCTGCTGCTGATCCACAGCATCAATGCCGCGCCCAGCAGCTTCGAAGTGAAGCCGATCTTCGAACGCTACCGAGGCCAGCGCCCCGTCTACAGCATCGAGCTGCCAGGCTTCGGTCAGTCCGCGCGCGGTGATCGCAGCTATACGCCGGAGCTCTTCGCCACCGCCATCCGCGAGATGCTCGATCAGGTCATCGGCGCCCCTGCGGACGTCATCGCCCTGTCTCTCAGCGCCGAATTCGCCGCCCGCGCTACGTTGCGTGCGCCAGGCACCGTCGCCTCCTTGGCCCTGCTCTCCCCCACCGGATTCAGCAAGCGCGGGGTGCCATCGCCAGGCTTCGGCCGCACCGCCTTCGGTGTGCTCAGCAACGGGCTCTGGGCGCAGGGGCTGTTCGACCTGGTCGCCTCCAAGCGCAGCATCCGGTATTTCTTGAACCGCTCCTTCAGCAAGACGGCGCCGGCAGAGCTCATCGACTACGCCTACGCAACGGCCCACCAACCCGGGGCGCGGTTCGCACCGCTGACCTTTCTGTCCATGCAGCTGTTCACGCCCAACGCGCGGGCCGAGCTATTTGCACGGCTCACGGACCTCCCCGTCCTGGCCATCGCCGACCGCGACCCCTACATCACCTTCGAACACCTGCCGAGCTTCGCCGCGGCTCGCCCCAACTGGTCCTACGAGTCCCTCGGCCCGCATATGGGCCTGCCGCACTGGGAACGCCCCGAGGCGACCTTCGATCTGCTCGAGGGCTTCTGGCGCGGAGACTAAGACGGGCATGCGGCGTGTACCAGCACCCCGGAGCCAACAGAGCCGAGTCGTGGCGCCCCGCTGCGACCCGGCCCGCCCTTCCACGGCACTAGCCCCGACACCGCAAGCCGAGAAATCGGACGACACCCGGCCGCCCAACCTGTTACTGTGTCGGTAGAGGATACGCCGGTGTGGTCGATACACCGCCCGGCACAAGGCGCCTGCATCATTTCGACCAGATCGTCCGGCCCGTTGCGCGCCGGCCTCCGATTGCGGCCATAGGCCAATGTCGGCGAGCCGCTTTTGCCCAGCCCCGCCCGCTCAGCCCGAGATTCCGTAGCTCCCTGTCTCCTCGCGCCGCCGCCAGCGCGTTATACGGCGCCGCCCGATCGCCAGCCGCTCGGGTTTGGCCGGCGGCCGTCCGCGCCCGCTCTAGCGCCCGCATCCGGCCCATGCCGACGCGCGACTCCGGGGCGGTGACGTCAACCATGCAACATCCAAAGCGAGACACATCCATGAACATCTACGTGGGCAACCTCCCCTACAGCGTCACCGATGGTGACCTCCGCGACGCCTTCGCCGAATTCGGCAACGTCGATGCCGTCAACCTGATCACCGACAAGTTCAGCGGTGAGTCCAAGGGCTTCGGCTTCGTCGAGATGGGCAACAACAGCGAAGCCGATGCCGCCATCAAGGCGCTGAATGGCTCCGACTTCAAGGGTCGCAACATCACCGTCAACCAAGCCAAGCCGAAGAGCGACCGGCCCCGTGGCGGCGGTGGTCGTCGCTGGTAAGGCGCCGACACCGGCCCCGGGCCTGAAGCCCGCTCCCAGCCTGAGTCGACACCGAAGGCGGAGGCCAGCGCGACGACGCCGGCCCGTCGCAGGGCCGCTCTTCGGCACGGCGACGGGCCAGGAAGCCCGGCCCCGGCAACCCGACACCTCGTCGGCAACCGGGGCCGGGCTTCTTTCGTCCGGGCCGGCGGCGGAACGAGGTGCTTCGATCGTTCCTGCGCTCCTGCGCTCCTGCGCTCCTGCGCTCCTGCGCCGAGTATCTCCCTAGTCGCTCCACCCGGCCGGGCTGGAGATAGCGCCTTGGGGGGTTGCGGGATGCTTCTACGGCAGCGACAGTCGACTTCCCGCAGGACGGCGATGACGACGCCGACGACCTCGACGGTGCCGTGCGGCCGATGGAGCGGCGCCTAGTCGGCGTTGACCGGCTGCAGGCGCAGGCCGCCGGGGTAGCGATACAGGCGCTTGAGGGTGGCGAGACCGTCGTCGATCAGCGCCACCACGGTGTCGCCATCCTCGGCGGTGGTGCGCTGAGCCAGCAGTACCAGGTCACCATCCTCGATCTGTTCGTCAACGAGCACGATCCGGAAGCGGACACCGGTGGGCGTTGTTTGCGGAAACTGGGCGCGGCAGTGTTAGGCCTCCAACTCGTCCGGGGACTTGCCAGCGTTGGCGTCGAGCATGCGCTTGAAGCGCTCCGGGTCACGCTTGATGAGGTGGACGTACTCGTCGACGAGTTGCCCCCATTCGCGCCCGCCATGGGCACGGAATTGCCAGAGGGCGACCATCATCAGTTTCGCGGCGGCCCGGACCTCCCGGTCGTCGCCGGCGCCGTAATGTTCGACGAGTTCACGGTACAGGGCGTCGACCCGGTCCGTAGGGCTGCGACGGTCTTTGGACATATGGTGGTCTCCAGATGAACAATATGGCGGGGAGTATAGACGGCAGCCGGACGCAAGCCGGCACCACATGATCATCTACCTGCATGGGCTGAACAGCTCCAGCAAATCCCAGAAGGCCCGGCACATCAGCCGAGCATTGGCGCCGACGCGGGTGCTCGCACCGGATTACCCGGCGCACCAGCCAGAGCGCGCGGTGTCGATCCTGCTTACCCTGTTGGAACGGGTGGTGGAACAATCCGGGCCGCCGGTGATCATCGGCAGTTCCATGGGAGGATTCTACGGGCGTTGGCTGATCACGCGTGTCCCCTGCGCCCACCTGTTCATGATCAACCCCGCCATCCAGCCCTGGGTCCAGCTGCGCGCCTATGCCGGCCAACCACAGGAGACGGCGTCCGGCGAGGGCTATGTACTGACACGGGAGATCTTGGACCAAACCCGCGCCCTTGCGCCGAGCCGGCCTTGCGCGAACTTGGACACACCGATGACGCTGCTGCTGGACGACGGGGACGAGGTGATCGATCAGCGTTCCGTTGCGGCAGCGTATCGCGACTGCGCCCGATTGCTTATCTTTCCGCGCGGCAACCACGCCTTCGCACACCTAGATCAGTCGTTGGACATGATCCGCGAAACCTTGACCCTGTGTCAGGAGTCGGCGGCGGGGCTAGGGCCCCGACTCGGCTGATGCCGCGACCAACAGCCGGCCGGATCTACCGCCGGCAAGGCCACTAGCCGGCGCCGACCACCTTGCCGATGATTCGGAAGCCGGCGACGTAGGTACCGACGGCGGAGCCCAGACTGGCGAACATGGACACCAGCAGCACGCGGGAGGCCCGGTTGCGCCACCAGCCGCGGGCACTGGTGAGGTCCTCGCGCAGACTGGCGAAGTTGCCGACGCTCGGCCGACGCAACAGCAGCTCCGCCGCACCCGTGACCATGCCGGCACCGATGGTCGGATTGAGTGAGGTAAGCGGCGCCGCCACGAAGGCTGTTAGCACCGTCAGAGGATGACCGCCGGCGATGGCCGCACCCAGGGCCGAGAGTCCACCGTTGATGAACACCCAGTCCCAGACGAGGTCCCAGCCGAGTTCCTCGCTTTGGGTGAAGCCGTAGGCAAAGACGCTCAGGATCAGCACCACCACCAACCAGGGCAGCACGCGCAGCAGCCGCGAGGGCGGCGGCACGGTATTGAGTTCGGCGATGACCCGCTCCGGGGCGTCCTCCTCCGCGGGCGCTGCAGCCTCGGCACCCTGACCGGCCTTGGATAGCTGGTCCGCGACCCCGGCCAGGTGGCCTGCACCCAGCACCGCGAGCACGCGGCGGTAGCCGTGGCGGCCCACCTCCTGTCGCAGTCGCGCCGCCATGAAGCGGTCGCGTTCGCGGATGAGCGGGATGAACAGGTCCCGCCGGTCCGCGGCGAACTCCGCGAAGGTGGTCTCTAGGACGTCTCCCTGCTTGAGCCGCTCGATCTCCTCTTCCGAGACCTCTTCACGAGACAGCATGCCGGCCATCAGGCCGGAGAAGAGATTCAACCGCTTCCACCAACCGAGGTTCGCCGACGCCCGTTTCAGGGTGATGCCGATGTCGCGGTCCACCAGCAGCAGCGGCAGGTCCAGCTGGCGGGCCAGCTCAATGGCCGTGCGCTGCTCGGCGCCGGGCTCGATACCGAACTGGTCCGCAAGCCGCTGCTGATAGGCGGCCAGCGCCAGGCTGGCGGTCACGACATAGACGCGCCGCTCGCGGATGACAGCGAACAGGTCCATGCGGTGGAGCCTGTCCGGGTCGGTGACGGACTCGAAGCGGTTCGGGCAGAGCTCGACGGCGACGGCATCGAAGCCGGAACCGGAACCATCGCCCCCCGCCGTCAGCAACGCACGCACCTGCTCGACGCTGGCGCGGGACACGTGCGCGGTGCCGAGCAGGTGGAACTCTGTTTTGCCGAACTGGACGTTGCGCTGTGGCTCCGTCGGCACGGGTGCCGATACCGGCGGCTGATCGGGCGTTTGCTGTGACACGACGGGACCTGATTGAAGATGCAACGACTAGGGTGAGTAGCCTGAGCGACCTCGACGCGTTGACTCGCTCGGACGGCTGGACGCAGACCGGGGTGCTGGCCGAATGGCACTGGGCAGGCGCGCAGCTCTCCATAATAGCGCAGTGGCACACGACCCTGCCCGACGCAGCTTCGGGCGACGGCGCATTACAGGCACCGCCCCAACGCCCATTGGCCGGTAAGGACCACACGAGTATCATCGAGCGGGATGAGACTAGGCGCTCGAGCAAGACGGGGCCCTATTGAGGACCTCAGAGTCATTGCCGTCCTGGCCATTCTCCAAGATGCGAAGCGAAGAGGCAGTTTCTACTCCGCGCCATCTTTCAGACCCTTGGGCGTCTCAGCAATGGCTGGGCATCCTGCCCAGCACGGGCACCTCGAGTTTCGCGAGATGCCCTGTTGTCGAGTCGGCCCGCCGCGCCGCACTCCGTCGATGCCTGCAGATCACCGGGACATTTGCCCGCCACCCGAGTTCCCCGCCATGCGCCGATTCGCCGCCCTGCCCCTCGTCTTCGGCCTCAGCCTGCTCGTGGGCTGCGGCAGCGCACAGAAGGAGCGCATGACCAACATCCTGTTCGACAACACGAACGGCTATCGGGAGTCGCTGCGCTGGGGTTACTACACGGCGGCGGTGGATTTTCTGCACCCGGATGCCCGCGGCGACATCGATTTCGAGGTGCTGGAGAACGTCCGCGTGACATCCATCGAAGAGGTGCGGCCCGGCGTCATCACGCCCGAGCATCGCGTGCAGAGATTGGTGCGCATCGACTACGTGCTGGAGGACGAACAGCGCCTGAAACATGTCTTGGACCGACAGGACTGGCGCTGGGACGAACCGGCCAAGACCTGGTGGCTGCACAGTGGGCTACCGGATTTCTGAGGCGGACGGCGGACGAGCGCCAGGCAAGGTCTCGGCACGCCAGGCCCCGACGCCACCAAGCCTCCACCAGCGGGTGCCAAAATGCAGGGCATGCACCAGATCGGTTTCACGCCAGCGGCACGTTTCCTGCTCGTGGCCGGGGCCTTCGTGGTGGTCGTGGCGGGATTGAAGTCCGCGTCCAACCTGGTCACGCCCTTCCTTCTGGCGGTATTCATCGCCGTGCTGGTAGTACCACCCATGCAGGCCATGCGCCGCTGGGGCCTGCCCACGTGGGTGGCCATGCTGATCGTGGTCGGCACCTTGGCCGCCGTCGGCGCCGGCATCGTGGCCCTGTTCACCGGCTCACTGAACGCCTTCAACGCCAACCTGCCCGATTATCAGATGCGGCTGCGCTCGCTGATCGGCGAGTTCGTCACCTGGCTCGACGCCGAGGGCGTACCCATCTCCCGGGATACGCTGAACTCCCTGTTCGACCCGGCGCGCATTTTCGGCTTCGCGAGCAACCTCGTACGCGGTCTAGGGGGCATTCTGACCAACGCCTTCCTGATCCTGCTGACGGTGGTCTTCATCCTGCTCGAGGCCAACAGCCTGCCGCGGAAGCTCCGGGTTGCCCTGCCCTCGCCCGACGCCTCGCTGGCGCGGCTCGCAGAGGTGATGCAGACCATTAATCGCTACATGTTCATCAAGGCCTGCACCAGCCTGGTGACCGGCCTCGTGATCTGGGCCTGGCTCAAATCCCTGGGTGTGGATTTCCCGGCCATGTGGGGCATGGTCGCTTTCCTGCTCAACTTTGTGCCCACCATCGGTTCCATCATCGCCGCTGTGCCTGCGGTGCTGCTGGCGTTGGTGCAGTTGGGGCTGGAGACGGCGCTGATGGCCACGGCCGGCTTCATGGTGGTCAATGTCGCCATGGGCAACGTCATCGAGCCCCGCGTCATGGGCAAGGGGCTGGGCTTGTCGACGTTGGTCGTCTTCCTGTCCCTGGTGTTCTGGGGCTGGGTGCTCGGGCCGGCGGGAATGTTCCTGTCGGTGCCGTTGACCATGGCGCTCAAGATCGCCTTCGGTGCCAATCCCCAAACCTATCCCATCGCGATTCTGCTCGGCCCCGCCGGCGAGGCCCAGGCCGCCCGGCCCGCCGACCAGGCAACTTTGCCTGGCCGGGCGGCGGAGCAACACCCGCATCGGGAACAGAACGGATGACCAACGTATGAACAGCGAGGGCTTGATCGGACTCTTGGTCCTGCTGATCGCTGGTTGGCTCACCTTGTCGACGCTACAGGCCCGCGAGCGGGCGCTGGCCCACGCCAGACGCGCCTGCGAGCGGGTCGGGGTGCAGCTGTTGGATCAAACCGTCGCGCTCCGCGCGACGCGCCTGTGCTGGACCCACCAGGGCCTGCGACTGAGACGGACCTACGGCTTCGAGTTCAGTGAGGCGGGTGTGGAACGCCGCCTTGGCCGGATCGTGCTGGTCGGGATGGTCCTGGAGAGCCTGCGCTTAGAGACCCCGGACCCGACGGCGTCGGAAGACGCGCGACCGCCTATTTGACCACCCGCAGGGCAGGGCGCGAGGGCTTCTTCGCGTCGTCCTCGGTGTTGCCCGTATCGACGCTGAATCGGTCGTCGGTCTGGGCCGATTCCTCCTCAGGATCATCCTCCGCGAACAGCATGCCGTCCGCGGTTTCCTTGGACAGCAGGCCGATGACCGCCTGCGGCGACATCTCGACCTCCATGGCCCGACCGCCGAAGCGCGCCGAGAAGCGGATCATGTCGTTGCCGATGGCGAGTTCCTGTACGGCCATGGGGGAGATGTTGAGGATGATGCGCCCGTCCTCGACGAACTGACCGGGGACCACCGCCGAGGGGTGCTCGGCATCCACCCAGAGGTGCGGCGTCATATCGTTGTCCACGATCCACTCGTACACGGCACGCAGCAGATAGGGGCGTTTCGAGGTCATGCGCTTCAGCCTCAGTACACTGGGGCCGGCACCGGGTGCAACGGATGGGCTGCCGGCAAGGATACGGGATCAAGCGAGATCGGAGACCATCTCGCGCTCGGCATCGGACAAGCTACGCCGGAACGAGGGCCACTCGAAGATCCGCGCCTGATACTCAGTGACCTGGGCCGCGGACGCAGGCAACTCGACGCCGAGCTTCGGCAGCCGCCACAGCATGGGCGCAACGCAGCAGTCGACTAGGGAGAATTCATCGCTCATGAAGAACGGATGGGCACCGAAAATGGCCGCGGAGCTGGTCAGGCTATCCCGTAACTCGTCACGCGCCGCCTCGGACTCGTCCGCATCGCCATGCACAATGCGGCCCATCAGGCTGTACCAGTCGCGGTCGACGCGATACATGAACAGCCGTGCATTGGCCCGTGCAACCGGATCCACCGGCAGCAGCGGGGGGTGCGGGAAGCGCTCGTCGAGGTATTCCATGATGATCTGCGACTCGTACAGGCGCAGGTCCCGGTCCACCAGGGTGGGCACCGTGGCGTAGGGATTGGCCTCGAGCACCTGCTCGGGCAGATCCGTCGCGTCGACGTCCACGACGTCGATGCTGATCTTCTTTTCTGCCAACACCATGCGCACGCGGTGGCAGTAGGGACATGTCGGGTCGGAAAAGAGCGTCATGACACCTTAAACACTCGGCTACTGAACACTGGAACGCACCCCCGACGCTTTGCGGGCAGCGGGCCAGCGAGGGGCCAAGACCGGACACGGAGCGCTCCCGCCTCAGCGCCGCTTGGCAACGGCATCGCCAGCATGGCGAAGCGGATAGCATACACCCATTCGGCGCATACCGGTTTGAGGCTCCCTAAGGATCGAACTCCGCCCGACGACTGCGCCGGACCGATACCCGGAAATGGAGAACGCCCGCATCGTATCCGCTGCCTCCTGGCACCGGCCCGATGCGGGCGTGGTGGTCGCTTATCGGCGACGCTTCACCGGCGACTCATCACCGGTGTCCAAGACTCCACCCGGCGCCAGTACGGCACCGACCAACGCACGGGCGAGTCATCAGTGCACGTCCTTCCAAAACTCCTTTTTCAGATAGTACGCCAGGATGAACATCAAGCCCAGGAACAGCAGCACGTACAGGCCAAGGCTGCGACGCTCTAGCTGATAGGGCTCGCCGACGTAGGTGAGGAAGTTGGTGATGTCCCGCACCATGTTGTCGTATTCCTCGACCGTCAGTTCTCCCGGCTCCACCAGTTCCAGCCCGACGACGTGCTGTGGTCCGGTCTCGTGGCCGTGTCCGCCTGCGTAGATCGGCTTCTGGATGCCCTGCAGGTTGATCAGCGCATGCGGCATGCCGACGTCCGGGAAGATGCTGTTGTTTACCCCGTACGGACGACTGTCATCCACGTAGTAGGACTTGAGATAGCTGTAGACCCAGTCCGGCTCGCGCCATCGGGTGACCAGGCTCAGGTCCGGAATCGCTGTACCAAACCACTGCTCGCCGTCTTCCTCGCGCAGTGCGTTGGTCATGAGATCGCCCGGCTTCGCGTCGCCGAAGATGAGGTTCTCCTGCAGCTCGTCTTCTGGGATGCCGAGGTCCGCGGCCATGCGGTTGTAGCGCATGTATTGAAGAGAGTGGCAGCCCATACAGTAGTGGGTGAAGTACTTGGCTCCGCGCTGCAGCGACGCCTTGTCCTTCAAATCGATATTGGCGGGCTCCAGCGCCGGACCGTGGCCACCGGCGGCACCGGCGGTGAACGGCAGCAGGATTAGGGCGCCTGCGATCAGAAACTTCTTCATGCGGTCACCCTCTCCGGCACGGGCTTGGTCTTCTCGAGTTTGGTGTAGATCGGCATCAGTAAGAAGAAGGCGAAGTACACGACGGTGAAGATCTGCGACAGCAGCGTGTAGAGGTCCGACGCCGGCTGCAGGCCCAGGTAGGCCAGCACCACGAAGGACACGACGAACGACGCCAGGAAGAAGCGCGATAGGTTGCCCTTGTAGCGCATCGAGCGCACGGGGCTCCGATCCAGCCACGGCAGCAAAAACATGATCAGGATGGCGCCGAACATGACCACGACGCCGGGGAACTGCGAACCGGCGATGGGCGGCACCGCGCGAAGCATCGCGTAGTACGGCGTGAAGTACCAGACAGGTGCGATGTGCTCCGGCGTCTTCAGCGGGTCAGCCGGCTGGAAGTTGGGCGCTTCCAGGAACAACCCGCCCATTTCCGGCGCGTAGAACATGACCAGGGAGAAGATCGCGGCAAATACAACCAGCCCCATCACGTCCTTGACCGTGTAATAGGGATGGAACGGGATACCGTCGGCGGGTGCCGTCGCACTCCACTTGTTGCCTTTCGGACCCTTCTTGATTTCGATACCGTCCGGGTTGGTCGAACCGACGGTGTGCAGCGCGACGATGTGCAGAAACACCAACGCAGCGATAACGAACGGCAGCAAGAAGTGGAACGCGAAAAAGCGGTTCAGGGTCGTGTCGGAGATGACGTAGTCACCACGGACCCAGGTGGACAAGCCCTCGCCGACGCCGGGTACGGCTGCGAAGAGGTTGACGATGACCTGCGCACCCCAGTAGGACATCTGTCCCCAGGGCAACAGGTAGCCGAAGAAGGCGGTGGCCATCATCGCCAGGTAGATGATCACGCCGATGATCCATAGAAGCTCGCGCGGGTTCTTGTAGGAGCCCCACATCAGGCCGCGGAACATGTGCAGATAGACCAGGATGAAGAAGAACGACGCCCCGGTGGAGTGCATGTAGCGGATCAGCCAGCCCCAGTTGACGTCGCGCATGATGTACTCGACCGACGCGAAGGCCTCGGCCGCGGAAGGCTTGTAGGACATCGCCAGCCAGAGACCGGTAACGATCTGCAGAACTAGGACGACCAGCGCCAGAGAGCCGAAGAAGGACCAGAAGCCCATGTTCTTCGGTGCGTAGTACTGGGCGAGGTGGTCGTTCCAGACCGACATCACCGGGAAGCGCTTATCCAGCCAGCCGACAAGACCTCCTGGGGCCGGCGCGGCAGCAGATGCTGTGGTATCAGAACTCATCAGGCCACTCCATCATCTTCGCCGACGAGAATGGTATTCTCGTCAAGATATTTGTGTTTCGGTATCACCAAGTTGGTCGGTGCGGGCACACCCTTGAAGACACGACCGGCCAAATCGAACTTGGAGCCATGGCAGGGGCAGAACCAGCCGCCCTTCCAATCGGCGCCCATGTCGTCCGGCGCGAACTCGGGCCGGTAGGTCGGCGAGCAGCCCAGGTGCGTGCAGATGCCGATGGCCACGAAGTACTGCGGCTTGATCGAGCGCGTCGGGTTGGCGCAATACTCGGGCTGCTGCGGCACTGTCGAACCCGGATCCGTCAACTTGGGATCGTTCTGCGGCAGCGCATCGAGCATCTCCGGCGTCCGGTTGACGACCCAGATCGGCTGCCCGCGGTATTTGACGAGCAACAGCGCGCCTGGTTCCAGCTTGCTGACGTCGGCTTTCACCGGGGCGCCGGCGGCTCGGGCCTTGGCGCTCGGATTCATGGAGGAGATAAAGGGCACGGCGATGAAGCCTGCGCCAACCGCGCCCAACGCGCTGGTTGCCGCGATGAGCGTGCGCCTGCGCTTTTGATCCACACCTTGTGCGTTCATTTGTCTGGTCGACCCCGGCTAGGCCCGACGTGCGTTGTTCCCGGACAAAACCCCGGTCTGCCGGCACATCAGGCGGCAAAAAAACTCAGAATATTGGGAAGCTCTTCTCGACGGATCGCCCATTGTCGTTGAACGATCCTCATCGGGTCAAGGATGCCACGCATTCGATGCGGTTTTCGCAACAGACGCACGAGCAACCAAAGCCCCTCCGAAAGAGACTCCCAGTAAAGAGAAAAGTGCACCATCGGACGACGACAAAGCGCAATACCCTTGAAAAAATCGGGACTTAAAGGCAGGCCTTCGCGCCCGCCGCGATCCTACGCCGGGTTGTCGAGGTCGATGAACCGGTGCTCGATGCCGAAGTGCTCCGCCAGGTGGGCACCCAGGGCCTGGACGCCGTAGCGTTCGGTGGCGTGGTGTCCCGCGGCGATGTAGTCGATGCCCAGCTCCCGTGCCTCGTGCACGGTCTGTTCCGAGACCTCGCCGCTCAGGTAGAGGTCGGCACCAAGCTCGGCGGCGCGGCCGATGTAGCGCTGCGCACCGCCTGTGCACCATGCGATGTGTTGTACCCGTCCCCCATGCACACCAGGCACATGCAGCGGCGCTCGGCCGAGCCGCTTGGCCACCAGGGCGGCGAACTCGGTGCCCGCGCGAGGCGCGGCCAGCCTGCCGAGCCAGATCAAGCCTTCGGCATCCGCGGGCGCGGGGTGCTCGATACCGAGCACCCGTGCCAGTTGGCGGTTGTTACCCAATTCCGGGTGTTTGTCGAGCGGGAGGTGATACGCGAGCAGGGCGAGGCCGTTGCCGAGCACAGCCCGCACGCGCCGTCCGTGCATGCCCACGAGCCGCGGATCATCACCCTTCCAGAACCAGCCGTGGTGGACCAGCAGCGCGTCCGCGTGCTCGGCGATGGCCGCGTCGATGAGGGCCCCACTTGCGGTGACGCCGGTGACGAGCCGCAATATCGGCCTGGTCCCTACGGCCTGCAAGCCATTGGGGCAGTAGTCGTCGATGATGGCGGCCGCGAGGAATTCGTCACAGTATGCCGCGAGCTCGGCGGAATCGATCATGTTGACTGGAGTTAGCGTTTGTTTGCAGTGACTTTGCAGGCGCGTCCCGCGCATGCGCACAACCTGCCGAAATGCTAGCTTAGCCTCATGTCCCGCCCGCTCACAATGTTGATGACCGGAGGCCTCGGCTTCGCCGCCGGGGCCGCGGCGGTGGTGTTCGTCCTGAGTCTGAGCGAGCCCGCCGCGGGGCCGACGAGCCGCTCTGCCCCGACCCCGGCCCAGCCGGCCTCCTTCGCCGACGCCGTCGAGCGCGCGGCGCCCTCGGTGCTGCGTATCTTCGGACGCCGCACCGCGGCTGAAGCCGTTCCTGCACCACCCGCCCCGTCCGCCTTCAACAGGGCGCCGCCCGTCAAGGCGCCACCCGGCCTGGACCGAGGCTCAGCGGTGGTCGTGTCGGCAGACGGACTACTGGTCACCAGCGCCCACCTCGTCGCCGCAGCAGACGCCATCGGCGTGGAAGTGCCGGAGCAAGGCATTGTCGATGCCGCTTTGGTCGGAATCGACCCCGCGACCGATCTCGCGGTCCTGCGCCTCGACGCGCCCCGCCCGCCTGCCATCGACATCGGCCATCCGAATCGGCTGCGTGTCGGCGACGTGGTGCTCGCCATCGGCAACCCCTTCGGCCTGGAGCGGACCGTGAGCCTCGGCATCGTCAGCGCCCTGGGCCGCACGCGGCTGGGGCTCACCGACATCGAGGACTTCATCCAGACCGATGCAGCCATCAATCCAGGCAATTCCGGGGGTGCCTTGATCGACGCCACGGGTCGGTTGGTCGGCATCAACACGGCCATCATGTCCGACAGCGGCTACTCGGAGGGCGTCGCCTTCGTCGTGCCGGCGGATCGTGTCATGCGGGTGGTCGAGGCCATCGCCCGCGAGGGCCATGTCGCCCGCGGCTGGATCGGCATCGGTGCCCGCACATTGGACGCCGAGCTCGCCCGGCGCTTCGGCGTGCGGGCGCCCGCGGGGGCATTCGTCACACGGGTGATCCAGGACAGCCCAGCCGCGGCCGCGGACATCCGCGCCGGCGACGTCATCGTCAAGGCGGACGAACACCCGATCGCCTCATCACCGACGCTGCGCGAGGCCATCATCGCCGCCGGCTCCGGCAGGGAGATCCCGCTGGAACTCTGGCGCGGGAGCGAACGGCTATCGACCCGCGTGAGGACAAGCCTGAGGCCGGCCACCACGTCCTTCGCAACCGATGCAGCATTCACCGACGACTGCGCGTCCGATCCCATGCACCGCCCCGGGAAGGACGGCTGCTGAGCAAGGCGCGCAGACGACCTAGAACCTCATGCCCCATCGCGGCCGGGGTACAGCGGCGGCAGCGGCAGATCGCCACCCGCGTCCCGGTCCCGCCTGCCGGCCAGGTCAGCCAGCGCCGCCGGCACGACATCGGCCAATGCCGCGCCGGTCCAGTGGTCTGCCGAGGGGCCGTACAACGCGGCATCCAACGCACGAACCAAACGGGCGGCACTCAGGGCACGCGCCCCCCCCAGCGTCTCCAGTCGCGCCGCGATCTCGCCCAGACTGCTCGGCGGCGCATCCGGCCAGCCGCCGCGAGCGACGACCAGCAGTTCCCGCGCACAGGCCGGGGCATCATTGTTCGCTGCGGCGGTGCGCAACCCGGCGTACGGGTCGCCCCCGAGGCCAGGCCTGCGTTCGGTTTCCAACCCGGGCGTCACGGTGGCCGCAGCCGCTCGTCGACCTCGCATGCGGGCGAAGACATCGGCAATCGGGATCAACAGACCAGCGAAGCGATCAGCCCACGCACGTCGCCGGCTCCAGAGCAACCACAGCAAGGCCAGCACGATCAGCACCGGCAGCAGGAACAGGGGGCGCCGCGGCTCACCGGCGCGAGGCGCGGGACTACCTTGCGCATCCGACGGCTCGGAAGCATCGCCGGCCTCCGCGGTGGCCGGATCGAGGCGCGCCGCAGAGACGTCGGGAGCAACCTCGCCTGACGAAGGGCGCACCGCTCCGGTAGCATCGAAGACACGTGCCGGCACCACCGCGACCCGTTCCTCACCGGCGTTCAGATCCCACCAGGCCAGCCGGACCTCGGGGAATCGCAGCTCACCACCCCGCGCGGGCATCAGGGTGAAGGCTTGCCGACTGACACCGAACAGCGATTTGCCGTCGGTGCGGGTCTCCGCCTCCGCCGGATCACCGTAGGCCCGCACGCCATCCGGCGCGGGCATGTCGAGCTGTGGCAGCTGAGACCCCGACAGGCCGGCGGCGGTGATGGTCAGCTCCCTCACGACCGGCTCGCCATTCACGAAGTTGGGTGGGTCCTGCGCCCAGGAATCGTCGATGGTCAGGGCCCGCGCCGGCAACCAATGGCGTGCGGCGAATCCGTCCGGAACGGGCAGCACATCCAGCGTCACCGCCTCGGTCCGCGCGCGCACCGGCTCGCCGCGACCGAAAACCCCGGACGAGAATCGGTCGAACACCGGATCGCGAAAGATGTCCGGCAGGCCGGCACGGCCGACACCACCACGACCAGCGGTCCGCAGCTCGCCGGTGAAGCGGATGGGCGGGATGCGCAGCTCACCGCTGCGCTCCGGGCTGAGGCTGAAGCGACGCTCGATGACCTGGTATTCGCGGCCCTCGCGCTCGGTCTGATACTGCACGTCGTCGCCGAGTCGCTCCACCACGGCGCCCTCCGCCCGAGGCTCGCTGATCTCCCCCGTGCGCAAGGGCAGAGCGCTGAACAACCGCACCGCCACAGGCAGTTGCTGCTGCACGTAGACCGGCTCACCCTCGCCACCCACCTCGATTTCCAGGAATACGTCGTCTCCGACTGCGCCGATGGCCCCCTGCGGCGCATCGGACACCTCGAGCCGCAGCGGCGCAGTCTGCTCGTCGCCGACCGGGATCGGCGGCACCTCGATGACCCCGCTGCGCTTGGGCGCGAGCACGATCTGCCAGCTGCGGGTCGCGCTCTGGCGGCCGTTGATGATCTGGATCTGGCTGCTCGCGGCGGTGCCGCGCACTTCGAAGTCGGTCGCCAGGACGCCGAGGTCCGGACCTTCGCCGACCATGCGGTCCGACTCGATCACCAACTGGACCGTCTCGCCCTCATGGACCTCGTCCCGATCGAATCGGGCACTCACATCGGCCAGCGCGGCACCAACCCAGCATGCGCAGCCGACCGCCATAAGCGAAAGAAACGCCCCGCGCCGATCTCTCCGCAAGCGACGCGGACCCATTTCTGGGCCTCCCGAGGTCTCTGCATCGAAGCGTCCGACCGCAGTCGACGCCAGGATCGGTTTCGGGTCGAGCTGCCTCACCATGGGTCCTCCCCGATGTTGTCCGCACCGCCAGCCCGCATGCGGTACTGATACATGAACTTCCGTCGCAGCAGCCCGCCAGGGTCGTCCGGAATCCGTCGCAACCATTGATCCGCGGCACGCCTGGCCTCGCGTTGCGCGGGGTCCTTGCCCTCACCCCCCGCTCCGCCGATGTCCTTATCGGACTGGGTCTCGGCATCCGACTCTGCCTCGCCGCCGGCGGCGCGCGCCTCGCGGCGATAGTCATCGGCCGCCTGCGCCTCGCGCTCACGCCGTGCGCGGGCCTCGTCGCTGGTTTCTTCGTCTGGCCCGGCGCCGACGTTCTCGGTGTCGGAGCTGTCCTGCCCACCGTCCGGCCGCGAGTCCGTGGATGCATCTCGATCCTGCTCGCCGGATCGACCCCTGGCGTCGGCGCTGTCGGGTCGCGTGTCCGAGTCGTCTGCAGCAGACGTCTCATCGGCGCCGGCGTCGTCGTCGACGGACCGATCGGCCGCGGATGCCTCCTGCTCGCCGTCGGAGCGCCCCGCGTCGCCTTGGGACGCATCCTGGCCCTGCCGGCCTTGTTGTCCCTTCTGATCCTGCTGGCCTTGTTGGCCTTGTTGGCCTTGTTGGTCCTGTTGGTCCTGTTGGTCCTGCTGTTGGTTCGTCTGTTGCGCCTGCTGCTGCTCGCGCAGGGCGCGCTCCACCTCCGAGCGGTTGTGGCGTGCGTCCTCCATGTCCGGGCTTTGGGACAGCGCCTCGTCATAGGCTGCAAGCGCCTCCTCCAACTGTCCGTCCATGGCCAGGGCGTTGCCGCGATTGTAGTGGGCCGCCGAGTCCTCGACACCCTGCAGGGCCCGCGCGGCACCGGCGTAGTCGCCCATGCGATAGCGAGCCGCACCGATCCGCGCCGGATCGCGTGCGAGTTCCGCTGCCCGCTCGTAGTTCCCCCGCTCGAGCGCGCCCGCCGCCTGCTGGTCGGGGCGTTCCCAGATGCCCCGCCAGCCCCCGCGCCCGTGCGAGCCTCCGCCCTCAACCTCGGGCTGAGGTGCGACCTCATCGGCCGCGAACACCGGCGCCTGCACGGCCGGGCTCAGGTTCAGCGCGAGCAGCACGGGCAGCAGGGCCCAGCCGCGGCGGAAACCGAGCGCCGCAAGGGGCAGTAGGAGGAGCGTGAGCCAGGGGCCGAGCGCCCGCCAGACTTCGATCCGTCTCGCCTCCTCTCCGGCCCGTACCCGACGGCCGGCGTCTGCCAGGACGCGGTCCAGGTCGCCCTCGTCGGCGGTAATGCCGGCGTAGGCGCCGCCGCCCTCGCGCGCCATTCCACGCAGGCCACCGGGCTCCAGCCGGCTGAGGACGACACCGCGCGAGGACCGCACGCCGGGCACCGGCGCGCCCTCCTCGGTGCCGACGCCGATCACGGCCAGACGGTGACCGGCGTCCCGGAGTTCCGCGGCCGCGTCCCGAGCCCGCTCGTCACCCGCGGCATCCGTCAGCAGCACGACCTCACCCTCGGGCACGCCGGCCTGGCGCAGCAGGTCCAGTGCGGCCGACAGACCGAGGTCGACCCGGCTGCCCTGAACGGGCATGAGGTCGGGCTCCAACACCGGCAGCACCGCGCGAATGGATTCGGCGTCGTCGGTGAGCGGGACGACCGCGAAGGCATCCCCGGCAAAGACCACCAAGCCTGTCTGGCCAGCGGCACCGCGGCGCAGCAGGTCCTCGACCTTGTACCGAGCCCGCGCCAATCGGTTCGGCGCCAGGTCCTCGGCGAGCATCGACTGGGACAGGTCCAACGCCACGACCCGCGCCGCGGCATCGCGGAAGGCAGGCACCTCCAGTCGCTCGAACGTCGGATTGGCGAGCGCAATCACGGCGACGACCCAGCCGAGCCCGAGCAGCGCGAGGGGCCAGCGCCGCGCCGGCCCGTCGTCGGCCACGCCCAGGGCCACCAGGAGCCGCTCATCGACCACGCGCCGCCAGGCGTCCAGTCCTCCGCGCCGCCGCGCCAGGATCATCAGCAGCAGCGCCAGCGGGGCCAGCGCCAGGAACCAGAACGGACTCAGGAAATGGAACTCAGCCGGCATCGGACAGCCCCCAGAGCACGCCGGTCCGACCGGTGACGACTGCAGCGCTCAACAGCAGCGACAGAGCCAGCGGCCACTGGAACAGCTCATCGACGGGGCGGAAGGTCGCCTCGTCGGACTCCACCGGTTCCAGTTCGTCCAGCATGGAGTAGATGGCCTGCAACTCACCGGCGTCACGGGCGCGGAAATAGCGCCCCCCGGTGAGGTCCGCGATGCCGCGCAACGTCGCTTCGTCCAGCGGGTTGCGGCCCAGCGCGATGCCGAGCCCGGTGCGCGAGTCGCCGCCGACGCCGATGGTATGGATGCGCACGCCGGTCTCGGCGGCGAGTTCCGCGGCCTTGCCCGGCCCGATGGCGCCGGCGGTGTTGGTGCCGTCGGTGAGCAGGATCAGCACGCGCTCGTCGGTGTCGGCATCGCGGAGCCGCTTGACCGCCAGGCCAATGGCGTCCCCGATGGCCGTCTCGCGCCCGGCGAGCCCAACCACGGCTTCGAACAGCAGGGTGCGGGCCGTATCGCGGTCGAAGGTGAGCGGCGTCTGCAGGTAGGCCTGCTGGCCGAATAGGATCAGTCCGACGCGATCGCCCTCACGGCGCTCGATGAAGTCACCGGCCACGGCCTTGACGGCGGTGAGCCGATCCACGACACGCCCGCCGATGACCATGTCCTCTTCTCGCATGGAGCCGGAGATGTCGACCGCCAGCATCAGGTCGCGACCGCTCAGGGGCAAGGACGTCGGCTCACCGATCCATTGCGGCCGCGCGGCGGCCAGCACCAGAAACACCCAGGCGGCCACGGCGAGCCAACCTTGCCAGCGCGGCCCAACCGACGCCGCCCGCACGCCCTCTCCGGCCAGCACCGCGTAGAAGGGCACCCTAAGCGCGCCGGTGTCGCCCGCGGGCGCCGCCGGCAGCAGCCGCCGTACGAGCAGTGGCAGGGGCAGCAGCAAGAGCGCCCAGAGGTGTGCCAGTTGCAGGCTCATAGGTTCTTCCCCAGCCAGCGGCCGGCGAGGTCGAGCAGCGCGTCGGCATCGCAGTCCCGTCGCGGGGCATAGACTCCGTCGGCGAGGATGGCGCCGGCACCCCGTGCGAAGGCGCCGTCGCCGCCGGTGCGGTCCAGGAACTCGACCCACGCGGGCCCGGTGAGGGCGGCGACCTGCTCGCGCGGATAGCGGCCGAGGGCGGCGCGCTTGAGCAGCGCCGAGACGCTCGCCGCCAGTTCAGGTCCGCGGGATGCGCCTCGTAGCCGCTCCAACTCCGCAGTGATGCGGGCCCGCCGTCGCCGCGCCCGCCACAACCGAAGCAGCTTCAAGGTCGCAGCCACGGCGGCCGCCATGAGCAGCGCCAGCAGCACCCACCAACCGGGCGCGGGCGGCCAGAGCGGCGCGTCGCCCGGCATCTGAATGTCGCGCAGTTGCAACGGCTGCTGCGCCGCGCCGACGGCACCCTGTCCCGAGACGGGATTCATGTGGCAGCCCCTTCACTCGGCTGGGGCAGCGGCCCGCGGTCGCGCAGCAACGCCTCCAGGGCGGTGGCGGGGTCGTCGTCGGTGCGACAGCGCACCAGTGGAATACCGTTGTCCAGGGCCAGGGCCGACACCGCGGCCTGATGGGCGTCGAAGTGCGCCTGATAACGGGCCCGTTCGCGCCGGTCGGTGGCGTCGAACAGACCGCGTCGTCGTCCATCGCTGATGCCGTAACGACCCGGCGGCGGCGGCGAGAGTTCCAGGGGATCAAGCACCTGTACGGCCAGGAGTTCGTTGTGGCGGGCCAGCGCCCGCAGGTGGCGCCCCGTATCCGGGTCCAGGCGGTAGAAATCCGAGAGCAGCAACACCAGGCTGCCCGGACGTGCCACGCGGCGCAGCCGGACCAGCGCATCGCCCAGACCGCCGTCGACACCAGCATCGCCCGCAACATCGGCGTACCGCGCCCCCGCCGGCACCGTCTCCAGCAGCCGGCGCGGATCGCCGGCGTCCACCAGGGCGCGGATCAGGTGCATCTGCCCACGTCGCCCGCCGCGCGGCACCAGCTCGGTATGGCCGCCGTTGAATAGCAGGGCACCGATGCGGTCGCCACGGGCGACCGCGGCCCAGCCGACCAGCGCCGCGAGCCGCGCCGCTTGCACCGACTTGAACACCCCACGGCTGGCGAAGAACATGCTGCGACCGAAGTCGGCGAGCACCACGATCGGCCGCTCGCGCTCCTCGTCGAAGACCTTGATATGGGGGTCACCGGCACGGGCCGTGATGCGCCAGTCCATGTTGCGGATATCGTCGCCGGCGACGTAGTGCCGCGATTCGCGATAGTCCATGCCGCGACCGCGGAAGCGGGAGCGATGCGTCCCCGCCAGCGCGGAGCGTGCGGTGCCCAGGCGCCGGATGCGCAGCCGTTCGGCCCTTGCGCGCAGGCCGATCAGCTCGTCGCCATCGACTCGGATGGCGGGGTCGGCGGTCGCGGGGCTGGGTCCTGAGCCGACGGTGGGGAGGGGTCTGAGCGACACGCCGGCCGACCTCACAACGCGGGCACGTTCCGGATCAGCGCGGCGACGAAGGCATCCACGTCGGTGCCCTCCGCCTCCGCGGCATAGCTGAGGAGGATGCGGTGCCGAAGCACGTCGTAGGCCACGGCGTGCACGTCCTCCGGTGTCACGAACTCCGCGCCACGCAGCCAGGCGTGGGCGCGTGCACAGCGGTCCAGGGCGATGGTGGCGCGCGGGCTCGCGCCGTAGTCAACCAGTCGCGCGAGCGCCTCGTCATAGGGTGCCGGATCGCGCGTCGCGAGCACCAGCTGGATCAGATACTCCTCCAGCTGATCCGCCATGTGCAGGCTCATGACCTCGTTGCGTGAGGAGTCCACCTGGGCGTGGCCGATGATCGGCGCCTCGTCGCCGTCGCGCTTGAGCCGACCTCGGGCCTCGGCGCGGGCGATGTCCAGGATGCTGCGCTCGGAGGCCGGGTCCGGGTAGTCCACCCGGACGTGCATCAGGAATCGATCCAGCTGCGCCTCCGGCAGCGGGTAGGTGCCTTCCTGCTCGATAGGATTCTGGGTCGCCATCACCATGAAGGGCGACGGCAGCGGGTAGGTCCGGCCGCCGACGGTGATCTGCCGCTCACCCATCGCCTCGAGCAGCGCAGACTGCACCTTGGCCGGCGCGCGGTTGACCTCGTCGGCGAGCACCAGGTTGTGGAACAGGGGGCCCGGTTGGAACTGGAAGGTCCCGGTCTCGGCCCGGTAGACATCGGTCCCGGTGAGGTCGCCCGGTAGCAGGTCCGGCGTGAACTGAACCCGCTGGAAATCGCCCTCGATGCGGGTGGACAGCTCTTTGACGGCCGTGGTCTTGGCGAGCCCCGGCGCGCCCTCCACCAGCAGGTGCCCGTCCGCAAGCAAGGCGATCAACAGGCGCTCGACCAGATCGTCCTGACCGACGATCCGCCCGCGCAGGTCGGCACGCAGCCGCGCGAATGCGGCTTGGTTCTCGCTCGCCGGCCCCGCGACCGATTGTGAAGGCGGCTGTGGAGCCGGCGGACGGAGATCAGCTGCCCCGGCCTTGGCTCCGGCGTTTGCGGTGGCTTCTGCGTTGCTCATGCATCAAACTCCCAGTTCGTCACGGCGGCAGGGCAATCGAGTCATTCGACGTGGGTGAACCGCCTCTTGCGTGCCTTAGACCTCCCGACGTGCGGAAACGGACCGGCGCGGATCGCAGCCGACGCTTAGGTATGGTCTCATGGCGAACCTTAACCAAGCGCTGCCAACACATGACAGCCCGTTAATTGGGCGTGGGTCGAGCCGATCTTTGCCGTGCAGCTGCCTTGGCCTCCAGGCCCAGACGCCAGCCCCCAACCCCTGTCACCGCACCTCGGCGCAATCCGACCTCTGCCCCGCCGCGCTCCTCAGTTTGGTGCCCTTGCGATCCCATATGACCGACGCGAATCCTGCATCGCCTCCCGACCCCATCATGCGCCGCCTGCGCGCCCATACGGCAGAGCTGCACGCCCAAACCGAGGAGCTGCCGCTGATGCGAGCGCTGTTCCTGGCCGAACCGCAGCACTACCTGCGCTATCTGCAGGCCCTGCACATCATCTACGGCGCCCTGGAGCCGCCGCTCTACGCCGCACTGCCATCCTCGCTCATCGCGGACCTCGGCGTGACCCCCAAGCTTCCTGCCTTGACGCGCGACCTCGCGGCCCTGGGAGGCCGCCGGGATGGCACAGGCATGGACCGGACACCGATCGAACCCGACCTGGCTCCACCGCTCCCGATGGCCTTGCCGACGTCGCGGGAGCAGCGCATCGGCGCCGCCCTCGGCGGGCTCTACGTCATCGAGGGAGCCACACTCGGTGGTCAGGTCATCGCCAGACGACTTACCGCGGATTGGCCGGACGCGATACCACCACCGCTCGACTTCCTGGAGTTCCGCCATCGATGCGCCCACAACGACTGGCGCCAATTCGGGGCCGCGCTAACCGCCTGGGCGGAGCAGCACCCGGATGCGTCCGATGCGATACTCGCCGGTGCGGTGTCGGCGTTCGAGTTGACCCACGACGCCCTGGCCGACGCCTGAGCGAACCGGCACACCGCGACGCGCGGCATCCATGCCGACGCAGCCGGCCATTGATTGTTCGCCGCACCAATCCACTCGCACCCCGGCGTACCCACCATGACCAACCTCGACCCCGGCTTCATCGACGCCTGCGAAGACGAGGCCCTGCATCGCATCGCCGCGGTGCAACCCTACGGTGCCCTGCTCGGCGGGCGCGTCGGCGACCCGCGGCTGCGCTGCGCCAGTGCGGACCTCGCGGATTGGCTCGGGCACCCCCCGGAGCAGGTCATGGGCCGGCCGCTGGCGGACGTCCTGATGATCCTGGCCGTCCCGTCGGACGAGGCATCCGTCGCCGTCCTCACCGAGATCATCTCCGGGCCGCCTGAGGAGCAGCGGGGACACGCGAGCAAACGGGTGCTGGCGGACCTGGTCGACGGACCCCGCGGCCGGCTGGACGCTATCCTGTCGCGCACGACCACCGATTGGCTCCTGGAGCTGGAACCCGCGCTGCCCACCGACCAGCAACAGGAGGCGCTGAGACCCGTACCCCATGCGCTCTACCGCATGCCCCACACCCAAGCCGAATGGGAAGGCCATTGCCGGCTGTTCGCGCTCCAGATGCGGCAGCTGAGTGGCTTCGCGCGGGTCATGGTGTATCGGTTCCTGCCCGACGGCTGCGGCGAGGTCGTAGCGGAGGAGGCGGAACTGGGGCTTGCACCCTACCTCGGTCTACGCTATCCGGCGTCGGACATCCCGCAGATTGCGCGCGACCTGTACCGCATGAACCGTCACCGTCAGATCCCCGACGTCGCCGCCGTGCCGGTGCCGGTGCTGGCCGAGGCCGGCTACGAGCCGGACTTGACCCTGTCCGACCTGCGTGCCGTCTCGCCGGTCCACATCGAGTACCTCGAGAACATGGAAGTGACGGCCTCCCTGTCCTTTTCCGTCGTGCTCAACGGCGAGCTCTGGGGCCTCATCGCCTGCCATCATCACGAGCCGCGCCCGTTGCCGCTGCAGCTGCGTGAACGCTGCGCAGACCTGGTGCAGGTCTTCTCCCTCGGCGTTGCCGGACACCAAACCAACTGCCGTCTCGTTGCCCTCAGCGACAGTGATCGCAACATCGCGCGACTCGCAAGGACCATCTCGGACCTAGAGGAATGCAGGGACGACGACTACCGCATCCGCGACGAGTTGCTCGCGCTCGCACAGGCCGACGGCGCCGTGCTCGCCGACAGCCTCGGTCGACGCCCCGTGCCCATCGGCAAGACACCGGCGCCGCCGGACTTGTCCGCTCTGCTCCGCTGGCTCGACGAGGCGCACCCGGAGCCGCTGTTCCACACCGACGCGCTGCCGAGCCTCTATCCACCCGCCGCGGAGTATCAGCACATGGCAAGCGGGCTGCTGGTGGTGCGCGTCGGCGCCTTCACGGGCCAGGGCGACGAGCGCATCGAGCGGCGCTTCCTATGGTTGCGCCCGGAGCAGCCCCAAACGGTCTACTGGGCCGGCGACCCGCGCAAGAGCACGCTGTTCGACAACCAGTCCCAACGCCTGTCGCCGCGCAGTTCCTTCGCCACCTGGCTGGAGACCAAGACCGGCCATTCGGAGCCCTGGAGCGAATCGGTGCTGCTGAGCGCGAAGAAGTTCCGCAATCTGCTGCTGCAGGGCATGAACGCAGACCTGCTGCGCCACTGAGGCCGAGCCGGGAATACGATGCCCGCGTCGATGCATCAGCGTGGCGGCCGCCGGTGGACGCGGCTCGGCAGGCTCTTGGGCCTCATGCTCGGCGGCATGCTGCTGCTGTCCATCGTCGCGGTCGGCCTGCTGCGCTGGATCGACCCGCCCACCAGCGCCTTCATGCTCCGCCACTGGCTGGCCGCCACCTGGGAGGGTGCGCCGCAACCGCGGCTGTACCACGAGTGGGTGGACGCCGAAGCCATCCCGCCTGCCATCGCGCTGGCCGCCATCGCCGCCGAGGACCAGCGCTTTCCGGAACACGCGGGCTTCGATCTGGTGCAGCTGAAGCGAGCCTGGGCCGAGCATCGCGCCGGCGGTCGCCTGCGCGGCGCCAGCACCATCAGCCAGCAGACCGCCAAGAATCTGTTCCTATGGCCCGGTCGCGACTACCTGCGCAAGGGGCTCGAGGCCTGGTTCACGCTGCTCATGGAGGTGCTGTGGCCGAAACAGCGCATCCTCGAGGTCTATCTCAACCTCGCCCAGTTCGGCCCGGACACCTACGGCGTCGGCGCCGCGAGCTGGCGCTTCTTCGACCGACCTGTGGTGAGCCTCGGCAGCGCCGAAGCGGCGCGACTCGCCGCCGTGCTGCCCAACCCGAAGCTCTACCGGCTGGATGCGCCGTCCGATACCGTGCAACGCCGCACCCGCTGGATACGCCAACAGATGCGCCAACTCGGCGGCACCAGCTATCTGGAGGGCGTCTGGATCGGCGACGCCGTGACCGACTGACAACCGCATGGCATCCGGCGTAACCGATTCGTTGGCGGATACCCGGTGCCCCTCTCCACCGAGATAGCCTGTGCGGACGGACGTCGACAGGCGTCCGGCGGGTGACGGCGCCGCCGCCGATGGCGGATACTAAGGGGCTTGCACCGTGGCATCCGGGCGCCCGGTCTTCACCTGAATCGAGCCGAACTCAATCCGAACAGGCATCACGCCATGCAATGGGAACCCGTCATCGGGCTGGAGATCCACACCCAGCTCGCCACTGAATCCAAGATCTTCTCCGGCGCCGCGACGGCCTTCGGCGCCGAGCCGAACACCCAGGCCTGCGCCGTCGACCTGGGGTTACCCGGCGTGCTGCCGGTGCTGAACCTCAGCGCCGTGGAGCGCGCGGTGCGGTTCGGCAAGGCCATCGGTGCCGACATCGCCGAGCGCTCCGTGTTCGCGCGCAAGAACTACTTCTATCCGGACCTGCCCAAGGGTTACCAGATCAGCCAGTACGAGCTGCCGGTGGTGGGCAAGGGCGCAGTGGAGGTCGTGCTGGACGACGGCGCCCTGAAGACCATCGGCGTCACCCGGGCGCACCTCGAAGAAGACGCCGGCAAGTCTCTGCACGAGGACGGCCGATTAGGAGGTGGCGGCCAAACCGGTATCGACCTCAATCGCGCCGGCACGCCGCTGTTGGAGATCGTCTCCGAGCCCGACATGCGCTCGTCGGAAGAGGCCGTCGCCTACGCCCGCAAGATCCACCAATTGGTCCGCTGGATCGGCATCAGCGACGGCAACATGCAGGAGGGCTCCTTCCGCGTGGATGCCAACATCTCCCTAAGGCCCAAGGGCGAGGAGAAGTTCGGCACCCGTGCCGAGATCAAGAACATCAACTCGTTCCGATTCCTGCAGAAGGCCATCGAATTCGAGATCGAGCGCCAGACCGACATCCTGGAGGACGGCGGCGAGGTGGTTCAGGAGACGCGCCTCTACGACGCCGAACGCGACGAGACCCGGTCCATGCGCAGCAAGGAGGAGGCGAACGATTATCGCTACTTCCCGGATCCGGACCTGCTGCCGCTGGAAATCGACGACGCCTTCATCGCAGCCGTCACGGCGGACCTGCCGGAGTTGCCCGACGCCATGCGGCACCGGTTCATGCAGCAGTTCGGTATCTCCGACTACGATGCCGCCCTGCTGACCGCGAGCCCGGCCATGGCGGCCTACTTCGAGACCGTCGCCGCCGCTTGCGGAGACGCCAAGCTCGCCGCCAACTGGATCAACGGCGCCCTGGCCGCCGCCCTGAACAAGGCCGACCTCGACATCGCCGATAGCCCGGTCTCCGCCGAGGACCTCGCCGGACTCATGGCGCGCATCAAGGACAACACCATCTCCGGCAAGATCGCCAAGCAGGTATTCGAGGCCATGTGGGCCGGCGACGGCGACGCCGACGAGGTCATCGCGGCCAAGGGGCTCAAGCAGATCACCGACACCGGCGCCATCGAGGCCATGATCGACGAGATCATCGTCGACAACCCGGGTCAGGTGGCGCAATACCGCGCCGGCAAGGACAAGCTGTTCGGCTTCTTCGTCGGCCAGGTCATGAAGCAGAGCCAGGGCAAGGCCAACCCGCAGCAGGTCAACGCGCTGTTGAAGGAGAAGCTGAAGGGGTGAGTCCGGTCGTTCAGACTCCGGCAATGCGTCCGATCGATATCCAAGACCTCGGCCGCCTCACGAGACGCCGCTAGTCCCTCGCCGGCCGAGCACAACGGCGCCGCAGCACGCCGAACATGCCCGACCCGTCAGAAACCCTCGACGAAGGCGGCGATGAACCGATCCATCTCTTCCGCCGGTAACAGGTTGATGCCCGCCGCTGCCTTGCGCCCGCCGCCGGTGTCGAACTGCCGGCAGAGGGCATCAGCGCCGTCGCGAGTGGCCAGAGGGGCGCGAACGCTGACCACGTAGCCACCATCGGCGCGTGCAGTGAGCAGGGCGTGGGCGTGCTCGGGCTCCGCCTGCGCCAGTTCGTTGGCATAGACACCGCCGACGCGCCGCGCCCAGGGCTCGGCGGGCAGCACGACGTAGCTATGCTTCGGCCCCGGTTGCACGAGCTCCGCCGATCGCGCCAGCGCCATGTCATCGCGGTAGCCGTTCTGGAGTCGCTCGAATGCCGGGTCCTCGCGGGCGAAGGCCAAGGGATCGGCATAGGGCGCCAGGGTACGGAACAGTGCCGCCGGCGCGAAATGGAGGTCTTCCACGCGCTCGCCATAGCTGTTGTAGTTGATCAGGATACCGAGCTCGCGCAACACGCCGAGGTCCGCATCGCCCAGACCGAGGGGCTCGGCGGCGCGACGCGCGGCCTCGTCGAAATTGTCGCCGAAGGTGCCGACCACCGCCCAGGCACGCTGGGCACCGCCCAGATACTCGTCCACCAGCAGGCTCGTGCCCTTGTCCGGCAGGGTTTCGATGTGCACCGACAGGCGCGGATGCGACGGGATGTCACCCGGGAAGTGATGATCGAAGTAGCGCACGGAGACGCCACGCTCCAGTAACTCCAGGCAGGCATCGCGGTTCTTGTCGAAGGAGATGTCCAACACCGTCACGGTGTCACCCGGTTCTGCCGAGACGCGCCGAACCAGTGCGATGTCACGTTTGACACCGGTGACCAGGGTCGGCTCGGACGTTGCGCCGGACGGCGATTGGCACGGCTCGCTCAACTGCAACTGTTGGAGGGAGCAGATGCCGTCGGCATCGCCGTTGAAGACATGGATGGCGGCCATGGGCGCGGACTCTTGGACTGGAGCTGCTGGGAGGAAACGGAGACAGGGACCCGAATTCGGAGACGCCCGAAGCCTACCCCTTGACTCCGCAAAAGGCGAGCCGGCCGACCAACCGAACTGCCGCTTGCAGCGCCAGGCAAGCCCGAATTTCCAACGGCTTGGGTGCAGCGACGATGGACTCGACGATGGCCAGCTTCATATACTGTGGGATTGACGTGGAGGCCTTCCTCGGGTTCGTGCCATGCCTGGCAAGCCCCGAGGGGTCGGTGCCGGCCTATCCCGCCCGCTCATCGATTCCTCTACCCACGCGAATTTCCCCGGAGCAGACCATGGGCGACGAACGCCTGGATGTGCTGGAACTCGACCAACGCGGCTGCGAATCCCTGGCCCAGCGGTTCGGCGCGAAGCCGTTCCACGGACGCAACCTGTTCAAGTGGGTCCACAAGCACGCCGTCGACGACTTCGACGCCATGACCGACCTGCCCAAGTCCCTGCGCGAGCGGCTCAACGCGCAGGCGTACGTCGGCAAGCTCGGCGTCGCTTCCGAGCAGCCGTCCGCCGACGGCACCATCAAGTGGCTGCTGGAGCTGCCCGATGGTCAGCGGGTCGAGACCGTCTTCATCCCCGAGGAGCGCCGCAGCACGCTCTGCGTGTCGTCACAGGTGGGTTGTGCGCTCGATTGCGCCTTCTGCGCCACCGCCAGACAGGGCTTCAACCGCAACCTCACCAGCGGCGAGATCCTGGCGCAGGTGCGCCATGCGGTGCAGCGCATCGGTAAGGCACCGAGCAATGTCGTGCTCATGGGCATGGGCGAGCCGCTCGCCAACTTCGACGCGGTCGTCCTCGCGACCGAGGTCATGCAGCACGACCTGGCCTACATGCTCTCCAAGTACCGGGTCACGTTGTCGACATCCGGCATCGTGCCCAACATTCGACGCCTGACGGAGGTCAGCGACGTCTCCCTCGCGGTGTCCCTGCACGCACCGGACAACAGGCTGCGCGACGAGCTGGTGCCCATCAACCGCAAGTACCCGCTCGAGGAGCTGATACCGGCCTGCCGCGCCTACCTGCGCGGCGACTCCCGTCGTCGCATCACCTGGGAATACGTGATGCTCGACGGCGTCAACGACAGCCTGGCGCAAGCCAAGGCGCTGATTCGGTTGCTGGAGGGCACGCCCTCAAAGGTCAACCTGATCCCGTTCAACCCCTTTGCCGGCAGCGGCTTCCGCACCAGCCCTCAGGAGCAGGTGGAGGCCTTCCGACAACGGCTGCTGCGCTCCGGCCTGGTCGCCACGACCCGCAAGACCCGCGGCGACGAGATCGCCGCTGCCTGCGGTCAGCTCGTCGGCCGAGTCGAGAACCGGCGCCGCATGGTCGTCCCGCCGACACCGGCCACTGGCGGCGTGGTTGTTCGGGCATGAGCGGGCGCCCGCGTCTGCACCTGGCAGCATGCGCCCTGGCGGCGGGCCTGCTCGGTGCCGCCCTGCTCGGTGGCTGTGCCGGCACGCAGGCAAAACGCGAGTCCGCCGGCCTCGATCCGGAGGATGGCAGCCCCGCAGACCTCTATGTCAACATCGCCTCCGCTTACTACCAGCGCGGCCAGTACGAAACGGCCCTGGAGCGCGGCCTGTACGCGCTGGACGTGGACAAACGCAACCCCGATGCGCACTACATACTAGGCATCATCTACCAGCGCCTCGGCAAGCAGGCGGCGGCCGACAACCATTTTGCCGAGGCCCTGCGCCTGGACCCGGACAACCCGGAGCTACTCAACGCAAGCGGCACGGTGCTGTGCTCGAAGGGCAGTTACAGCGAGGCCATCGCGCTGTTCGAGCAGGCCGCCCGCAACCCCCTCTACGGCACGCCGGAAGTGCCGCTGATGAACGCCTCCGACTGTTCCAGGCGCGCGGGGCGAGCGACCCAAGCCGAGCGCTTCCTGCGTGAGTCCCTGACCAAGAACGCCGACTACCCGCCGGCGCTCCTGGCCATGGCCCAGCTCACCTACGACCGCGCCGAGACCGAACAGGCGCGCCAGTACCTGTTCCGCTATGGCCGGGTCGCCCGAGCGACACCGCCCGCGCTCCTCCTCGCCTATCGGATCGAATCGAAGCTCGGCAACAAGACCGCGGCCAAGGCCCTGGCGAACACACTTCGCACCCGCTACCCGGACGCACCCCAGAACATGGAGCTCTAGCGTCCCACCCACAGGGTTCGCCGAGAACCGCACCAACCCGCTACACCAATCCACCCGATTCCAAGGCCCGCACGCCAATGTCCGATCGATTGCAAGCCATCCGCGGCATGCACGACGTCCTGCCCGAGCGCTCACCACTCTGGCAGCACCTGGAAGACCATGCCCGCTCCGTCCTGGAGGCCTACGGCTATCGCGAAATGCGCACGCCGCTGGTGGAGCCCGTGGAGCTGTTCAAGCGCTCCATCGGCGAAGTGACGGACATCGTCGAGAAGGAGATGTACGCCTTCGAGGACCGCGGGGGCGACCGTCTGGCACTGCGGCCCGAGGGCACGGCCAGCTGCGTACGGGCGGCCATCGAGCACGGCCTGCTCGACCAGCCCCAGCGCATCTGGTATCGCGGCCCGATGTTCCGGCGCGAGCGGCCACAGCGCGGACGTTACCGGCAGTTTCATCAGATCGGCGTGGAGGTGCTCGGCCTGGCCGGACCGGACGTCGACATCGAGGTCATCAGCATGACCCGACGCCTCTGGCGGGTACTCGGACTCGACGGGCTGCGCCTCGAACTCAATAGCCTCGGCGACGCCGGCGAGCGCGCACGCTACCGCGCCGCCCTGGTCGAGCACCTCGCGGCCCACGCGGACCGCCTGGACGACGACGGCCGCCGACGCCTGACCACCAATCCGCTACGCGTGCTCGACTCCAAGAACCCGGACCTGGCCGAGGTCATCCAAACTGCACCGAGCCTGCTCGATCACCTCGGCACCGAGAGCCGGGCGCACTTCGACGACCTCTGCGCCGGTCTCGATGCCGCCGGTATCACCTACAGCATCAATCCGCGCCTGGTGCGCGGCCTGGACTATTACAATCGCACCGTCTTCGAGTGGATCACCGACGCCCTCGGCGCCCAGGGCACCGTCTGCGCCGGCGGGCGCTATGATGGACTGGTCTCCCAGCTCGGCGGCCGCGATACGCCGGCGGTGGGGTTTGCCATGGGCATCGAGCGGCTGCTGGACCTCATCGACACCAGCGGCGTCGACACGGGGCCGGACGCTTACTTGGTGGCGCTCGGCGAGGCGGCCCAGGGCGCGGCCCTGGGGATTGCGGAGCGCCTGCGCGACGAGGTCCCCGGGCTCAGCCTGCTCGCGCACTGCGGTGGCGGCAGCTTCAAGAGCCAGTTCAAGAAAGCCGATAAGAGTGGCGCGCGTCTGGCGCTGATCCTCGCAGACGACGAGGTCGCCGCGGGCACCATCGGCGTGAAACCGCTGCGCGGCCAGGGCGAACAGCGCACGCTCGCCTTGGACGCGCTGATCGCGGAACTCCGGGACACCCGCGGCAGGATGGCCTGAGCCACTCCGAGTACCGGACGGCCGGCCTCCTGTCCAACCCGCCCCTCGCCACGGGCGTCTCAACAAACGGACGCCCGAACAACAGAATCGAACCACGACGGAGCAGTCATGGCAGAGTTTGAGACCGACGAAGAACGCGTTGAAGCGATCAAGAAGTGGTGGAAGAACAACGGTGTCGCGGTGGTCGCCGGCATCGTGATCGGCCTCGGCGGCGTCATCGGCTGGCGCGCCTGGATCGGCCACCAGACCACCCATGCGCAGCGTGCCAGCATCGCCTTCGAGCAACTACAGATGGGCGCCGACATGGGCGACGCCGAGGCCACGGCGAAGCAGGCCGAGATCCTGGTCGACGACTTCGGCGACACGCCCTACGCCGGCTTCGCGCTGCTCACCGCCGCGCGGGTCGCCGTAGAGTCGGGCAACCTGGAGGCGGCGGCCGAGGCCCTCGCCGACGCCCTGGAAGAGGCCCCCGATCCAGCCCTGGCGCAGCTCGCGGCACTACGGCTGGCGCGGGTGCAGATCGCCCTGGGTGAGCTGGACGCCGCCCGGAAGACCATCGCAAGCCGCGAGACCGAGGGCGCCTTCCGTGGCGACTTCGCGGCACTGCGCGGCGACATCGCCGCCGCCGAAGGGCGCATCGACGAGGCCCGCGGCGCCTATGAGGACGCCCTGGCGTCGAACCCCGGCAACGCCCGGCTGATCGAGCTCAAACTCCAGAACCTGCCTGACAGCGAGGCATCCTGACCATGACCGCCCCGCAGCGCCATCTCGTCGTTGCCGCCGCGACACTGCTGCTGCTCTCGGGCTGCGGCGGCATTCCCTTCCTCGGCGGCGATCGCGATCCGAACCCGCCGACCGCGCTGGACAAGAAGATGACCCAGCGCGCGACACCGCGCGTCCTCTGGAAGACCCGCATCGGCAAGGGCACCGACGGTCGCCAGCTGCGACTTGCGCCGGCATTGTCCGGAGGCAGGCTGTACGCTGCGGACCCGACCGGCGTCGTCGCCGCCCTGTCGCCGGGCGACGGCCGCGTGCTCTGGGAGCGCAAGACCAGACTCCCGTTCAGCGGAGGGCCGGACATCCAGGGCGATACCCTGGTACTGGGCTCCACGGACGGCGACCTGCTGGCCCTGTCCACCGGCAACGGCTCGCAGAAATGGCGGGCACAGCTCGACAGCGAGGTGGTTTCGATCCCCCGCATCGTCGGTGACCTGGTGTTGGTGCACACCGTGGACGATACCGTGTATGGCATCGACCTGACCAACGGCAACGAGCGTTGGCGCTACAGCTTCCCCGCCCCGGTGCTGACGCTGCACGGCGCGAGTTCCCCCGTGGCGGTACAGGATGGCGCCGTCGTCGGCGTGTCCGGCGGCCGGCTGGTGCGCTTCGAACTCGAGCGCGGCGTGCCGATCTGGGAGGCGGTGGTCACGCCGCCGCGCGGGCGCAGTGAGCTCGACCGTATCGCAGACCTGGACGCGGACCCGGTGGTCGTCGGCGATATCGCCTATGTGGCCACCTACAACGGCGACCTCGCGGCCGTCGACGTCGACACCGGCGACATCCTCTGGCGCCGCGAGCTGTCCGCCCACGCCGGGCTGGCGGCCGACGAGACCGCCCTCTACATCACCGACTCCGACGACAATCTCTGGGCCGCCGCCCCGAGCGACGGCGCCGGGCTCTGGCGCCAGGCCGGGTTGCTCCACCGCCGGCTGACGGCACCGGCCCTGCTCGGCAACTACATCCTGGTCGGCGACCGGGAGGGCTACGCGCACCTCATCGACCGCCGTGAGGGGCAGTTGCTCGGCTTCGAGCGGGTCGCCAAGGACCGCATCGGGCATGCGCCGGTGGTCAACGGCGGCGTCGCGTACGTCTATGTCGACGACGGCAGCGTCGCTGCCCTGCGTCCGAGCGCCAACGCCGGCGTCGGCGGTGGCAGCGCGGCAATTCGCGCACCGCAGCTCGGCGCCGAGGAGACTCCGAATCTGGATCCGATCCTAGAGGACTCGAGGGGCACACAGCTGCCCACGCAGCCCGCCCTCCCGCCGGCCGGCTCGACCCCCAGCCCGTCGACCCCCGCCCTTCCCGAGCGCCCCGCCCCGGTGGGCGGCTCGACCCCTTGAGGCCATCACAATGCTGCCCGTCGTCGCCCTGGTGGGCCGTCCCAATGTCGGCAAGTCGACCCTGTTCAACCGACTCACCCGCACACGCGACGCCCTGGTCGCGGATTTCCCGGGCCTGACCCGGGACCGCCAGTACGGTTTCGGCAAGATCGGCCCGAGGCCCTATGTCGTCGTGGACACCGGCGGCATCAGCGGCGGGGACGGCGTCGAGGCCCTGATGGAGCGCCAGGTCCAGGCCGCCATCGACGAGGCCGATCACTTGCTGTTCCTGCTCGACGCCCATGACGGCGTCACGGCGGCCGACCTGGATATCGCCTCCGCGCTGCGCCGCACCGGCAAGCCGCTGACGGCGGTGGTGAACAAGATCGATCACCTGGCCGAGGACATGGCCGCGGCGGAGTTCCACAGCCTCGGCCTCGGCGACCCCTGGCTGGTGGCCGCTGCCCAGGGGCGCGGCGTCAGCCAACTCATGGAGCATGTCGCCGAGCTGCTGCCCGACGGGGGCGACGAGCCGACGGAGGAGGACGCGTCGCGGGTGCGCATCGCCGTCGTCGGCCGACCCAATGCGGGCAAGTCCACCCTGATCAACCGCATCCTCGGCGAGGAGCGGGTGGTCGCCTTCGATAGCCCGGGCACCACCCGCGACAGTGTCGAAATCCCCTTCGACGTCGACGAGCAGCACTACACCCTCATCGACACCGCCGGCGTGCGGCGCCGCGCCAAGGTCTCGGAGGCGATAGAGAAATTCAGCGTCATCAAGACACTACAGGCCATCGACGCCTGCAATGTCGTCATCCTGGTGCTCGATGCACAGCTCGGCATCGGCGAGCAGGACGCGACCATCGCCGGCCACGTGGTCGAAAGCGGCCGGGCGCTGGTGGTCGCCGTCAACAAGTGGGACGGGCTGAGCCCGGACCAGCGCGAGCAGGTCCGACGCGATGTCGAGCGGCGCCTCGGTTTCCTGGACTTCGCCGAGCTGCACCGGATCTCGGCGCTACACGGCAGCGGCGTTGGGCTATTGCTGGAGGCCGCCGACGCGGCCTACGCCAACGCCATCCGCAATCTGTCCACACCCGAGCTGACTCGCCTCCTGGAGGCTGCGGTGCAGGCGCATCAGCCGCCGCTGGTCCGCGGACGGCGCATCAAGCTCCGTTACGCACACCAGGGCGGGCGCAACCCGCCCGTGATCGTGATCCACGGCAACCAGACCGACGCCCTGCCCGCCGCCTATCGGCGCTACCTCATCAACCGCTTCCGCGGCGCCCTGAAGCTCGCCGGCACACCGCTGCGCCTGGAACTGCGCTCCGGCGACAACCCCTACGAGGGACGCACCAACCGCCTCACACCGCGGCAGGCACGCAAGCGGCAACGACTGAAGGCATTCGTGCGCCGCAAGGACTGATCCCAAGAGGCGCGGGCGAGCCAGTGCCTCGGCCCGCATCCGGGGCCGTGCCCGTTGGGCAACGGTCCTTCGTGCTTGCGGTACCATCGGCTCTCGTCCTGCCCTGTGCCGCACGGGGCGTCAGCCCGTCACCGACCCATGGGGTGCGCCGTTGTCGAACCAAACCATCGACGTCTGCCTGACCGTAGACGTGGAGTTCTCCGTCAACTACGCGCCGGTGCGGCCGGGACGCCGTCCCTTGGGTGCCGAATGGGTTCGCGGCCCAGTCGATGGACGGTCGCAGGGGCTCGGCTTCCTGCTCGACTGCCTGGATCGGTACGCGCTCAAAGGCACCTTCTTCACGGAGGTGTTCAACACCTACTACTTCGGAGACGACCCGATGGCGGAGATCGCGGGCGAACTGAGCGCCCGCGGACAGGACGTGCAGCTCCACCTGCACCCCATCTGGCTGTACTACAAGGACGCGCCGGAACGCGCGGCACTCTCGCCCGGCCGCCCGCCCGGTGACTCGTTCACCGATCACGCCGTGGATGAGCTGGCCGACTGGTTGACCGACGGAGCAGACATCCTCCAGCGGATGACCGGAACACGCCCCATCGCCTTCCGCTCCGGCAACCTGGATTCCGGCCGCGTCCTCTACGCCGGGCTGCGTCGTGCCGGTCTGGAGTTCGCGTCCAATATCGGTGTCGGCTACACCGACCCGGTCGAACCCGAGCTGCGACAATTCAGTGGTTTGTGTCACATCGATGACGTCATCGAGGTTCCGGTCACCACCTACAGGCCGCCCATCCCCCGCGACCGCCTACTGCTGCTCACGGCAACCGGCTCCGCCTTCGCAGAGATGCGTGCAGTGCTGGAGGACGCCCACCGGCGCGGCGTCGGCCCGGTCGTCGTGCTGCTGCACCCGCACGACTTCCACATCCCGATGAACAGGGACTCCGACGGCCCGATCCAATACCGACGCGACGTGCTCCGCCAGACCAGACTCGAATGGCTCTGCCGCTACCTCGCCGACGCACCCGACCGATTCGAGGTCACCACCTTTTCAGCCGCCGCTCAACGCTGGCGGGAACAGGCCGAAACCGGCCGAAACGACCTGCTAACGGGCTCCTTGGCCGGTCTCGGTGTGCGACTGGTGGAAAACAAGCTCCTGCCGATGCTGCGCGGACTGCCACAGTAACGCAGCGCTTCCCGGGGCCGAGGACACAGACCAGCCGCACCCGACGGCGCCGGCCCGGCCTCAGCGGGTCTTAACGTAGTCGATGGAAGTGTTCAGCTCGCCGTAGAGCCTGGGGCCGTCGCCGGCACCGGCCTCGTCTTCGGTCATTCTCGTGTTCCCGTCGGCGGCACAGCCCGTCAGCAGGAGACACAGGAGAGCCAAGGGAAAATGGACAGCGCGGCTTCGCATTGGGATGTCCTCGTATGCTGAAGATGTTGGACCGGGGCCTCGATCGAGAGCGCCCTTCGCTCAGGTACGAAGCCGCAGCCGATAGATGTTCTCGCGCAAGGCGTCCAGCCCACGCTTCGCAAACCTCGGATGCTCGGACAGGGCGTCGAATGATCCGATACACTCGACCTCGAATGCCGCGTCGAAGAGTGCATGCACCTCGTCATCGGTCACCGCGAAGGGTGGCCCCGTCATCTGTGTCTGATCGTAGTCCAGCGAAATCAACAGGGACTCCGCAGCCACGCCCGATGTGCCCGTCGCCCGCAGAAGCTCGGCCAGGTGGCCCGCGTATCTGGGCCGCATGGGCGGCGGCAACGCGATGAGCGCGGCCCGATCGTAGACCACGTCGATGCCGCCGGCGTCACCCGCGATCAGCAGTTCCGGCGACAGGTCGAAGAAGTCGCCGCACAGCACTTCCACCTCGTCCACCGCGCAGCGCGAGAAGGGCAGCGGACTCAGATCCGTGCAGCGCGCGTCGAGCTCGTTCTCTCGGAAGAACTGCTCCACGGCGAGCCGACTGAGCTCGACGCCCACCACCCGATGGCCTCGCCCGGCCAGCCAGAGCATGTCCAGGGACTTGCCGCAGAGCGGCACGAGCACACGTCCGTCGGGCCTCGGGGTCAGCGCCGTCCAGTACTGGGTCAGGTGCCGGTTGATGGCATCAGAGTGCCATCCGATCTCCCCACGCTGCCAGCGCTGATGCCAGAAGTCCGGTCTCATGCGTCAGTCACCGAGCTTGCGGAAACGGAGGAAGTAATTGGTCCGGAGCTCCAAGGGCTCGTCCAGCAGCACGAAGCCCGCACCCTCCACTTCCCGGATCACCTCCTCCCGGCCGGCGCGCACATGCCCCATGACCCAGGGACTACTGACCCCCTGGATACGGCGAAAATCGATAATGGCCAGTTCACCACCCGGCACCAGGGCCATGTGGATCGACGCCAGCATGCTGCGCGGATAGCTGAAATGGTGGTAGGTGTCCGACAGGAACACGAGGTCGACGCTGCCCGGGGGCAACTCGGTGCTGCGCTCGCCGTTGACGATGCCGACGACGTTGGTCACGCGGAACTCCGCGGCGCGCGCCTCGATGGCTTCGATGAAGCTCGGCGAAATGTCCACCGCGTAGACGCGCCCCGAGCTGCCGACCGCACGGGCGAAGAGCATGGTGTAGAGGCCCGTCCCGGCGCCGACATCGGCGACCCGCATCCCGTCGCGCAGACCCAGGGCCTCGACCACCTGGAAGCGACGATCGAAGACCTCCCGCCCGGACGACTCGAAGATGTCCCGCCACTGCTCGACGTCGGCATCGAGGTAGTGCCTGTTCATGCTCGGCGGCACCGCGGGTGCCTCTTCCAGGAGAGACGGGGCGGGAGTCGATGCACCCCACAACCCCGCCGGCGTCAGCAACAGTGTCGCCAACAAGAGACGTGAAAATCGTCGATTGGATGGAATCATCTGGAGCTAGGTCGATGGCGCCGCAGCGGTTCAGTTCAGTCTGGAGACAATGCGGCGGACATAGTTCCGCGTCTCCGTGTAGGGCGGGATGCCGCCGTGGCGCTCCACGGCCCCCTCGCCGGCGTTGTAGGCCGCGAGCACGAGCTCGATGTCGCCGTCGAAGTGGTCCATCAGCCAACGCAGGTAGGACATACCGCCACGGATGTTCTGCTCCGGGTCCCAGACGTTGTGCACGCCGAAACGCTCGGCTGTTTCCGGGATCAGCTGCATCAGGCCCTGGGCGTTCTTCGCCGATTGCGCGCGTGCATCGAAGCCGGACTCCGCCTCGATGACGGCGAGCACCAGGTTCGGATTGAGCCGGTACTCGGGCGCCAGGCGACGTACCATGGTCGCGACCCGCCCGCGGGCCGGGTGCTCGCGCATGATGGAGACCCTGCGCGTGCCGCCGACAGCCGCACGACCTGTGGCCTGGAAGATGCCGCCGCTGCTCGTGGCCCGGCCACCGTCCGAGAGCACGCAGATGGGCTCGCGACCCGGTTTGCCGTTCACGCCGAGGCGTTCGAGCATGCGCTTCGCATGCAGATCGTTCTTCTGCGCCGCGCGATGGAACCAGGCCGCGGCCAGGCCGTCATCCCTTGCCCCGGCGCGGCCGAAGGCATAGATCCAGCCCAGGTGATACTGGGCCGCGGCGTTGCCCTTGGCGGCTGCCTTGCAGTAGAGGCGAATGGCGCGATCGATATCCTGCTCCACGCCCTCGCCGTGTTCGAAGCGCCGGCCCCAAGCGCTGAGTTCCTGGGGGTCGTTGCCGCCGACCGCGTTCTCGAAGGTGCCCGCGAGGACCTTGCCCCCGGGGGCACAGAGCGCGAACGGCAGGGCCATGACCATCAGGAGCGACCGCGACGCCTGCCCCATGCGCGGGACGCGCGCTGCCATCCGGCCCAGATCCGCGCACAGGGACGCCGCTGCGGCAACGGTTGGCATGGTGGTCCTCCGAACAGGGAACACGCCGTCGGGCAAAGACCGGGACGCCCTGGCTTGGATCATCACGCAACCTCGTGACCCGCCGGCACGGGCTGCTAGACTCGGTGACATGCATGCCACCCGGATGAGCCCGATGATACCTGCTCGGCCCCCCATGCACACGGGACGCATGGGATTGACCCCGATCGATCCGCTGCAGGCACCCGATCATCCGACGACCGTCGCCCTGCTGCTGGAAGCTGGGCTCGTTGGAGCGCCGTTGGAGGGGGCGGACGGGTTCGCCATCGGCACCGCGTTCGATGAGTTGGTCGGTTTCACCGGCTGTGCCGTGCAGTTCGACCTGCCCGCTGCGGATGCGCCAACAGCGGCCAATGGGCCTTGGCTGCGGATACCCGAACAACTGCAGACGCCTCGGCTCATGTTCGGACGTAACAGCCGCCCGCCTCGCTGTCCGAGCTGCGGCGCGGCCTTGAGACCCTGGCGGGCGCAATTGGCAAGCGCATTGCCTGCGTCACGGCACGCACTCGATGCGGACGCGCCCGATACGCCCCAGGCCCTGCAATGCGGCGCCTGTCACGGCAGTGCGGCGGTCTGGCGCTGGGACTGGGGCCGACACGCGGCCGCCGGCCGTACCTTTGTCTGGGTGGAGGAGGTGTTTCCAGGTGAGGCGGCCCCGTTGCCCGGCCTGCTCAGACTACTCGAGCCCCTCGGCGTCGGCGGCTGGCGACACTTCTATGTCCAGGATTAGAACAACGGCGCCTGAGTCCGACACACGGCACACTCGACTCGTCATACCCACAAACGACGACGGCGGCCTCGCGGGCCGCCGTCGTCGCATGGGTTGAGGAGGTCGAACCGGTTAGCGGTTCAAACCCTCGACGTAGGCCGCAACGGCCTCGATCTCCTCGTCGGTCATTCTGGCGGCCGCGCCGCGCATCATGCCGTTGGGGTCATTGGCACGTTCGTGGGAGCGGAAGAGGTGCAGGGTTTGCGCCAGGTACTCGGAGTACTGACCGGAGATGCGCGGGAACTTGGCGAGGTTGCTACCGATGCCCGCGGGACCGTGGCAGCTGCTACAGGCGGGCACGCCGGTCTCTGCATTGCCGGCGCGATAGATCTTCTCGCCTTTCTCGACCAGCTCCGCCTCGGCGGTGCCGGTGCTCTGCTCCAGCGTGGAGTAGTAGGCCGCGAGGTTGACGACCTCTTCTTCCGTCAACGGCATGGCCATGGGCGTCATCTGCACGTTGTAGCGCTCATTGTTCTTGAAGTTCATGAGCTGTTTGTAGATGTACTCCGGGTGCTGACCGGCGAGCTTCGGCCAGATCGGCTGGCCCGGGACACCATTGCCGTCCATGCCGTGGCATGCCTGACAGATTTGGTTGGCCTTCTCTTTGCCCTTCTCAGGGTCACCCTGTAGGCCGACGTCCGATGCGAACAAAGGCCCTGCCGAAAGCAGCGCAGCGGTGGCGAATGCTGAAATCAGCGTAATCTTCATGGCACTTTCCGAGTCGATGAGCGTTGCAGCTGGTGTGGCCTGTAGCGGGCTGTGCGCCAAGACCATGAACTAAAGCCTTTCATGTATATCAGTAACAAGCGATACGGGTCAATTTCATCGCGCATTGCCGATGGTTGCCGCTATTGATCGAACCGCGCCGCGGAAGTTCCGATCGCCCGTGAGCCGCCCTCCGACAAGAGCTCACGCAGTTGCGCGACCAAAACCGCCGGCGGTGTCGCATGCGCCAGCGTTGCGTGCAGCTCGCCGTTGGCGTCGATCATGTAGGCGGAGGCGGAGTGGTCGACGAGATAACCCATCGCGGAGTCCGGCTGCTCCGTGCGCCGGAAGGCGGCCCCGTATAGGGCTGCCGCTGCCGCGACCTCGGCCCCATCCCCGGTGACGCCGATCATCGACGGATCGAAATAGCCGACATACTCGGCCAGCCGCGCCGGGTCGTCACGCTCCGGGTCGACGCTGACGAAAACCACCTGGACCCGCTCGCGCTCTGCCTCGGACAGCTGCCGCAGCGCCTGGCCGATGATCGCGAGATTGGTCGGGCAGATGTCCGGGCACCAGGTGTAGCCGAAGTACAGCAACACGACCTTGCCGCGGAAGTCCATGAGGGACATCGGACCATCCACGGACATCAGGGTGAAATCGCCGCCCGTCGGCGGTGCTGCGAGCTCAAGCCGGCGATGCGCCCCGGCACCGTCTTGCCCGCCGGGGACCCGCCGACCAGGGACTGTCGCCACCGACCTGCCTGTCTGCGCCGCCGACTGTTTCGGATCGGGCGCCGGCTCCGGCGACCAGCCCCAAACCAGCCACACCAGCGCCGCCGCCAGCAGCGCGGCCAGCACAAGCGGCAGGGTCAGCGGCGATGGGAGCGGGGAACGCATCGAGGGCAGATCCGCTGCGTCGGTCGATGAGGATCCGGGACTCGGGGCTTACCCGGCCTCAGGCCGCCGTGGCCCGATGCCGCATGGCCAACTCCATGTAGTGCATGGCCGCGTAGTCCAGGTATTCCAGCTCCAGGTCGGTCAACGCACGGGAGCGCTTCGCCGGCGCCCCGACGTAGAGCCAGCCGCCCTCGAGCTTCTTGCCCGGCGGCACCACCGCGCCCGCCGCGAGCATGACCCGCGGCCGTAGTACGGCCCGGTCGAGCACCCGCGCCCCAATGCCCACCAGGCAGTGGTCGTGGACCTCGCAGCCGTGCAGCATGGCCTGATGACCAACCGTAACGCGCTCGTGCACGATCGTCGGCGCCCCACCCGGCATGAAGCGGCTGTCGTGGGACACATGCAGGACGGTGCCATCCTGGATGTTGCTACCGGCGCCGATATAGATACGGTGGATGTCGCCGCGCACGACGGCCATGGGCCAAATCGACGCCTGGGTGCCGACCTCCACATCACCCAAGACCACGGCGGTCTCATCGACGTAGGCGTCTGCCGCGATAAGCGGCTCCAGCCCCTGGTAGCTGCGGACGTTGTTCATGGGGCCTCCAACACGGACTCGGACCTGAATCCCCCGCATGCTAGCACGCGTGCCGCCCGGGGCCATTGAGCCATGTCGACGACAGCGTGCGTCCACGCCGAAAGACGCTTGGCCCCAATCGCAGCAGTTGACCGCGCCGGATTCCATGCAAGACGTCAAATGCCTTCACAGTCCCCAGAAACCTCGAACTCACACGCTGGGAGAGGGTCGCTACGGCCGTCGACATGGCCTTTGCTATGATCGGCGGCGCCCCGAACGCTGGCCCACAACACCGGAGGCCCCGACCATGTGGCTCCTTGCCCACCGTCCCACCGCAGCCGGCATCGGCGCGCTGCTGCTCGGCCCGCTCATGCTCCTGGGAGCCGCACAAGCGCAAGCAGAAAGCTACGCGGACACGCCCTTCAAGCCGAACGCGGAGCCGGACGCCCCGACGAGCGTCAAGGAAGGCCGCAAGTGGCAGGAGGGCAGTGTCTCGCTGCCGGCCTGGCCACGCGACGGCGACCTCATCGAGCTGAAGCTCGATGGCCCCGAGCAGCCCCTGACCCACTACCTCGACAAGCGCAGCCTCGCCACCGGCGGCGACGGCGTCGTCCGCTACACCCTGGTGAGCGAGTCCCGCTCCGGCGCCCGCAACCTCACCTTCGAGGGCATTCGCTGCACGCCCAGGGGCCGCTGGCGAACCTACGCCTACGGCATCGACGGCCGCTTCAAGCGCACCGGCGACGAAGAACCCTGGCAGACCATCCCCGCGTCCCGCACAGACCAGCTGCGCTACGACCTGTGGCGCCACTACCTGTGCGTATCGCGCGCCTTTGAGCCGCGACCGACGCGCGACCAGATCCGCATGCTGAAGAATGGACGAGTACCCCGCGTGGACAATACCGGCTTCATCACCGACTGAGCCGATGCGGGGCGGGCCTCCTCGCCGTGCCATTCGCACAGGATGGGCAGTTGAATCCAGCCCGCTGGCACCGACCATCGATGCCATTGATCGAAACCGCACGTGGCCGGCTCGGTCCGAGCGGTTGCCGCCCGTCGAGGCGCCCGCCGGGCCGCCCGCCAACCGATGACTCAGCCCGGAACACCCATGACCAACCCGCTCCTCGAAGACCGCACCCTCCCCGACTTCGGCCGCATCCGCCCCGAGCACGTCGAACCCGCCGTGGACCAGCTCATCGCCGACGGCCGTGCGCTGGTGGCCGAACTGGCCGCGAAGGCCGACGAGGCCACCTGGGAGGGCTTCGTCGAGCGCATCGAGATCGAGGACGACCGTTTCTCCCGCGCCTGGGCGCCGGTGAGCCACCTCAACTCCGTCCTCAACTCCGACGAACTGCGAGCCGCCTACAACGCCTGCCTGCCGAAGCTCTCCGAGTACGCCAGCGAGGTGGGCCAAAACGCGGACCTGTTCCGCGGCTATCAGCGCATCGCCGAGCGGCCGGACCTGAACCCCGCGCAGCGCAAGATGCTCGCCAACACCCTGCGCGACCTCCACCTGGCCGGCGTCGATCTGCCGGAAGACAAGAAGGCCCGTTACCGCGACATCAGCCAGTCCCTGAGCCGGCTGACCAACCAGTTCGCCGAGAACGTGCTCGACGCCACCAACGGCTGGCACAAGCACATCACCGACGAGTCCGCCCTCGCCGGTCTGCCCGACGCCGCCAAGGCCCTGGCCCGCCAGGCCGCCGCCGAGCGCAAGCTCGACGGTTGGGTGCTGACGCTCGATTTCCCGTCCTTCGAGCCCGTTATGAAGCACGCCGACGACCGCGCCCTGCGCCGCGAGGTCTACGAGGCCTTCAGCACCCGTGCATCCGACCAGGGTCCGCAGGCGGGCGGCTGGGACAACACCGCCGTGATGGAGGAAATCCTGGCCCTGCGCCACGAGCGGGCCCAGCTACTCGGCTTCGACAACTACGCCGAGCTGTCCCTGGCACCCAAGATGGCCCGCGACACCGACGAGGTCATGAGCTTCCTGAACGACCTCGCCGACCGCGCCATCCACCAGGCCCGCGCCGAGCTCCAGGAGCTGCGGGACTTCGCCCGCGAGACCGACGGCCTCGACGACCTCGCCCCCTGGGACCTCATGTATTACGGCGAGAAGCTACGGGTCGCGCGCTTCGACATCAGCGACGAGGATCTCAAGCCCTACTTCCCGCTGGAAGGCGTGATCAGCGGCATGTTCCGCGTCGCCGAACGCCTCTTCGACGTCCGCTTCGAACCCGCCGAGACCGACAACCTGTGGCACCCGGATGTGCGCCGCTATGTCGTCAAAGACACCGACGGCAGCCCGTGGGCAGAGTTCTACCTCGACCCCTTCGCCCGACAGAAGAAGCAGGGCGGCGCCTGGATGAACGGCGCCGTCAGCCGCATGGTCATGGGTGGGCGCAGCCAACAGCCCATCGCCTACCTGGTCTGCAACTTCACCCCGCCGGTGGACGGGCACCCGAGCCTGCTCACCCACCGCGAGGTCGAGACGCTGTTCCACGAGTTCGGCCACGGCCTGCACCACATGCTGACCCGCGTCGACTATCCGCCCGTGGCCGGCATCCATGGCGTGCCCTGGGACGCCGTCGAGCTGCCGAGCCAGTTCCTCGAGAACTGGTGCTGGGAGCGCGAGTCGCTCGACCTCTTCGCACGCCACCACGAGACCGGCGAGCCCATCCCGGACGCGCTGTTCCAGCGCCTGCTCGACGCCAAACACTTCCAGTCGGCCATGCAGATGGTGCGCCAGCTGGAATTCGCACTCTTCGACTTCCGCATCCACCTGGAATACGACCCAGCCCGGGGAGCGCGCATCTACGAGATCCTGGATCAGGTGCGAGACCAGGTCGCGGCCCTCAAGCCGCCGGCCTGGAACCGCTTCCCGCACGGCTTCTCGCACATCTTCGCCGGCGGTTACGCGGCCGGCTACTTCAGCTACAAATGGGCCGAGGTGTTGTCCGCGGATGCCTTCTCACTGTTCGAGGAGCGCGGCGTCTTCGACGCCGACACCGGCCACCGCTTCCGCGAGATCATCCTCGAGCGCGGCGGCAGCTCCGACGCCATGGAGCTCTTCACCACCTTCCGCGGCCGCGAGCCCAAGGTCGACGCCCTACTCCGCCACAGCGGCATCGGCACCCACCTGCAACCCGCGACGGACGCAGAAACGGCTATCCAAGACGTTGCCTAAACAACGTCTCGGAGCCGTCGGTCGGGCCGACGAAGGAGGCCCGACAACCCAGCATCGAAAGTCAGGCTGGCGATTGCGTAACCCGTCGATCAGAGGGTTACCGGTTTCTAATGTCGATACTCGGGCGGCGCCGTCGCGCGCTGCGGAGTCGACCTGGAGGTCGACCCTCCGGCCACCAGGCCCACGCACTCTGTCACCGGCTTTAGGATGGGCAACGCAAATCGTGTCCAGCGTGCAGACGGCTTGCGCTTAAGCCTCGTGGGCACGCTGCCGCTATGCCCACCCTAGTGCAGCAGTACGAAAGTCTCGATACTGTTTGCTCGACAACGTGTCGCCCTGGAGTGCGACACTCCGGCCGGCGTCATGTCGGGGCCGGCGTGTCGACCTCCAGGCCGACACGAGTTTGCTCCGGGAGCCCGAACGGCCTCAGGATTTCCGCAGCGTTGCACGAGTGCAGCGTTTCATGAATAGGTGCGAATTCGTAGATACTCTGTTCGCGCGCAAGTCCAAAGTGCCTCCAATCCATCGATTTGCTTTATGGCTCGCGCCTTGCACCCCTCCCGTGTGGGGGAGTGGA
>JANQFX010000117.1 GCA_028277725.1 Thiohalocapsa sp.
ACGTTCCGAGGCCAGGGTGTCCGCAGAGCCGCCGTTGTCCCGATTCACGGCCAGCGATGATCTCGCCCAGCCCTTCGTCGTCGCCACGGGCGACGATCAGGCCCTGATGAACCGCCTGCGGCTGTCGGCCTACGGCGGCACCCTGCTCGGCGTCCTGCTGGGTCTGTTCGCGCTCTCCCTCCTGCTGGACCAGCTTCGGGGCTAGTGCACCAGCGCCGAATGACGACCAACACGCTCGAACCGCTGTCGTTGTAGCAAGCACCACCACCGAGAAAGACTCGACGAGTACGCGATGTTCGCCTGCCCCGCCGAGAGGCTGCATGGTCCCCGCTCAATGCACTCCGGCGAACCTGTAAGGCAGAACGCGACTGCGACTCCGCCGACGACACCGTCGCGAATCATCCGCTCGCGCGGCCGCCATCGCAGGCTGCGCCAACGCTTTGGAACACTGGCGGGGACAAGGGCGCAACAGCGCAATCTCGCGCAGAAAGAACCCAGCGCGTTGCGCGGATGCCCTGCGGGCGACCCTCCATCCCAGTGCAGGCATCAATTCCAGTGAGACCCCGGAGCCTCCCTCCTACGGATTTCCGCGCTACGTGACGCACAACCCGACGCCTCCTGCCTGGGCGGCACGCAGCGACGGCCAAGCCAGCAGGCGGTCGGAGTTCGAATGTTTTTCATTTCCGCATCACATCAATTGCTTGCGCAACTTGCTTCTCTTGATATCCATAATACTCTTGATACTGCTGCGCGTCGTCTCCGGGTTTGCCGCTCCTGGTTACCGCACCGAGATACTTGGGATGCACCAACTCCCGATGAGAGCCCTCTCCTGCCCCTGGAATTCCTGTGAAGCCGGCCTCCTTCAACAACTTCAAGAGATCACGGGTCCTCTGGGCCATTTGTAGAACCCATTTGGTCTTGTCGCCCAACGTGAGCCAAAAGCAGCGCCACGCCGCGCCATGACAACCTTTCAGAACAACCCGGAGCCCGATGCGCACTATGGCGTCGGCTTGATGGGTGTGTTAGATATCTTTGGTATCGAAATTAAGCAATCCAGTGATTTCGGATTTCACCAAGAGAATATACCCTGCTATCCGATCGGCGTACGAAGCCAGATACCCCTCGTTCCCTGCAATATAGGCTTGCCGCGCTCCAAACAATAGGGACTGATATTCGACGGGCAAGCGCTCCATCACCCATTCAGCGGCGACGTGCTTCGGCGCAATCTTTCCCGTTGCGACGCTGTACCATATGCGAGCTAAGGTGAGCACTACATTCCGCTCGTCACCTGCCCAGTCCGGGGGTGAGTCCCACTGCTTCAGCGTGTCGGCAAATGCCCTGAGGAGATCGCGTTCTGGCACTGGCTCGAACAATTCCTCAGCCGGTGGACCTCTCAAAGCACTATTGTGTCGCCTTGCTTTCGTCAACAGGATCGCCAGATCAGCATCCATGATCGCGGGCTCGAAGATACCTGCAAGAATGTCTTTCCGTAGCCATTCCCCGAATTGCAGTTCTCGTCTGGCGGGATACCGCCAGGGCACGACCTCATTGTGCACAACAACGGTCACCTCCAGCGCCCGTAGAGCCTTCCTTTCGCTTGGGGGCGCCGAGACCTTCAGGAAATCAAGCAGCAGAACCTGCCGAATGGTTTCATCAGGTCGTGCATCGACGGTAATCAGAAAATCGATATCACTATATGGCTTCAGACCACCATCAAGCGCAGAACCGTACAAATGTACCGCCCTTACTGTTGATGCCAGATGGCGGTCAATGACATCGCACACCTGTGACACTTGCTCCGAAATTTCGGTGGGAACTGAGCCGCCCATGAAACCTAACGCCCAGGGTAACAGGACGGCTTTGACGCGCGACCGGAAAAGCTGGTCCGCGTTGACGCGAGGGTTAGGCGTTCACTCATGAAGCCACGGCGCATAACTCAATCCCACCAGTACACCCTCGGGGCTCATGAACCTTGCAACTGTCTGTCCCCATGGTTCCGTACGGGCTTCGTGGACGAAGTGCTGCCCATTCTCCTTCATTTCCTGCACCGCAGCTTCCACAGCAGCGGCATTCGTTAGCTCGAACTCAATCGTTGCTGTGGGCTCAAGAACATTCTCTGGCCATTCATTCTGTCCGAAACAGGACTGGGTGGCCATTGACAGGGGCCATATACCAAAGTGATTCGCTCCAGGAAATTGATCCATGAAAAGATAATCGCCCAGCGCCTTGAGCGGTAGCCCCAGCACATCCTGATACAGGCACGCACTTGCTTCCGGGTCCTTGGTTATCGAAGTAAAACCGGCGATGCACTTGATTTCCATCCAACCCTCCATAACCCAAAACGCCTAACCTGTTTCCCACCCATCCGGCGTGGAGTGCAGCGGAACATCGGCGAGGTGAAGAAGGCGGGCAACTGCCGACCTTTCCGTACATTATTCTCGCTTTGTTTAAATAGCCCCAACTATCTTCCGCCTTGTATTCCGAACCATCGATTGATTTGTAAATGATCAATCCACAATTATTGCCTCAACCAATTTCTCGGGCAACTATGGTGGGTTGGGCTGGCCTTCAACTATATAGACGTTGCCAGATTCATTTTTCAGATCGCTTATCGCCGTCATAAACGCAATCCGGGCGCTAACAGCTGTTGTTGCCCCACAAACCCTTTTAAAAACAACTGCCTCTAACTCTCCGCTTGGAGAAACACATTCTCTATATACAGAGTACCGACAAATTCCTCTTCCAAAGTAATAGAGGCGTCCGACAGCGGATACCACGAATACTATAGACAACAAGACAAAGGCTATCAGTGGCTGCTTCCAGAGTTTCAATTTGTTGCTGTTAACGCCGCGATTCACCGGAAGCAAAAGAGCATCGCGCGGAATGAGCGGCGCTTCTTGCCGTCCGCGTGAACTCGTCTTGTCATACGTGTACCCGTTTTCCCATTGGGAGAGATCATCGACAGGCATCGGTAACCGGCCTTCTAACCATTCAGCGCATGTTCCAGGACGAAACTCCGAATCATGGCACTCAATCACCTACGCCAAATAGTCTTCAGGGCCACCGTTCATGTAAGGAGGCGGTGAAACAGGCCGAAAACTCGTGGGCAGACCTTCATCGATTGAGAGGTAGTTGAGAACATGACAAAATTCTTGGACAGCGCGCCAAGCAAGGTCTTGATCTACATCGATTTCAAACTTCACCCACCAAAGACCTTCTTCATCCGAACCTGTGCCAATTTCGCCGATGATCGCTGGAACCTTTGATAGGTAGTCAGTCAGTTCTGTAAATGCTCTATCGTCCATTCCTTCTTACGCATAACGACACGCGTCGCCGGCCCAGAACTGCGCTGGACCATGCTGGACTATTGCCACTGAGCCGTGCGCACAGTTTTGGGTCGGTCCTTACGCAATTGCTATGCAGCAACCTCCACATAATCGACTCGGCTTTGAGGAATGGGAGGTGTGATTCCGTCTTCTCTCATACCCGCAAGGTGAAAAGCGATAGCTTACTTTATTTCCGCTTCGACTTCCTCCACCGAGGCACCGGTAGCAATGCAACCGGGAAGACCTGGGGCATAAGCAGAAAAGTCACTTGCTGCTTTCTCGATTCCGATTCTTCGCATAATGTCACCGGTAACCCGAGCCAGCCGCTGTTTGGCTGGCTTCGGAGTTTACCGGCGTGTTAGGCGACATCTTGTAGCTTGTTTGCCAAGTCGTGACCGGCTGTAGCCGGAGGGAGGTGCTTACCATCTTTCCGATATAGCTCAATCACCTCGTCGACGATTTCGCAAAGTTCCTTGAAAACTGAGACTTCGTCATCGCCATGGCAGCCGCCCGACATCAAGCCTGGGCAACTGCCGACGTAGCACTGGTCTTCTTCCGACCATTCCACGATCTTTGCGTATCTGTCACTGTCTTTCATTTTTGGACTCCGCGATTGCTCGCTGGACAGCTCTTACAAGGTACAGCTTGGCATCGTCTCCCGGTTTTCCCGGTACCGTTATTGGTTTCATCACGTTCGGATGAACGAAGTTACGGTGGCTACCAGAGGTCCTGTGAGTTACCCCGCAGACCATAGTCGTTGTCATGTCCGATGAGCCGTCTGTTCAGTCCCCGGATAAACTCTCGTCCCGGCAGATGCCGGTGGCGTTTGGTCCATGCCTTGATGCGCTGCACGGCCCCGTGAAGCTTCTTGCGGGCGGTGCGGCGCATGACCCGTGGTGTCCCTGCGCGGTCGCAGAACCAGTACAGCTCGAAACCGAGGAAGGTGAACCGTCGCCGGATGCTCGGATGGAAACGGCTGAAACGCAAGACCTGCGTCTTCTCGGGCGCCACCTCGAGGCCGAACTTGGCCAACCGTTTAGGAAGCTCCTTGAAGAACTGCTCGGCATCGTCGCGGACGCGAAAGGCGCAGACGACATCGTCGGCGTAGCGCCACAGGTGCGCCTCGCCCCGACAGCGGGGCTTGACCACACGCTCGAACCAAAGGTCCAAGGCAGGGTGCAGGTAGAGGTTGGCCAGGACCGGTGAGACGATCCCGCCCTGTGGGGTCCCTGTGACCGGGTGCAGCACCGATCCGTCGGTGTCGAGTATCCCGGCCTTGAGCCACTTGCGGATGAGTCGGAGAAAGGCGCTGTCATCGATCCGTTGGCTGAGCATCCGCAGCAGCCAGTCGTGATCCATGTGCTCGAAGAACCCCCGAATGTCGGCCTCGACGAGATACCCGTACTTTCCGTACGTCCGCTCGACGGTCAGTTCGATGACCGTGTCCCTGGCACTGCGGCCTGGGCGGTCGCCATGAGAGCAGTCGAGGAAGTCCTCCTCGTAGATCGCCCCCAGCAGCTTCGCACAGGCCAGTTGGACCAGCTTGTCTTCCAACGCCGCGATACCCAACGGCCTCTCCTTTCCGTTCTCTTTGGGGATGTCGACGCGCCGGACCAGCTTGGCCCGGTAGCGCTTTGCCTTCACGCGCTCTGCCAGATCGGTGATATTGCCTTCCAGGTTGGCCGCGTACGTCTCCGCCGTCAGCTTATCGACGCCACTGGCCGCGTCCTTGTTCAAACCGTGCCAGCAGTGCATCAACAGCTCCGCGTTCACCTCTCGGTAGAGATTGCGAAAGCGGTGGTGCTTGCCTTCCTTCGCCCTTGTTGCTATCGCCCGCAGGGAGGTTGGCTCGTGTTTGCCCGATCCAGCATGTCCGGCACGAGTTTCCTTTACGGGCTGCGTACTCCCGTCGGGTCCTTCGCCGTGTCATGGGCTTTCCCCATCGCAGACTCTGACGCCCCTCTTCCTGCATGCCACGGCCTGAGGACCCCGACGGACCTCCACACCCAAGCCATTGCGGGTGCTTCGTGTTGTCTTCCAGGACGTTAAAACTGTCGCCATCCGCCACAAGCTTCTTTCGAGGCTGTACCAGCACTTCAGGGAGCGCGATCTCCCCTAGGGCCTACAGGATTCTCTGTGTACGCTTACCCTGCAATCTTGCGAGACGGACCTGTTTGAGCTCCTCATCCGAGGCGGCGCGTAGAATTTTGAAGCGATCCGCGGGAAATCCAAAAATCCTACCATCGGTGAGCTCAAGGAAGATCACCCGAGCTTCGGCCCAGGCTCGGAGCGCGCAGGTTTCAGTTTCAACGGCCATGGAACTCATGAAGAGCTTCCAAGAGGGTTTGCTGATGCTCGTAGACGAGCTGCTCTAAATGCCTGAGGTCATGCGCACGAATACCACGGTTGCGAGCAAGCGACACTGGTGACAACCAGAACTTGCATTCTCCGTCCGCACTGCGAATGTGGATATGCGCAGGTCCACCCCCTCATCAGAGTAGAAGTGGAACCGAAAGCCACCAATGCGGAAAACGGTTGGCATAGGGCTTAGATCATGTCAGCCGAACGTATAAGCATGTCAACCGGCACGTGCCCTGTGCTGAGTTGGCCTCGTGCGCCGGCGTCGACGGGCGTGCGTCGGTCAACTGTCGTTGAACGGACCGAGGCCGGCGTCGGGCCGCTGCGTGTGCGGCCGAAGGTGCCTGCGGATGTAGGGGATTGTATTGCGGTCGGGGACTGTGGCCAAGACGTGGACCGCCGGCATCGGATGTCCAGGGCAGGCGGGCGAGCGTGGTTGGGAGTCCGCGGGGCGTGTCATGGGAGGCTATCGGGGGTCGGGAGGGCCGCTGCGGGACGGTTTTGCAGGTCTTTGGCCGAGCGCGGGTGCCCGAGCGCGGGTGCCCGGCCGCGCGGAGCGGATCGCGCGGCCCGTTGCATCGGGCGTCCGGCGCGGTTGAGGCGGTCAGTTGCGCACATCAGCCTCCTTCGAGGCGGACCGGAGCGCGGCCCTGACGAGGTAGAGGCGGTTAGCGTCTGGCCGGAACGATCGATCGGGGCCGGTCGGGTATCCGCACAAGGGCTGGCCTAACGCCCCCGATGCGCACGGCCGCCTCAGAGCCGCTGCCGCTCCAGGCCGTATTCGTAGGCCGCCTGCACGGCGTCGGCCAGTTCGTCGATATCGCAGGGTTTGGTCAGACAGCGGAACAGCCCGGCACGGTTGATGGCTTCGACGAGGGTTTCGGATGGCAGCGGCGGGGCAAACAGCATCCGGGTCACCGCGGGGTGACGCTCGGCTGCCTCGGTGAGGAAGTCGATCGCCCCTCCGTCGGGCAGCACCCCGTCGCAGATCAGCACGTCCACCGGCCCCACGGCCAGCCGGATGCGGGCCTCATCGATCGTGCCGACACGCTGCACATCCCAGCCGAGTTGCCCGAGTCGACGCTCGGCGGCCCCGAAGTGCACCGGGTCCTGGCTGAGCAGCAGTATGTAGCGCGCAAGTGCCAGGCTCAGGGTCTCGCCCAGGGCATCCGTGCCCTCGCGCAGCAGCGCCATGAAGGCATCCTCGGGCATCGGTCGACCGATGCGGTAACCCTGCAGCACATCGCAACCGCAGACGGATAGCTGGCGAATCTGATCATCCCGCTCCACACCCTCGGCGACGACCTGGATACCGAGATGATGCGCCATCAAGATGGTCGCGCGGACGATGGCCATGTCGTCCGATTCACGCGCCAGGCCGGCGATGAAGCTCCGATCGATCTTGAGGAAGTCGAACGCGAAGCGCTTCAGATACCCGAGGCTGGCGTAGCCCGTGCCGAAGTCGTCCAACGCGATGCCGCTGCCGAAGGCACTGACGGCGGCGAGCTCCGCCTCGGCCCGTTCCGGCTCCTCGATGAGGATGTTCTCCAGGACCTCGATCTCGAGCGTCGTCGGGTCTACGCCAGTCTCGGCAACCGCGGACTCGATCTCGGCGGGCAGATTGCCGCCCGTCAGCATCGCGGCCGAGATATTGACGCTGATGCGCATCCTCGGCAGGCCGGCGTCTTCCCAGGCGCGCAGCTTGCGCGCCGCGCTGCGCAGCACCCACCGATCCAGCGCCAGCGCGAGGTCGGTGCCCTCGATCACCGGCATGAACTCTCCCGGCCCGACGACGACGCCGTCGGGCCGGGCCCAACGGATCAATGCCTCTGCACCGATGACGCAGCGACGCGCCAGATCCAACTTGGGCTGGAAGTAGAGCACGAACTGTTCGGCCATGAAGGCCGTGCGCAGGGTCGCCTCGATCTCGATCCGTTGCCGCGCGGCGGCGGTGAGCGCCGGGCGGTAGAAGGCGATACTGCCCGCTCCTTCGGACTTCGCCCGTTGCAGCGCGGCATCGGCGTTGCGCAGCAGGTCGGTACCTGTGGCGGCATCCGCGGGATAGAGCGCGATGCCGATGCAGCAACTCGGGGTCATGGCCGGCAATCCGATCACGTCGATGCCATCGGCCAGACCGTCCTGGATCAACACCGCTTGTCGGCTGGGCGATCTATCCCAGTTCGGCAGCGACAGGACGACGGCGAAGGTGTCGCCGACCGGACGTGCCAGGATGGGCTGCTCCAGCGGCAACTCCCGCAGCCGCTCGGCGACGGCGGCGAGCAGCCGGTCGCCGGTCTCGTGGCCGAAGGTCGCGACGACGCGATTGAAGCCATCGAGGTTGAGCAGCAGCACCGCGAGCGGACGCTGCTGGGGCTCCGCGGACTGCAACGCCTGGTCCAGCTGAATGCGCAGCAGGGTGGCGTTGGGCAGTTCGGTGATCGGGTCGTAGTGGGTGAGATGCTCCAGCGCCTCTTCGCTGCGCCGCACCCCGGTGATGTCGGTGAACACGGCGATACGCTGCACCAGCGCACCGTCGGCGTCGCGGATCTCGCTGATACTCAGCCACTGCGGGTACACCTCGCCGTCCTTACGACGGTTCCAGATCTCCCCCTTCCAGGTGCCCGTCGCCGCGATCTGCCGCCACATGCGCTGGTAGAACTCGCGCCCCTGCCTGCCGGACTGGAGCAGCTTTGGCGTCTGCCCGAGGACCTCGTCCGAGCCATAGCCGGTGATCGCCGTGAAGGCCGGGTTGACGGCGAGGATGCGATTCTCCGCGTCCGTCAGCATGATGCCCTCCGCGGTGTTCTCGAACACCGCCGCGGCACGCTGCTCCAGCGCCTGGGCGCGTTTGCGGTCGCTGAGATCGTACCAGGTGACCAGCAGCGAGCACTCGCCGTCCCACTCTACCCGCGTCAGGGCCACATCCACCGGCAATGGGTCGCCTTGGGCGGAGACGTGCTGCCATTCGAAGCGCAGCCGCTCCCCAGCGAGGGCCCGGCGGAAGAGTTCCTGTGCCTTTTCCTCGGACGGGCTGCCATCGGGCTGTGTCGGCGGCGATAGCTCCACGGGCGACTTGCCGACCAGGGCCTTCATGTCCTCGCACCGCAGGAACTGGCAGGCGGCCCGATTGCTCGCGGTGATACGCCCTTTGCGATCGAGCGCCAGCATCGGGTGGCCGGCGGACTCGAACATCGCCCGGTGGCGCCGCTCGCTCTCGCGCAGCCGATCACGCTGCTCGGCCAGCTCCCGTCGCCGACCCTCTCGGGCGGAGACATCGTGCAGCTGCAGCGCTCTTCCGATGACCTGCCCGTCCTCGTCGCGCACATCGGACACGCTGATGTCGGCTGGGAACAGCTCACCGCTGCATCGACGCACGCGCACGGGACTGGCATCCGGCGAACTGACCAGCCTGCAGCGGGCGGGCAGTTCGGCCAGGCGATGGTCCGCCAGGAACTCATCGGCCAAGCGCCCTAATAACCGCTCGGCCGGCAGACCCAGCACGGATTCCGTCGCATCGTTGGCGAGCAGGATGCGGTGCTTGGCATCGGTGACGATCAAGACGTCCCCGATGGCCTTGAAGACCGCCCCGAGCAACTGGTGATGCTGCTGGATCTGGCGCAGATAGTCCGCCTGCGGCGTCAGCTCCGCGAACATGCTGATGACGCACGGAACCCCATTCAGCGTCACCTGCTCGCCGAAGAGCTGGACGCTGACCTCCTGGCCGTCGCGACGGCGCATGCGCACGAATTGCCCGCCGACGGCCCGCCCGGCCTTCAGGGATGCCAGGTAGCCTGCCCGCTCGCTGTCGTCGACCCAGGCCGAGAGCGCGTCCGAGCGGCGCCCGATCGTGTCCCCCACCCGCCAGCCGGACAGCCGTTCCGCCGCGGGGTTGACCTCCAGGATCACCTGATCCGCGAGCCGGGTCAGGACCATGGGCACCGGTGCCGCCCGGAACAGTCTGCGCAAGTGCTCTTCGCCACCGCGCCGTGCGCCGCTGTCGAGCAACAGGACCAGGAAACCCACCGACTCCCCCGGCGGGGTACCGGCGGCGCCGATACTGGCCCTGAGCGTTCGCCCATCGCCGCTCCGGAGCGCATCGACGCAGTCGTACTCCCCGATACCAAGGAGGGCGAACCGCCGCGTCATGTCGGCAACATCGGCGCCGAGCAGGCCCATGACCTCACCGAGTGAGCGCCCCTCCAGGGCCAGGCTCGGCAGCATGTGCCGCGCGGCGCGGCTCGCATAACGCACCACACCGGTCGCATCCGCCGCCATGACGCCGAAGCCCTGTTCCTGTTCCAGCAGGGCGGTGAGCGCGATCGGCTCGCGCCGCACGACCTCGCCCGCGGTGCGCGCGGACCAGTGTTCCTGCGGCCACAGCGCGGCGGCGAAGTCGGACTCGGTGGCGATGCCGACGACGTCGCCCGCCGCGTCCGTCAGCACCAGATGCCGAGCCCCGCCTGCATCCATGCGGCCATAGGCCTCAAGCAGCGCCGTCTCGGACGAGCATGTCAGCGGCGAGCGAGTCATGCGCCGGGAGATCGGCTCCTCGCGATCGCCGGCGCCGTCGGCCACCGAGCTCAGCGCATCACGCTCCGTGAACAGCCCGACCGGGCGCCGGCCATCGACGACGACGAGGCAGCTGGTGCCACACTCGCGCATCCGGGCGAGCGCGCCGGCGACGGACTCGGCGGCGTCGACACAGACCGCATCGGGGGTTGCGATGTCGGCGACTGTGGTGGGCTCTGCGTCTCTGTTGGCTTGCATCGCTCCGACTCGTCTCCGCGCGCGGGCTACGCCTCGATCACGCCCTTGTCTCGGCCATGACGCAGCACCGCCGTGCCGGTGTCTGCCCCGCGCCCATTGCTCCGACCAGCGCTCGCGGCCCTCCTGGGCCCCGATGTCATGGCACCGGTTGCCGGAAGACCCAAAGAAACAATCACCTAAGTATCCTGCGCAAGGCCCGACTTGACCACTGCCATTGTGCGCGAATGACCGACGACGAGGATCGCATCCGTGCCGCGAGCCCATTCCCGCGTTGCGGCCGTTGCGCCAAACTCGAGCCCGGTCAGCCCGGCCGGGCCCGGCGTGGCATCATCTTCGCCAACACGCCGCGCAGGATGTTCAGCTCGGTGCGATCGGGGCGCGCACGATGGAACAACCGGCGCAGCCGTCGCGACAGGGTGCTGCACTGCCCCTCATCGGCGTAGCCGATGTCGATCAGGGTGCGCATCAGGTGGGCATGGAAGCCTTCCATCTCCTCGGCGCCGGCCAGGTCCGGCCGGTCGTCCAGGCCGGGCACGGGGGCCGCTGCCTCGGACGGATGGGGCTTGGCGGTCTCAACGGCGAGCAGCTGGCGCCTGATCTCGTAGGCGAAGACCTGCGCCGCGGCGGCGACGTTGAGCGAGCTGAAGTCCGGGTTGGTGGGGATATGCACCAGAAAATGGCACAGCGCTAGCTCGTCGTTGGTGAGCCCCGAGTTCTCCCGGCCCAGCACCAAGGCGACGTCGCCCAGGGGCGCCTCGCCGATCAGCCGCCGGGCGGCGCCCGCCGGGTCCACCTGCGGCCACTCCAGAGAACGCAATCGGGCACTGGAGCCGAACACCAGCCGGCAGCCGGCGAGGGCGTCGGCCAGGTCGTCGTGCAGCGTCGCCCGCGCCAGCAGGTCGTCTGCGCCGGAGGCGCGGGCGAGGGCATCGGCGTCGGCAAAGCGTTCGCCGAGCTTCGGGCGCACCAAAGCCATGCGCGCGAGCCCCATGTTCTTCATGGCCCGTGCGACGGCGCCGATGTTGCCGGACAGGCTGGTCTCCACCAGCACGAAGCGAATGCGGGAGAGGGTCTCGGCGCGCTGCCGTGCGACTCCCTGATCTGTCGGTTGCAAATTCAACTCCTCGGGGCAGAAAATTCGAGACTTGAGACGACCTCGGGCAGGTCCACGCACTGAGTCGACAACCGACTCTACCCATGCCGCCCCTGCCTGCATCAGCCTACTGCGACCGGCCTCGACGTGCTGGCGCATCGTCTGATGCCGGCATTCCAGACGATCCGCATCGACCGAGCCCGAGGCCGGGGCGCGCCGCCGGACGCCCGGGCCCCAGGGCCGCTATCCGTGGGGCCGGACCCGAACAGGCCCGGCGTCGGGATCGCATTGCCGTGACCCGGAACAAGCCGGTCACATTCACAGCTTCTAACTGACGCGCCGCTTGCGCTATCTTGCCTCCATGTCACCCATGCTCAATATCGCCGTTCGCGCGGCACGCGCCGCCGGGCGCATCACCATGCGCTACTTCGAGCGCATCGACACCCTCAAGGTCCAGACCAAGAGCCGCAACGACTTCGTCTCCGATGTCGACCACGCGGCCGAGGTGGCCATCATCCAGGAGCTGCGCGGCAAGTACCCGGACCACGCCATCCTCGCCGAGGAGAGCGGCGCGCACGCGGGCCGCGGCCGCAGCGACGCGGAGCTGGAGTGGATCATCGACCCGCTGGACGGGACCACCAACTACTTGCACGGCTTCCCGCAGTGGTCCATTGCCATCGGCCTGCGGCGCCAGGGGCGCATGGAGCTGGCGGTGGTCTACGACCCGCTGCACGAGGAGCTGTTCACGGCCGAGCGCGGCGGCGGCGCCAAGCTCAACGACCGCAAGATCCGCGTCACCCAGCGCCGCGGCATCGAGGGCGCGCTCATCGGCACCGGTATCCCGTTCCGCGACCCCGCCGACCTGGACCTGTACCTGCCCATGCTCAAGGCCATGATCGAAAACACCGCCGGCGTGCGCCGGCCGGGCTCCGCGGCACTGGATCTGGCCTACGTCGCCGCCGGGCGGCTCGACGGCTTCTGGGAGCTCGGGCTGCGCCCCTGGGACTTCGCCGCCGGCGTGCTGCTCGTCACCGAGGCCGGCGGCTCCGTGTCAGACCTCGCCGGCAGCGAACGCCACTTCGACACCTGCAATCTCGTCGCCGGCGGGCTCAAGGTACACCGCGCCATGCTGCAGCGCCTGCGACCCTTCCTCGGGCCGGAGCTTCCGGCCTAGCCAGCCACCCACCCCACGCAACCCACGCCCGAGCCCGACACCCGACACATGACCAACCAGACCGCCGCCGCCCTGTCCCTCGCCGTCACCGGCGCCGGAGGCAGCGGCGCGGTCACGGCCGGTCTGATCCTGCTGGACGCCATCGCCGCAGCGGGGCTGCACGGTCTGCTGCGGCGTAGCGCCGGCCCGCAAATCCGCGGCGGCGAGTCGGCGGCGCTGCTGCGCTTCGGCCCGGCCCCGGTGCATTGTTCCGACGACCGCTGCGACCTGCTCGCGGCGCTGGACTGGGCCAAACACGACCGCTTCGCCGACGAAATCCCGCTGGATGCGGACAGCCTGGTGCTCGCCGATCCGGCCGCCGGTGCCCTGCCCGCGCAGGTGCTCGACAGCGGCGCCAGGGTGCTGGAGCTACCCTTTCGCGCCAACGCCGCTGGGCACGAGCGGGGGCGCGCGAACATGGTCGCCGTCGGCGCCGCCGGCGCCCTGTCGGGCCTGCCCCTCCGTGCGCTGCTGGACGGGGCTGCACGGGCACTGGAGCGCAAGGGTGCGGAGACGGCCGCCTCGGCGCAGGACTGCATCTGCGCCGGTTACGAGCTTGCGGACCCGGTGCTCGCGTTGCGACCGCTGGTCTCGACGCCCGCACGACGCCCACCCCGCTGGAGCCTCACCGGCAACGAGGCGGCCGGCCTGGGTGCGCTGCGCGCCGGCGTGCGTTTCGTCGCCGCCTACCCCATCACACCGGCCAGCGAGATGCTGGAGTGGCTAGCGCCAAGATTGGAGCGACTCGGGGGCGCCCTGCTGCAGGCCGAGGACGAGCTGGCCTCGGTGAACATGATCATCGGCAGCGCCTTCGGCGGTGTGCCGGCCCTCACGGCCACCTCCGGCCCGGGCTTGAGCCTGATGCTGGAGGGCATCGGCCTCGCGGTGGCGAGCGAGACGCCCATCGTGATCGTCGACGTCATGCGCGGCGGCCCGAGTACGGGCATCCCGACGAAGTCCGAGCAGTCGGATCTCAACACGGCCCTCTACGGCCTGCACGGCGACGCCCCGCACCTGGTCCTGGCCGCGCTGGACATCCCCGACTGCGCCTTCACCACGGCGCTGGCGACCCGACTCGCCTGGCGGCTGCAGACCGCGGCCCTGGTGCTGTCGGATCAATCCCTCGGCCAATCGAGCATCGTCTGCGACCCCATCGACGACCCGGAGCACGGCGCTCCGGCAACCTACCTGCACGCCCACGAACAGGAACTGCCCTACTGCCGCTACGCCGACACGCCGGACGGCATCTCGCCCATGTCCGTGCCCGGCGAGCCCCGTCTGGCCTACACCGCCGATGGACTGGAGCACAACCAGGGTGCGGCGCCGTCGAGCGGCGCCGAGGACCACCGCACGCAACTCGACAAACGCCGGCGCAAGCTGGAGGTCTTCGACGTCGGCGATGTCTGGGCCGAGATCACCGGCGCGCCCGCTGAGACCTGCCTGCTGACCTTCGGCAGCGGCCGCGGCGCCGTCGAGGAGGCCGCCGAGCGCCTGCGCGCGGACGGGATCCAGGTGCGCACCATCGCCCTGCGGCTGCTGGCGCCCCTGCAGCGCGACGCGCTGCTGGCCGCCATCGGCGACGCCCGCGTGCTGGTGGTGGAGCAGAACCATGGCGCGCAGCTATTCCATTACCTGCACTCGGCGCAGGCACTGCCCCTTGATGCACGTTCGCTGGCGCGCCCCGGCCCATTGCCGCTGCGACCCGGCGAGATCGCCGACGCCGCAGCACGGCTCGCCCAACTGCTGGAGGAGACGCCATGAGCACGGCAGCCGACCACGCCGCGGGTTCGGACCCGGGCACGCAGTCGCACGCGGTCCCGAGCCTCCGTGCCAAGGACTACAAGTCCCACATCAAGCCGGTCTGGTGTCCTGGCTGTGGGCACTTCGGTGTGCTCTCGGCACTGACCAAGACGCTCGCCTACCTGGAGCTGCCGCCGGCGGAGGTTGCCGTCATCTCGGGCATCGGCTGCTCGTCACGTCTGCCGGCCTACCTGACCGGCTACGGCTTCCATGGGGTGCACGGCCGCGCGCTGGCCCTGGCCTCGGGACTCAAGGCGGCGCGACCGGAGCTGACCGTCATTGCCGCCGGCGGCGACGGCGATGGCTTCTCCATCGGCGGCAACCACTTTCTGCACGCCTGTCGCCGCAATCAGGACCTGACTTACATCGTCATGGACAACGAAGTCTATGGCATGACCAAGGGTCAGGCCTCGCCGACGACACAGCCGGACTGGGCCAAGAGCAAGCTCACACCCCACGGCACCGGGATGCGCCGCTTCCAGCCCGCGGCCATCGCCCTGGCGGCCGGTGCCAGTTTTATCGCGCGCGGCTTCGGAGGCAATCCGAACGGCCTCACCGAGCTGCTCACCACCGCCATCGAGCATCGCGGGTTCTCCTTCGTGCACGTGCTGAGCCCCTGTCGCACCTTCCGCCCGGAGCAGCAGGAGTGGAAGCAACTGGTGCACCCCTGCCGCATGGAGCCGACCCCGAGCGCCATGCCGTCGTCGCGCTGGATCAGCTGCGCGGCATGGGCCACGTCGTGGGTCGGCTCCATGCGGCAGGGGTGCACCAGTTGCTTCCAC
>JANQFX010000031.1 GCA_028277725.1 Thiohalocapsa sp.
GTCCACTCCCCCACACGGGAGGGGTGCAAGGCGCGAGCCATAAAGCAAATCGATGGATTGGAGGCACTTTGGACTTGCGCGCGAACAGAGTATCTACGGTCGCATACCTGCATAGTCCCGCAGCGCCGTCCACCAACGGCAGCATAGGGTTTGGTGGACTTCGCTATCGCTCGTCCACCCTACCCGTGACGACCAAGCCCCATCCGACGACCCCTGACCCAACTCGAACGCAGCCATCTCGCCATCATCCGCGCCGTCGACCAGTACGGCTCGCTGACCACCGCCGCGGAGCATCTGCACCTGACCCGGCCCGCGCTGAGCCATGCGGTGCGCAAGCTGGAGGAGCAGCTCGGTGTGGCGATCTGGGGATTCGCGAGGGCCGCCGCTTGCGTCCGACCCAGGCCGGGGCCTATCTGCTCGGGGTGGCCAATCGCCTGCTGCCGCAGCTCGCCTTATCGGCTGCGTAACGCCACCTTCGTGCTGCCGAGCCAACTGGCCGAGGAGACCCTGCTCAGCTACCCGGTCGCCATCGACCGGCTCGACATCTACACCCAATTCCTGTTGCCCGCCGGCATCCGGCCCAAGCGCCACAAGCCGATTGAGACCACGGACATCATGTTGCAGGTGGTCGCCAGCGGGCGCGAGGTCACCGCGCTGCCGCGCTGGCTGGTGGAGGAGTACGCCGGCAAGCTCGAGCTGACGACGGTGCGCCTCGGCACCGAGGGCATCGCCAAGCAGATCTTCGTCGGGACCCGTCGGGCCGAGGCGGAGATCGACTATCTGCATGCCTTCCTGGAGCTGGCGCGCACGCATCGTCACCCCGCATGAGGGTCCCCTGCCTCTGCATGCGGAGGGCGAGCAGGGGGCCATCCCGCCATTGCCGGGCAGCCCGCGGTCCAAGTCCACCCAGGCCGGAACGCCGCCCTGTGCGGCTCGCGCTTCGAGCCCGCACCCATTGCACCCATCGCCCCAGCTGGCCACAATCACTCCGCAGTCAAGCCGCCCCAAGCCAAAAGGAACCCGGCCATGCCGACCGACCCGCGCACCGCCGGCCCCCGCTCCCGTCACGGCTTCACCAACCGCGAGCGCCCCATCGCCCTGTTCGACCAGGCCCGTGCCGACCTGCCACCGGACGGCTACCGGCTGCTGGTCTTCTACGGCGTTGGCGGCCAGGGCAAGACCGCATTGCGCCGGGAGCTGACCAAGCGCCTCGCCGACGAAGAGCCCCGCCGGCACCGCTTCGGCGCCGTCGACTTCCACGTCGAGACCTACCGCAACCCGGCCCCCGGCCTGCTGGAGCTGCGCCGGCAGCTGCGCGAATCCGGGCGCATCCGCACCTGGGTCTTTGATGCCGCCATCGCCCGCTACTGGGCGCTGGCCTACCCCGGCGAGGACCTGAACCAGGCCCTCGGCGACCTGCTCAACGACGCCGACGGCATCCGCGGCGACTGGGCCGAGAGCGGGCGCGACCTGCTCGACGCCGCCGAGGACGTCCCCCTCGGCGTCGGCCAGACCGTCAAGGTCATCAACCGCATCTACCGCTGGCACAAGGCGCGGGGCGCGCAACGGGTCTGCGCTGCGCTGACCGACCTGCCCAACCTGGAGGCCGACCAGATCGCCGAGCGTCTGCCCGCCTACCTGGGCCTGGACCTCCAGACCCACCGCGCCGACCACCCCGAGCAGGCCGCGCCCGTCCTGTTCCTCGACACCTACGAGGCCCTTTGGAGCGACCGCCCGGATAAGACCGGCCTGGCCGCCGGCGAGACCGATGCCTGGGTCCGCGAGCTGATCGCCGACGCCCCCGGCTGCCTGTTCGTCATCCTCGGCCGCGAGCGCCTGTGCTGGCACGAGCGCTACCCGGACGATGGCTGGGCCGGCCTGCTCACCGACCAGCAGCTGCTCGGCGGCCTGGCCGAGACCGACGCCCAGCGCTTCCTCACCGCCATCCCCATCCCCGACCCCGCCATCCGCCGCGCCATCATCGACGGCGCCACCGCCGAGGACGACCCGGACCCGACCCCCGGCAGCACCGGCGCCCATCCCTTCTATCTCGACCTGGCCGTCAACACCTGGCTCGATCTCAGCGAGCTAGGCACCCCCACCCCGGACCAGTTCGGCGCCACCCACCCCGAGGTGCTGGAACGCTTCCTGCGCCATCGCGACCCCGACGAGCTGGCCGCGCTCAAGGTCCTCGCCGGCCCCGCCGGCTTCGACCGCGACCTGTTCGAGGCCCTGATGGCCCGCTTTCGCATCGGCCTCGACCGCACCCGCCTCCCCGAGCTCTGCGCCCTGTCCATCATCGAGCCCGGCAGCGACGGGCGCTGGCCATCGATGAGGCGAGCTTAGGGGCGGAGCATCCCGAGGTCGCCATCCGCCTCAACAACCTGGCCAATCTGCTTTACGCCACCAACCGCCTGGCCGAGGCCGAGCCGCTCAGCCGGCGCATGGTGCTGATCTTCCTCGCCTTCACCCGCGACACCGGCCACCGGCATCCGCATCTGCGGACAGCGTTCGCCAACTATCTCGCGCCGCTGCTGGCCGCGACCCCGGACCCGGCCGAGATCGCCCCGCGGCTCGCCTCCCTCGGCCCCGAGGCCGGTCTGGACGCGGCCGCCTGGCAACCGCTGCTCGCCGAGTTGCTGGGCGGGGATGAGGCCTGAGCGTCATGGCGCTCCAGCGCCGTGACGGGTCCGCGGCCGCTCCAGCGGCCCGCGTCGCGACGCGACCTCGCTGACCCGAAAACGGCGTTCGAACATGCTCAAGCCCGCGAACCGGCGACAGACACGACCCGCGGCACCTGCTGGACGTTACCGCGCTGATCGCGGTACTCGGTGGGCTGCAGCCTGAATCAACGCGGTATCCGTCCCGTCCACCTCCGGCCAGGCCGCGGGGAGATCCCGCTGCTCCACCACGTCCACCCGAAACGGCAGATCGCTGTCCTCGAAATCCGCCCGCAGATGCGCGAGGGCCAGCTCCGGCAGGGGCGCATCACCCATCACCACCAGATCCAGGTCCGAATAGCGCCATGCGCGTCCCGTCACCCGCGAGCCGAAGGCGCGCACCTCCCGCCCCCGCGCCCGGCCGGCCAACACCGCGCGCACCGTGGCGAGTTGCTCCGCCGTCAGATCAAGCATCGGCGGCTCCACGAGCGAGAAGACGCGCATGCAGCGCATGCGCATCTACGGCGAAGCGGGGAAGCACCGCGGCTACCTCGGCGGCCTTCTCCGCGTTGTAGGTGTGCGACGTGATGTTGCGCTTCTCCCGATACAGCATCCAGGCGTCTACGTCCTCCACCAGCCCCTGCTCGGCACCTGCCCGCATCAAGGCGCGCCAGGTCATGCCATCCACCGCCTGCGCATCCGGCAAATCCAACTGCAAGCGGCGCTTGAGCATCTTCCAGCTCAGCTCGAACGTGAACTCGAAGCGCTGGATACACGCATCGCGCAATTCCTCGTCCGCGGGCGCCGCCGTCCAGCGCACGAGGCCGCGGTCGAGGGCAGCGAGGGCTTTGGCGAGGGGTGTTAGATCGAGCATTGGTTCTGCCTGGTGTACCAAGGGCGCCTAGGGAGAAGCCGATTATCCTAGTACAGCGGCGCCGAATGACCACGAATATGCACGACTCGTTGTCGTTGTCGTAATCGAGTATCCGACAAGGATCTGCCGACGCGTGTTCGTTTAGCGGATTACAGGGTATCGACAGACTGCGCGATCAGAGCGCTCGTCGTCCCGCGCGGCGCAGGCTTTGGCTTGTCCCGCCCCACTCCGACGCCGTCGGCAGATCGGCACCGAAGCCGGCCGCCGCCAGCAGGTCGGGGATATCCGCCTCGATGATGTCGATGCCGAGCCGGTCGCAGAAGCGCCGCTCCTTGTCGGTCGGTTCCGCAATCAACGCATGGCCGGTGGGCTCGCCGGCGCCGTAGACGAGGTCCGACAGCACCATGCGCTCGGTATCGCGGGTCAGGCGCAGGCCGAGCAGGAGGTAACGCCGGCCCTGGCGATAGGTCTTGACGGGCGCCGGCACGCCGAAGCCGCCCATCAGTTCGGTGAGATAATCGACATAGTCCGCGTCGGAGGCGATGTAGGTCCCCGGCGCCGGGTTCGGGCTGCCCATGGGCTTGAACAGCATCGGCAGGGTCGGGTCCATGTCGGCCTGGTCGATCTCGCGGTAGGTGGCGCCGTCGTAGTGATCGAGCCGGAAGCGGTAATCGGTGCCGCCGATGCGCGCGAGGCCGCGGATCAGGGTGTGCGGCGTCGCCGCGAAGCTGTCCTGGAGTTGGGTGTCGCGGTTGATGTCGATGACATAGGGCGGCAGCAGCGTCTTCAGCCAGTCGTGCAGCGGCGCGCGGGTCCAGCGGGTCGGGTCGCCGTAGGTCTCCTCAAGAAAGCGCGTCACGGCCTTGCGCCCGCGCTTCAACTCCACGTTCATCGCCGCGCGCGGGAACTCCCACATCAGCTTGGGCGCCATGGGCCGGCCGTTGTTCATGGCGATGATCAGGCTGTCGCTGTCGGCCGGGATGGGCGCGCCGGTCTCTGTGTCGACGCTGCCCTCCAAGGCGCCCGCGCCGAGGTAGGGGACGAGGCGGCCGGCGGTGAGGTCGTCGGCGATGCGGTGGAGCTGGGTTTGCATGGAGTCGGTTCCTGACGGGTGGATGACCCCGGCAATTCAGCAAGATTTGTGCCGTGCTAAACCGGGCATCGGTGCCCATTGCGGTGGGTGCCGAGCTCGCGCCCGCCGCCGAACGCGCCGACAGCACGGGGCAGCAGACCGATCGGGTTTGTTCGATATCCGACAAAGTCCCGTAGGTCGAGCCGACGCCAGGAGGCCCGACCATCAGGCGTGCATGGCTCGCGGTGCGCCGGGCTTCGTACCTCAGCCCGACCTGCGGCCATACGCCCGCCCGGTCTCCGCGCGTGTCCATCAGCCGGGATATGCAAGCCTCGGGCATTCCTTAGAGCGTGCTCAACCGCACCTCGTAGACGCCGCCGATGACGACGTACTCGTCCTCACCCTTGAGCATGCCGGGCAGCAGGCGGTTGTAGAAGAAGATCTTCGGGAGAGGGACGGCCACCTCCAGGATGTAGTCGCCGAATTCGTCCGCGCGCTCCCGATCGCTGGTGAAGCTGCTGAGGTTGTTCAGCAGCACGCGCGCGCGGCCACCGTCCAGCCGTTGCAGGACCTCATGGCCGTCGAGGCTGTTGATGCCGCGATACAAGGTCAGATGGTTCCGCTCCCCGAAGGACTCGATCAGTTCGTACTGGCCATAGGCATAGAGTAGGTCGAGCTGCGCCTCCAGGGCATTGGTCGCGTACAGCCCGGTGCTGCCCTCCACCAGGTAGTGCTGGTAGGCGTCGCTGTCGCTGCCGTCGAGGGGCCCTGCGTGGTAGCGGGCGCGCAGCCCGAAGCGGGTCTCGACCCAATGCTTGAGCACGGCCCCCTCGCGGCCGTCGGAATCGAAGGACCAGCCGCGCACCATGCGCAGGTAATTGGCGTTGGTGCGGTACTTCTTCTTGCGGCGGCCGGCTGCGGGGCCGGCGGTGAGGCCCGCGTCCTCCAGGCGCTCCAGACAGAAGCGCACCGCCATGTAGTCGACGAAGCGCTCCGCGCGCTCGGCGTGAGCCGGAACGGACAGCAGTCTGTTGACGAATAGGTCCCGATGGAAGTCACAGACCCCGTCCAGTTCGAGCGGGACCGGGTGCGCTTGATAGGTGAGACCGCCGAGCACGACGGCGGGCAGGTTGCAGCGGTTCAGGGGTAGGCGGGCTTCCCGTGGCAGCGACGGGGCGGCGGTCGGCATCGATGACATCCTCGGCGGCGGACCCCGTTGTTGGTATACACACCAACCACGCGGTCTTTGTCGCCAATGCTACCAGCCTACAACGCTTAAGGTTGAACAACTTTAGAAATACAGATCAGTGACTTAACTCAATCTCCCAAATCTGGCACGGTGCCTGCTTTACTCCCGGCGAACGCCAACCACTGTTCAACCGCCCCAACGCGGGGCGTCAACGGGAGACCCACACAATGGCACTGCGTCAATGCGCGATCTACGGTAAGGGCGGCATCGGTAAGTCGACCACCACTCAGAACCTGGTTGCCGGCCTCGCCGAGCTGGGCAAGAAGGTCATGATCGTCGGCTGCGATCCGAAGGCCGACTCCACCCGCCTGATCCTGCACTCCAAGGCCCAGGACACCATCATGCACCTGGCCGCCGAGGCCGGTTCCGTCGAGGACTTGGAGCTGGACGATGTGCTCCAGCGCGGCTATGCCGACATCAAGTGCGTCGAGTCCGGTGGCCCGGAGCCGGGCGTCGGTTGCGCCGGCCGCGGCGTCATCACCGCCATCAACTTCCTGGAAGAGGAAGGCGCCTACGACGAGGACCTGGACTTCGTTTTCTATGATGTCCTCGGCGACGTGGTCTGCGGCGGCTTCGCCATGCCCATCCGCGAGAACAAGGCGCAGGAGATCTACATCGTCTGCTCCGGCGAGATGATGGCCATGTACGCGGCCAACAACATCTCCAAGGGCATCGTGAAGTACGCCAACTCCGGTGGCGTACGTCTCGCCGGTCTGATCTGCAACAGCCGCAACACGGCCCGCGAAGACGAGCTGATCGAGGAGCTGGCCCGCCAGCTCGGCACCCAGATGATCCACTTCGTGCCGCGCGACAACGTCGTGCAGCGCGCCGAGATCCGCCGCATGACCGTCATCGAGTACGACCCGAAGGCCAACCAGGCCGACGAGTATCGCACCCTGGCGCAGAAGGTCATCGACAACAAGATGTTCGTGATCCCGACGCCGATCTCCATGGATGCGCTCGAAGACCTGCTGATGGAGTTCGGAATCATGGAAGAGGAAGACGAGTCCATCGTCGGCAAGACCGCCGCCGACGAGGTCGTCGCGGCCTGAGACCGACGCGATCGGGGACGGTGCGCCCGAGCGGTCCGACCGCAGCCCCGACCCAAGCCTAGGCAAGCGCGTTCACGGGACTCCCGCCCGTTCGGTTCCGAGCCGGCCAATCCGGCCACGCAGCCCGACCAGCTGGTCCGGCTGCCTGGCTTGGCCGGCCCGGTTCTGAGCGAAGCGACACTTGGCTCAAACGCCGCTTCGACCAAGGCCAGTCCGCCCACCTCCGGCAGCACGCCGGCCCGGGCGACCCTTTCTCTCCGAGCGACCGTCCGCGAATTGGCGGCGGCGCCGACATAGAGGTAACGCCGAGATGGCAAACATGACTCGCGAAGAGACCCAGGCCCTCATCCAGGAGGTGCTCGAGGTCTACCCGGACAAGGCCAAGAAGGACCGCGCCAAGCACCTGGCCGTCAACGACCAGAGCCTGGAGCAGTCGAAGAAGTGCATCACCTCCAACCGTAAGTCCCAGCCGGGCGTCATGACCATCCGTGGTTGCGCCTACGCCGGCTCCAAGGGCGTGGTTTGGGGCCCGATCAAGGACATGGTGCACATCTCCCATGGCCCCGTGGGTTGTGGCCAGTACTCGCGTGCCGGCCGTCGCAACTACTACGTCGGCCACACGGGTGTGAATACCTTCGGCACGATGAACTTCACCTCCGACTTCCAGGAGAAGGACATCGTCTTCGGCGGCGACAAGAAGCTGGACAAGATCGTCGACGAGATCGAGCAGCTGTTCCCGCTGGCCAAGGGCATCTCCATCCAGTCCGAGTGCCCCATCGGCCTCATCGGCGACGACATCGAGGCGGTGTCGAAGAAGAAGTCCAAGGAACTGGACAAGCCGGTGGTGCCCGTGCGCTGCGAGGGCTTCCGCGGCGTGTCGCAGTCCCTCGGCCACCACATCGCCAACGACGCCATCCGCGACTGGGTCATCGGCAACCGCGACGGCGACTCCAGCTTCGAGGGCACGCCCTACGACGTGGCCGTCATCGGCGACTACAACATCGGCGGTGACGCCTGGGCCTCACGCATTCTGCTCGAAGAGATGGGCCTGCGCGTGGTCGCCCAATGGTCCGGCGACGGCACCCTGAGCGAGATGGAGCTGACCCCGAAGGTCAAGCTGAACCTCATTCACTGCTACCGCTCGATGAACTACATCAGCCGGCACATGGAAGAGAAGTACGGCATTCCGTGGATGGAGTACAACTTCTTCGGCCCGACCAAGATCGCCGAGTCCCTGCGCGCCATCGCCGCCCGCTTCGACGAGACCATCCAGGCCAACGCCGAGAAGGTCATCGCCAAGTACCAGGCCGAGTACGAGGCCATCATCGCCAAGTACCGCCCGCGGCTCGAAGGCAAGAAGGTCATGCTCTACGTCGGCGGCCTGCGTCCGCGCCACATCATCGGCGCCTACGAAGACCTCGGCATGGAAGTGGTCGGCACCGGCTACGAGTTCGCCCACAACGACGACTACGACCGCACCATCAAGGAGATGGGCGACTCGACCCTGCTCTATGACGACGTCACGGGCTACGAGTTCGAGGAGTTCGTCAAGCGCGTCAAGCCCGACCTCATCGGCTCCGGCATCAAGGAGAAGTACATCTTCCAGAAGATGGGCGTCCCCTTCCGCCAGATGCACTCCTGGGACTACTCGGGTCCGTACCACGGCTACGACGGCTTCGCCATCTTCGCCCGTGACATGGACATGACCATCAACAACCCCTGCTGGAAGAGCATGCAGGCGCCCTGGCAGAAGTCCGACGCGGACGACGCCGCGACACCGGTTGCCGCCAGCGCCTGATCCAGTGTCTAGGAGCTAGGAGCGAGTCGCTAGGCGGCCGAACCTCGCCGCCACGCAGAGCCTCGCACCTAGTTCCTAGTAACTAGTACCTCGATCCTTTCCTTTAGCCGTCGTCCGCGGATGAGCGGCGCGGCAGGAGCACCCCCATGAGCCAAGTCGTCGACAACATCAAGCCCAGCTACCCCTTGTTCCGTGACGAGGAGTACAAGGAAAACCTGGCCAAGAAGCAGAACACCGTCGAGGAGCGCCCCGACGTCGACAAGATCGAAGAGGTCTTCCAGTGGACCACCACCGAGGAGTACAAGGAGCTGAATTTCCAGCGCCAGATGCTCACGGTCAACCCGGCCAAGGCCTGTCAGCCGCTCGGCGCCGTGCTCTGCGCACTCGGCTTCGAGAAGACCCTGCCCTACGTGCATGGCTCCCAGGGCTGCGTCGCCTACTTCCGCACCTACTTCAACCGCCACTTCAAGGAGCCGGTCGCCTGCGTGTCCGATTCCATGACCGAGGACGCGGCGGTGTTCGGCGGCCAGAAGAACATGTACGACGGCCTGGAGAACGCCAAGGCCCTGTACAAGCCGGAGATGATCGCGGTCTCCACCACCTGCATGGCCGAGGTCATCGGTGACGACCTGAACGCCTTCATCACCAACTCCAAGAAGGAAGGCCATATCCCGGAGGAGTTCCCGACCCCGTTCGCGCACACGCCGAGCTTCGTCGGCAGCCACACCACGGGCTGGGACAACATGTTCGAGGGTATTCAGCGCTACTTCACGCTGAACGCCATGGACGACAAGACAGTGGGCAGCAACGGCAAGGTCAACCTGGTGCCGGGCTTCGAGACCTACCTCGGCAACTACCGTGTGCTGCATCGCATGATGCAGGAGATGGGTGTCGGCTACTCGCTGCTGTGCGACCCGACCGAGGTGCTGGACACCCCGGCCGACGGCGAGTACCGCATGTACGACGGCGGCACCTCGCTCGACGAGATGAAGGACGCGCCGAACGCCATCGACACCCTGCTGCTCCAGCCCTGGCAGCTGATCAAGACCAAGAAGTTCGTGCAAGGCACCTGGAATCAGCCGGCCTCCGCGATCAACATCCCGATGGGTCTGGAGTGGACCGACGACTTCCTGATGAAGGTCTCGGAACTCACCGGCAAGGAGATCCCGGAGAGCCTCGCCAAGGAGCGCGGTCGCCTGGTGGACATGATGACCGACAGCCACGCTTGGCTGCATGGCAAGAAGTTCGCCCTGTACGGTGATGCCGACTTCGCCATGGGTCTGACCAAGTTCCTGCTCGAGCTGGGCGCCGAGCCGACCCACGTCGTCGTCAACCACGCGAACAAGCGCTTCAAGAAGGCCATGGATGCCCTATGCGCCGCCTCGCCCTACGGTCAGAACACCGAGGTGCACGTCGGCAAGGACCTCTGGCACCTGCGCTCGCTGTGCTTCACCGACAAGCCGGACTTCCTCATCGGCAACAGCTACGGCAAGTTCATCCAGCGCGACACGCTGCACAAGGGTAAGGAGCACGAGGTGCCGCTGATCCGGATCGGCTTCCCGATCTTCGATCGCCATCACCTGCATCGCATGACCACCTACGGCTACGAGGGTGCCATGTACATGCTCACCACCCTGGTGAACGCGGTGCTCGAGCGGCTCGACGACGAGACGCGCGACATGGGCAAGACCGACTTCAACTACGACCTGGTCCGCTGAAGGAAGTACCGAGTGACGAGGGGCGAGGAGCGAGGGGTGCTCGCTGCCCTGCCCTCCCCCTCGACACTCGAACCTCGACACTCGTTACCCGGACCTGGAGTCACACATGCCCAACGTAATGATCCGAAAGAGCGACGCCGGCAAGCTGCTCTTCTATGTCGCGAAGAAGGACATGGAAGAGACCATTGCCACCGTCGAGACCGACACCGCCGACGCCTGGGGCGGCGAGGTGGAGCTGACCGACGGCTCGCGCTGGTACATCGAGCCGATCAGCCCGCCGCCAAGCTTCCCGACAACGCTGCGCTTCAAACGGGCCGAATAGCCCGGCGGATAGCCAGACACTGGGGCCGCCGGTGCGATCCGGCATCGGCCCGACCCGAGTCCATCGATCCAGTTTCAGATTCAGGAGACCGACCTATGGCCTTCCAAATCGTGCGAGACGTCTGCACCGCCTGCGGCGACTGCGAGCCCGTCTGCCCCACGAACTCCATCACACCCTTCAAGGGCGTCTACGCCATCGAAGAGGCCAGCTGCACCGAGTGCGAGGGCGACTTCGACGACCCGCAGTGCCTGGACGCCTGCATGGAAGACGACTGCATCATCCCCGTCTGACGGTCGAGTGCTGCCGCGTCGTACTCGTGCAGCGGTTCAGAGGTTCCACATCGTCCCCGTTCGTTGTCGTTGTCGTAAGTCGTGTTCGTCATCGAGAATCGACGTGCCTCGATTACGATTACGATTACGACAACGACCGCAACCGACCTCGGTACTTCAGTACTGAAGCACTAGGCCGGCGCCGACCACGTGCGCGACGCCCGACAGACTCAAGCCCGTCGCCCCGGCCGGCATGCCGGCTCGGGGCCACGGCTTCCGGTTCGGCGATGAGCGACCCATCAGTACCTACCGCCTCACCCATCCCGGACACCGACACCAAACGCAGAGCAAGGCCATGACCGAAGACGCCACCGGCACCTCACTCTCCGACGACCTTGCGCTGCGCATCGGCCTCGCCGCCCGCGCGCTGCCCGACACCGACCCGGCCCGGCTGATCCGCGTGCTCGCGGATGCTGTCGGTCTGCCGCCGAGCATCGACAAGCTGGACGGCCTGACGGTCAAGCAGCTCAAGGGCGCGGCGGATGGCGAACTCGCCGAGATCGAGTCGGCGGCACTCAAGGCCGCGCTGGCGCTGCTCAAGGGCCAGGGCGCGCACATCGAGCCGCCGCCCCCGGTCGAGGCGCCGCTCACCGACGCGGCCGCCGCCGGCACCATACTGGTCGCCTGCGCCTCCAACGGCGGCGAGCTGCTCGATGGCCACTTCGGCTCCTGCCGGCGGTTCCTGATCTATCAGGCATCGGCCGACGCACAACGGCTCATCGACGTCCGCGACCTGGACGACGCCGGCCAGGACGACAAGAACGCCTATCGCGCCGAGCAGATCGCCGACTGCCAGGTACTCTTCGTCGCCAGCATCGGCGGGCCGGCGGCCGCCAAGGTGGTCAAGCGCGACATCCACCCGGTGAAGTTCCCGCGGGGCGGCAACGCCCGCGAGCTGGTCGGGACCCTGTCCGGGCAACTGGCACAGAAGCCGGCGCCCTGGCTCGCGAAGGTCATGGGCCACGCAACCGACGAGCGCGTACGCTTCGAGCGCGCCGACGAAGACGCCTGAGATCACGGTCTCGTGACACCGCTCCTGCGGTGTCACGCATCCGCACCAGCGCACCGGCAAGCCCGGCACCAGCCCTTCCAGACCAACCCGGAGCCGACCCAACCGATGATCATCGACCAACTCCTCGACCAGGTCAGCACCATCATCGAACGCGCCGGCCTGTCATCGGACTCGGTGGCGGCCCTGCGCGAGGCCATCCCCGACGTCCACTTCACCCACTGCGACGACGACGACATCGGCGCCCACATCCCGCCGGTGCGCGAGGGCGACGGGTTCAACCTCTACCTCATCTCCAGCGCCGAGCACTGCATCTCCTTCACGCGGGATCAGGAATCAGCCACGGGCATCGTCCTGGCCGAGGTCGGCGACGACGACTGAACCGCCGGCGCGGCGTGTATCGGCCCGACCCCAAGCCGACTCGCGACCCCGCAAGCCAACCGCCTTGTGCTGGGGCTCTGCCCCGGCATATCCTCTCGGCGGCTCTGCCGCCCGGACCACAACTGGCAGCAGAGCCGCCAAGCCATCGCTGCCGAGGCGAAGCCTCGGCACCCGACGAGAACAGCGGAGCTTGCTCCGCTGTGTCCGCGTGGGCCGCACGATAGGTTCGACATTCAAGGCAGAGCGCAGATGGAAACATCCGTCCGCCGGAAATCCTCTCCCTTGAACAACAGCGGCACGCGTTCCTGGCTCGCCAAGGCGTAGGAGAAGCAATCACCGAAGTTCAAGCCAGCCGTGTGTCGACCTTTGCCGAACCGGCGAAAGGCATCCGCGGCAGCATCCGCAAGACGCTCGTCTACCTCCGCCGTGCGGATGTGCATGCGGCCCAGAAACGACTTGGCTCGCTGAACACCGAGATCCCCCAATCTGCACTGGAGGACGATCAGCAGCTCCGTCCGATTTGCGGCGCTCACTACCGGGGATGAGAAGCCGTATAGCGCGGTGAGCAGCGGCTCCGCATCCTCCTCGCCCAACAGAATGGCGGTGAGCGCGCTGGTATCGACGACAAGATCAATCGAACGCGCCATGTTCGTTGTAGCCGAGGATGTCGGCCTCGTCTCGATCGTCCAACACCGGCAGCGACCAAACCTCTCGTCGCAACCACTCCAGCGTCTCCTCGACCTTGGGCGGGTCGGACTGCCCGCCCATTGCATCGAGTGCTGTCTGCAAAGAGACAATCGCCTCCTGCGTCATGGAGCGGCGATGCTGCGCCGCCGAGACCTTCAGCTGCTGGTACAGCTCATCCGGGACATTGCGCAGGACCAAAGTGGGCATCAGACACCTCCAATCGTGTATCGGCACAGGTGCTAGCAAAACGAGCGGGTCGAACTGCTCGACGGCGCCATCGTGCAACGACCGATGAGTCGCTTCGAGCACGGCCAGGCGCAAACCGCTGGATCATCGACCCCGAAGACCCTGCATTCATCGCCTATGCGTTGGACGAGGGTCGCTACCGCACCGTCTTCACGGCGGCAGGACCGGAGGAGACGACGGCCATCGTTCGTGTCCCACCCTTTGAGGAGATCGAGCTGAACCTCGCCGTGATGTTCGGAGACGTGCCTTGATGTCCTGACGCCAAACGATTGCGCCTCTAGGTCCCGCCCGATGCACTAGAGACCCTGATCCGACCATGCCAACAACTCCGGATCGATCCGATCATAGACCTCTGCCACCACCAGCTCGCAGCCGATGCTCGGCAGCGGCACGCACATCCCCAAGTCCTCGTAGGCGCTCAACACCCAGCGCCCATCAGCACCTGAGACGTAGAGCTCCACCGACACCCGGTCTTGGGCCACCAGCAGGTACTCCTTCAGCGACGGCAGGCGCCGGTAGAGCGCGAACTTGCCGCCGCGGTCGTCGCCCTCGGTGGAGTCGGACAGCACCTCGACGATCAGGCTCGGGTTCAGCAGCAGGTCGCGACGCCCGTCGTGGAATTGCTGTTCCCCGCACAGTGCCATCAGGTCCGGATACGTGCCGGCGTCGGCGGCGGCGATCCGCAGACGCATGCCTTGGCCGTACACATGGCAGGGTCGGTCTTTGGATTGGCTCCAGAGCTGACCGTAGATGTTCCCGATGATGGCGTGATGCTCGGCGCTGCCGCCACTCATCGCGAACACCTCGCCGGCGACATATTCATGGCGCTCGTCGAGCATCCTGCGCTCGCCTTCCAGCCAATCCTCGAAGTACAGTCCGGGCTTGGGTTGCAGGGCCATGCTGCTCTCCGATCGTTGCGGCGGTTCAACTCTGTCATAAACTCGGGAGACGCTGAAAAATGGGCTTCCTGCCCATTTTCAGCACGCAAAGCGAAAACGCGGTTTTCGCTTTGCGTCATTTTCAGCTACTTACGTCGCTGAAAATGGCGGGGCATCCTGCCCCGCACGGGAAGCACTGATGAATCAGCGCTTCCCTAGAGCATAGCGAGATCGGCGGTGACCGTCGCGCCGCCTTGAGCCGGAACCCGGGACCGCTTCGTCGTGTCGCGCCCATTGTCGGGTTTGCGACAGGCACGACGCCCGATCATAGACGCCAAATCAGCAACTTATGCCTGGCACGATGTATGCTTCTGTTGACTCCAACATCCCCCGGTTGGAGCGCCAATGAAGCCGAAAGACATCGCCGCGCTGCTCGACGAGCCCGCCTGCGAACACAACAAGAAGGAGAAGTCCGGCTGCGCCAAGCCGAAGCCCGGCGCCACCGCCGGCGGCTGTTCCTTCGACGGCGCACAGATCGCGCTGCTGCCCATCGTCGACGTGGCGCACATCGTGCATGGCTCCATCGCCTGTGCCGGTAGCGCCTGGGACAACCGCGGCACCCGCTCCACCGGCCCGTCGCTGTTCAAGCTCGGCATGACCACGGACCTCACCGAGCAGGACGTGATCATGGGCCGCGGCGAGAAGCGGCTGTTCCACGGCATCAAGCAGGCCCTCGACAGCTACGACCCGGCGGCGGTGTTCGTCTACAACACCTGCGTCCCGGCGCTGATCGGCGACGACGTGGACGCCGTCTGCAAGGCCGCCACCGAGCGTTGGGGCACCCCCGTGGTGTCCGTGGACGCGGCCGGCTTCTATGGCACCAAGAACCTCGGCAACCGCATCGCCGGCGAGGTGATGGTGAAGCAGGTCTGCGGCACCCGCGAGCCCGACCCGGTTCCCGAGGGCATCGAGCGCGACGGCTTCAAGGTGCACGACATCACCCTGGTCGGCGAATACAACATCGCCGGCGAGCTCTGGCACGTGCTGCCCCACTTCGACGAGCTGGGGCTGCGGGTGCTCTGCACCCTCTCCGGCGACGCCCGCTTCCGCGAGGTGCAGACCATGCATCGCTCGCAGGCGACCATGATGGTCTGCTCCAAGGCCATGATCAACGTCGCCCGGCTGCTGAAGGAGCAGTACGGCACGCCCTGGTTCGAGGGCAGCTTCTACGGCGTCGCGGACATGTCCAAGGCGCTGCGCGACTTCGCCCGGCTCATCGATGACCCGGACCTGACACGCCGCACCGAGGCCCTCGTCGCCCGCGAGGAGGCGCGCATGGACGCGGCCCTGGCCCCCTGGCGCGAGCGCCTGGCGGGCAAGCGCGCCCTGCTCTACACCGGCGGTGTCAAGTCCTGGTCCGTGGTTTCCGCGCTGCAGGACCTCGGCATGACGGTGGTCGCCACCGGCACCCGCAAGTCCACCGAGGACGACAAGGCCCGCATCCGTGAACTGATGGGCGACGACGCGCCCATGATCGAGGACGGCAACCCGCGTTCCCTGCTCGACCTCTACGGCCGCCATGGCGCCGACGTGATGATCGCCGGCGGGCGCAATCAGTATACGGCGCTGAAGGCCCGCATCCCCTTCCTCGACATCAACCAGGAGCGGGAGTTCGGCTATGCCGGCTACGACGGCATGCTGGAACTGGCGCGCCAGCTCTGCGTCACCATCGAGAGCCCGATCTGGTCCGCGGTCCGCAGCGCGCCGCCCTGGGCCGGTGCGGTGGGAGCGCCGCCCTCCGCCCACACCGAGCAGGAGGCCGCCAGCCATGCCTGAGACCACCATCACGCCGCCGACCATCGTCAAGCGCAACAAGGCCCTGGCCGTGAGCCCACTCAAGGCCAGCTCGACGCTCGGCGCGACCCTGGCCTTCCTGGGCATGAACCGCTGCCTGCCGATGCTGCACGGCTCCCAGGGCTGCACCGCCTTCGGCAAGATCTTCTTCATCCAGCACTTCCGCGAGCCCATGCCGATGCAGACCACGGCGCTGGATCAGGTCCGCACCATCATGGGCAGCGACGACGCGGTGGTCGAAGGGCTGGCCACCATCTGCCGGAAGCAGGCACCGGCAATCATCGGCCTGCCGACCACGGGCCTGACGGAGACCCAGGGTGCCGACATCGAGCGCGCCGTGGCCATGTTCCGCGCCCAGCACCCGGAGTACGAACACATCGCCGTGGTGCCGGTGAACACGCCGGACTACGCCGGCAGCCTGGAGTCCGGCTTCAACGCCGCCCTCAAGGCCATGATCGAGCGCCTGGTGCCCAAGGCCAGCGCGGTCGGCACCAAGTCAGGCCGCCGCAAGCGTCAGGTCAACGTGCTCGCCGGTGCCCATCTGACCGTCGGCGACCTCGAGCACATCAAGGACCTGCTCGAACGCTTTCGGCTGCGTCCGCTGATGCTGCCGGATATCTCGGACTCCCTCGACGGCCACCTGGCCGACACGGACTACAGCGCCGTGACCATCGGCGGCACGCCCGTCGAGGAGCTCCAGCACGCCGGCGACTCGATAGCGACCCTGGTGATCGGCGGCTCGCTGGCCGGCGCGGCGGACGCCCTCGCCGCCCGCACCGGCGTCCCGGACCATCGGTTTGCGCACCTGATGGGCCTCGAGGCCACCGACCGGTTCATCGCTACCCTCGCCGAGATCAGCGCCGAGCCGGTGCCGGAGCGGATCACCCGCCAGCGCAGCCAGCTTCAGGACGCCATGCTCGACGCCCACTTCGCTCTGGGCCAGGCGCGCTTTGCGGTGGCCGCGGACGGCGACCTGCTGGCGGCCATCACCCAGCTGATCGCCGGCATGGGCGCGGAGACGGTGGCCGCGTTGGCGCCCACCAACGGCCCGGCGCTGCAACAAGTGGCCGCCGCCAGCGTCAAGATCGGCGACCTCGAAGACCTGGAACAGATCGCCGGCGCGGAGGGCGCCGAGGTGCTGATCACCAACAGCCACGGCGTGCACACGGCCGAGCGCCTCGGCATCCCGCTGCTGCGGGCCGGCTTCCCGCAGTTCGACCTGCTCGGCGGCTACACCCGTCAGTGGGTGGGCTACACCGGCACCCGCGCGACCCTGTTCGAGCTCGCCAACATCGTCCTCGGCCTGCACAAGGGCGAGATCCATGCCTACCGCTCGACGCTCAAGCAGTGGCCCGATTCGGAATCGGCGTCGGGATGGGCGCCGACGCGGGATGCGGCGGCTGCCTGAGCAGCGCGCAGGGGCCAGATCGAACAAGGGGGACAGATCATGAGTTTTCAACGTCAGCTCCGGGTCGTTACCGAGGCGCCGAACGCCGCGGCGGACGCGATGAGTGGCGTCAAGGTCGCCTTCGCGAGCGCCGACCGCAAGCACGTCGACCAGCACTTCGGCGCCGCCGAGGGCTTCGTCATCTATCGGGTCGACGCCGCCGGCAGCGAGCTGCTGGAGGTCGCCCAATTCGGCCGCCTGGACATGGACGGCAACGAGGACAAGCTCGCCGCCAAGATCGAGGCCCTCGGCGACTGCGTGGCGGTCTACTGCCAGGCCATCGGCGCCTCGGCCATCGGCCAGCTCAAGCCGCGCGGCATCCAGCCCATCAAGGTTACGCCCGACACGCCCATCGATGGACTGCTGGGCGGGCTGCGCCGGGAACTCGCCGAGGGGCCGAGCCCCTGGCTGGCGCGGGCCATGGAGCGGCACGCCCCGCAACGGGCCGATCGCTTCGACCTCATGGAGGCCGAGGGCTGGAGCGAATAGGCAGCTGCCATCGGCCCGAATACCCCCGCAAGACGAGCCAACAACCATGATCGAGCAACAGGGCACCGTCGTCGCCGCCGCCGAGGGCACGGCTTGGGTGGAGGTGCCGCGGCGGAGCAGCTGCTCCGCCTGCGGCCGGGCCGACGCATGCGGCACGGCCACGCTGGCGCAGCTGCTCGGCAGCGGCCGACCCACCCGCGCCCGGGTGCTCGACCACCTGGGACTGCGCACCGGCGACCGGGTCGTCATCGGCATCCATGGCCCTGTACTGGCGCGCGCGTCCCTGGCCGCCTACCTGCTGCCTCCGATCGCGCTCATCGCCACGGCGAGCCTCGCCGAACGGGCCGGGCTTGGCGATGCCTGGGTTGCGCTGCTCGGCATCGGCGCGCTGCTGCTTGGTTTGTGGATCGCCGGGCGCCTGTTCGCAACAGGCCACCGCACTGCGTGCGGGGCCGCCGAACACCGCCCCGCCGACGCCCGCCTCCAGCCGCTGCTGCTCAGGCGGGTCGATGGGCCCGACATCGCCATCGGCAGCCCGTTTTTTCACCGCGAGCCCGAGCCCTCGGGCACGGACCGCATTCCTTCCATAGCAACCGACACCGGAGACCAAAACACGCCATGACCGCCAAGATCGACGCCAACGACCCCGTCCTCGGCACCGACCTCGCCGTCGAGCTGGTGCGACAGATTCGCGCCATCGATGCCTACGGCACCCTCGACAACCAGTCCGACGCCGAGGTGCTCTCGCCCTTTATCCTGACCAAGGAAGAGAAGCGCGAGTTGCCCATCGTCGGTGATCCGGACGAGCTGGTCGTCGCCCGCATGCGTGCCTTCTACAACGCCATCTCCGCGCTGATCGAGAAGGAGTGCGGCCTCATGGCCGTGCCGCTGCTGAACCTGACCCACGAGGGCTTCGGCCGCGCTCTGATCACCGTCGGCAAGCTGGTCGTCATGGATAAGACCCTGCGCGACGTGCACCGCTTCGGCTTCGAGAGCCTTTCGAAGCTCAAGGACGAGGCCGACAGCATCCTGTCCGTCGCGCTCAAGATCATCGGCGAGCACTCCGACGTCGCTGGCATGTAACCCGGCAACCAGCACGCGGGAGAACACAGCATGACCGACGAAGAGCTGAAGGCCCTGCAAAAGGCCGTGAAACGGGCCAAGCGCATCGCCACCGAAAAGGCCGGCGAGCTGCACGACCTGGTCGAGGACCGTCTGCCGGCCGCCTTCGAGGAGATTCCGGCTCTGGCCCAGGAGACCTACGACGCCTGCCAGGCCTGGAGCGACGCCAACGCCAAACTCGCGGCAGCCGAGGCCGACGCCGCCGCCTAGGAGCAACCACCATGAGCACCATCACCGGCTTGACCCGCGGCGGCGTCCAATGGACGCCCGCCTTCGTCACTAGCCTGAACCAGTCCAACTGCATCGGCTGCGGCCGCTGCTTCAAGGTCTGCCCGCGCGACGTCTTCGAGCTGATCGACCGCGACGACCTGGACCTGGATGACGACGACGACTTCGACGACGATTTCGACGAAGCCCCCGGCATGGTCATGAACCTGAAGGACAGCATGGACTGCATCGGCTGCGAGGCCTGCTCCCGGGTCTGCCCCAAGAAGTGCCTGAGCCACGAACCGGCGGCCATGGCGGCCTAGGCCGTCAGCCCCTGCCGTTAGGCTGAACCTTCAACCGTTCGGCAGAAGCCGATCGATCAGCGCTTGGTCCATCAGCCCCGCGTCGCCGAACCGGCGGGCCGCCGCCGCGTACTTCGGGGCGTGCGCCCGCAACGCGTGCGCAAGCTGGGCGGCCTCCTCCTCCAGTCCGGCGTTGGCCAGCACGATGGCGCGCCACCAGGTGAGGTCCGGGTCCGCCGCGGGGTCGACCTGCTCGTCGGGAAGCGTGCCCAGCGCGTCGTCCGTGCGGCCGTTCAAGGTCAGCTCGAAGGCCTCGACGGTTTGATGGTAGCGCCAGGTGTGCTCCACCAGCCGCCGGAGTTCGACCATGGGTTGGGGGGGTCGTCCACGCGCAGATCGACGACATGATCGTGCCAGGGCCGGCCCGAGCGCTCGGCGCGTACCACGCGGATGGCCGCCGAGCGTTGGCCGCGGATGTCGCCGCCGGCGGCCTCGGCCGCGTCCAGGGCGTCGAGCAGCCGCCGCGGCAGCCAACCGGAGCTTGCCTGGAAGACCTCGAGCATGGATTCCCACACCCGCGGCGAGGCCACCAGATTGCCCAGCGCCGCGCAGCCGTCGCCGATGACTTGCCCGGCGGCGGCAACACAGGCGGAGCCCGTGTAGGCCGTCACGTTGCCCTGCCCGTCCACCATTGCCACCTGGCGCCGTTCCGGATGCGGATCGACGCTTCGCAATGCCGTCAGCGCCTCCTGCGCGGTCAGCCCCGCCGCCAGCCCGGAGAGCCCAAGCTCGCCGTACATGGGCTCGCCCATGGACTGGGTGGCGATGACGCCGTGCCCCGGCGCGGCCCAGGCGACGCTGCTCCCGACTGAAAAGGCCTGGGACTGGGTGGCGACGCCCATGTGACCCTCGACCGGGTCGCGGGCGACGATGGAGTAGGTCATGGCGGCACGCTCCTCAAAGGCTGATCTTTCTCTCTGCGCCATTGCGTGAGAGTCATTTCGCGACAATCCACCCGCCATTCTTCCGGGCCGCAGCGGCGGATGCGCTGCGAGCAGGCTGCCTCAGAGGGCCTGTTTCTGATGCTCTCGATGCCTGCACTCGGCGTCATCGCCGCTGACTTCTACCGGGCGCAGATCGGCCACTTGCTGAGCCCGCAGGTGGATTGGGCTGCGGCGGTGGCCTTTTACCTGTTGTTCATCGGCGGAATTCAGCGGCCTCTGGTGGGTCCGCTTCGCTTGACCCACCCTACAATTACAGGCTGTCTGCGCCTTTGCGGCTCTGCGCGAGACATCTTTTTCTCCGGTCCTGAGGCCGAGCCTCAGGACGAGCCGCGCCGCCGACGTTCTCAAAGGAGCTTCAGACGGCATCGGACGCGGGCCGCGGGCTCAATGCCGAGCGCAGGTCGCGACCCATCAGCGACTCCCAGGTGACGTAGAGGGTCGGGACGACGATCAGGGTCAGCAGCGAAGCGACGGACAGGCCGCCCATGATCGCGAAGGCCATAGGACCCCAAAACACGGTCGGCGCGATGGGGATGAGGCCGAGCACCGTGGATAGGGCGGTCAGCATGATGGGCCGCACGCGGGAGCTGCTGGCATCGACGACCGCGTCCCAAATGGGTCGGCCGGTGGCACGCTCCTGCTCGATCTGGGAGATCAGGATGATGGAGTTCTTGGCGATCATGCCGATCAGCGCCAGGATGCCCAGGATGGCCACGAAACCGAGCGGTCGCCCGGAGACCAGCAAGGCCCCGACAACGCCGATCAGGCCCAGCGGGACCACGCTCAGCACCATCACCAGCAGCGGGAAGCTGCGCAGCTGGAACATCAGCAGGGTCAGCATCAGGAACAGCATCAGCGGTATGACGGCGAGCACCGAGGCACGCGACTCGGCGCTCTCCTCCACCGTGCCGCCGACCTCGATGGCATAGCCCGGGGGTAGGCGATCGGCGAGCAGCGCGATCGGCTCCTTGAGCGCAGTGACTACGGTCTCGGGGAGCACGCCGGGTGCGGTGTCCGCCTGCACGGTCAGCGTCGGCACCCGGTCGCGGCGCCAGATGAGCGGCAGTTCCTGGCCGAACTCGAAGACGGCGATCTGGTTCAGCGGCACCGTGCGGCCGTCGCCGAGGGCCACGGGCAGGGTCTGCAGACTACCGGTGGACAGGGTCTGACCACCCACCTCGCGGGCGACCACGTCGACCAGGAAGATGTCGTCGCGGACCTGGGTGATGGTGCTGCCGGTGATGTTGGCGTTGAGCGCGGTGGCCACCGCCTGGGAGGACAAACCGAGCCGCCGCGCCTCGTCCTGATCGATGCGGATGGTGACCTCGCGGGCCGGCTGCATCCAATCGAAGTTGATCTGTCGCATCAGCGGCGTCTCGGCCATCAGGCTCGCCAGTTCCAACGCGATGCCGCGGAGTTCCTCCGGATCGGGTCCGCTGACTCGGTACTGCACCGGCCACCCCACCGGCGGCCCCAGTTCCAGCGGGTAGACGCGGGTGACCGCCTCCGGAAAGGTCTCCGGCAGGATCTGCTCCAGCCGCTCCTGGATCCGCAGCCGCGCCTCGAAGTCCTCGGCCACCAGCACCGCCTGGGCATAGAAGGGGTTCGGCAGCTGCACGTTCAGCGGCAGGTAGAAGCGGATCGCGCCCTGGCCGACGTAGGTGCTCCAATGCGCCAGGTCCGTGTCCTCGGCGAGAATCGCATCGAGTTCCTCCACCGCGGCCTCGGTGGCATGAATCGAGGCATTCTGCGGCATGCTGATGTCCACCAGCAGATCGACGCGATCGGAGGCCGGGAAGAACTGCTGCGGCAGCAAACGCATGCCGGAGAGGGCGACGACGAAGACCAGCACGGTGACCAGGAGCGTCAGCCAGCGCAGCCGCATGGCAGCGTTCAACAGGCCGCGATAGGCACGCAGCGCGACGCCGGGCTGGCCGCTGTCGGCCGCCTGCTTCGGCGCCTTCAGCAGCACCAGTCCCAGCAGCGGCGCGAACACGATGGCCACGAACCAGGACACCAACAGCGCAATGGCCACCACCGCGAAGATGGAGAAGGTGTATTCACCGGCGCTGCTTTGGGCGAAACCGATGGGCACGAAGCCGGCGATGGTCACCAGGGTGCCCGTCAGCATCGCGAAGGCAAGGGTCTTGTAGGCATAGGTGGCCGCCTGTTCCTTGGGCTCGCCGATGGCCAGCCGCCGGGTCATGGCATCGATGGTGGTCATGGCGTCGTCCACCAGCAGCGCCAGGGCGATGATGAGTGCGCCCAAGGAGATGCGGTGCAGGTCGATGTTCGCGAGATCCATCAGCGCGAACACCAGGGTCAGCGTCAGCGGGATGGTGAGCGCCACCACGGTGCCGGCGCGCACGCCGAGTGCGACGAAGCCGATGGTGAGAATGATCGCGATGGCCTGCCACAGCGAGGTGGTGAAGTCCGTGATGGCCTCATCGACGGTGACCGGCTGATCGGCGACGCGGGTCACATCGATGCCGATGGGAAGCTCCGCGATGAGCATCGCCATCTTTGCCTTCACCTCGTCACCCAACGCCAGGATGTCGCCACCCTCGCGCATGGCGATGGCGAGCCCGATGGCGGGCTCGCCGTTGACCCGGAACATGGGCTGCGGCGGGTCGACGTAGCCGCGGCGAACCTGGGCGATGTCCCCGAGCCGCAGCATGCGACCGTCCACCGCGAAGGTCACATCCAGCAGGTCCGCGGTGTCGCGGAAGGCACCCGACACGCGCAGCGAAATGGCCTCATCCCCGGTCTGCAGCGTGCCGGTGGGGCTGACGACGTTCTGCGCCCGCAGCGCCTGGACCAGGGTCGATGGGTTGAGATTGAGACCGGCAAGCTCCTCCATCTCGAACTCGACGAAGAAGCGCTCGTCCTGGGCGCCGAGCACGTCGATCTGGGCGATGTCCGACAAGCGCAGCAGCTCGGATCGCACGTCCTCGACATAGTCGCGCAGTTCGCGATGGCTGAAGCCGTCCGCGGTGAAGCCGTAGATGATGCCGTAGGTGTCGCCGAACTCGTCGTCGAAGCGCGGCCCCACCAGCCCCTGCGGCAGGGTGTGGCGGATGTCGCCCACCTTCTTGCGGACCTGATACCAGACATCGTCGATGACATCCCCCGGCGTGCTGCCCTCCAGGTCGACGAAAATCGTCGTGCTGCCGGCACGGGTGAAGCCGCGCAGGGTCTCGACGTGCGGCGCTTCCTGCAGCGTGCGCTCCAGCCGCTCCGTGACCTGATCCAGCGTGTCCTCGAGGGTCGCCCCCGGCCAGGCGGCACCGACCACCATGGTGCGGATGGTGAACGCCGGGTCCTCGGCACGACCGAGCTTGTAGAAGGCGGTGGCCCCTGCCACCACCGCGACGAGCATCAGGTACACCACCACCGCCTTGTGGTTGATGGCCCACTCGGAGAGGTTGAAGGGCTTCATTCCTGTGCCTCTTCCTCGGTCTCAGCCTGGACCGACAGGTCCACTGCGCGGTCGGCCCCGTCGTCCTGCACCCCGTCCTCGTCCGCCCGGTCGTCGTCGGTCGTGTCTTCAGGGGTCTGGTCCATCGGCTCGGCGGAGGTCTCGTCCGCTTCTGTTTCCGGCGGCATGTCCGACGCCTCCGACGCCGCTGCGACAATGGACACGACCGACGCCCAGATCGAGGTGTCCTCCACGTCTCCCAGCAAACGCACCTGCTGGTTGGGGCGCAGGCTCTGCACGCCCGCGGTCACCACCAGCTCGCCCGCTTTCAGCCCATGCCCGACATACACCGCGTCCAGCTCGTAGCCCAGCACATCGATGTTGCGCAGGTCGACCCGCTGCTCCGCCGGGTCCACCACCCAAACCGCGGGCTGCCCGTCGGCGCGGGTCAGCGCCGCCGCCGGGATGATCAGCCCCTCGGCGCCGCCGCTCAGCGGCACCGTGCCGATGACCGTGGAGCCGAGCCGGAAGGCCGTTGGCGGGCTCGCGAGCCCCACCCGCACCTCGAAGGTGCGCGTCACCGGATCCGCCTGCGGCGAGACCTCGCGCACCCGGCCGGTGGCGGAGATGGTCGAGTCCGTGCTGGAGACCACCTCGATCAGGGTGTCCGCCGAAATCGCGTCCTTCACCCGCGGCGGGAAGTCGAATACTGCATCGCGCCCGCCCTCGCGGGCGAGCTGCACCACCATCTGGCCCGCGCCCAGCACCTCGCCGGGCTCGGCACCGCGGGTGGTGACGGTGCCCGAGGCATCCGCCACCAGCTTGGTGAAGGAGAGCTGGTTCTCTGCGGTGCGCAGTTGCGCCTCAGCCGCCTCCAGCTGGGCCTCGGCGGCGTTGCGGGTCTCCACCGCGCGATCGAACTGCTGGCGGGCGACGAAGCCGCGCGCCAGCATCGGCTCGTAGCGGGCGATGGTATTGCGCGCCTCCACCAACCGCGCCATGGCCGCCGCCACCTCGGCGCGTGCCGCATCCACGGCGTTGCGCTGGGTCTGGGCATCCAGGCGGGCGACGACCTGTCCGGCTTGTACCCGATCGCCGACGTTGACACTGCGCTCGATCAGCTGGCCCCCGACCCGGAAGGCCAGATTGATACTGTCCTCGGCCTCGATGCTGCCGGTGAGCGTCGCCTGCTCGCCGCCACCGGCCTCGCTTACCTCGGCAACCCGCACCGGGCGAATGGGCTCAGGCGCGGTTTCCGCGGCCTGTTCGAGTTCGCAGGCAGCAAGGGCCAAGGCCGAACAGAGCGCGAGGAGCGGCGAGCGCAGGCGCCCGCCAGGCAGACAACGGGATCGACACCACTGAGCCATACGGCCTCCAGGAACAAGTGACGGCACCGGACTGGCCGGCGACAATGGAAACAACAACGACATCGGGCAGCCAGGAGGCCCCGCCGACCGGATGGGGCCCCACGGCCACCGCATTGGGCGTCGGCTGCGAAATGACACATGCGGCATCATGCCAGCGCCGCCCAGCCCAGAGTAAACAGAATCAGTAGCAGAATCGCGCCGGCGGTACGCCATTGTCGAAGCAACGCCTCGAAACCGCTGATCCCCCGACCGGCTCTGCCCAACCAGCGCTCCGCAGCCGACCGACCTGCCCCCAGCAGCAGGGCGCTGAGCGCCAACAGCAAGGGCACCAGGAGCCCGAGCGATGGCGCGCGCGATTGCTCCGGCGCCGACGCGACCGATCGACCACTCGGATAAACGCCGATCCCGATCGTCAGAATGCGTGCTAGGTAGGCTGCACTCAGCAGCCCACCCAGCTCCAGCGCCGGGCGCCACCACCAGGCACTGAGCTCGTTCGCAGCGGCACCTTACAGCGACTTCACCAGGTAACCGCCGCTCGGCGGCAGACCCACCAGTGCAAGCCCCGCCAACAGCACGACCAGCAAGGTCAGTGGCATGGCGCGGCCGAAGCCCCCAGGTCCGCCAGGCGGTCGTGGCCGAAGCTCGCCAGGATGCGCCCGGCCACCAGGAACAACGACGCCTTGGCCAGTGCATGGGAGCAGACCTGCACCAGCGCCGCCGTCAGCACCAGCATGAGCGCCGCCGGTCCGTCGAGGTAAAGCTCGATGCCCAGGGGCGCGCTCCAGCCGCCCAGGGGATAGACCAGCGGCGCATCGGCGGCGATCAGGGCGGCGGCACAGGCTAACGCCAGCGCGAGCCCCAAGACGAGGCCCGACAACGCGACCAGCCGTGCGCCGCACGCCCCGAGCAGGGGCGCGAGCAGCAAGCCGAGTACGGGGAGAGCCAACAACAGAAACAGCAGCTCCGGCGCGCGTGGGCCGGCGAGCCAGGGGTCCAGCACGGCGGGCGGGGTCACGGACGCCCTGCCCCGCCTTGGTCGCGACGAGGCTGCCCACCTTCTACTGTTGGCGGCTCGACCGGCTCGGACGAGGCCGCGCGTTCAGGATCCCGTGCTGACTCCAAATCCGCGATACGGATCAGCAGCGCAACCGCCAACGCGGTCGCCGCAATCGCTCGTCCGCCCCGGAATCGGTCCGAGTCCTTGCCTCGGGCTCGACATCTCCGCTGCGGCCTTGTGGCGCACCGGCGCCGCCGCCGAGCCCCGCGACGAAGGCCACGGCGGCGAAGGCACCGAGTAGGACCAGCACCAACGCGAGGTCGGTCGCACCAGTGAGGTCGATGGAGCTCCCGAGCAACAGCAAGGCCACGACCCCGCCGGTACCAAGCAACTGCGCGGCCATCATGCGGTCGAGGTCGCTCGGGCGGCGCAGGATATCGAGCAGCCCGAGCAGCACGGTCAGCAGGATGAAGCCACCTGCGATCAGAAGGAACGCGCTCACGCTGCCGGTCCGACGTGTCGGACGTGGCGACCCCCAGGACCTTGCGGAATAGGACCTCGTCCCGGGCCAGTTCGGGCGCGGCGTCTTGGGATCGGTCGAGACAGTGGTACAGGAGTGCGTCGTGGTCGGCCGAACCGACAGCCAGAGTTCCCGGCACTTGGCTGGTCACGGCACCGAACAGGACCCGAACGTCGCCCTCCGGCAACGCCGTCGGCTGTCTCAGCAGACCGGGCCGTACCGGCAGGCGCGGATCGAAGGCGCGGCGCGCGACGTCGAGACCTGCGCCCAAGGACTGGAAGGAAAAGCGCCACAGAAAGCGCAGCAAGGCGAATGGGCGGGGTGCGGCGGCAGTAGCCGCAAACTCAACAGCGTCGCGAGCACGGCCGCACCGATGCCGACGACCCAATCGATAGCCCAGTCGAGGTCGGCCGCGCCGGCCGCGGACTTCTCGGGCTCCAGCAACAGCAGCCAAAAGCCAAACAGCAGCGCGCAGCGCAGCGTGAAGCTGACCAAAGGGCGCCGCGTCATCATGTCCCCTGCAGGTCGATGATCATCGCCTGCTCGATCCACAGGTGACCGGCAATCGGTCGTGTGCGGACGTCGCCAGACGATGACCTGGGGATCTGCGGCCTACTCGCCCGGCTCCGGCTCCGGTGTCGCCGTCCGATACAGCAACCACAGGGAGAAGCCGAGCACCACGAGTTCCGCGCTCAGCAGCACGAGCAGCGTCAGCAGGCTGATGCCGTCGAGCGCAGAGATGGACTGGGTCGGGTTGCTGCCGATTTGCGGGGAGACCATGAGACCGGTCTGCGGGTTCGCGAGCATCACGAACAAGATGCGGCCAGCGGCACCGAACAACTGCAGCAAGGAAAACAGGATGCCCAGGCCGCCCGCCCAGATGCCGATCCAGACCGTCTTGAGGACGCCCGGACCTGTGAGCGCCGGGTCTTGTGCACTGATGCGCTGTCCGACGCGGGTATAGCGGAACAACCAGAAGGCCGTGAACAGGGCCACGATCAGGCTGCCGTAGGACAGGTAGTTACTAAGATCGATGCCCTTGCGTGCAGCAGACTCCGGCGAGAAACCGACCCACATGTACAGCGCCAACAGCAGTGGAACGGTCAGCAAGACCAGCTGGATCACGAAGCCGATCCAGCCGAGCTTGGTAAAGGTGGCCCCGAGCTTTTCGGGGTTCTTCGGGGGCCAAGGTGCGACAGACATAACAACGCTCCGGTTTTGGGGTGAGTTTGGCGCAGGTCAGGGCCATCGAACGACGGGGGATATTACCACGGCGGGCGTGTGCGCAAACCCAGGCTGCAATGCTCGAGTGTGCTTCCTCGCAGGGCCTCCAAGCCGGAGTCCATGGCCTATCCAGAAGGGACGCAGCCGCACACCGGGATGCACGGTCGGTCCAGGCTCGGGCTTGCGGCCCGCCCGCGCCTTGCTAGGCGTCGGACGCGGGCAACCCGGGCGGCATCGCTATTGCGTGCAGCGGAGCTCACCACTCGTAGCCGAGCTTCAGCCTCAGCGTCTCGTCGGTGGACCTCGCCTCCACGGCGGGGGGATTGTCGTGGTCGATCTCGTACTCGATGCCGCCGACGAATCCGCCGGCGAGCGGCACCCGGAGGCCGGCCCAGGACACCAGGATGTCCTTGTTCTCGTTGCCGAGCGATGCGAAGCCCATGCCGTGGAGATAGACCTCCAGGCGTTCGCCCAGCAGGTCCTGCTCCAAGTCCACGAACAGGCCGGGGCCCCAATAGGAGCCGTTGGCATTGCTGTAGTAGTCCTCGTTGACATAGGTCGGGCCGAGTTCGACGTTGATCCGGGTTGCGCCGGTGTCGAACCCATAGCCGACGCCGGGTGCCGCGATGGTGCGCAGACGTACATCGGCGAACCGGTCCTTCTTCAAGCGCAGGTGGGCGGCGCCGTACCAAGGCCTATCGGGGAAGAAGCGCGAGTACCGAGTGTTCAGGTTCCATCTGTTGGTGGACTCGACGCCTCGCGTGGTGTCGTACAGGTTGATGATCAACCTCGGCCGATACGCTCGTCGCTTGAGCGATTGCCGCCCGGCCCTTGATCAACCAGTTGCATAGCCCGATGTCCGACCTCCAAGACATCCTCACAGGTACGAACGCCCCCTCGAACCGTCGATGGGTGATGTCACCATTACCGACGCGGACGGCAACACTGTGTCCGTCGCTAAGACTTGGAGTTTCAAGAAGCTTGAGAACGGCGACGTCGTGATCGTGCTCCACCACTCCTCTCTGCCCTATGCACCCTAGCTTTCGCGAGTCGATTCCTTCCTGGGTGTCACCATCGACAACCTGGTGCGCTTCGTCGACGTTGCTCTCGGCACCTTGCTCGCGACGTCGTCCATTGGGGTACAGCACTGGATGCGGATCGACCGCGCGGCGCCGGCCTCCTTGCCCAACCGGACCTTCGGACCGAAGCCATCAAGGCAATGGGCATGCAGACCACCCTCGAGGGCGAGGTCATGGTCGTAAACACCGACACGCGCATGATGACCATCCGCACAGCGGACGGCAGCTTCGAGGTCCTGCACGTACCACCGGAAGTGACGCGACTCGACTCGTGGGTATCGATCAGGCGGCCGGCACGGTCGTGATCCGCGGCGCCCGAGACACGCGGACCTTCGAACTGGAGAACAAGGCGCTCCTGAGCAACCTCAAGGTGGGTGATGGCGTGGTCGTGAACATCCGCGACATCATCACCGGGGAGATCATCGTCCGTTAGACGAGGGCCGGGTAAACTCTGAACAGGCGCCGCAGGACGCGGCATCCTCCTGGAAGTCCTGCGTGAACCTGGCGCTTGGCCGATCAGCTTACGCTGCCCATTACCTTCTGGAAAGGGTAGGCGAACTCTCCAACCCCCTGCGCCCTCGCGATCATAAGATTTTTCCGAACTATTTCGCGCAAAACGACGAATTTACCCACGAGGATAGCATGGTTTAGCCTTGACCACTCGTCGGTTGCTTGCTGTCTCTCGCGCACGGTCCAGACTCTTCCCTCATCTCGCATAAAGAGCCGCCGCCCTCTTCTCCTGTCTGCGGGAAGTGGGCGTTCCCGCCGGCGAAACCGCTCGATTCCCAGACAGGCTGGAAAGCCTCTCGCGGCAATCCTCAATCGCTGCACAACGCTCCCGTGGGACATTGGGCTCCAGAGTGCGGATTGGGAAAGACCCCCGTGCTTCCGAAACAAGCGGAGAGAATCCGATGGGAGATTCGGCACGAACGACTGTCGTCCTGCCGATACACATCAAGTCTGCAGAATCGGAGGCTTTCTTGGAGCCACATCGATACAAAGTAGTTTCAGGGCCGGAAGGGTTCTTGCCGCCGGCCGCCGCATCAATGGGCATCGAGCTGCCCGAGCAGGGTGAAGGCCTGATCGAAGGGGCGCGTGTCCCGGCCGCAAGCGCGCTGGAAGAGGCGGCGACCAGGCTGGTCAACGCCAACAACCCGACCTTCTTCCCCGGTCCGCTGATCCTCTGGAACTGGAAGGACGGGATCGCTGAGAAGGCGCAGGCGCTGAAGGATCTGGCCGACACCCTGGGTGCCAAGATCATCCCAATGCCGGATTACCGGCCCAAGTACCCGATGATCAACCCGGAGATCGAGGTCAACCCCAACCATCCCAACCTGACCATCTGGCATAACAAGATCGACGTCTGCGTCTTCATCGGGGTGCATTGCCACTATGCCAACATGGCGTTGAAGATCATTCGCGGCGGCACCGATTGCTGCACCATCGCGCTGTGCGCCGAAGCCGGCCATGAGGACGCGGTCATCTCGCTGCGGGATTTCGGCTTGACCGATCTGCAGGCGCTGACGGCTGCGGTCAACCGATTGAAGGCGAGGGGCTGAGGCGATGCAACAGCAACAAGTCAGAAGCCCCGAATACCTGTTCTTCGAGGCGGAAAGGAAGAAGCAGTTCATGAGCGGCAGTGAAGCCCTGCGCGAGGCGATCAGGAAGGCGAATGTGGATATGGCTATCTCCTATCCCATTACGCCGCAGTCGGAGAGCATGCACCTGGTCGGCGACCTGTTCGCGGAAGGGTATGTGAAGGAGTATTTCCGCGGAGAGAACGAGTTCGCGGTCATGTCCTCGGTAGCCGGCGCGGCCATGGCTGGCGTGCGCGTCTTCACCGCGACCGGCGGCCCCGGCACCATGCGGGCGTTCGAGATGTTCCCGGTCTGGTCCGGCTCGCGCCTGCCGATCGTCTGTGCCTTCTTGACCAGGGGCATCAACAGTCCCCTGACGATCCAACCAGACACCATCGAGATGGCCTTCCTGCTCGAGACCGGCATGCTGATGCTGCACGCGGAGACCGCGCAGGACCTGCACGACATGTTGCTGAAGGCCTTCATCGTCGCCGAAAAGACCGACGTGCATCTGCCGGTGGGTGTGTTCGCCGACGGCTTCTTCATCACGCACACCAAGGAAATCCTGCACATTCCGGACGCGGACAGCAAGCTGCCGCCCTACGACCCCCAGTGCTCGCCAGTCCCGCCCATGGACATGGAGAGCGTGCCGGTGCGGCAGATGCGCGACCCCTTCGTGATGAAGAGCAACTTCATCAGCTATGCCGCCCATGCCTCCTGGCAGCAAGAAATCGAGGCTGCGCAGGAGCGCTCGAGAAAGCATCTGGAGCGCTATCTCGGCGGCCTGTTGGAAACCGAGCACGAGGACGCCGAGGTGCTACTGATCGCCTCCGGCACCGCCGTGAGCCAGAGCCGCGAGGCGATGCGTCTGTGCCGACAGGAAGGACTCTCGGTCGGACTGGTGAAGCTCAAGGCGATCCGCCCCTTCCCGAGCGAGGAGATCAGACGGCTGGCGGCTGGAAAGCGTGCCCTTATCGTGCCCGAGCTCAACCGGGTCGGATGGCTGGCAAAGGAGATCAAGGCCGCGGTGGACGACCCCCGGCGAGTGATCGGCGCGCCTCGGGTCTTTGGCGGCATGACCATGCCGGCCCATCTCATCGTCGATGAAATCAGGAGGGTGCTCCAGTGAGTGCGCGCATCGTCAGCATCTCGCCCGCGTTCGAGGACGTGATGCCCAATGAATACAAGGAGCTGGTGGAGAACGGCCCTTACGGGAAAGAGTACAAGGTCACCGACCTCGGCAAGTACAAAGAACTGGTCGAGGAGCATCCTCTGTGCGCCGGCTGCGGGCTGGCGCTATCCCTGCGGCTGGTGCTCGCCTCCCTGCCGAGCCCGGAAGATACGGTGATCGTGGGCTCCACCGGCTGCAGCGCCCTGGTGTTTCCGCAGGTCGGCCTGCACAACGTCCACTCGCTGTTCGGCAACCAGAACGCCGTGGCGAGCGGCATCAAGCGCGCGCTGAGCCTGCGTTTTCCGGACCATGTGAAGGACGTGGTCGTCGTCGCCGGCGACGGCGCAACGGCTGACATCGGCCTGGACATGGTCATGCAGTCCTGGTTCCGGCGCGAGAAGATCGCGACCATCATGCTCGACAACGAGGCCTACGCCAATACCGGCGGCCAGGAGAGCGGCATGAGCATGGAAGGGACGGTCATGAACATGGCGCCCAAGGGCAAGGTCTTCCCCAAAGCCGATCTGCCCAAGGTGGCCGAAGCCGCCGGCTGCGTCTACGTGGCCGCCGCCTCTCCGTCGCGCCCGGGCAAGTTGGGCAAGGTGGTGCGGCGCGCCATCCTGATCGCCCGCGAGGTGGGGCCCACCTACGTGCAGCTGCTCAGTCCCTGCCCCACCAACTTCAAGACCAAGCCCTCGGACACCCTGGTGTCGATCAAGACCCGGGAAAAGGAGAAGCACTTCAAGCAGTACGAGTACATCTCCGACGACGCCCAGAGCTACTTGAACGCCCTCGAGGAGGCTGGCAGACATGGCTGAGAAGAGATCTATTCGCATGTCCGGCTTGGGCGGCCAGGGCGTCGTGACCGCGGCGCACATCCTGGGCATGGCCGCCTACAAGGACGACCTGCAGGTGACCGTCAATCCCTTCTTCGGGGCGGAAAAGCGTCTCGCCCCGGCCGAAAGCTATGTACGCATCTCGCAAGAGCCGATCTATGAGCGTGGCGAGATCCTGTACCCGAGCCTCATCATGGTCTTCCATCCCCACGTCATCACCATGGGCAAGAGCTACACCATGCCCTTCTTCGATGGCCTGGAGGCAGGCGGGACCATCATCATCAACTCCGCCTCCGCCTTGCAGTTCTCCCAGGAGGAGTTGGACAACCTGGCCAAGCTCGATGCGCAGGTCCACTACGTTCCCGCCTCCGAAATCGCGATGGAGGTAAGCGGCACCCACCTGTCGACCAACATCGCCATGCTCGGCGCGCTCTACCGCATCCAGCAGTCGCCCTCCTTGGACGCGCTGGAGTCGGCCATGGTGGAACGATTCGGTGGCAGCAAGTTCGTCGCCTCCGGCAGCACCGCGGCGCTCGATGATGCGGTGAAGGAGAAGTTCGCCAAGGTCAGCCAGATGATCGAGAAGAATCTCGAGGTCATCCACAAGGCTGGTGAATCCATGTTCCAACAGACTCACTGATGGCAGGAGGTTTCGATGTACTACGCCGCTGAAGTAGAGCCCAAACTGTGCTCGGGATGCGCCTTGTGTGCGATGGGATGCCCGGACCCGAATGTCATCGCCTACTGCGAGGACAGCGATACGGTGACCGTGGACCAGAAACGCTGCAAGGGCTGCGGCATCTGCATCACCCTGTGCAAGAAGGATGCGATGAGCGTCAAACAGGTCAACCTGAACGCCTGATGCCGAGAAAGCGGGTAGCGAGCCCGCGCGGGCGCGAAGATCATCGTCGCTGGGTCACCGCCCGGCGAACACCCTCGCTCTCTCTGTCTTGAGTGGCGCGCCCAGTCGCCCTGACGCGCGTCGGGCTCCGTCCATCATTCCGGTCCGCCCGGTCCTACAAGTGGCCACGCCTGAGACCCTGTCATGCTTCGCAAGATCTTGATCGCCAATCGCGGCGAGATCGCGGTGCGCATCATCCGCGCCTGCGCCGAGATGGGCATTCGCTCGGCCGCGATCTATGCGGACGCCGACCGCCATTCGCTGCACGTGAAGAAGGCCGACGAGGCCTACTGCCTGGGCAATGACCCGCTTGCCGGCTACCTGAACGTGCACCAGATCGTCAATCTCGCCGTTGCCACCGGCTGTGATGCGGTGCATCCAGGCTACGGCTTCCTGTCCGAGAATCCGGAACTGGCGCGCGCCTGCGCGCGGCGCGGGATCACCTTCATCGGCCCGAGTGACGAGGTGATCGCGCGCATGGGCGACAAGACCGCGGCGCGCCTGGCCATGCAAAAGGCCGGCGTCCCGATCACGCCCGGCAGCCCCGGGAATCTCGACAGCCTGGAGGCGGCCCTGGTCTGCGCCGAGGAGATCGGCTATCCGGTCATGCTCAAGGCCACCTCCGGCGGCGGCGGACGCGGCATCCGCCGCTGCGACGACCCCCAAGCACTGCGCCAGAATTATGTCCGGGTCATCTCCGAGGCGACCAAGGCCTTCGGGCGCGCCGAGGTCTTCCTCGAGCGCTGCGTGATGAACCCGCGCCATATCGAGGTGCAGGTGCTGGCTGACCATCATGGCAACTGCGTGCATCTGTTCGAGCGCGACTGTTCCATCCAACGCCGCAACCAGAAGCTGATCGAGATCGCGCCCTCGCCTCAGCTCGACGAGGCGCAGCGCCAGTACGTCAATGGTCTGGCGGTGATCGCGGCGCGCGCCGTGGGCTACACCAATGCGGGCACCGTTGAGTTCCTGCTCGACGATGCCGGGCGCTTCTATTTCATGGAGATGAATACCCGCATCCAGGTCGAGCACAGCATCACCGAGACCATCACCGGGGTCGACCTGGTCGAGGAGCAGATCCGCATCGCCGCCGGGCTGCCGCTGCGCTACCGTCAGCACGAGATCGGACGTCGCGGCTTTGCGATCCAATTTCGCGTCAATGCTGAGGACCCGAGAAACAACTTCCTGCCGAGCTTCGGGCGTATATCACGCTACTACGCTCCGGGTGGGCCCGGCGTGCGCACCGATGGGGCCATCTACACCGGCTACACCATCCCGCCGCACTACGATTCCATGCTGGCCAAGGTGATCGTCTGGGCGCTCAACTGGGACGACGTCGTCAATCGCGGCCACCGCGCCCTGCGCGACATGGGCCTGTTCGGGGTGCGCACCACCATCCCCTTCTATCAGGAGATCCTGCGCCATCCCGAGTTCCGCAAGGCCTGCTTCGACACCGGCTTCGTCGAGGCCCATCCCGAACTGCTCAACTACTCGAGCAAACGCCGCCGCGAAGACATCGCCGCCGCGCTCGCCGCCGCCGTCGCGGCGCATGCCGGTCTGTAGGAGAGAACCCATTCATGCTCCCATCCATGAGAAAGATCAACATCACCGACCTCATCCTGCGCGATGCCCACCAATCGCTGCTGGCGACCCGCATGCGCACCGAGGACATGCTGCCGATCTGCCCCAAGCTCGATGCCATCGGCTACTGGTCGCTCGAGTGCTGGGGTGGCGCCACCTTCGATGCCTGTGTGCGCTTCCTGAAGGAGGACCCCTGGGAACGGCTGCGCAAGTTGCGCGAGGCCCTGCCCAACACCCGCTTGCAGATGCTGTTGCGTGGGCAGAACCTGCTCGGCTACCGTCATTACTCCGATGACTTGGTGCGCGGCTTCGTCTCCCGCGCCGCGGACAATGGCATGGACGTGTTCCGCATCTTCGATGCCCTCAACGACGTGCGCAATCTGCGCACCGCCATCGAGGCGACGAAGGCGGTGGGCAAGCACGCCCAGGGCACCATCTGTTACACGGTGAGCCCGGTGCACGACGTCGACGGTTTCGTCGCCATGGGCCGCGAGCTAGCCGCCATGGGCTGCGACTCCATCGCCATCAAGGACATGGCCGGCCTGCTGACGCCTTATGTGACGGCCGAGCTGGTCAAGGCGCTGAAAGACAGCATCCCGCTGCCGCTGCACCTGCATTCCCACGCCACCGCCGGCCTGTCCGAGATGTGTCACCTCAAGGCGATCGAGAACGGCTGCGACACCATCGACACAGCCATCTCGGCGCTGGCCGGCGGGACCTCGCATGCGCCCACCGAGAGCCTGGTCGCGGCCCTGCGCGGCACCGCCTACGACACCGGCCTGGATCTGGAAGCACTCCAGGAGATCAGCGTCTATTTCCATCAGGTGCGCAAGAAATACCACCAGTTCGAGAGCGAGTTCACCGGCGTCGACACCCGGGTGCAGGTCAGTCAGGTGCCGGGCGGGATGATCTCCAACCTGGCCAACCAGCTCAAGGAGCAGAACGCGCTCGACCGCATGGGCGCGGTGCTCGAAGAGATCCCGCACGTGCGCGAGGATCTCGGCTTTCCGCCACTCGTGACCCCAACCTCGCAGATCGTCGGCACCCAGGCGGTACTGAACGTCCTGACGGACAACCGCTATCAGACCATCACCAACGAGGTGAAGCTCTATCTGCAGGGGCGCTATGGGCAGGCCCCGGCGCCGGTCAATCCAGAATTGCAGGAACAGGCGGTCGGCAAGGAGGAGCTGATCGACTGCCGTCCGGCCGACCTGCTCAAGCCCGAGCTGGAGCGCTTGACCAACGAGATCGGCACCCTGGCGAGCTCGCCCGAGGACACCCTGACCTATGCCATGTTTCCGGAGGTCGGGCGCGCCTTCCTCGAGCACCGCGCCGCCGGCACCCTGCACCCCGAACCGCTGGAGCCGCCAACGAGTGGGCTCGGCCCGCAGGCGGTGCCGACCGAGTTCAACATCGCCGTACATGGTGAGACCTATCACGTCAAGGTGACCGGGGCCGGCCACAAGGGCCAAGTCGACCGCCACTTCTATCTGGCGATCGACGGCATCCCGGAGGAAGTCCTGATCGAGACTCTCGATGAGGTCGTCCTGACCGGCGGGGCCGAGGGCGCGGTCAAGACGGCCATCGCCGGAAAACGTCCGCGGCCTACAAAGACCGGCCATGTGACCACCTCGATGCCGGGCAACATCGTCGACGTGCTGGTGAGCGAAGGCGAGGAGGTCACCGCAGGACAGACCATGCTGGTGACCGAGGCGATGAAGATGGAGGCCGAGATTCAGGCACCTATCGCCGGCACTGTGACGGGTATTTTCGTTGCCAAGGGCGATTCGGTGAATCCGGACGAAGTGCTGATCGAGATCGAGCCGGCGAACGGCGGCTGATGCCATCCATGAAACGACTGACATTCAACCATCTGGGATCGGATCTTGCCGGCGGGGTGACCACAGCCATCCTGTCGCTGCCACTTGCCCTGGCGTTCGGGGTCGCTTCCGGGGCCGGCCC
>JANQFX010000070.1 GCA_028277725.1 Thiohalocapsa sp.
TCGTCAACAACGTCCGGTTCCGCAACGGAGAGCAAGTCGTCGATCAGCAAGACAGGGTCGCCGCCTGAGTGGCGGTACACCAGATTTGACAATAACTCGAGGCTTGGCGGGAGCTGCTGTTTGCCGATGAGGACCGACAGCGTCGCACCGTGCGCGACCCGGTCGCGCCGGCAACACGCTCCGATGCGGCGCTCGCGAAGAGCGCAGCCAAGACCCTCGCCGACGCGACACCCGCCCACAGCTTCCGCACGCTCCTCAACGAGCTGGCCAAGATCGTGCGCAACACCTGCCGGCGCCAAGGCGCCGACGGCACTCACATGACATTCGAAATCGACACCACTGAAAACGCCAAGCAGCGCCATGCCCTCGACCTGATCAGCGCCATCCGGTTGTAGCCAGGCGCCGACATCCCTGAATTCCTGCTTTCTCAGGAATATGAGCAAGATACACGGATTTGCGATGCCAACTTCAGTCTAAGCTCCGGTCTCGCTTCGCGTCTTGGAAAACTGCCAGGACGGCAATTTCCCAAGGTCCCCGACACTCATGTGGCTGACCCCGAAGTGATCGGCAATGGCCTGCATGCTGTAGCCACCGGAGCGGTACGCCTCCCCCATCGCCCGATCACGATCGGGCCAGCGTGCGGCATAGTCGGCCAAGGGCTTGGCGGGGGCGCGGTGTTGGCGCTTCGGGATCTCCCGCAGGGGGCGATTCGGATCGATTCGCGCCTGCATGTGCTCGACGAACTGCTCCGAGCCCAGATAGATCTGTCCTTTGAGGGCCTGCCATGGGCTGACGGCGTCCACGCCCTCGGCCACGAAGCGCCGGTAGCCCGCCACCGCGACGCTGCGCGTTGCCGCGAACGCACGCAGCACCGCGTCGGTCTCCAGCCAGACAGGGGCAGGTGTCTCGCCAACCGTCGCTGCATAGCTGCTCCACGGCCAATCGCCCGGCGCGGTGACCATGCGTGCGCGAACCGGGTTCAGCACCAGGTCGCGCCGAGGATGTCCAGAAACGCCGACCGATCGCTGTCGCCGTCGCCCGGGAATATGCTCCCGCAGTCGTTGCCGCGAGCCGTCACGTGATAGAGCGCGCCGGAAAACTCCAAACGCAGAGGTCTTGCCATGGTCAGTCACCGGAAATCTCGTCGCCGGTGATCGTAGAGCTTCCGGGTCGAGTGTTCGATGTTAGACGCGACCTTTCGGCCTTCGCGAGCCCTCGGCCTTCGACACTTCGGCCTTCAGTCTCCTGCGTCTAATAAGGAGAAGACCGCCTTTCGTAGCCTCGGCAAACTCTTAGTCGCAGCCTCCCAAACGACGCGACTGTCGACCTTCGCATATCCGTGGATCAAGATATTTCGGAACCCGATGGCATTGCCAGCATCTGGGATGCGAGCAGCCATCGCCGGATCGATCTTCGTCAGCTGCGCGAGGGCTTCTCCAATGATCTCGAACTGACGCTCGACAGCGGAGCGCAGCATGTCGTCGGCGACGAAGCCGTCGAAGGTCTTCTGTTCGAGAAACCGCGTAATGGCGTCCGCCGCGGTGCAGACATCCCAAAGCAACGCCCTAGGGTCACGCGCCATGCACCAGCTCCCGACTCCGGTCGATAGACGCAAGGACATACGGATTCACAACCGCCCCTAGCGTGACCAGGTCGACATCTCGATGCAGCAGTTCCTCCAGAGACTGCTTCAACGCGAAGTAGATCTCGAAGCGGTTCAGCGCGGGGTCTGGGTCGAACTCCACCAAGAAGTCGACGTCACTGCGGCCCAAATCGAAGTCGCTCCCCCGGGCCGCGGAGCCGAAGACTTCGAGTCGGCGCACATGATGTTGGCGGCAGAGGTCGCTGATGCGTGGGACCTGTTCAGCGATCGCAGGATGCAACTCGCGCTCCTCTAGCGAAATGGACTGTTCTGCCAGGCGTTTGTACGCTGATGGTCAACCGACTTCAACTGCTGAACGGCGCGCAGCGTCAAGCTGCTGGCCGGCGGGGAGATGAACCGCCCCGAGGATCTCTGAGGCAGTTGCCTGTGAGTCAGGCCCGGATGGGGGGCGGCTCGGTTTGCCGATAGCAATCGGCGTCTCGTTCAACGCTGGCAGCGCGCACAGTAGAAGCTGGATCGTTGCCCGATGCGGCGCTGGCGGATCGGATGACCGCAGCTGGGGCAGGGCTCCCCCTCGCGTCCATACACGCGCAGCTCCCGGGCGAAGTAGCCGGGGTTGCCGTCCTCCTGCACGAAGTCCCTCAGTGTGGTCCCACCCTCGGCGATGGCCGCGGCCAGCACCGCCTTGATGCTCGTGGCGAGCCGGTCGTAGCGAGTGCGCGAGATGCGCCCGGCCGGTCGCTGGGGGTGGATGCCCGCGCGGTATAGGGATTCGCTGGCGTAGATGTTGCCCACGCCGACGACGATGCGGCTGTCCATAATGAAGGTCTTGACCGGTGCGCGACGCCCGGCGCTGCGCCGGTGCAGGTGGCCGCCGTCGAAGCCGGGCGACACGGGCTCCGGTCCCAGTTGTGTCAGCAATGGGTGGTCGGTCGCCGGGGACGCCGCCCAGTGCAGGCTGCCGAAGCGGCGTGGGTCGCGCAACCGCAGGCACTTGCCGTCGTCCAGCATCAGATCGATGTGGTCATGGGGGCCGGGCGGGGTCTCCGCCGGCAGTACCCGCAGGCTGCCGGACATGCCCAGATGCAGGATCAGGCTCCCCGACGGCAGGTCCAGCAGGAGGTACTTGGCGCGGCGTTGCAGGGCCTCGATGGGTTGTCCCGCGACGGCGGCGTCGATCTGCGGCGTCACGGGCCAGCGCAGGCGCCGCTCCCGCGCTTCGAGTCGCAGGATGCGGCGCCCGCGGAGGTGCGGCGCAATACCGCGCAGGCAGGTCTCGACCTCGGGCAGTTCGGGCATGCGTGTTCAGGTGCGGGTGTCGGGCGGGTGTGTGATGGGGACGGTCATGCTCGGATCATGGCCGCAGCCGCTCGGTGCGCAGCGGTGTCGAAGGTTCCATCGGTGGCGCCGAGGTCTCCTCAGGTGTGACGTCGGCGTCCGCCGGCGGTGCGAAGGGGTCGGCGCCCGTTTGCGGCAGGGCGTTCGGGTTCGGGGGCCTGGAGGGGGCCATCGCGCGCAGCTCCGGTATGGCGGCCGTCGCCTTGGGCTCGGTCGGCGCGCTGCCGGGTAGCGGCGGGGCGAGCCGCTGGACGGGCAGCGCGGGTTCGGGAGCGGGTAGGGTGGTCGCCGGTGCACTGGGCATCGCCCGGGCGGCGGGTGCCTGAGCGGGTGTCACCGCAGACGGGGTGGAGGCGGCGCGCTGCTCGGGGCCGAACAAGGCCAGCGGCGGGGTTGCGAATAGCCAGCTGAGCCCGGTGTCCAGTCGCGTCCAGCGGGTGCCGCCCTCGCCGACCGCGAACAAGAGCCCATCGCCACCATCCGCGGAGTCGAGGCTGAGCATATGGCGCAGCAAGACCTCGTCCTGCGGGTCGGCGGCCTGCTCCACGCGCACGGCCACCGCATCCGCCAGCGGGGCGACACTGCCGGCGGTCAGCGGTGTGCCGTCCAAGTCGCCGAGGCCGGGGCTGAAGTCCGGCGGCAGCAACCGGGGGCTGATCAGCTCGACCGTCGGCGTCAGCAGCCGCGGCAGGTAGCGGTCGTCGATCAGGTGCACGGTATCGCCCTGTTGCACGTAGCGACGCTCGGCGATGGGCTCGGTCGCGCCGAAGCGCAGTTCGAGCCCGTCCAGGCGCAGACGCACCGGTGGCCGCTCCAGCCCGAGCTCCGCGAGGTCGAGGCCCGCCGCGGGCAGGGTTCGGCTCACGCTGGCCCGCGCCAGCGGCAACAGCGCGGCGACGCTGTCGGTGACGGCTGGCACGGCGAAGGGCTCGGTCATCTCCCAACGGGTGTCGCGGCGTTGCAGGCGCACCGCGGGTTCGCCGGCGCGCTCCAGCACGATGCGGGTCACCGCCTCGGGCTGCAGCGGCGTGAGCCGCGTCTCGCGCAGGGTCTCGCGTTGGTCGAGTCGGACCACAAGCAGCAACGCCCCGAGCAGCGCGAGCAGGCCCAGGTTGATCAGCCAACGCCGTGCGACGATGCTCATGCGCGCCCCCGATGCCAGATTAGGGAGAGCCCCGCGACGAGCAGCAGAGCCGGGGCCACGAACAGGGCGCCGATGGCGATGGCCCAACCCCGGAGCGGCGACAGCCTGAAGTTGTCGCGGTCGTCGAGCCCTTCGGGGGCCGTGATGAGGTCTTCCATGCCCACCAGCCAGCGCGCCATGCGCAGCGCCAGGGTCTGGTTCTCGGCGCTGGCCAGGTGCGCGTTGCTGAGGAAGTCGCCGTCGCCGACGACGATGACCCGTTGTTGCCTGTCGCTCTGTGGTCGTGTCTGCCGCTGTGCCCCTCCCAGTGCTTGGCCCCGATCTGCGTCCGCGGCGGCGACCGGGGCCGCAGCTCCATCCAAACCCGAATCGGGCGCGCGCGGACGCGTCAGGACCATGGCCAGCGGCAACGGGCCGGGTTGCTCACCCAGGGCGGCATCGCGGACGACCTCGCCGCGGATCGGGCCGGTCTCGTTCCAGGCGTTTCGACCGGTGGTCAGGGTTGCGTCTATGAGCCAGCCGGGCGCGGCCTTGGCCTCGAAGGCCCGGCTGCTGGGGAGGACGGCCGGGCGTTCCAGTTCGTGCCCGAGGCTGTGGTCGGGCCAGTCGTCGACGACCGCGAAGGTCGGCGACTCGTAGCCCTGGGCGGACGCCGTCGCATCGACGACCCTGCCCGGCAACGGTCGCAGCCCCAGGTAGGTCGCCAGGGGCTCAAGGCCCATCAGTGCGTCGTTCGCCGTGTCCTCGCTGGTCGGGTCCATGAGCCAGAGCAGGTTGCCGCCGCCCTGGACGAAGGCCACCAGGGCCTGCGCCTCACCCGGGAAGAGCGCGATGCTGGGCATGGATACAAGCAGCAGGTCGGTGTTGTCGGGTACCTGGCCGGTGCGTGCGAGGTCGAGCGGCTGCAGGCGGAAACCGCGCTGGCGCAGCAGCTGACCGAAGCGGCCGATATCGGGCCCAGCGCCGCCTTCCAGGGCGCGCTCGCCGTGCCCCTCCAGCACGGCGACCCAGGGGCTGCGCGCCGTGGCCAGGCGGGCGATGGCGCCGGAGAGGGTCGACTCGCTGAGCGAGGACAGGTTCTCGCGCCGGCCATCGAACTCCAGCAGGACCTGACCGAGCAGCTCAACGTCGGCATCGCGTGCACGTTCGGGTGCCCGGTGTGGGTCGACCCACTGGACGTCGAGCTCCGGGCGATGGCGCAAATAGCGCGCCACCAGCTGCTCGACGGCGCGGCCGACGCTGTGATCGCGCGGTGCGAATACCGTGATGCTGAGCCGTTGGCCGTTGCCCGTGGGCAAGCGCTCCAGCAGCGCGATGCTCTCCGCCGACAGGCTGTTGCGACCGGCCAGGGTCCAGTCGAAGGAGGTGTCGTGGCGGGCGGCGAGCCAGCCCGCCACGAGCAGGAGGGCCAGGAGTAGCAGCGCGAAGGTCGTGTCCACCAGGATGCGCTGCAGTCGCGGCCAGGGGCCGCCGACGGGTGCCGTCGGCTGCGGGCGCATGGGTTGGGCCTGAGCGCTTGCCGAGGGGTCCGAGTCTGCGTCCGCGGGCTCCGTGACCGGCGCATCTGGGCTCGGGCTGCTCATGCCAGGCGCAGGTTGTCGAGACGGCGCAGCGTCAGCGCCAGGAAGCAGGCGGTCATGAGCAGGAAGTAGGCCAGGTCGCTGAGCCGAACGACGCCGGCGAGGAACCAAAAGAGGTGCTGATTCCAGCCGAGCCAGTCGAGGACGCCGAGGGTGTCGGCCCCGAGCTGCTCGACCCGGCTCAGCAGCGACAGCATCAGGAGCAGGGCGTAGGCCGCCAGCGCGGACGCCACCGGATGGATGGTGAGGCTCGCGGCGAAGAGCCCGACGGCAGCGAACAGCAGGGCCGAGAGCCACAGCCCGAGGCTCGACGCGAGCAGCAGACCGGGGTCCACCGGCGCTGCCCCGAGCAGCGTGAGTCCGAGCGCGGCCGGCAGCAGACAGACCGGCAGCAGCAGCAGTGCCAGGGCCAGGAACTTACCCGCCAGGATGTCGCCGTTGGAGACGGGCGCCGCGGCGAGGAGTTGACGCTCGGGGGCTCGCGGGTCGGCGGCCAGGGCGCGTGCCGTGAGCAGCGGCACCGCGAGCAGCAGCAACACGGCGGCGGTGCCGAACAGGTTGTGCGACAGCTCGAGATTGATGCCCGCGGAGCGCAACGCCGGCTCTGTGCCTGTGAAGTCGTCGACGACCTCGAGCAGCACATAGGTGAGGATCGCCTGGGTCGCGGCCAGCAACACCCAGCCGACGGGCGTGCGGAAGGCCGACAGCCACTCCCGCGCGGCGATGGCGCGGATCATGCGGCGGACTCCATGCCGATGCTGCGGAAGAACAGGCGCTCCAGGTCCGTGCGCTCCCGGGTCAATTCGATAAGCCCCCAGCCGGCGTCGACCACGGCCTCTGCCAGTCGGTCGGCGCCGGTACCGGCCGCCAGCCGTACGCGGAAGCCGCCGTCCTGTTCCGCGGCGTCGTCGACCGGGGCAAGCGCCAGCAGGGCACTCAACGGGGGTGGCCGTTTCAGGCGCAACAACAGGTCGCGCGGCTGATCGAGGCGCCCGTCGTAGAGCATCGCGCCCTGGTTCAAGACGATGACCCGGCGGCAGCTGGCCTGGACCTCGGATAGTGCATGACTGGAGACGACGACGGCGGCCGCGTTGCCGAGCTCACGGATAAGCCCGCGGACCTCTCGGATTTGTACCGGGTCGAGCCCGTCGGTGGGCTCGTCCAGGATGATCAGGTCCGGCTCGTGGATCAGGGCCGCGGCCAGCCCCGCGCGCTGGCGATAGCCCTTGGACAGCTTGCCGAGCAGCCGGCGGCCGACGCCGTCGAGCCCGCACTGGCGTTTGCAGCGGGCAACGGCGCGGGGGATGTCGCGTGAGGGAATCCGGTGCAGGCGGGCGCAGTAGTCCAGGAACTCGTCGACGCGCATTTCGGCGTGGACGGGCGGACGCTCGGGCAGGTAGCCGATGCGGCGTTTGGCGCGCAGCGGGTCGCGCGCCAGGTCGTGCCCGTCCACGAGGACCCGACCGCTGCTCGGCGCGAGGTTGCCGGCGAGTATGCGCAGGCAGGTCGTCTTGCCGGCGCCGTTCGGACCGAGCAGACCCAGGACCTCGCCCGATGCCAAGGAGAAATCGAGTCCCTGCAGCGCGGCCGTCCGGCCATAGCACCGCGTCAGGCCCTGCACGCTCAGCATCACTTCCATGGCGGCGACCATAGCGCGCGCTCGGTCTCGTGCCAACCATCGGCATCCGCACTGGGCCGGACGGGGTCTGCGATGTACCCTGCGGGACCATTCTCGAGGTATGACGGGGCACGCGAGCGAGACGGCATGACACTGCTCGGCATAGACACAGGCGGCACCTTCACCGACTTCGTGCTCTGGCGCGACGGGGTGTTGCGCGTGCACAAGGTACCCTCGACGCCCTCGGCGCCGGAGCAGGCCATTCTGCACGGGGTGCGGGAACTCGGTCTGGATCCGGCGGGCCTGGTGGTGGTGCACGGCTCCACGGTCGCCACTAACGCGGTGCTGGAGGGCAAGGGGGCGCGCACGGCCTTCGTCACCAACCGCGGCTTCGCGGACCTGCTGACCATCGGGCGCCAGGCGCGACGCGAACTCTACGACCTTCAGCCGCAACCGGTGCCCGCGCCGGTCCCGCCGGAGCTGTGCCTGGAGACCGGTGGGCGCATGGCCGCGGACGGAGAGGTGCTGGAGCCGTTCTCCGATGCCGACCTGGCGGCCTTGCGCGAGTCGGTGCGGCGCCTCGGCGCCGAGTCCGTGGCCGTGAGCCTGCTGTTCTCCTATGTCGACGACGGCGCCGAGCGGCGCATCGCCGAGGCGCTGGCGGAGGTGCCGGCGGCGACAGGAGGCCGCGCGGGCGAGTCGGGCGATGCGACCGGCGCGGGCCCGTTTGTGTCCCTGTCGTCGCGGGTCCTGCCGCTCATCGGCGAGTACGAGCGCGGCATCGCGACCTGGCTCAACGCGCGGGTCGGGCCCGTGGTGAGCGGCTATCTGGGACGACTGCGCGCGGGCCTGCCGGGGGCCAAGCTGTCGGTGGTGAGTTCCAGCGGCGAGTCCGTCGCCGCGGAGCAGGCCGGCGCCCAGGCCGTACGCCTGCTGCTCTCGGGACCCGCCGGCGGGCTCGCGGGGGCGAGGTACGTGGCGCGGGCCTCGGGCATCGATCGCCTGCTGACCTTCGATATGGGCGGCACCTCCACCGACGTTGCCTTCGTCGGCGAGGTGCCGCGCCTGACGCTCGAGGGCAGGATCGCCGGTCTGCCCGTGGCCGTGCCCATGGTGGACATGCACAGCATCGGCGCCGGTGGCGGCTCCATTGCGCGGGCCGATGCGGGGGGCGCGCTGCAGGTCGGCCCCACCTCGGCCGGCGCCGAGCCCGGCCCCGCCTGCTATGGCCGCGGCGGTCGGTTGCCGACGGTGACGGACGCCAACCTGATCCTGGGGCGGTTGCGGGTGGATGACTTCTTGGGCGGGCGCATGCAGCTCGATGCCCGGGCCGCCCGGGCGGCGCTGGCGGCCCTGGCGCGAGATCTCGGCTTGACGGCGGCGTCGCCCCGCGCGCTGGCCGAGGCGGCGGCGCGTGGCGTCGTCGACATCGTCAACGAACACATGGCCCAGGCCCTGCGGGTCATTTCCGTGCAGCGCGGCATCGACCCGGGCGGTGCCGTGCTCTGTAGCTTCGGCGGCGCCGGAGGGCTGCACGTCTGCGCCCTGGCGGAGGCCCTCGGCATGGACCGCGCCCTGGTGCCAGAGCGTGCCGGCGTGCTCTCCGCCCTCGGCATGCTCGCGGCCCCGCCGGGGAGGCTGCTGACACGCGCCTGGCTCGGTCCCCTCGGCGCCCGCACCGATGCCGAGGTGGCGGCCGCTCTGTCCGCCCTTGCGGCAGAGGGCGTCGACGCGCTGCGGGCCGACGGGGTCGATGTCGGCGAGTTGCTGCGGGAGGACTCCGTGGACCTGCGCTACGCCGGGCAGTCCCACACGCTCAATCTGCCCTGGCGCGGCGCCGCCGAAACGGCGGCGGCCTTCCGCGAGCAGCACCTGGCCCGCTATGGGCACGCGTTGGAGTTGGCGGTGGAGCTGGTCAACCTGCGGGTTCGACTCAGCGTGCCGGCGCGGGCACCGGCGAGGCCGCCGGAGGTGGAGCCGCCGCCCGATGGGCGCGCGCGCGGGGCGACGCGCCCGCTCCGAACCCGAGTCGTGGACTGCGATGCCCCGGTGCCCGTATTCCGTCGGTCGATGTTGGCCGTGGGGGGCGATGTCGCCGGGCCGGCCCTGATCGTCGACGAGGTTGCGACGACCTGGCTTGCCCCCGGCTGGCGAGGGCGGCGCGACCGTTTCGGCAACCTGCTGCTCGAGCGCGATTGAGGCCCGAGGTCGCGGCCCGACGCCGGTGCGCGTCCTGTCCCTTACTCCCGCGGTCCGTTCGCGGCCGCCGTCGGGCCGCCCGGCCCTGGAGCGGGCTCAACCGCCCTGGTCTGTGTCAGGCGGGTTGGCTATAGTCGCTGCACGCGTCCATAACAATCCAGGATAAAGGGTCGCGAAGTCCCCGAACTGCACCATGGGAGTGTCCGATGCCCTACGCGGGTCTTCTTGAGTGGTCGCCTTGGCAGGTCGCACTGGCCGTGCTGCTGATGACCCACATCACCATTGTTTCCGTCACCGTCTACCTGCATCGCGCGCAGGCGCACCGCGCGTTGCACTTGCATCCGGCCGTTGCGCATTTCCTCCGATTCTGGCTCTGGCTCACCACCGGCATGGTGACGCGGCAGTGGGTGGCGGTGCATCGCAAGCATCACGCGCACTGCGAGACCGAGCTGGACCCGCATAGCCCGCGGGTCCTCGGGATCGGCGAGGTCTTCTGGCGCGGCGCCGAGCACTACCGGGAGGCCGCGAAGAACGGGGCCGATGTGGAGCGCTATGGGCATGGCGCCCCGGACGACTGGCTCGAGCGCAAGGTCTACGCCAGGTTCAGCCTGCACGGCTGCGGCCTGCTGCTGCTGATCGATCTGCTGCTGTTCGGGGTCTACGGCATCACCGCCTGGGCGGTGCAGATGCTGTGGATTCCCGTCTTGGCCGCCGGCGTCGTCAATGGCTTCGGCCACCACTGGGGATATCGCAACTTCGAAACCCAGGATGCGTCGACGAACATTTCCCCCTGGGGGATCATCATCGGTGGCGAGGAGCTGCACAACAATCACCACGCCTTTCCGTCGTCCGCGAAGTTGTCCATGCGACGCTGGGAGTTCGATATCGGTTGGGCCTACATTCGGCTGCTGCAGTGGTTGCGGCTCGCGCGGGTGAAGCGGGTGGCGCCCAAGCCCCGATTCGTCGAGGGCAAGGAGAGCATCGACCTGGACACCCTGCGGGCGCTCTTGGTCGGCCGGATGCACGTGATCCGACGCTTCAGCCTCGATGTGCTGCGCCCCATGACCCGCGAGATCCTTGCGCGCGTGCCGGAGGCCGGGATGCGATCTGGTCCGGGGCTCTCGGCACGCTCGGCTGCGCGGCTGCTGGCGCGCGCCCGCTGCCAACTGGACGAGGCGGGTCTGGCGAAGTTGCAGGGGCTGTTCGATCAGGATCAGGAGCTGGCCGTCGTCTATCAGTTCCGTGAGCGTCTGCGCCTCATCTGGGAGCGCAATGCGCCGTCGCAGGAAGAGCTGCTCCGGCAGCTGCAGGAGTGGTGTCAGCAAGCGGAGCGGACCGGCATTCAAGCCCTGGAGGGCTTCTCGCGTCAGCTGCGTGGTCTGACGATCACCGGTGCGCCGGTGCCGGCCTGACCACCACCCGTGTCGCCCGGCCCCGGTGGTCGGGCCCTGCCGTTTGCAACGAAAAAGGCCCGCTTAGGCGGGCCTTTGTCTTCGTTCCGGGCATAGCGATAACGCCCGAAGCGGGTCGAGTCAATCCATGCGGATCGCTCGCCCTTGGGGGATCACTTGATCTTGCCTTCCTTATACATGACATGTTGCCGGGCAACGGGATCGAACTTCTTGATCTCCATCTTGCCGGGCTGATTCCGCTTGTTCTTGGTCGTCGTGTAGAAGTGGCCGGTGCCCGCGCTCGAGTTGAGGCGGATCTTCTCGCGTGCTGCTTTTGCCATCTGTGCTTACCTCGGCCGCGGTCGCGCGGTCCTGTGGTGTGATCCGGTGCGGTCTCAGACCTTCTCGCCGCGTGCGCGGAGCTGGCCGAGCACCGTATCGATGCCGTTCTTGTCGATGATACGCATGCCCTGGGTGGAAACCCGCAGGCGCACCCAGCGCTTCTCGCTCTCGACCCAGAAGCGGTGATAGTGCAGGTTCGGCAGGAAGCGACGACGCGTCTTGTTGTGCGCGTGCGAGACGTTGTTTCCGGTCACCGGGCGCTTGCCGGTCACCTGGCAGACTTTGGACATGGCCCGAGGCTCCTTAATCGATCTCTGCGCGCCCGGTGATGCACCGGGATTTCGACAACCGCCTGGTGCGGAGGCGACGCGCGCGAGCTTGTCTGAAGAAATGTAAGCCGTCCAGGATAACGGCTGATTCTCGGTCGGTCAAGCCATCGAGGTTCGATCGGCGCAGGCCGGTCGCCTATCCCGCCCTGCGCGGGGTCACAGCAAGCCGCGTTCAGCGAAGGAGGTGCCGCCGCCGTCGCCGATGACGATGTGATCGAGCACGCGGACGTCGACGAGCGCCAGCGCGTCCTTGAGTTGCTGTGTGATGAGCAGGTCCGAATTGCTCGGTTCGGAGACGCCGGAGGGGTGGTTGTGCGCGAAGATCACGGCGGCGGCGTTCCAACGCATCGCCTCCCGGACCACTTCCCGCGGGTGAACGCTGGCGCCGTCGATGGTGCCGCGGAACAGCTCCTTGTACTCGATCACGCGATGGCGGTTGTCCAGGAACAGGCAGGCGAAGACCTCATGCGGATAGACGCGCAAGCGGCTCTTCAGATAGGCGCGGGTGGCCTCGGGGCTGGTGAGTACGTCACGCTCGGTGATCTCGGCTCGCAGGTAGCGTTGGCTGAGCTCGAGCACGGCCTGTAGCTGGGCGAACTTCGCAGTCCCCAGCCCCTTCGCACGGCAGAACTCCTCGCGGCTCGCCGACAACAGCCCGATGAGACCACCGAACTCCTGCAGCAGGTCGCGCGCTAGGTCGACGGCGCTCTTGCCCGAGACGCCGGTGCGCAGAAAGATGGCGAGCAGTTCGGCATCGCCCAGCGCCGCTGCGCCGCGGGTCAGGAGCTTCTCCCGCGGGCGATCCTCCTTCGGCCATTCCGGGATGGGCATCGGTTCTCTCCCTGTGTTGCGATGGATACCGTGAGGGCGGTGATGTGTACGATACGGACCATGCCCTGCGGAACGCGAGATCGCAAGCCCGCGCGTCGGGCGACGTCCGGGCTCGCCCCACGGAGGGTGCTCGGGTATCGGGCGACGTGCGATCCGGGCGCCGCAATTCCCGGCGGGTGGATACGGTGCAGCCATGGTGTTGCGTTACAATCCCGGGCCAAACCTAGATGGAGTAGGGCGATCGTCGGGGTGCGTCCCACGGGCCTGATCAAGAATGGGCTGGCCAGGTATGACGACCAAGAATAGCCAACCTCATTTCCGAGGAGTTGTAACGCAGCCGGGCGCCCCGCGGGGCTTGCCATGGCGGTCGCCGCCTGGTCCACCCAGCGGGTGGGTCCCGAGTACCGCCAACACTCGAGGCCGCTGAGGCGCCTGCATGAACGCACAAGCGGTCGACTGCTCGTTCTAGGGTCCAAAGATGGGTACTGCATGACCGCCAGCCACGACAACTCCGACGCCGCGCCGGCGCCGACTCGGGTGCTCCTCGGCGTCAGCGGCGGTATTGCCGCGTACAAGGCGCCGGACCTGGTGCGGCGGCTCAGCGAGCGCGGCGCCGACGTGCAGGTCGTGCTCACGCGGGCCGCGGCGTCGTTCGTGACGCCGCTGAGCCTGCAGGCGGTGTCCGGGCGGCCGGTGCGTACCGCGCTCCTGGAGCCGGAAGCAGAGGCCGGCATGGACCATATCGCCCTGGCGCGCTGGGCAGATCAGGTCCTGGTGGCGCCGGCCACGGCGCATCTCATGGCGCGTCTGGCTCAGGGCCTCGCGGACGATCTGCTGACCACGCTGTTGCTCGCCACCGAGGCCCCGGTGTGGCTCGCGCCAGCGATGAACCAGCGCATGTGGCTGCACCCGGCGACCGTGGACAATGTGCGTACACTGCAGCGGCGCGGGTGCCGGATACTCGGCCCGGCCAGCGGCGCCCAGGCCTGTGGGGAGGTCGGTCCGGGGCGCATGCTCGAGCCGGTGGAGCTGGCCGAGGCCCTGGTCTCCGCGCCTTCGTCCGTGCCGCGGCCGACATCGAGTCCAGCCAACCCGCCAGCGACCGACTCATCGCCGATCGGCCCAGGCCCGGCCGGCCCCGATTCGGCGGGGATCGAGACCGAAGACTCGGCGCCGCTTCTCCACCAGGTCCCCAAGGGCGGGACCCTCGCCGGTGTCCACGTGCTGATGACCGCAGGCCCGACGCGCGAGCCCGTCGACCCGGTGCGCTATGTCGGTAACCACAGCTCGGGGAAGATGGGCTATGCCCTGGCGTCCGCCATGGGGCGCGCGGGCGCAAGGGTCACGCTGATCTCGGGCCCCACGTGCCTGGACTGCCCTGAGGGCGTCGATCGGGTCCAGGTGTCTACCGCCGCGGAGATGCACGAGGCGGTGATGCAGCAGGTGACGGGGACCGACCTGTTCGTGGGTGCCGCGGCGGTGGCCGACTACAGGCCCGCGATGCCGCGGACGGCGAAGATGAAGAAGGGCCAGGAGACGCTGACGCTGGAGCTGGTGCGCAATCCGGACATCCTGGCCGACGTCGCCGCGCTGCCGTCGCCGCCCTTCACGGTCGGCTTCGCCGCAGAGACCGACTCGGTCGAGTCCTACGCGGCGCGCAAACTGGAGTCCAAGGGCATCGATATGATCGCGGCCAATCAGGTGGGCGGGCCCGTCGGTGGCTTCGGGTCCGACGAGAACGCCCTGGTGGTGCTCTGGCGGGGCGGCGAGCGCCGACTTGCCATGATGCCGAAACCCGCCCTCGCCGAGGCGCTGACGGAACTGATCGCAGAACGCTATGCGCCATCGCCTTCAAGTTAAGATCCTGGACCAGCGGCTCGGGCGCGATTTCCCGCTGCCCCACTATGCCACCGACGGGTCCGCCGGCATGGACTTGCGTGCCCTGCCGAAGACGCCGCTCGATCTGCCGCCCGGCGCCGCGGAGCTCATCCCGACCGGTATGGCGGTGCACATCGCCGAGCCCGGCCTCGCCGCAGTCGTTTTGCCGCGCTCTGGTCTGGGGCATCGGCATGGCATCGTACTCGGCAATCTCGTCGGGCTGATCGATTCTGACTACCAGGGGGAGCTGTTGGTGTCCTGCTGGAACCGCGGATCGGATGCCTTTCGGATCGAGGTCGGCGAGCGCATCGCCCAGCTCGTGCTGGTGCCGGTGGTCCAGGCGGAACTGGATCTCGTGACGGACTTTACGGCGAGCAGCCGTGGACAGGGCGGGTTCGGCCACAGCGGCCGGTTCTGAGGCGACCATGGCAGTGCCAAACAGAGGGTTCGACATGCGCGGCGCCATCGCCGAAGGGTTCCACTGAATGGACCGGTCCAGGCCATCGCGCGAGCAGAGAAAGGGTCTCGCGGTCCCGGACAGCGTCGATGGGTTCGGGCTCGAGACCTTCTGGTGGATGGCCTACGGGGTCGCCGCGCTCGTGCTGCTCGGCGTGCTGCTCGGCGCCGCCTACCTCTTCCATGGCAACGAGGCGCGTTTGCTGGAGCATCACCTGCAGACGTATTCCGGTGCCATCGTGCAGGAGCTCGGCAACCGCACGGCGGCAGTTCGTGGTCAGCTCAAGCGATGGAGTCGAGATCCGGGTCTGCGTGCGGCGCTGTTGGACGGGCGCACTGCGGTGTTGCGAAGCAAAGAGGGGGAGCTCCGGTTGCTCGTGCCGGGGGCCGTCGATGTCATGGTCTTCGAGAACGGCGGTATGGTGCCCGGCGGAGAAGCGTCACGTCGACTGAGCTTCGCCGGTCTGGATATGGTGCAGCGGGCGCAGAATCAGGCGAGGATCGTGCCGCTGGAGGCCCACCGGGTGCGCCAGAACGACGAGCACCTGGCCGTGGCCGGGCCGGTCATGGACCAGGACGGCGAGCGTGTACTCGGCGTTGTGCACATCATGTTGCCGATGTCCCTGTTGCCCAGGACGACTCCGGCGGTGGATGAGATTACCCATTCCTCCTTCAGGCAACAGGTGGGCGATACCAAGATCTTCCTCGGCGCAGAGCCGGCGCAGCCCCCGGTCTCGGGCGTGCCCTCCGCCAGCCTGCCCGTGGCCGACACCCGTCTGGAACTCTTCGCCTGGGCGTCGCCCAAGACCTTGGTCGAGTCGGATCTGCTCCAGCCCCTCGGGGCGGTCTACCTGATGGGCCTGCTGCTTCTCGGTTCGATCGTCTGGCTGTTCGCCCGAATACAGCGCCAGGGCGTGTCTGCCGATGTGGTCAACATGCTCGCGCTCGTCGAGGATGCCGTCGCGCAGCGGCCCATGCGCAGGACACGGGGTCGGATTCGCGAGCTGGGCGCGGCGACGAATGCGCTGCGGCGCTCCCTGCGTGACCTGTCTCCGGCCCGCACCCTGTCGCACCGGTCTCCGGACGAGATCGCGGCAGTTGCGGGACAGGCCCCGATGGATGAGCGGCCGGACGACGCCCCGACCGACTTCGATCCCGGTCTGCCAGCGGATGGGCACGGCGGTCTGCCCGCCGATGACCCGGTGATCGAGGCGTCGGCCGTCGACGCCCGCCGATCGACGACCCCGGCGGCGGCGGATGTCGAACCGCCCGCCGCGCAGGCCCTGAGCGTGCCGGCCAGCATCTTCCGGGCCTACGACATCCGCGGTCTGGTCGGCTCCGAGATCGATGATCGCGTGATGCGGGCGCTGGGGCGCGCGGTGGGCAGTGAGGCCGCGGTGCGGGGAGAGCGCATCTGTGTGGTCGCCCGCGACCAGCGTGCCTCGGGCGAGGCGCTAGCCAGGGCTTTGGTGGAGGGCCTGATCGAGACCGGCTGCACCGTCATCGACATCGGTGTCGCGCCGTCGCCGCTTGCCTATTTCGCCGCCCATGAGCGCGGGGAGGCCAGCGCCGCCATCGTCACCGCGAGTCACAACCCGGCCGATTACAACGGACTCAAGGTCGTGCTCGGCGGCCAGGCCGCCAGCGAGGACCAGATCCAGGGCCTGTTGGAGCGGATTCGCAGGGGGGACTTCGAGCGAGGTACGGGTGTCCGTCGCACGTTCGATGCAAACGACGATTACGTCCGCGCCGTCACCGGCGACATCACGCTGGCGCGGCCCATGAGGGTTGTCGTCGGTTGTGGTTTCGGCGCCGCGAGCCGGCTGGCCCCGAGTGTCTATCGGGCACTGGCATGCGACGTGATCGAATTCGACTGCGATCCGGACATGGCGGACATCGGCGAGAGCATCGACCCCTCGCAGCCGGAGCAACTCCAAGGGCTAGGGGATGCGGTTATCGCCGCCGATGCCGATCTCGGCATCGCCTTCGATGCGGACGGTGATCGTCTTGGCGTCGTCGACTCCGGCGGCAGGGCTATCAGCGCCGATCGGCTCCTCATGTTGCTCGCCGCGGACATCCTGGCGAGGTCGCCGGGGAGCGATATCGTCTACGACGTCAAATGCAGTCACCACCTCGGTGCCTCGGTGCTGGACAACGGCGGTAGGCCCGTGATGGGCCGCTCCGGTCACAGCTTCCTGAAGCAGCAGGTGCGGGACCTCGGCGCGCCCCTCGGCGGGGAGTTCAGTGGCCATATCATGTTCGCCGATCGTTGGAACGGCTTCGACGACGCGACCTATGCCGGAGCCCGGGTGCTCGAGGTCTTGGCGCTGGACCCGCGCCCGACGGCGGAGGTCTTCGCCGAATACGAGACAGGCATCGGTACGCCCGAACTGTTCGTTGGTCTGCCCAAGGAGCAGGAGCAGCGCATCATGGGGTCCGTACTGGGCATGGCAGACCGGTTGGATGGCGTCGAGGTCAACACCATCGATGGTCTGCGCGCCGAGTTCGATCAGGGCTGGGGCCTGGTGCGCGCCTCCAATACACGCTCCGGTCTGGTGTTCCGGTTCGAGGCGGATCAGCCCGGCAGTCTGGACAAGATCCAGGACCTGTTTCGCCGCATGATGCGCCTGGTGGCGCCTGAACTCGACCTCCCGTTTTGAGACCGGTTGCGAGCCCACGCCCGCACCCCGTGCGACCCGGCAAGACTGCGGCTCAGGCAACGAGGGCGTCAGGGGGCAGGTCCGGGTGACGGGCGCGAGAGACGCGAACAACCACGAACCCTACCCGGGTGAACGCCGAGCGGCTCGGCGTGTCCTACAGCATTTTCAGGAGAGTTCAACGCGATGTCTTTGGCGGAAGATCGAGCACGCAATATTGCCCGTGTCCTGATCGAGGCTTTGCCCTATATCCGGCGCTTCAGCGGCAAGACCATCGTCATCAAGTACGGCGGTAACGCCATGGTGGAGCAGCGCCTCAAGGAGGGGTTCGCGCGTGACATCGTGATGATGAAGCTGGTCGGGTTGAACCCCGTGGTGGTGCATGGCGGCGGGCCTCAGATCGGCGCCCTGCTGGAGCGCCTCGGCAAGGCCAGCGAGTTCGTCGACGGGATGCGTGTGACCGATAGCGAGACCATGGATGTGGTCGAGATGGTCCTCGGCGGACTCGTCAACAAGGAGATCGTGAATCTGCTCAACCGCCATGGCGGCGCGGCCGTGGGCCTGACGGGCAAGGACGGGGACCTGATCCGTGCGCGGAAACTGATGCTGCGTCGCGACGCGCCGGAACTCGCCGCATCCGAGATCATCGATCTCGGGCATGTGGGTGAAGTGGAGAGCATCGACGCCGGCGTCGTGCACATGCTGCTCGGCGGCAGCTTCATCCCCGTCATCGCGCCCATCGGCGTTGGCGGCGACGGCTTCTCCTACAACATCAACGCGGATCTGGTGGCGGGTAAGGTCGCAGAGGTCCTGCGCGCCGAGAAGCTCGTGCTGCTCACCAATACCGCGGGCCTGTTGGACGCCGACGGGGAGCTGATACGGGAGTTGGACCTGGCACGGGTCGACGAACTGATCGGCGAAGGCACCATCGCCGGCGGTATGCTGCCGAAGATTCGCTGTGCAGTGGAGGCCGTCCGGGGCGGGGTGCGCGCCGCGCACATCCTGGACGGTCGCGTCGAGCATGCGGTGCTGCTGGACCTGTTCACCGACGAGGGCGTCGGGACCATGATCAGTTCGCGCTGAGGCGATTAGGAGGCCCGCGGTACCGCCATGCCGGTTGCGCGCCGCCGGTCGCCTTGGAGTGCGCTCCGGAAACCCCTGAGTACCGCCGTGTGCGCCTCGGTCTTGCAGTCCTTGTCCTGCCCCGGAGAGTAGCTGCGACATTGCACGTCGAGGAAGATGCGGCCGCCGGGGCCATCCTCGTCCCAGATGCGCGAGACGGTGAGCCCGATGTCTTGGTTCGTGTTCGGCGCCTGCGTGATCAGGACATCGTCTCCGAGGGACTCGATCGGCATGGTCGCGTGGCGCTTCACGTAGTCGATCGCCTGGACCCAGAGTTCCTCGCAGCTAGTGCGGTCGGCGCATTCGATGAGGTTCTCGAGGACGGGTGTGGCCTTTGCGACGGCGACCTCGGCCGGGCCCTCGGCCGGTAGTTGCTTCAGCTGCCGGAGGCGTTTCAGGTCGCGGTCGAATTTCGCGCGGATCTCCCGCTTCTGTTGTTCACGCTCGACGATCGCGGCCAGCGCATCCTCGATGGCGCGTTCCGTGGACGCGATGCGCCGCCTCAGCTGCTCCGGGACCGGCTTGCCCCCGCGTTCGAGATCGGCGGCCTCCTTGCGTAGCCCCATCAACCCGTCCTGCTGTCGGCGAACGTTGCCCTTTTTGAACTGGATCAGCGTATCGATGTCCGACAGGTTGCCGTCCCGCGTCATGATCAGGTCGTCGACAGTCTGGAAACTGTTGAGCAACACCCGATCATCGGCGCGCTGCTGCTCGCGCAGGCGCTCCTGCTGCGCGCGCAGCCGTTCCAGCTCTCGATCGCGTTGAATCTGCTCCGGGGTTCTCTGCGGCGCCACGGTGTTCACGCGCACGCCGTCCGGCGAGAGGATGGTGCGGCCCTTGTCGACCTCGGTCGGCGGGATAACGTCCGAGTAGTGCACGTTGCCCTGATCGTCCACCCAGCGGTGGAACACCTGGGCGAGGGTCGGCGTCGCGGACGACAGGACGATGAGGAGGGCGCCGAGCAGCGCGGCAATCCTCAGAGGGTGCCGGCTCGCGGAGGGCGCGGCATCGGCTGAACAGAATCGTTGGCGTAGAAGCTCATGCATGGTGGTCGGACCCAATCGGACGTGCCCGCATGGCCGATACGCACGGCGGGGCAACTGTCTGCACAATAGCCCATGGTTGCGCGTCCTATTGCGACCTTGCGCATAGTTCCGGGGTGGAGTCCCTTTCGGATCATAGGGTTTCCGCTAGGCCAGGTCCGCGGCTCCATAGCGGCTCCGGTATGCCGCGAGGGCGGGATGGAATGCGGCGTAGTCGGCCTCGTCACCCAGGAACTCCACGAGCTCATCGAGGGCCACGATGCTCAGGGTCTCGATGCCGAACTCCGCCTTGACCTCGGTGGTCGCGGAGATCGATCCCACACCGCGTTCCTGACGATCGAGCGCGATGAGCACGCCCGCGGGTGTCGCGCCGGCGTTGCGGATCAGCGCAACCGACTCGCGCACCGAGGTGCCCGCCGTGATCACGTCGTCGATGATCAACACGCGGCCGGCGAGTGGGCTGCCGACGATGGTACCGCCCTCGCCGTGATCCTTGGCCTCCTTGCGGTTGAAGGCGAAGGGCAGGTCGAGCCCGTGCTCATCGGCGAGCGCGATGGCCGTGCAGGCCGCCAGGGGTATCCCCTTGTAGGCTGGACCGAACAGCATATCCACGGCCATGCCGGACTGCGTCAGCGCGGCGGCGTAGAATCGCCCGAGCTTGGCGAGCCCGGCGCCCGTGCTGAAGGCGCCGGCGTTGAAGAAGTAAGGGCTGTCCCGGCCAGATTTGAGCTTGAAGTCGCCGAACCGCAGCACGCCGGTCTCGATGGCGAAGCGCAGGAATTCCCGTTGATGTTCGTACATGCCTTTGGTTCGTCGCCTGACTGGTTGGGGTCGGGGCGACCGTGCAGCGTCGCTCCGCGGGGCGGGCCAAGGGACCCGGGCTGGCGCTCGCTCCTGAGCAGACCTGCCCATGCTAACCCGATTTTCCTGGCGCCGACATGTTGACGACCCTCCTCACCGCGCTCGTCGTCGGTCTCCTCGGCGGTGTGCACTGCGTCGGCATGTGCGGCGGCGTGGTCTCGATGCTGACCATGGGCCTGGCCCCGGAGCACCGAGGGCGCCTGGGGGCGGTGTTGCCCATGCAGCTGGGCTACAACCTCGGCCGTGTCTTGGGCTATACCCTCATGGGAGCCCTGCTCGGCGCCCTCGGCGGCGCGCTGGTGCAGTCCGCGGCGCTGCACTGGGTGCAGCGTGCGCTGTATCTGCTGGCGGCCTTGGTGATGATTGCACTCGGACTCTACCTCGGCGGTTGGTGGCGCGGCCTGACGGCGGTCGAGCGCGCGGGCGGGCTGCTTTGGCGCCGGATCGAACCGCTCGGCCGCCGCCTGCTGCCGATTCGTGGTTGGTGGCAGGCCGTTTCGGTGGGGCTCGTCTGGGCCTGGCTGCCCTGCGGGCTCGTCTACAGCATGCTGATTCTGGCGCTCGGCACAGGCTCCGCCGCTCAGGGGGGCCTGGTCATGCTCGCGTTCGGTATCGGTACGCTGCCCAACCTGCTCGGCATCGGTCTGCTCGCCGGCGCCGCCGCCCGCTATCTGGAACTGAGGTCGCTGCGCATGGCCGCCGGGCTGCTCGTGATCGGCTTCGGTTGTGTCGCGCTCTGGCGGCTGTTCAGTCCTTTGTAGGGACGGGGCGCGGCAGCTGCCTGACTAGCGCCGCGGCCCAGCCCCTGATCCCAAACTCCCTGTGCGCGGCCTCCGATATCAGCCACGGATTCCCTGGCCCGCTCAGAGGACCGTTACAACCTGTCAACACCCTCTCAGGGGGCGCCGACCATCCCGTTGCGCACTTCGGACAAGGGGTCGGGAAACCGCGCCGGACTCTCGATGAGCACCACCTTCGAGCGCCCCCGGGCAACGCGCTGGATGCTGACCGAGCGCCTCGGCACCGAAAAGGCGTCGGCGAGGAAGGCGATCAGCCGTGCGTTGGCCTTGCCATCCACGGGCGGCGCCTTGAGCCGCACGCGGAGTTCATCGCCGTACGGCGGGCCGAAGGCGTCCTCCGGGGCGCGCGGCTGCACGCGCAGCGCAAGCCGCAGCCGATCGCCCTGCCAGCTGAACCAGGCCATGGCATGCCGAGCGGGGGGGCGCGCCCCGAGCGCACTCAGAAGGGACTGCCGGTGAGCAATGCGAGGGGTGGGACCAGGAACATCTCCAGCAGGATCAGCCCGATCATCGCGACCATGGGGGACAGATCGATGCCGCTGATCGCGGGCAGCAGTCGTTGCGCCGGGATCAGGATCGGGTCGGTGAGCCGGCCGAGCAGGTTGACGGCCGGGTTGTAGGGATCTGGGTTCACCCAGCTCAGGATCACGCGGATCAGGATGGCGAACAGGAAGAGGTTGATCACGAGCCCGACGAGCGCGGGAACCGCCCAGCCCAGGGCCAGCAGGGGATTGCGGTCGAGTCCGAGCAGCATGGCCAGGATGGCGAGTTCCGCTGCCTTCAGCAGCCAGGCCAGGAGCACCGAGGCGAGGTCGATACCACCCCAGCCGGGGATCAGCTTGCGCAGCGGCCGCAGCACCGGTGCGGTGAGCGTAACGACGAACTGCGAGATGGGGTTATAGAAATCGGCCCGCACCCACTGCAGGAGGAAACGGATCACGACGATGCTGATGTAGAGGCCGAACAGGGTCTTGATGAGAAAGATCAGCGGATTGGTGAAATAGGCCTCGGTCATGCGTCGGCTCCAAACAGTTCGGACAGTTCCTTGGATCGCGAACGGGCGGCTGTGACGGCCCCGGCGACGAGCGCCTCGAAGCCGCCGGACTGCAAAACGCTCAGCGCGGCCTCGGTGGTGCCGCCGGGGGAGGTGACACGCTCGCGCAATTGCGCCGGCGACTCATCGCTCTCCATGGCCATGCGCGCGGCGCCGAGGGCGGTTTGGATGCTCAGCAGTCGGGCACCTTCGGCATCGAAACCCTGGGCGACGGCGGCGCCCTCCAGTGCCTCCATGAGCAGGAAGAAATAGGCGGGTCCGCTGCCGGACAGGGCGGTCACGATGTCGAGCTCGGTCTCTTGATCCACCCAGCGCGTCAGGCCACCGGCGCGCAGGATCTCCTCGGCGAGATTGCGCTGCGCATCGCTGACCGCCTCGCCCGCGTGCAGGCCGATGGCGCCGGACTGCACCAGCATCGGCGTATTGGGCATGCTGCGCACCAATGGCACTTCGCCGCCCAGCCACGCGGCCAGCGATGCCTCGGTGATGCCGGCCATGACCGAGACCACCAGCGGTGCGGGACGCGGTAGCGACTGCGCCAGCTCACGGCAAACGGCGGGTGCCGCCTGGGGTTTCACGGCGAGTACCACGACCTCGGTGCCCTGCATCGCCTCGGCGTTGTTCGCGCGGACATCGATGGGGAACTGCTCAAGGAGGCGCGCCCGGGTCTCCGGGACAGGCTCGCCGACGCTCAGGGCCGCCGGCTCGTGGCCGTCGGCGATGAGCCCGGCGATGAGGCTGCGGCTCATATTGCCGCCGCCGATGAAGGCGATGCGGGTCTTGCTCAGGGGCATGAGGTCATGGGACTCCAGGGTGTGGTGGGCCTGTGGCGTATGGCGGCGGGCTGCGCCGATGTCAGCCGGTGATGCGCGGGCGGATCGGGATCACGCCTTGCTCGGGCGTGGGCCGAAGATGGCCGTGCCGACGCGCACTATTGTAGCGCCCTCGGCGATGGCGGCTTCGAGGTCGGCGGTCATGCCCATGGATAGGGTCTCGAGGGGCAGGTCCGGTCGTGCGACCCGGTCGCGCAGCTCGCGCAGGGCCACGAAGGGCCGCCGCTGCGCGTCCAGGTCGGCGGCCGGTGCGGGCAGGGTCATCAGGCCGCGCAGCTGGAGTGCGTGGAACTCGGCGCAGGCGTCGAGGAATGCGGGTAAGGCCTCGGGCGCGAGGCCGGCCTTGCTCGCCTCACCGCTCAGATTGATCTGAACGCAGACCGGCAGCGGCCCGGCCTCACTCGGACGCTGCTGCGCCAGGCGACGGGCGTGCTTGAGGTCGCAGAGCCCGTGCACCCAGTCGAAGCGCGCGGCGATGTCGCGGGTCTTGTTGGTCTGCACCCGACCGATGAAGTGCCATTCCACAGGCAGCTCCGAGAGCGCCGCGCGTTTATCCAGTGCCTCTTGCACATAGCTCTCGCCGAACGCGATCTGGCCGGCCTCCTGGGCCTCGACGATGGCCGCGGCGGGTTGCACCTTGCTCACGGCGAGCAGCGCGACGCTGCCGGCTGGTCGGCCGTAGCGCGCCTCCGCGGCGGCGATGCGCTCGCGCACGCGTGCCAGGCGGTCCGCGATGCGGCTGCCGTCGTTTGTGTGCTCGCCCATCGGGTCTCCCATCCGGCCGCCCATCAGATCGAGGGGCCGGTGAGGTTCGCGACCAGCGCCCGCAGGGCCTGGCCGCGATGACTGAGGGCGTTCTTGACCTCCGGGTCCAGCTCCGCGCTGCTGACCCGGCGGTCGGGCACGAAGAACAGCGGATCGTAGCCGAAGCCGTTCTCGCCGCGCGGCTCGCGCAGGATCACGCCCTCCCAGGTGCCGACGCAGATGAGCGGCGTCGGGTCCTCGGCATGGCGCATGTAGACCATGACGCAACGGAAGCGGGCGGTGCGCTCCTCGTCCGGCACCTCGGCCAGGGCCGCAAGCAGCTTGGCATTGTTGGCGGCGTCGCCGACACCCACACCGGCGTAGCGGGCGGAGTAGATGCCGGGGGCGCCGCCGAGTGCGTCCACCTCGAGCCCGGAGTCGTCGGCGATGGCGGGCAGTCCGCTGCCGGCGGCGGCGTGGCGGGCCTTGAGGATGGCGTTCTCGACGAAGCTCAGGCCCGTTTCCTCGGCCTCTGTGACGCCGAAGTCGCGCTGCGCATGTACCTGCATGCCGGCGCCGGCCAGCAGCTGCCCGATCTCGCGCAGCTTGCCCGGGTTGTTGCTGGCGAGGACGAGCCCCGTTGGCAGCTTGGTGGTCATGGTTGGCTCACCTCGGTCGGTCAGGATGGGTTGAGGGCGTCCTGCTGGACGGCGGCGATGCGCTCGATGCCGCCCCCGGCGAGATCGAGCATCGCGTCCAACTCGCGGCGGGAGAAGGCCGCGCCTTCTGCGGTGCCCTGGACCTCGATCAGGCCGCCGGCGGCGGTCATGACCACGTTCATGTCGGTCTCGGCGCTGCTGTCCTCGGCATAGTCCAGGTCCAGCACCGGCGTTCCTTGGTAGACGCCGACGGATACCGCGGCGATCTGCTCCTTCAGCGGCCAGCCGTCCAGGTCGCCGGCGGCGCGCAGTGTCGACAGGGCATCGTGCAGTGCAACCCAGGCGCCGCTGATGGCGGCGGTGCGCGTGCCGCCGTCGGCCTGGAGCACATCGCAGTCGAGGGTGATGGTGCGCTCGCCGAGACCGGGCAGGTTCATCGCGGCGCGCAGGGAACGGCCGATCAGGCGTTGGATCTCCAGCGTGCGACCGCCCTGCTTGCCGCGTGCCGCCTCACGCTGGGTACGCTCGTGGGTGGAGCCCGGCAGCATGCCGTATTCCGCCGTGACCCAGCCCCGGCCGGCGCCGCGCAGGAAGGGTGGCACTCGTTCTTCGACGCTGGCAGTGCAGAGTACGCGCGTCGCGCCGAATTCCATCAGCACCGAGCCGGCGGCGTGCTTGGTGAAGCCGCGTGTCAGGCACAGCGGTCGTATCTCGTCGGGGGCGCGATTCGATGGGCGCATGTCGATTCCTATGCTCGAAGGGTGTGTGAAGCTTGAGTCGTGGGTTCGGGGATGGGTTGCCTTGCCCGCCGGCATGATGCCGCACCTGGCCGACTCGATCGCGTCGAGTCGAGTCGCCTGGGCCACCTCCGCGAATCCGGGTCTCGTCGCTATTCGATCCCCGTGGAGGATTCGTCCGCGGTGCGCTCGGACACTGGTTCCTCGGTGTTTGCCGGCGATGCAGCATCGAACGGGCACGCATCGCGTTCAGGGCATCGAGCAATCGGTATGATAGCCGCTCGGCGACCGGTGTCGCGCGCAGGCTCCATAGCGCTTCGTGCGGGGTCTGCTGCCGCCGTCCAGCCCATCAACATGAGGAGCGCCCGATGATCCGCAGCATGACCGCATTCGCCCGCGAGAGCGCCACCTCCGAGGTCGGACAGCTCACCTGGGAGCTGCGCTCGGTGAATCACCGCTTCCTGGAGCCGCATGTCCGCCTGCCGGAGGAACTGCGCGGGCTGGAGAGCGGTGTGCGCGAGCGGCTTTCGGCGCGACTTGGTCGTGGCAAGATCGACTGCAGCCTGCGCTTCACACCCGAGCGGGCCAACGCCGGCACGCTCACGGTCAACCGCCGGCTGTTGGAGCAGGTGCTCGGGGCCGCGGAGGAGGTGGCCGTCCGCATCGGCGAGCCGGCGACGCCCCATGTCATCGACCTGCTGCGCTGGCCCGGTCTGTTGCAGGAACCGGAGCAGGACCCGGACGCCGTCGCCGGGGCCGCACTCGCGGCGCTAGACCGCGCGCTGGATGCCCTGGTCGATGTCCGCGAGCGCGAGGGCGCCCGGCTGCGCGAGTTGATTCTGGAGCGTTGCGACAAGGTCGGTGTCCAGGTGGACATCGTCCGAGCGCGCATGCCCGTCGTGCTCGAAGCGGTGCGCAAGCGCATCCGTGATCGCCTGAGCGAGGTGCTCGGAGACCTCGATGCGGGCCGGCTGGAACAGGAAATGGCCCTGCTTGCGCAGCGGCTCGACGTGGACGAGGAGATGGATCGGCTCGGCGTCCACGTCGCGGAGGTGCGCAAGGCCCTGGATACCGACAAGCCCGTCGGCCGACGATTGGACTTCCTGATGCAGGAACTCAATCGCGAGGCCAACACCCTGAGCTCCAAGTCCGCCGATGCCGACACCACCCACGCCGCGGTGGAGATGAAAGTCCTCATCGAGCAGATGCGTGAGCAGGTACAGAATCTGGAGTAGATCGCTATGACCGACTCATCCGCCGGCTCGGGAGCCGGCGATCACGGGTTGTTGTTCGTTGTCTCGGCGCCCTCGGGCGCGGGCAAGACGAGCTTGGTGAAGGCGCTGCTGGAGGTGGAACCGTCGATCCAGCTCTCAGTCTCCTACACGACGCGTGCCCCCCGCGAGGGCGAGCAGGACGGCGTGCATTATCACTTCGTCGACGCCGCTGCTTTTGATCGCATGGTCGAGGCAAACGCCTTCGTCGAGTATGCGCGGGTCTTCGACAACGCCTACGGCACTGCCGCCGCGACGCTGCGTGAAGAACTGGACGCCGGTGTCGATCTGCTGCTCGAAATCGACTGGCAGGGCGCGCGCCAGGTCCGTGAGCGCTTCGCCGACGCCATCGGCATTTTCGTTGCGCCGCCGTCGCTGGAGGCCCTGGAGGAGCGGCTGCGCGGCCGCGGCAAGGACAGCGACGACGTCATCGAGCGGCGCATGGCGCAGGCATGGGACGAGCTGAGTCACCATGCCGAGTACGACTACCTGGTGATCAACGACGACTTCTCCGTGGCCCTCGGTGAGCTGCGCTGCATCGTCGCCGCGGAGCGTCTGCGCGAGCCGCGCCAAGCTCGGCGTCATGCGGCGACCCTGGCCCGCATGCTAAATGGCCGTTGAGCAGACGGCGTCCAAGTAGCCCGAGCCGGTCCCTGCGCGAGCGGAAGGGGTAAGGCGACGCGTTTTCTGGTATGTTCAAGGGTCAACCGTCGTTTTCAGGCACCAGTGCCCGTCGTCGCCAGTCTCCTGCTCCCTACCCGGGAGCCGCCCCCGGTATGACGACCACCCATGCCCCGTCGGGTCGGCGACGACCAGACCGCCGCGCCTGTCGTGTTGTATAGCAGCGCCGATCGGGGTGGCCTGTGGCCGTCGAGGCGGCCTTCGATGACCCGGTGACCGAGTGGATCGGCGCCGCTGGTCTGCAGCAGCGGCAGAATCGAATGACCCCCGCCGTCGCGCCCCTTGGCGCCGAGCGGTTGGATCCAGATATCCAGTTTGCAGGAGAGTCAGATGGCCCGTATCACCGTCGAGGACTGCCTCGACCACGTCGACAACCGCTTCGATCTCGTTCTGCTCGCCTCCAAGCGTGCCCGCCAGCTCGCCAATGGTGTCGAGCCCCTGTTGCCCTGGCAGAACGACAAGCCCACCGTGATGGCCTTACGCGAGGTCGCCGACGGCCTCGTGAAGACCGAGACCCTGGCGGAGGCCGACCGCGCCGCCGCGGATGCCGCCGAGGCGCTCGAGAAGGCGTTGGCGGAGGAGCTTGGGTTACGCGACGGGGAGGAGGACTAGCATTCCGATCCGGACGGTCAGAGCGTCGCCGCCGGGATCCTCGGGGAGGACGCATCCAATGCGAGCTGCGCCTACATCCGTGTCCAGATCCGCCCGAGCGGAGGACGGCACTCGAGCGTCCGCTTGCCCGCGACGACGCATCTGGCGATGCTCGGCCGGACCGTCCCCCGGCTGCCAACGTGCGGTGGGCCGGGGAGGCCTGGTGACATGAGCACGCCGGTCACTGACCTGCACGGCCCGCAGCGCGGGCAGCTTGGTCGGAGTGACCGTCCATCCGCGCCGTCCGCAGGGCAATCGTCGGGCCAGAGTTCTGCGCCGCCCCGCGTTCCATCTCCGGGCAGGCCGTCGGATTCGGCCCGCGGGTCCGCTCCCCGCCACACTCGGGACCCGATCCGCGATCCGGTCATGGAGTCGACGGCGCCGGTGCCGGACGGTCGCTACCTCGTTAGCGACCTGTGCGCAGACCTCGACGCCTACTTGCCCCCGGATCAGGTCTCGGAGGTCTACCGGGCCTACCTCTTCGGTGCGGAGGCGCACGCCGGGCAGCAGCGCCGCAGCGGCGAACCCTACATCTACCACCCCATCGCCGTGGCCCGCATACTGGCTGGGCTGCGGATCGACTACAAGTGCCTGATCGCGGCCCTGCTGCACGACGTCCTGGAGGACACGGGCCGCCCAAAGAGTGAGCTCGCGGCCCTCTTCGATGAGGAGATCGCGGAAATGGTCGATGGCGTCAGCAAGCTGGCTCAGATCGACTTCCCGTCCCGCGCCGAGGCCCAGGCGGCCAACTTTCAGAAAATGATGTTGGCCATGACCCGCGACATCCGGGTCATCCTCATCAAGCTCGCCGATCGGCTGCACAACATGCGCA
>JANQFX010000058.1 GCA_028277725.1 Thiohalocapsa sp.
GTCCAGCGAGGCACAACGACGCGGAATAGTCTCTCTATTCCAAGGAGTTGTAACAAAGCTGGGCGGCCCGCGGGGCGTGCCATGGCGACCGTAGCGCCCATCACCCAAAGGGTCATGTCGGATTCCCCATGGAACCGGAAGCAAGTCAGCGCCTTACATAGCAGTCGGCGCGGTCAACTGCTCCATCTAGGTTCAACCCCGGCCGGCCGGGATGGGCGCCAGCGGCGGGGTCACGTGCGCGTTCTGGCCGCGGTGGCGGAGGAGGTGGTCGGCGAGCACCATGGCAAGCATGGCCTCGGCGATGGGCGTGGCGCGGATGCCGACGCAGGGGTCGTGGCGACCCTTGGTGACGACCTCGGTGGCCGTGCCGTCCAGGTCCACCGTGCGTCCGGGCAGACGGATGCTGCTGGTGGGCTTGAGCGCCAGGCGGGCGACGATGCGCTGGCCGGTGGAGATGCCGCCGAGCACGCCACCGGCCTGGTTGGACAGGAAGCCGTCAGGCGTGATCTCGTCCCGGTGTTCGGTACCTCGCTGTGCCACGGACGCGAAGCCGGCGCCGATCTCGACGCCCTTGACGGCGTTGATGCCCATCAGCGCATGGGCGATGTCGGCATCCAGCCGGTCGAATACCGGCTCACCGAGCCCCGGCGGCACGCCGTCGGCGACCACCGTCACCTCGGCACCGATGGAGTCGCCGGACTTACGCAGGTCATCCATGTAGGCCTCCAGCTCCGCCACGCGGGCCGCGACGGGGCAGAAGAAGGGGTTGTGGTCGGTCTCGTCCCAGTCGAAGCCGTCCGCGTCGGGCGCCGCCGCGTCGATTGGGCCCAGGCGGGACAGAAATCCGCGCACCGTTACACCGGCCAGCTCTCGCAGGCAGGCCTTGGCGATACCCCCACCGGCAACCCGAATGGCCGTCTCCCGCGCCGATGAGCGTCCGCCGCCGCGGTAGTCGCGGAAGCCGTACTTCATGGTGTAGGTGTAGTCGGCGTGGCCGGGCCGAAACCTGGCGGCGATGTCGGAGTAGTCCTTGGAGCGTTGGTCCTGGTTCTCGATCAGCAGCCCAATGGGGGCGCCGGTGGTGCGGCCCTCGAACACGCCGGAGAGGATGCGCACCCGATCGTCCTCGCGCCGCTGCGTGGTGTGGCGCGACTGCCCGGGCTTGCGACGGTCCAGATCATGCTGAAGGTCCGCCTCCGACAGCGGCAGCCCCGGCGGACAGCCGTCGACGATGCCACCGATGGCCGGGCCGTGGCTCTCACCGAAGCTGGTCAGGACGAAGGACTTGCCGATGGAGTTGCCGGACATGGAAGGCTCTTGGATTCAGGCGACAGCGGCGGGATGTGTTCTCAGCCGTCAATAGGCCGGCGGCGGCACCGTCTCCGCGTTGTTCAGCCACTCGTTGCCCTTCGCGAGGACGTCGCGGCTCAGGGTGCTGGTGGCCTGATGCAGCCTGACCCCGTTGAGGATGTAATCGTAGCGCGCGGCGTAGTAGTCGAAGATGGCCTGGGCCAGGTTGCGCTGTGCGTTCAGCACATCGACCTGCGTCCGGGTGCCGACCTCGAGCCCCGCCTGGGTAGACTCCAGCGAGCTCTGGGCCGAGACGATGGCCGCTTGACGGGCGCGCACGTCGCTGATGCTCGAGATGATGCCGCGATAGGCGTCCTTGACCTGGTTGATGACGATACGGCGCTGTTGATCGAGCCGATCCTGTGCGGCGCGGAACTCGTGTCCGGCCTGGCGTGTGCTCGAGGCCACGGCGCCACCCTGGTAGATGGGCACGTTGATGCTGAGCCCGACGAAGCCCGTGTCGGAATCCGTGTTGAATTCGGCCCCGGAACGAGAGACGTCATAGCCGGCCTGGGCACCGACGGTGGGGAAGTAGCCGGAGCGGGCGATCTCGATGTCCTTGCGCGCGGCGTCCGCGGCCTCCTTGGCAGCGATGATGGCGTAGTTGTTGGCCAGGGCCGTCTCCGCCCAGACGTTGATGTCCTCGGGTTGCGGTGGCGCCAGCGGCAAACGCTCGCCGAGCTTCGCCAGCGGGATGGATACCGGGCCGATGATGCGGCGCAGGGCCTCCCAAGCGTTGTCCAGGCCGTTCTCGGCGGTGATCAATTGGGCGCGGGATCGGTCGAACGAGGCCTGGCTGTCGTTGACGTCCGTGATGGCCACGAGGCCGACCTCGAAGCGCTGCTTGGACTGCTCCAACTGGCGCTCGTCCGCGGCAACCAGGGACTGGTTGACCTCCACCAGGTCCGCCGCCTCGAGCACATTGAAGTATGCCTCGGTGGTGCGGACCATCAGGTCGATCTGCGCGTCCCGGTACTGGGCCTCGGCCTGGGCGATGGTGTCGTCGGCCTGGCTCAGGCGGACCCAGTCGGCGCGATTGTAGACGGACTGATTGACCACCGCGGCGACGCCTCCGGTGGCGTAGTTGTCGCTACGGCTGAAACTCCCGGCCACGGTGTTGCCGGACGACTCGACGTTCTGGTACTGGGTGTCCCCCTGCAGGCTGAAGTCGGGCAGCAGCAGCGCCCGCGCCTGGGGCTTGACCTCGCGCGTGGCGTACAGGGTCTGCTCGGCCTCGCGCAGCGTCGGGTCGCTGTTGACCGCGAGGTCGTAGATGTCCAGCAGATCCTCGGCCTGGACGACGGTCGACGGGCTTAGGATCGGCAATAGGAAGAGGACGCAGGCCGCGAGCAACGGCGCCGGTCGATACTTGGTCATAATGTCTCGCTGGGCCGGATGGCGTATCAGGGGGAGCACCACTCGCGGAGTATAGGGGATGATGTGCCAACGCCACAAATCCTTGGCGCTCAAGATGCCTCTCCGCTTCAATAGAATTCTCTGTTTCTCAAGCTCATAGTGACAATTCTCAATCGTCGAATGTGCAAGGAATGGGCATGTTTGTGGCAGAAATGACCCGGGCGCCGCTCCATCTGCAGAGCTCACAGGGTTATCAGTGGCGGGATCTCGCCTCGTTGGTCGCCGAGCATCGGCGGGCGCTGATCCTGGCCAACCTCCTCGCCATACTCGGCACCCTGGCGGCGGTGCCCGTGCCGCTGCTCATGCCTGTGCTGGTGGACGAGGTGCTGTTGGAGCAGCCGGGTGCGGCCCTGGCCTTCATGAATCGGCTGTTCCCGGACGCCTGGCATGGGCCGCTGCTCTACGTGCTGGCCGTGCTGGCGGCGTCCGTCGGATTGCGCGCCTTGGCTGCCGGGCTGGGCGTGGTGCAGATCCGGCAGTTCACGATCATTTCCAAGGACGTCGTGTTCCGCATCCGCGCCGAACTGCTGCGGCGCCTGCAGCGGGTGTCGATGGCCGAGTACGAGACCCTGGGCAGTGGCACAGTGGCATCGTACCTGGTCACGGACCTGGACGCGGTGGACGACTTCATCGGCGGCGCCGTCGCCAAGCTCATCGTCGCCGTACTGAGCATCGCCGGTACCGCCATGGTGCTGCTCTGGATGCACTGGCAGCTGGGGCTGTTCATCCTGCTGCTGAACCCGCTGGTGATCTACTTCACCATCGTGTTGGGACGCCGCGTGAAAGAGATGAAGCGTCGCGAGAATGCCGCCTACGGCGCCTTCACCCAGAGTCTGACGGAGACCCTCGACGCCATCCAGCAGATCCGTGCCGGCAATCGGGAGCGGTTCTTCATCGAGCGAGGTATCGATACCGCCGACGCCATCCGCCGCTGGTCCTGCGCCTTCACCTGGAAGAGCGACGCGGCCAACCGCCTGTCCTTCGTCGTGTTCCTATTCGGCTTCGACCTCTTCCGCGCCGTGAGCATGCTGATGGTGCTGTTCTCGGACCTCAGCATCGGTGAGATGCTGGCGGTGTTCGCCTATCTATGGTTCATGATGGGGCCGGTGCAGGATGTGCTGAACGTCCAATACAGCTTCCATGCCGCAGATGCCGCGCTGCACCGGATCAACCAGCTGCTGCAACTCCACCGCGAGCCGGACTGGCCCCACGCCGTGAACCCCTTCGCCGGCAAACGCACGGTGTCGGTGGCGGTGCGGGACCTGAGCTTCGCCTACGGCGACGGGCCGCGGGTGCTGGACCGGCTCGACTTCGAGGTTGGCGCCGGCGAGAAGGTCGCAATCGTCGGCGCCAGCGGCGGCGGCAAGACGACCCTGGTGCAGGTGCTGCTCGGCCTCTATGCGCCGAGCGATGGTGACGTGCTGTTCGACGGCGTGTCCACGACCCGCATCGGCATGGACGTGGTGCGCGACAACGTCGCAACGGTGCTGCAGCACCCGGCCCTGTTCAACGACAGTCTGCGCATGAACCTGAGTCTCGGCCGCGACCTGCCGGATGACCGACTGTGGGAGGCGCTACGGATCGCGCAGCTGGCGGAGGTCGCTGCCGAGCTTCCGGACGGGCTCGACAGCCTGCTGGGGCGCAACGGCGTGCGCCTGTCCGGTGGACAGCGCCAACGGCTCGCGGTGGCGCGCATGGTCCTGGCGGACCCGCGGGTCGTGATCCTGGACGAGGCCACGTCAGCCCTGGACGCGACCACTGAGGCTCGGCTGCACCGGGCGCTATCCAGCTTCCTGGAGGGCAGGACGACGCTCATCATTGCCCACCGCCTCAGCGCCGTGCGCCAGGCCGATCGTGCGCTGGTGCTCGAGCACGGGCGCATCATCGAGCAGGGCAGTCACGCCGAGCTGATCGACGGGGACGGCGCCTATGCGGCACTCTATGCGCGCCAGGCGGGTTGAGGCATCTCGGAAGACTCGAGGTCTCCCTGAGACGCGTCGCCCCGGCAGCGTGTGGGACACATAGGCGCCAGCCCAAGGCCGGCAAGAGGACGATCCTAAGGACCATGGGCCGCATTATCCAAAGCGATTTCCGCCCCGCCTGGTGGCTGCCCGGCCCCCACGCGCAAACGCTCTGGGGCAGCCTCGCGCGACGCTCGTCGCAGACCGACGAGGCGGCTGAAGCACCGACGCTGACACGTCGGCGCCTGGAGCTGGCTGACGGCGACTTCATCGATCTGTCCATCGCCGAAGCAGCCGGTGATGGGCCTGGCTCGGTGCTGATCGTCCACGGCCTGGAGGGCGACTTGCGCTCGCACTACGCCGGCGCCCTGGTGCGGCGGCTGCACCGCGAGGGCCTGCGCCCGGTGTTCATGCACCTGCGCGGTGCCGGCGGCGAGCCCAACCGGCTGGACCGCTCCTATCACTCCGGCGCCACCGAGGACTTGGTCGCGGTGCTCGACGCCCTTGCGTCCGAGCCCAAGCTGGCCCCGCGCGCCGTTGTCGGCTTCTCCCTCGGCGGCAATTTGCTACTGAAACTGCTCGGCGAACTGCCGGACGCGGGCCGGCGCTACGGCATCGAGCAGGCGATTGCCGTGTCCGTGCCCTTCGTGCTGCGCGATGCCATGCTCCGCCTGGAGATTGGTTTCTCGCGGGTCTACCGCGGCCACCTGGTATCGCGTCTCAAGCGCAGCTTCCGGCGCAAGTTCGACGGCCGCCCGTTGCCCGCAAGCCTGCACCCGGCACTGGACCTCGACACCATCCGCGACTTCAACGCCTTCGACGACTGCATCACCGCGCCGCTGAATGGCTTCGGCGGCGTCTTCGACTACTATCAGCGCGCCAGTTGCCGGCAATTCCTGCCCCACATCCAGACGCCGACACTGATCATCCAGGCGGCCGACGACCCCTTCATGTTCCCGGCCACCCTGCCCTTCGAGCATGAACTCGGCCCAGACGTCACGCTGGAGCTCTCGCGCCACGGCGGCCACGTCGGCTTCATCGCCGGGCATTTGCCCGGGCGGCCGGTTTACTGGCTTGAAGAGCGTATCCTCAACGCACTCAGGGCGTTGCGAAACACCGCATAGTGCTTGAGCGCCCCGCACGCCGAGCCCGCCGTTGCCACAGTGATCAGGTCTTTCTTCGCCGACTCGGTCTCGGTCTCGGCCCTCAGCTGATCCTTGGTCAGCGACCTACCGCCGCTTGCCTCGGCAAACGTGGAGGCGATCGCCTCCGCCTGGCCCGGCGTGATAGCGAACTCGGTCGAGCGCTTCGCGAACTTCAGGGTATCGAAAGCGCCGTTCGCCAGTGCCGAACTCCCGCTATCGCCCCCGGGCAGATCACGCGAGTGTCCTGGCCAATACGAGACGCCCGCCATCGCAGTGCGTGCTGAGCCAGTCCCTGATCCGCCGCAGACCTGCACGCAGCGGGGCTGGCCGGCTGATCTCGCGCTTCGGGCGGCCCAGCAGGGACACCTCCAGCGTGGTGTAATATCCATTCGCAAGGTGGTGCAATACCCATCCACTCGCCGGTTCATGGAAGACCGCCCCAGCCAGACGATCAGGCCACGTGCGCATACTATTTTGGGGTACCTACGATCTCAGTAAGCCGAGAAACAGGCTCCTTATCCAAGGCCTGAATCATTACGGCGCGGAGGTCATTGAACAGCGCGTCCCGGTTTGGGACGATGTGCCCGACAAGAGCGCTCTCAGCCGTGCACAGCGCCTGCTCCGGTGGTTCCGCTTGGTGGCCGCCTATCCCGCCTTGCTGTTGCGCTTCCTGCGCACGCCGCGCCCGGATGTCGTCTGTGTCGGCTACATGGGCCAGGTCGATGTGCTCGTGCTGTGGCCATTTGCGCGGCTGCGGCGGGTTCCCGTGGCATGGGACGCCTATCTGTCGCTCTACAACACCGTCGTCGAGGATCGCCGTCTCTGCTCGCCGGGCGCGCGGGCGCGACTCCTCTATCTGATGGAATGGCTCGGCGTTCGTGCGGCGGATAGGGTCTTTCTGGACACCGACGCCCACTGCGACGACTTTGCGCAGCGTTTCGGCGTCGACCGAGCGCGCTTGCGGACCGTGCGCCTCGGTGTCGAGGAGGACGTCTTCTTTCCGCCCGAGCAACCGACCGTCCGCCGCAACGGGCCGCGCTTTCGGCTCCTATTCTACGGGCAGCTCGCGCCATTGCACGGCGTCGACGTGATCCTGAAGGCGGCGAAGCGTTGCGAAGGTCTCGACACGGAGTGGTTGCTTGTGGGGCGTGGTCAGTCGAGCGATGACGTGCGCCGTCTGCTCGATGACCTGAAACCCACCAACGTCCGCTGGATTCCCTGGGTGCCCTACCGGGAGCTCGTCGACCTCGTGCATGAGGCAGACGTCTGTCTTGGCATCTTCGGCAACGGCCGGAAGGCCCGGATGGTCATCCCGAATAAGGTACTGCAGTCGCTCGCCGCCGGCTGTCCCGTCATCACCGCCGACACCGCTGCGATTCGCGAACGCACCTGGCCGCCGGGGGCGGTCATGTTGGTACCTCCCGGCAACCCGGACGCGCTCGCGCGAAAGGTAAGGACGCTGGTCGAAGACCGCGGGGATGGAGCAAGCCGGGCCGCGGACCATCCAGGGAGGCTAGAACTGGGACCCGCGGCCGTAGGCGCCGAACTCTGGGGGCATCTGAGCGTCTTGACGGGCCACGCGGAGGCGCGAGCTCGTGACCCCGGTGCGGCGGAACGGGACGCACCCTCGGTGATGCGTCGCATTGGCGCGATCACCCAGCGTGGGCTACACGGAATCAGGGGTCTCGCGCGACCCACCATCCGCGCGGCGCGTCATGTCTACGTCAAGGGCATGATCGGCGGCGCACGGCTGTTTCCGCGCTCGGGACCGTTCCTGATCAGGCGGATCACGGGCGATGATCCATGGGCGAGTTCGAACCGCATCGCGCTCTATGTCCACTACGATCCGCTCGGCAGGGTCCACGACTACCACCTGGACATGCTGCGGGCCTTAGCGGCCGCAGGCTTTCGCACCACGTTGGTCTCCAACGCCGTTGGACTCACCGTCGAGGCCTCGGCTCGCGTGGCACCGATGGTGCGCGAGACGCTTGTGCGGCGCAATGTCGGCTACGACTTCGGCGCATGGCGCGACGGGCTCGAGCACCTCGGGGACCTCGGGTGTGCGGAACAGGTGCTGCTCTGTAATGACTCCGTGTACGGGCCGTTTTCGCCGCTGCAACGGCTCGTGGCCGAAGCCAGGCCGGACCAGGCCGACGTCTGGGCCATGACGGAGGGCCGTAATCACGGACCGCATCTGCAGTCGTACTGGATGCTGTTTCACCGTACCGCCGTCGTCCACCCGGCGTTCGCGGCGTTTTGGCGGACGTTGCCCTACCTGGACGACAAGCTCGCCGTCATCGAGGCCGGCGAGCTCCGACTCTCGCGGCAACTGACGGCGGCGGGATTGCGGCTCCAGGCACTGTTTCCCTACGACGAGGCAGAGGCCCGCTTCCGTGCGACGGCGGACCCGGCGCGGGCAGGCGATCGGATGCTGCTGCGCGCAATCGCCCGCGGGCGCGCCCTGAACCCGAGCCATCACTTCTGGCGCGTGTTGATCGCCGATCTGGGGCTGCCGTTCATCAAGCGCGAGCTCCTCGCCCTGAATCCGGCGCATCTCGACGACCTGGGCGACTGGCAGCAGGTGGTCGAGGCGCGCTTCGGTGTATTGCCCAGGGTCGCGGCAGAGCATCTGGCCACGGCGGCGCGGCCGGGCCAGCCCAATCAGCCCGGGGGTTTGACGCGACTGCTGCGCACCATCGTGTCCGCGCCATGAGCGAGGAGGCCGAGCTGATTCCCTACCAGGCGGTGCCGCTTCCGGCGGACGGTGATGCCCTCGTACTCGCGCCCCATGCCGACGACGAGGTGCTCGGCTGTGCCGGCGCCATCTGCGCCCATTTGGCGCATGGGCATCGGGTGCAGGTCACCATCCTCACCGATGGCGCCGCCCAGGTGGACGAGCCGCAAGTCCGGCGCGCCGAAGCCTGCGCCGCGGCCAGCGTGCTCGGCTACGGCGAGCCCGAGTTCTGGGACCTGCCCGACCGGGGCTTGGTTTACGGCGAGGCCCTGGTGCAACGGTTGCGCACCCACATCGAGGCGAGCGCGGCGCTGGCGGTCTATGCCCCGTCGCCGTGGGAGGTGCATCCGGATCATCTGACGCTTTCCCTCGCCGCCACCGAGGCGGTGCGTCGGCTCGGCGGCGAGTGCATCCTGGTGCTCTACGAGGTCGGCGCACCCTTGCAGCCCAACCGCCTACTGGACCTGGGACCGTACCTGGACGCCAAGCGCCGCGCCATCGCCCGCTTCACCTCCCAGCTCGTGGTGCAGCGTTACGACCGGCATATCGATGGGCTGAACCGCTTTCGCGCCTACACTCTCGGCCCCGAGGTGGAAGCGGCGGAAGCGTTCCTTGTCGTTCAAGCGGCGGAGCTTCGCGACGGCCGACTGCGCGCCTTCCATGCCTCACCGGCCGCCCGACGTCTCCAACAGGGAGTCGAAGTCGACGTCGCGACGCAACCGCTGGTGTCCATCATCTGCCGCACCATGGGTCGGCCGGAATTCGCCGACGCCGTGGCCTCCGTCGCGGTGCAGACCTATCCGAGCATCGAGCTGATCGTGGTCGATGCCGCCGCGCGCGGGCTGGTGCTCGACCCCTGGTGCGGGCGTTTTCCGCAGCGGGTGGTCGGCGGCGGCCAGCCCCTGGCGCGTGCATCCGCCTGCAATGCCGGACTCGACGCCGCTCGCGGCGAGTACGGCATGTTCCTGGATGAAGACGATTGGATCGATCCGGACCATGTCGCAAGGCTGGCCGCCGCGTTGCAAGGGCAAGGCAAGTATCCTGCCGCCTACACCGGTGTTGCTGTTGTAGACCGCGCGGGCAGAACCATTGGGCAGACCTTTGAAGGCGATTTCGACCTGTTCCGGCTGCTGACGGCAAACTTCATGCCCATCCACGCCGTACTGTTCTCTCTCTCGTGCACGCGCGCTGGATGCCGCTTCGACGAATCGCTGCACTCTTTCGAAGACTGGGATTTCTGGCTGCAGCTAGCCCGCAGCGGTGATTTCCTGAGAGTTCCGGGCCTGAGTGCCTACTATCGGCAGGACGGCGAGTCGGGGTTCGGCGCGCTTTCGGTCCCGGACGATGCCGAGCGGACGCTGCGCATACGTACTGGCTCCATCGCCGTCCTGAAGCGACATTTGGGACGAACGCCGACCGCCGAGCTGTGGTCCTTACTCGCTCGGGCGCGCAATCAGTCCGACGAGCGACTCGCCGCAAAGGAAACAGCGAAGGCGGAGCTCAATCAGTCCTGCGACATTGCGGCAGCACGAGAGGCTGAGCTGCTTGAGCTGTTGCGCGTCAAAGGCGCCGAGGTTCAAGATGCCCACGCCGAACTGGCCCACGTCTTCGGCTCCCGCGCGTGGCGCTTGAGCGCCCCCTATCGTTGGTTGGTTCGGCAGTTGAACCGATGCGGGATTGGCGTCACCCATCGCCGCGTTCGCGGCTGATCGCGCCCACGGCATCGCAATAGCCCGGCCCGGTCAGGCGCGATGTCCACGGCAGCCTCCGATCACTATCGCTCCGCGCCGGCCGTATCCAAGCATTCCTCGACAGTGGACCAAAGGTGAGCCGCATTCTGCGCCAAGCAACGTTGCTCACGTACGTACTGAAACGCATTCTCCGCCAAAGCTGCGCGCGCATGCATGTCAGAGCGCAACGTCAGCACGCCCGCACCGAACTCCTGCGGCGAAGCCAGAAGGCCGGCATTGTGTTCCGCCGCGCAGCGGTAGACATCGCCATCGGCATACACCCCGGGGATGCCCGCCGCGGCGTAGTCGAGAAACTTGATATCGGACTTGCAGGCATTGAAGGCTGCGTCCGCGAGCGGCGCCAAGCCAATGTCCCAGCATCGCGCTGCCAGGCGGTGCATGAAGCCCTCGTAGTTGCCATCGGCACGGATGAGGGACACCGTGGCGCGCCCCCGCCAGAGTCGACCAACCCGATCGTCATCCGACACGCCGAGGAACTCGATGCGCGGCCGGCCTTTCATTGCCGAGATCGCCTCGCCGATGTATGGGGCGACGGACATGAGATCCTGCAGATGCGTCGGCGTCCCCATATAGCCGACATCGAAGCGTCGGTTTCGGTCTTTCGCGATGGCACGCATGGCATCGACCAAGACCTCATCAAGCGCGTTCGGCCAGACGACCACCTTGCGCGCAAGATGCGCTACCCGCTCGGCCAGCGGGGCTGTCGAGACGATGACTACCGCGGCGGCCCTGAGCAAGTAGCGAACCTTCGGCCGAACCCCCTTCAGCATGGCCTCGACCCTCGGGGCCGGGTGAGTGGTCAGCAGATCATCATCGAGGTCGTAGATGATCGGCAACCCCCGTCGGGAAGCCTCGTCGACCAGCCCGATCAGGGTGTCCAGACTCATCTCGACCGGACCGCCCCGCTGAATCACAACGGCGTCCGCCCGCGGCCCCAGCATGAAGCCGTCGCCACGATGCACATGACAACGCAACCGTCGCTGCATCTGCGGATGCCGATAGGGCCGGAGCAGACGAAGCTCCGCACAGGTCCAGGGCGGACCGAGCGCTGTCGTCTCGGGGAAGAGCGCAACGTCAATCATGTGCGCCCCTGCCCGTCTGCTCCGTTGCCGGAAACAACGCACCCATAAGCGCCTGGGCCGCGCGCCAGGGCTCATGGGCCGTCGCATCCGCGATGGCCTGTACTTGCAATCGTTGCCGCAATGCATGGTCGTCGATCAACCGCAATGCGGCATCGAAACACGCTTGCTCGTCCGCGGTATCGACAACCAGAGCGTTGACACCGTCAATGGCGAAATCGGTGGCCCCGCCCAGGTTGGGGACGATCGTCGCACAGCCACAGGCCATGGCCTCGAGTGCCGTCAGCCCCATCGCCTGCCACTCGGAGAAGTCGCAGAACACATCCGCCTCCCGCAGCAGTTCGGCACACTGCGCGCGCCGCAGGACGCCGAGGTTGCGCAGGCCCGCCGTAGCGATATCGGCTCCATGCAGCTCAGGCGGCGTGCTGCCGAAGATCGCAATCGAAATGCGCTTGTCAAAGCGGGTCGCCAGACGCCGAAGGACCCGGACAGTCAAACCGGGTGCCCTTCTCTGGCGATTCATGTCGACCCGCACCATTGCCACGATTGAAAGGGTGGCTTCCGGCCCCCGTGGTGCCCGGTTCGGCGGCACAAACTGCAGCGTGTCAACGCTTGGCCCGACGACGACGGGTCGCCGCGCGGCCAGCTCGGCTACCTTTGAGCATGTCCAGTGCGTCTTCGTCAGCAGGACAGCGTCGGGGCGGCGGAGATACGACAGGCGGGCCAGTTCGTGCTCGGTATCGTCCGTGGAAAAGAACCAAGGCTCGAAGTCCTGGATATAGTAGCCATAGCGGATAGACGAACGCCGGGGCAGCCAGTCGATGGTCGAATACAGCGTCGCGATCACCGCATCGAAGCTGGGCCGAGAACCCCCGAGCACAAGGCGCGCCTCCGTGGCATCGCGCACATAGACGCAAGGAACGCCCAAGCCGGGGTAGGCCTGTTCGAAACCCGTCCGGTTGCTCGCGAGATTGACGATCCAAACATCCGCTCCCGCCTTCTCCAAGGCGGACAGCTCTTGCAGCACGACGTTTGTTCCGCCTGCGGCACCCCCGGACGGCAAGGCGAATGCCAGCCGCTTGCCCTCGAAGCGTCGCCCATTTGCTCGCGACGCGTTGCGATGTGCCAGCAGTGACAGGAGGCGATGTCGCGAGCCCGTCAGTGCCAGATGCGCCCGGCAGTCCTCGACCGCGGGGCCGATCTCCCGTCGGCCCCATTTTTGCGCGAGAGCGTCATCGGCCTTTTTCGCCAGCGCAAGTCGTCGCTCGTGGGAATAGCTGCGCGACTGGGCGTGGTAGACATAGGCGTCGTCGGCAACTACGAGCCGCCAGCCGGCCTGTCGCGCACGTATGCAGTAATCGTTCTCTTCGCCGAAACCCGCTGCGAATGCCTTGTCGTCAAAGGGTCCGAGTTCGTCGAGTACGGCCCGACGAATCATGAGGCAGAATCCGTTGAGAAAGGGCAGGTCGATGGCCTGCCTCCTGGATGCCAAGGCAACCAGGTCGGCCATGTCGGAGGTCTGAATGCCCGGGGGGAGCGGATTCTGCGCCCAGTCTCCGTCGACTTCGACGAAGGGCACCGATTGCCAACTGGCGGTGTTCGAGACAGGTCCGACGAGGCCGATCCGCTGGTGCTGAACGGCCGCGGCCACCATCGCGTCTAGCCATCCGACACTGACAACCGTGTCGCTGTTGAGCAACACCATCCACGGCATCTTCGCGCGCGCCAATCCCTTGTTCGCGGCCAGCGTGTAGCCTTGTGCGCTTTGGTTTCGGATCAGTATCGCGTCGTGCTTCAGGGCGAAAGCTCTGAGAAACTGCCGGGTTTCCTCGTCGCTTCCGTCATCGATGAGGATGAGCTCGAACGCAGGCAACGTCGATGTCAGCACGGAGTGTAGGCAGCGGTGGACATCAGGCAGTGCGTTGTGGACGCAGACGATAATCGACACGCTTTCCTCTCGGATCCGATTGGCGAGTCGCGTCTCTGTGGCCTCCAGATGGAGTGCCGAACCGGCCGTCGCTTTCACACCTGAACGTCGAAAGCGGTGCGGAAGCAGCCGCTCGACCAATACTTGACGACGAGCGGGCTCTCCTCGAAGCAGGCCGTCGATGATGCGCAGGGGTTCCGTGACGCGCCAGGACAACGATTGGCGCATCCGTTCGAGACGGAGTTCCGCGTCGCGCAATGCGAGCGCGTCGGCGTGGACCTGTCGAATGCGATTCTCGGCGTCGGAGAGTTCAGCCTGCCTATCCGCCAATGCGGAGCGCAGCCATCGGTTCTCCGATTCGATGTCAGAGGCGGTGTCGGAAGGGCGCAATGCCTGCTGATCGAGATGCCCACGCGAGGAGACGATGACGGCATAGGCCGTTTCGAGATCCCGCATGGCCGCATGCATGCGCTCCAGCAACTCGGGCAAGCCGGACGGCGTCCCAGGGTGTCCCGTCCAATGCTCGGTATCGGGCATTTCCCCGCCGGGTGCATGGCGCTTCGATTCCGCGTCGGAATGGCTCGAAAGCGCAACGGAAATCGCGGCGAAACGTGTCCGAAACGCCGCGAAGACGCGTTGGAACTGTTCAACGTGCTCATCGACCTGTCGGGACCGGCTCCATCCGAAGCTGTACGTATCGCCCGCCCTATTCGTTGCGCAGGAAGGGTCGTCAGGTCGGGATGGCGGTGCGGCTGGTCCGCGGCAGGTGCGATCGGGCATGGAGTGGGTCTGATCTTGCGGGGCGCCTGCCGTACAATCAGGCGTGTTTCGCCGCGGGGTATGCGACGTCGGTAGGCTCCAGCTCCGGAAAGCTGTTCGGGCAAGATTGCTCGGGCCGTCAGTGTAGCGCACCGTGCTGACGCCGGCGCTCGGCCCGGTGGAGTATGCGCACCACCTGTCCATCGAGGGACTGCGCGAGAAGTACGGAAACGACCCCAACGTGGACATCGGTGCCGTCGTCGATGTCACCCATATGATCGGCAACCGCCCGCTGCCGGAGGTGACCGGCGCCGGGCGTTTCCACCATGTGGTGGCGAGCCATGTCATCGAGCACGCGCCGAACCTGATCGGCTGGTTGGAGGAGATCCGCTTGGTGCTGCGTCCCGGCGGGGTGCTGACCCTGGCGATCCCGGACAAACGCGATACCTTCGATGTCATGCGACGGACCAGCACCCTCGATGCCATGGTCGACGCCCACCTGCGCGGCATCCGCCAGCCGAGTCCGCGGCAGGCGTTCGATCACTACGGCAACGTCGTCCCTACCGCGTGTGGCGGCATCGGGCAGCGGATGACGCGAAGCCTTCACCTACGGTGTCCGAGGTAGCAATGCCCTCCCACCCATCGGCCACGCCAAGCTCCGCGCCTCTCGAACGGATCGAAACGGACAATGGCTTCTATGTCATCCGGCCCTACGAGCTGGCTAACCTGCCGTTCGTCCTGGCCGCTTGGCGGGCCGCCTTCGGCCAACCGATCTCCGCGCAGCTGTGGCGCTGGAAGTACCATGAAGCGCCCCAGGGTCACCAAATCCTGCTCTGTGTGCACGAGTCGCGCGAGGTCGCGGCGCTCTATGGTGGCGTACCCTTCGTCGCCGACTGGCGCGGGCGGCGGCTGCGCATCACGCAGCTGATGGATGTGTTCTCACACCCGCGCCATCGAAGGCAACTCGGCGGACGCGGTGGCCTTTGTGTTCGTACCGCGCTGAGTTTTTTGCGCACTAGGGACGGCCGGATGGGGCCGCGTTGATGTACGGCCTACCCGGTGAGCGCGCCAGCCGGCTCGGCGTGCATCGCCTCGGCTATCGGCCGCTGCCGGGCGGCATGGCCTATCTCGTGGCGGATACAGCGGTTACGGGGCGATTGCGCCGCCGGCCCTTCGCCGGCCGCCTGACGCCAGAAATCGGTAAGGATCTTGCCCAGGTCGGTCTGCTGGCCGATGCCTGCCCAGCGACACGCCTGCAGGCCCGGCGCGACGCTGATTTCATCCGCTGGCGCTTCCTGCGCCATCCAGTGCGACGCTATCGGCTGCTGCGCTACGGAGCCTGGGGGCCGCGTCCCAACAAAGACTGGCGCGGATATGCCGTGCTGTCCGCAGAATCCGGCGAGGCCGTGCTTGAAGTTACCCAGCAACGACGGACACCTTGTTAAGCGAGTACCCTTCGCATCCGAGGTGACCGATGACGACCCGATCCAAGACCAAGCAACCGCCACCCCCGCAAGCGGTACAGCACAGAGTTCAAAGTCGAGGCGCTGAAGCTCGCTGAGCGCGTTGGCGTGAAGAGCGCCAGCAGCCAACTCGGCGTGCACGAGTCCCAGCTGTATGGCTGGCGCAGCCGTGCGCGGCGCGATGAGAGCACGAGCGAGGCCGAACAGCGTCTGGCCGCCGAGAATGCCCGTCTCAAACGCCAATTGGCGGAGCAAGCCCAGGAGCTGGCCATCGTCAAAAAGGCGGCAGCGTCCTTCGCGAAGGAACTCAAGTGAGGTACGCCTTCATGCAGCAACACGTCAGACCGTTCCCAATCAAGCGCATGTGCCGAGTGTTCGATGGCTCGCGCAGCGGGTTCTACGCCTGGCGCCAGCGGCAGGCCCAACCCCGTGCGCGAGCACAACGCCGCGCTGTGCTCGACCAGCGCGTCGAGACGGCCTTCCTCCGCCACACGCGACGCTACGGGGCGCCTCGCATCGCACAAGTGCTGGCTCAGCAGGGCCATGCCTGCAACCGTAAGACAGTCGCGGCAAGCTTGCAGCGTCAACAACTGCGCGCCAAGGCGGCACGCCGCTTCACGGCCACGACCAACTCCAAGCACCGCCTGCCGGTGGCGGCGAACCTGCTCGCACAGGACTTCAGTACGCAGGCGCCCAAGCGCAAATGGGTCGGCGATATCACCTCCCTGGGTACTGAAGAAGGCTGGCTCTATCTTGCGGTGGTCATCGATCTCTACGCCCGCCGCGTCGTCGGTTGGTCGATGAGCGAGCGCATGAGCGCCGATCTGGCGTGCGACGCACTCACCCTGGCGCTGAATCAACGCGGCAACCCCGGCCGCGTCATCGTCCACTCCGACAGAGGCGTGCAGGACTGCTCCCAGCCCTCTCAGCGCATCGTGCGCAAACAGGGCCTTCGCTGTTGCATGAGTGCCAAGGGCAACGGTTACGACAACGCTTGTGCCGAGTCCTTCTTCCACAGCCTCAAGGTCGAGGCCATCCACGGCGAGCACGTCGAGACCCGAGAGGCTATGCGTCGCGCTGTGTTCGAGTACATCGAAGCCGACGACAACCGCAACCGCCTCCATCGTGCCAACGGCTATCTCAGCCCCGCCGACTTTGAGGCCCGATACGCTTCCTAAAACCGTGTCCGTTATTGCTGGGTAAGATCACTTGGCGAGAGCAGGCTTTGACGGCACGCAGGCACGGCGCTAAGCTCGTCTAACCTAGACTCAATGCTGGATTTTGAAGTACGTCGCGGACTGCTCCGGTAATGAGCATCTCAACCATTTCGATCATGCGACCCCAATCACCCATCGCTGCCACGTCAGGCGATACACTTCGGCTGGCATACTCCGAATTTCCCAACCTTTGCCGACGCGGGTCGATCCGGCCAACCCAGAAACTCGGCAAACGCGCATCTCAACATCCCTTTCGAGTTCGTCTCAAACATGACGATGTACGAGCAACCGACAAAGATCGACACCAATCTGGGCACTTACGTTTTCAGACCCTACACGACGTCGGACCTGCCCGAAGTCTGTATTGCTTGGCAAGCCGCCTATAAAAAACCGCTTGCCGTCGATCTCTGGAAATGGAAATACCACAAAGCACCTCACGGACACCAAATCATGATCTGCGTTCATGAAAACGGCGAAGTTGCAGCGTTGTACGGCGGCATCCCTCAACCCATGCGATGGCAAGGACAGGATCTGTTCCTCACCCAATTGATGGACCTGTTCTCTCACCCGAAGCACCGAAGACCACTTTCGGGTAGAGGCGGCCTATTTGTGGAAACCGCTCGACGCTTTTTCGCCCGTTACGCGGGGCCCGGAGGTAGCGCCATCATGCATGGCGTGCCCGGCGAGCGTTCTTACCGCATCGGCGCTCGGCGACTGCAGTACGAGCGCCATCCCTCCGGCATCGCCTACCTTACAGCCGAAACAGCGGCATTCACCGCCAAACGGCACTTCTCTTTCGGCGCACGATTGGATGACCCCTCGCCCCACGCGCTGAACGGACTCGACCAACTAAGTTCAACTTACCCACCAGGTCAATTCCAGGCCAAGCGCGATTCCGCCTTCGCACGCTGGCGGTTTCTGCAACACCCTCAACGAGACTACCTCCTCTTTCGATACCGCGGCCGAGTCGCAAAGACATGGAAAGGATATGCGGGCGTAAGCATCGCCCCGCCGAACGCTACCATAGTAGATCTCATCCTGCCGCTGAGCTCCCGATCCCGCCGCGATATGCTCCGCAAACTCGCTGGCGACCTCGCCTCACTCGGCGTCACAACAATGCAGACTTGGCTCCCCGACAACGGCATCTATTGCCGCTGGCTCTGTGACTACGGCTTCAGAAAAGCTCCGGAACCGTTGGGGCTCATGCCGACAATACGCAGTTTCGATCCCACCTGCCCGCACCCGAAGACAACCGCCGCATTCCATTTCACGATGGCGGATGCCGACCTCTTCTGAGCAAAGTCTCCACGAAACGCGATTGGCCCCATATTGCCAGGATGAACATCGACTACATCCTCGAAAGCACGTCCTTATGCGGCGGGGTGAAGGTCGTCTTCGAGCAGGCGGAAGCACTCCAGGAATGCGGCCTTCGCGCCCGCGTGATCTCTTACACTTCGGCGCCAACGTGGCTCAACCCCTCAACCCCTTTCCTTCAAACGCCACAGCTCTCATCTGAAATATTCGTCCACACCGACTATATTGTCGGTACGGGCGCTTTTCACATCAACCGCCTCGCTCAAAACCCAACCACGAAGGGTAAACTCATCCACCTGATCCAGGGGTATGAACCGGACTACGCCGAAGCCTCTCCGTTCCTGACTGAACTCGCCGCCTGCTATCGCCTCAACATCCCGAAATGGACAGTCTCCGAACGCCTCCGACGCTACATCCGCAAAATTTACCCGCAAACGAAAAGTATTCATAATATAGGCCAGGCCATTCATCACGAGATCTTTTTCCCGAGCCAAGCGCGCGATGGCAGCTTTACGATCCTTGTCATGGGTAGCGCCAATAACTCGAGCAAGGGAATCGAATCCGCCCTCCGGATTGTCGCCGCCGTACGGCAAATGAACCCCGCGATCCGATTGATCCGAATCACCGCGGAAGATTGCTACGAGAAGGAACGCCACATCACCCCAATTGACCGCTACCACATCGCCCTGACTCCGCCGCAAGTCGCCTGTGAGATGCGCGCAGCCAACTACTTCCTTTCGACCTCAACCGACGCGGAAGGGTTCGGTCTTCCATTGTTGGAAGCAATGGCATGCGGAATGGTTTGCGCCGCGAACCCGATCCCTTCTTACTTGGCCTTCGATGCAGGTCGTGACTTCTGCCATTTCTTTACTGCGGAGACCACGCAAGGCAAGGCACGGGAACTCTTGAGGCTGCACCAGAACAACACCCTCCGAACGTCCTTAGCGAAAAGAGCAATAGAAGTCGCCGCCCGATACAAATTCCGCGAAGTCGCGAAGCGTATCATTCACTTGTTGACGAACGTACACCCCAATGCTACGAGCCGCTATCCTGAACTCTCACTACGCGCCCACCGGCATCCCGGAGACTGATTTTTCCTTCGCGTTTTGCAAGAAGAAGAACAAAATCCTGCCAAGCTTTGGAAGAGTCCGGTTCGAATGGGTGGATATCAACCCTCGAATTCCGATTGTGGAAGGCAAGAATGAAATCCCCGATTACGATTACTTTTGCCTCTTACTTGATCCAGAAACAATTATCTCGCCTCCCGGCTTGGCAAAGATGGTCCACCTGATGGATAAGCAGCAGCTTGCTGCAGCCGCCCCGACCTACAATCAATCGCGGCAACCAGCACAAACCGCTAAACTCGATACACCTTATTTCAACTACTCGACATTCCGTGAGGTCGCCGACCTACAGCATTCATCCACGGAACCTGACATTCCGGCACACGCATTCCCCTTCTGCGAGCTCGAACCCAGCTTCTTGTGCCTAAATCGGCGCCTCTTCGAGACGCTAGCAAGAAATCGCGGATGCAGCGACATCTTCGCGGATACCAACAACACGGCGGTGATACTGAAGAACGTCCTGTTTCATCGTTTCGGCAACTCTTTTGCAAGCTCTCGACCAGATCTGGTGGCGCTGATCCCAGATGGAGTCACGAGCTTGTTGGATGTAGGATGTGCCAAAGGGTACTTCGGTGAAGCCGTCAGGCGAGAACGGCCAGAAATCGCACTTACGGGAATTGAGGCGAATCCTACAATGGCCGGGGAAGCACGAAGACACTATGACAGTGTCATGGTCGAAACCCTCGAAGCGGCCGCCATTGCAGACCACTTCGACCATATTAACTGCGGTGATGTCTTGGAGCATCTCGCCGAGCCCTGGTCTATGCTTCAGAAGCTGTCGCAGAACCTGAACGACCATGGCACGCTCGTTGCCAGCGTCCCAAATGCCAATCACTGGAGCATAGTCAGAGATCTGTCGGAAGGCCGCTTTGAATACATACCCCTAGGCCTCATGTGCATTTCGCACCTCAGATGGTTCACCGAGCAGTCATTGAGATCGCTGTTTGAAGAAGCCGGATTTACGGTAACCCGCATGATTAGACAGACCCTACCGGCCACGCCTGCGGGAGAAGAGTTTATTAAGCGAGCGATGACTCTTTCGAGTAATATCCGGGAGTACGAACTCCGTTGCAACGAGCTGGTTATTGTCGCAACATGGCGAGGTTAGACTCACAGTATTCTGTGTTTCGCGACGCTAAGGGCGATGTATCGCCGGGAGCCTAGTGCACGAACTCCTTTGCGTCTCGTGGGGTTCGCAGAGTCTGCTTAAAAGAGCAATGCCTATGATCTATCCGGCCTACGTCATACTTGAAACGACGAATCATTGTAACCTCAAGTGCGTCGACTGCCATTTTCATGGCACCGGCGTATCCCAAGGGCGTACCCGAGGCCTCATGGCTAGGGAGGTTTGGGAGAAGGCCATCTTAGAGGCTTCGACATGGCCAACGCATGTCACCATCGCAGCGCATGGCGCAGGAGAGCCATTGCTCCACCCTGAATTGGAGAAGATTCTGCGAACTGCTGCGAAGGCACCGAACATCTCCGTAGGGTTCATGACCAACGGCGTGCTGCTCGATGCCGAGTGGGCCAAAACCTTGGTGGACTTACCAGTCGCGTGGATCAGTTTCAGCATTGATGGCGTTGTCCCTGAAACCCACGATGCTTTAAGAAAAGAAGCAAGTCTTCTGCAGATCGAAAAAAATGTTTGGCGACTGATTCGGGAAAAAGAGCAGAAAGGGATCCAGCAGCCGCGTTTAGTTTTCAATATGGTCGGCTACCCCAGCATTCTGGGCCAATCAGAAGCATTTGTGGAAAAGTGGCTGCCACATGCATCAGCAGTAACGATAGCAACTCATCGCCCAGTCGGATCACGGCGATTGGGTTCTCAGCACAGCCGCCCGGTGATTCCGGCTCAGTTTCTGCCGTGTAATTTGCTTACCGAACAATTGGTGATTGGGTTTGACGGAAGGGCGGGTCTTTGCTGTGAGGACATCCACCTCGATGTCCCAATCGGAGACGTCAAGACGGACTCGTTAATGAGTCTTTACAACAACAGCCCGATCCTAGAGAAGTATCGAAATATCCACTCAGCTGAAGCGGTCGAGCCTGGAAAGATAGCCGGGTTGAAATTATGCAAGGATTGTGATGTTTGGGCCAGCAATACAGTGGTCGAGCAATCGACAGTATGCATAGGGGGATTGAACGCGCTGAGAAAAGTGACGCCCGCGTACACCTCATACTCAGTAGCGACCTGAATCTGGTGTTTCTGGCGGATTAGCCGCATGTTCGCTGGATGGAACGCGGTCCATCATCGCTGCGCGGCATCGGATAGCTTAGAATGCTCTGGGTCGCTGCCTACCGCTCAGGTTTTCTCCCAGCACCAAGCGTATGCGACATGCGGAGAGTCTGGTCGGCGCAGTCTTGCATAGTAGCGACGCGGAGCGAGTCGCTGCCAATGCGCTTCGGTGAATGCCGGCATTCCCGGATCGTAGTCACGCTGAGCGAACACTCTGAAGTCAGGCGCCACGGCAACTTCCAACTTTAGCGCGTCTCTATGGGCTCCGATTGGTGCACGGAGGTACGGTCGGGTCTGTGCGGTTCCGAGATCTAGGGGTGTCAGTATCGAGTCGGTCGGTTCAGCTGATGGCGGAGATATGCCGTAGTGTTTGCAGAAATAGCGTTCAGCGGCGCTTTGTATGTATTCTGCTTTCTCCGTCCGCGGCGCCTGATCCCAATAGTGCACGATCGCGGCGTCCGGAACGCACAGCAAGTTTTGGTGCTCCGCCAACAATCGCGCGCACAAGTCAGTATCTTCGTAGTAAACGAAGTATCGCTCGTCGAATATCCTGCGACCCGGAAACCAAACCGGGTCGTTGCGGACCAGCAAGCAGGCCCCTGACAGGAACGGCTCGAAGAACGGTTCGGCGCGAGCCCAGTATCGTTCATGCCGCATCATCGCGCAGAAGGCCATCAGATGGGCGTCCAGCGCGTTCCCAGCGTTCTTAGCGCCCGCCCGCAGCCATAGGCTGTCGCCGCTGGCGGGGGGCAATCGCCAAGAGTATTCGTCGTCCCAGAACGCTCGCGGACCTACAATAAGGGCCTGTCGCGCATTCGCGGCCGACAGCAGGGTTCCGACAGTACCGATCTTAAGCCGTACATCAGGGTTGATGATGAGCCACCAAGGAGACGACAGCTCTCGGGCAGCTCTGTTCACGGCCGCCGCAAAGCCAAGGTTGGCCCCAGGATTCACAACCCGCAAGAAAGGTGCACGCGGGATGCTTCCGAGAGCAGGATCTCCGGCGCTGTTGTCGATGATCAAGATTTCAGTGACGCTGGGCTCCGCCGCTAATACGGCCAGGAGGTCCGGCAACAGGTGCCCAGTGTGGTAATTTACGATGACGGCACCTATGCCAGACGGCTGTTCAGCCATTGGCAGCCGCCAAGTACGACGTCGTCCAATCGAGCGAAATCCCGGAGAACATGAGTTTCCGCGTTCGCGAGTGCGGCAAACAGCGAGTTTTCACGACACCTCCCATTGATGAGGAACCGAAAAAAGGCCAAGTCCCGCAGCGTAGTCCGGCTGACGGACTTCGATCGCCCGGTCCAGCGTTGCACGATCATACGGGTGCAGTGCGTTTTCGCACGCCAGATGAACATGAACCGTATAGTGCCCCCGCAGCAGCGGGATATCGGGAAAGGTGATGGACGCGACGCCGAACCCGGACGCATCGCGCTGCAGCGGCACTTGATCATGGAACGATGTAGCACCGAATACCGCACGATTATCTGCGGTAGACACCCCGACCGCGAGAGAGGGACCTGGCAACGCCGGATCGACGACGAAACGCACTTTAATGCAAAGACTGGACTCGCCGCTGCGCAAGCGAAGCGGGAGGCTCGATACCCCATCGGCCGATAGATCAACCGAGAGCAAACGTCCCCTTTGGCGAGACGCCGCGCGGCGATCGCTCGACGGCTCACTCTCGGGCATTGCGGCCTCGTCCAGTGACGCTTGGTACTGGTTGAGAACGCCTTCCGGCTCACCTGTTGCCATCGCCCGCCCCTGATCCAACCACAGCACCCGATCGCAAATCGATTCCACATGATAGCTGGTGTGGGAACAGAAGAGGATGGTCTTCGCCGCAGCGCGGAAAGCCATGATGCGGTCGAAAGATTTCCGCGCAAACGCACCGTCACCGACGGATAGGGCTTCGTCGATGATCAGAATATCCGGGTCAACGGCGGTAGCCACCGCAAAGCCCAACCTTGCCGCCATGCCGCTGGAGTAGGTTTTCACCGGGCGCTCTATGAAATTGCCGATCTCGGCGAAGGCCGCGATGTGCGGAAACAGCGCGTCGATCTCCGCACGCTCCAGCCCTGCGATGGCCGCTTGAAGGTACACATTCTCCCGCCCGCTCATCTCCGGATGGAAGGCGGCGCCGAGTTCGAGGATTGCGGCCACGCGGCCGTTGACCTCGACGCTGCCCGCGCTTGGCGGCAGCAGGCCAGCGATGATCTTCAACAGGGTGCTCTTGCCAGCGCCGTTGCGCCCGACGATGCCCAGTACCTCGCCATGTCTGACCTCCAAGTCGATGTCGGCAAGGACCGAGATGTCCTGATGACGGGGATTTCCGGTAAGCATCTCGCGCAGTCGATCGAGGTCGCTGCGGTAGCTCCGATACGCCTTGCTCAACCCGCGCAGCACGAGCGCCTGATCGCTTGCGCTGGTGTTGTCGGTGGTGTTGTCGGTGGCGTCGGCTGTGGGTGGAGGGCTCATCGTTTCCAATCGGGATCCTGCGACGTGGGCACCGGGCGCGCGGCGGTCAGTCCCTGCTGCCGCAGCGCCTTGGGTGTTGAGGTCGCACCCGCGACGGCCAGCATCGTCGCGGCAGGCCCCGGCGGCCGACGGACGGACAGGACGAACAGCGCGCTTGCGCACAGGGCCGCGAGCAGCCCCTCAAGATAGTGCCGAGTCATTAGTTGATACGCCTCGGTTGCGGCGGGCGTTCCGAGGCAGAGCGCGGTCGGTCATGCTTCGCGATCACAAGGTCTCCCGCACATGCGGCTCACCGCGCCGAAACAGCAGCCAGGCCGGACCGAGCAGGGCCAGCCACAGCAGCAGCGGGCGCAGCCAGTTGCCCGGGCTGACGGGCATCTCCTGTAACACGCCATGGATAAGGGCCATGACATCGGCGACCGGATTGAACACCAGCCAGGGCTGCAGCGCTGCCGGCAGCATGTCGGGCGTATAGAGGATCGGCGTCACATACAGGCCCATGGTGAGCACGAAGGGGACCAATTGCCGTAGGTCGCGCAGAAAGTGCCCGAGCACCGCCAGCAGGTATGTCGCCGGCAACAACAGCAGGAACAGCCCCGCCAGCACCGTTACCACGCCGGGCAGTGCGGACGGTCCGAGCAACAGGGTGACGACGATGAGGTATAGCGTCCCCTGCACCAGCACGGCCATCACCAGGGGCAGCAACGGGAGCAACTCCAGCGGAAAGTCGCCGCGCTGGTACAGCGCCGCCTGCTCGGCGAAGATGCCGAGCGCGCGCTGGAGCACCTCGATGATCAGGAACCAAGCCAGAATACCGACCAGAAAATAATCCAGAAACACGAGGTGCCCCGGCAGGCGCACCCGCAGCACCACGTCCAGCAGGAACCAGAACGCAAGCACCTGGAGTCCGGGGCCGATGAGCAGCCAACCGACCCGGAAGGCGGTCCCTGAGGTGCGACCGACGATCTCGCGACGCAGCAACAGCACCATCAGCAGACGGTGACGTCCGAGAGCGACGAGGGGCCTCAGCAGGCCATCGGCCGTGGCCCGCGACCATGCGGCGGCTAGGGTCAACATCCGCATCAGCGCACCAACACCGCCCCGGAAACGCCGAGCAGCATGGCGGCCAGCGCCACCACGAGTGCGGCCAGCAACACCCCATACAGCCAGCCATAGAGTCGGCGGGCGTCGCGCAGGCGGGTGTCTTCCATGGCGTGCTGTGCACCGTCCAGCAAGACCAGTTGGCCGATGGCGAGCAACAGGAGCAACAGGACCGATAGCCCGGTCTTCCAAACCACATGCACCGGCAGCGCCGAAGAATCGAGCACCGCAAACAGCGCCCAAAGGCCGCTGCCGACGATGAGGAGGACACCGAGCCAAAGCCAGCGAAAGCAGAGCGCCATGGCATCCAGGCGCAGTCGCATCCTGGCGGTAGGCGTGCGCACGTCAGACACAGCGGGCAGATAGACGGTCTGCATGAACACCAGCGACCCGACCAAGACGATCGAGCCGAGGTTATGCGCCAGTACGGCGACGATGATCTGCTGCGTCTGCGACACCATAAGTCGGCAGGGCCGGGCGGGTAGGACTGAGTTGGTGGTGGACGCCTAGTCTACCCGTGACCTCGTACGCTTGCCGCCGAGATCTGCCTCTACATCGTCAACGGCGAGGCGCTTGTTCAGAGGGCTTCGGCGACCTCCTCCCAGAGGGCGCGGTAGGCGCTGGAGGCGGGGTTGGACGGCGCGTAGGCGGGCAGCGGCATGCGGTGGATGCCCATGCGCTCTACCTCAGGCGAGAGCGGGATGCGCGCCTCGAGCACGCCCTTGTGCTTGGCCGACAGGCGCTCGATGGTGTCTTGGTGCAGGCTGCGTTCCGGGTCGACCATGGAGAAGAACGGCAGCAGTTTGAGCGCGCCGAAGCCCTCCTGCTTGCGCAGGAAATCCTTGAGCTGGAGCAGGGTGCGCTCCGACAGGGTGCTCGGGATCAGCGGCACCATCAGCGCGTCCGCTGCGCGGAAGATGTTCTCGGACATGAGCGAGATGCTCGGTGGGCAGTCGAAGAAGACATAGTCGTAGTCGCCGACCACCGGCTTCAGCAGGCGCTGGAGTTGGCGAATGGGCTTCTTCTTCGCGCCCTCCAGCAGGATGTCCATGTTGCGGAAGGAGAAGTCTGCCGGCAGCAACTCCAACAGCTCGAAGTCCGTGCCCTTGATGATGTCGTCCAGCGCCCGCTTGCCGCGCAGCAGCGCGCGGCCGCCACCCTTGATCTTGGGCTTGACCCGGAAGAAGTAGCTGGCCGCTCCCTGTGGGTCCAGGTCCCAGACCAGGGTGCGGTGGCCGGCTTCGGCGGCGAGGTAGGCCAGGTTGACGGTGCTCGACGTCTTGCCGACGCCGCCTTTAATGCTGTACACGCCTACGATTTTCATGCCCTCGCCCTGTTGCTGTCCGCCGCGCCGTGTCGGGCCGATGTCGTTGTCGTTGGCGGGCCGAACAGGCGCCCGAACAGCGCCCGGTTGGCCTCGCTGTCGAAGCCCGAGAAGATACGTGCGAACTCGCGCCGCGCCCGTTGCTGTTGCTCCAACAGGTGACTGATGAGCGCTCCCATGGCGAGCTGCGCCTCCACCGGCGCCGCGTCGGCCGCCTGCATGGCCACCGCCGTATCGGCCAGGTGTTGCGCCTGCACGGCCAGATCTTGGAAACCGCCAAGGTTGTTGAGCAGCACCTTGGTCTGCTTGATCAGGCCCTTGATCTCGGTCGTCGGGTACAGGCTCTGGAAGAACTCCATCAGGTAGCGGAGCTTCTTGCAGGTCTTGCGGAGGTCGTGCAGGTCCTCGGCGGGCGAGTTGTCCGCGATGGCGCGGCCCTCGCGGATCACGCGCTTGAACATGCGCCGGATTCGCCTGTTCGCGACGTCCTCGATGGGTGTTGCCGCGTCCGCGGCAAGGCTGCGTGACGGTGCCTCAAGGTAGGCGCGCCAATCCCGCAGCAGCGCGAGGAAGCGCTCGCTATCGAGCGCCTTGGCCAATGCCTGTCGCTCGCCGTCGTAGTGCGCGGCAAGCCAGTCCTTGAGCGGATCGAGGCCAGGGCGCAACGGCGCCGGCAGGCTGGTCTTGAGCTTGGGGAAGTCGAGCAGGTAAACATCCAAGTCCCGCACCGGGCCGGTCACCTGCTGCAGCCAGGCGAAGCGGTGCTTGAAGTCCTCGACGATCGCCGGCGGCAGCACGCCCTTGACCTGGCTCAGCGCGGAGCGCGTACGGCGTGTGGCGACGCGCAGGTCGTGCAGGAACTCCGGGTCCAGGTTGCGGCGGGTGCCGTCGACATTGGCCTCGAGCGTATCGAGCAGGCCGAGCAGGATGTTCCTCAGGGCGGCCTCGGCGGGCTGCTTGGGGTCGAGTCGATAGTCCAGCTTGGACGAGTACGCGCCGGGCCTGCGACCGGTGGCGGCCAGCGCCGCCAGCAACAGCGGCGCGTGCGCCGGCTGCAACGCCAGCAGGGCCTCCAACTGGCGCGTTGCGTCCTCCTGCTCGCGCTGGTAACCGCGCACGCCGGCGATCCTGAGCCGTGCGGGCAGCAGGACTTCCGGTCGGGCGCCCTCGCCGGCGATCCGGCACTGCTCCAGCACGACGCGCACCACGGTCTTGTCGTCGTCATTGAGCACCCGCAGCGTGCGGCTGCGACAGGCCAGTGACACCATCGGAAGCAGGCGCCGGATGCCGAGCACCGGGGCCAGGCGCGTATGTACCGGTCCCGGCGGCAGGTCCACGGCCAGGCCCAACTCCACGTCGACGCCCTGGCGGGCGAGCGCGGCACCATTGTCGGCAAGGTCCAGCCACGCGACTTCGCGGCGGTCACCCATCACCTCCTCTTCCAACGCGGCGCCGGCTAGGTAGAGGCTCCATTCGAAGCTGTCGAAGTAGCGGCGACGGGACTCGGTCGGTGGAGCGGCCTGGCAACGCAGGGCTGCCTGGACGACATCTGCCGCGGTGTCGAGGTCGGAACCGTCGGCGAGTAGGTGGTCTATGACAACGGGGTTCATCAAGGGGGCTTGGGGCTTTCGTCGGGCGCGGTGGTTGGGCTCGGCCGTCGTGGGTCTGGGCATACACGGTCGGGGTGGGTGACAGGGCCATGGGTGCGAACCGGGCCGTGTCGGCCACATCGACTACCATCGCACGCGAACTATTATTGCAGACTCGTGACAGTATCTCGAAGTCTTTGTTACTACAGGTGAAGTCTGTCGGATCAGCCCTAGGGATATCCCGAACTATCCATGTGCGAGCAGCACCCGGACAATCGGGGGTTCGACGCAGTATCACCCGCGGGACGGCCTGTTCAACGGGCCCCTGACCGCGAACGGAGCGCAGATGAGCAAGCTCGACCAACTCAAGACCATGACCACCGTCGTCGCCGACACCGGCGACTTCGACAGCATCGCCGAGTACAAGCCCCAGGACGCGACAACCAATCCGTCCCTGCTGTACAAGGCCGCGCAATTGCCGCAGTACCGGCACCTGGTGGAAGATGCCGTGACCTTCGGCAAGGACCGTGGCAACAGCGCGGCGGAGCATGCCCGCTGGACCATGGACAAGCTGGCGGTGAACTTCGGCGGTGAGATCCTGAAAATCGTCCCCGGTCGGGTCTCGACCGAGATCGACGCCCGTTTGTCCTTCGACACCGAGGCCACCATCGCCCGCTGCGAGGGGCTGATCGAGCTCTACGAGGGCATCGGGGTCGACCCGTCCGAGCAGGTGTTGTTCAAGATCGCCTCTACCTGGGAGGGGATTCGTGCGGCCGAGCAGCTGGAGCGCCGGGGTATCCACTGCAACTTGACCCTGCTATTCGGCTTTCCGCAGGCGGTGGCCTGCGCCGATGCCGGCGTCACGCTGATTTCGCCCTTCGTCGGTCGTATCCTGGACTGGTACAAAAACGCCGAGAACCGGCCCGGCTACCCGGCCGACGAGGACCCCGGCGTGCAGTCCGTGACCCGCATCTTCAACCACTACAAGCGCCACGGCTACCAGACCATCGTCATGGGGGCGAGCTTCCGCAACGTCGACGAAATCCTCGAGCTGGCGGGCTGCGACTACCTCACCATCGCGCCCAAGCTCCTCGCGGAGCTGGCGGAGTCCGACGGCGATGTGCCGCGCAAGCTCGATCCGGCCGCCGCCGCGGACATGGACCTCGCCGAGCAGCACTTCGACGAGGCCAATTTCCGTTGGGGTCTGAACCAGGACGCCATGGCCACGGAGAAGCTCGCCGAGGGCATTCGGCTGTTCGCCGCCGACACGCAGAAGCTCGAGGCCTTCACCCACGAAATCTGCCGCGACTGCTGAAACCAGCTCGGCGAGTCGGCGAGGGAAGCGCCGACGTCTCGGTGTTTCCCGTTCGGATTCTGTGCGTTGTCGTGAGCGAGTCATCGTCAAGACTGCCACGATGGTGGCGATTGCGACCACGATGTCGACAACGACAACGAGTTGAGCTTGTTTGCCGAGCTTCGGCGCCGTTGCGCTACCCAGCGCGCTCGAAGCGCACGAAGTCCATGGCGTGAGCATTGCGCTCGTCCGCCGGGCGGTGGACGCGCTCGACCTCCCGCCACTGGGCCGAGTCGACCCGCGGAAAGCGGACATCCCCGTCCACCTCCGCGTGCACCAGGGTGAGCGCCAGCCCGGTGGCCTCGGGTAGCAGCGCCGCGTACACCTGCGCACCACCCACCACCATGGCCTCCGGCGTGCCAGCGACGGCGGCGAGGGCCTCCTCCGGGGACCGGACCACCTCGCAGCCCGCGGCGCGGTAGCGCGGATCACGCGTAATCACGACGTGCCTGCGCCGCGGCAGCAGCCCGGGCAGCGATTCCCAGGTGCGTCGCCCCATGATGATGGGCTTGTCCAGGGTCAGCTGCTTGAAGTGGGCCAGGTCTGCGGGCAGGCGCCAGGGCAGCGCGTTGTCGCGCCCGATGATACCATTGCTGGCCATCGCGGCGATGAGCACCAGACTGGGCGGCCGACTCGCGTGAGCACCCCGCGCCTCAGGCCGCATGGTTGCCGGTTCCGTCTGCCGGAGGTGCTGGCGGGTGGGGCGGCCCGGCGTAGCGTGCGGCCGCGTTGCGCAGCCGTTCGGCGACGGCCTCACGCAGGGAGTCCGGTGCGGCGACTTCCACCTCCGGGCCGAATTTCAGGATGTCCATGATCAGCTCCGCCGGGTTGCTGTAGGGGACACGCAGCTCGTAGCGACCGTCGTCCAGCAGCTGGCCCTGCTGGTCGCGGTGCCAGCGCTCGTTGGCGACATAGCGCGCGCGGATCGCCTCGAAGCGCAGGATGGCCTCGTGCATCGGCGCGCCTGCGAAGATGCCGTAGGAATTCGCAAAGTGTGCGTCGAGGGCATCGGTGTCGATATCCAGAGCCGGCTCATCCAGAGGCTCGGCGCGTTCGATGGCGTCGATGGCGAAGGTCCGGAGCCCCTCGCGTAGGTGGCACCAGGCATCCAAGTACCAGTTATCGCGGTAGTGGACCAGGCGCTGCGGCGACACATCGCGCTCCTCGCGCGATTCACGCCAGCGGCCGAAGTAGCGGATATGCAACCGCTTGCGCCGGGCCAGCGCTCCGGCCACGAGTTGAAACGCCTGGCCCCCCTGCTCGGGGTTGTGTCGAGAGGCCATCTGCAACATGCGGATGCGACCCTGGAGCCCCTCGGAGCCCGCCTTCTGCAGCTCCAGCAGGGCGGCGATGCGCTGCTGCAGCGGCTTCAGCGCCGGCTCGAGCAGACCGGGTTGCACGTCCGAGAGCAGCTGCTGCACCGTCAGTAGGGCATGCAACTCCGAAGCGTTGAACCAGAGCCCGGGCAGCTCATACATCTCGCCCTCGGAGTGGTCGTAGCGGTAGCCGTTGTGGTCGCGGTCGTAGACGATGGGCGCGTTCAGGTACAGGCGCATGTCCTCGATGATGCGCTTGACGGTGGCGCGGGAGCATTCCAGCTCGTCTTCGAGGCGTTTGCGCGAGACCGGGCGCCGCGCGGCCTGGAGGATGCGATTCAGCTCGAAGATGCGGTCGAATCGGTCCATGGTCCGGCGGCCCCTCGGTCAGCTCGGGTCGGTCAGCTTGGGCCCAGGCATCGGCCGTTGGAGGTGGTGCCCAGCCGGCCCCGGCACCCCGCGCCGGCGCCGAGGTCCGGCATGGAGACGACTCAGCCCACCGCGACGGCGGGATGGTGCGGCATGCCGTCGCCCACCAGCGCCGGTGCCATCCACAGGCGCTCCAGGTTGTAGAAATCGCGCACCTTGGGCAACATCACGTGCAGAACGACACCGTTCAGGTCCACCAGCGCCCACTCCCCATCGGCGACACCCTCGGTGCCGATCGGTGACTCGCCGGCCTCTTTGGCGCGGTAGGCGACGGTCTCCGCCACGGCCTTGACATGCCGATCGGAGGTGCCGGAGGCGACGATCATATAGTCGGTGACGGCGGTCTTGCCGCGCACGTCCATGACGCTGATGTCGCGCGCCTTCATGTCGTTCAGGGTCTCGACGACCAGGTCTCTCAGTTGCTCAAGCTGCATCATTTCCCCTCTGGGCTGTATGACTCGCGGATTGGGTCTCCTCGTACGGTTTCCGTGCCTGCTCGGTCGCTTCTGCGGTGCGCGCGTAGCACCCGGCGGCCGTTGCCAGTTCGAGCACCGCGTCCGGGAGCAGGAAGCGCGGGCTCTGCCCACCGTGGATGGTGCGGCGGATACGCGTGGACGAGATATCGAGCTGCGTGACGGATTGCATGCAGATGCGCCCGGCGGGCGCGGCATGCAATTCCTCCGTCGTCTGTGCCTGGCGGTGCTCCAACTCCTCGCGCAAATCCGGATCGCGTGGCAGCACGCTACCGGGGCGGCGCATCACCGCGAGGTGCGCAAGCCCCAGGATGTCGCGTGCGCGATGCCACTCGAAGAAGGCGTTGAACGCATCTCCACCCACCAGCAGGCAGAGTGGCCGCTCCGGCCCAACCTCCTCCCGGATCTCCGAGAGGGTGTCCACAGTGTAGGAACCGCCGGCGCGCCGCAGTTCCCGGTCGTCGGCGATCATGTTCGGCTCGTCCTCGACGGCGGTGCGCAGCATCGCCAGGCGCAAACCGCCGTCGGCCACGGGCTGGGCTCGGTGCACGGCCACGTTGAACGGCAGCAGGCGGACCTCGTCCATACGTAGCGCCTCCCGCACCTCCAGCGCGATGCGCAGGTGTCCGTAGTGGACTGGATCGAAGGCGCCGCCGAGAATGCCGATCATGGGTGTGGCGCCTCGATCGCCAGTGGCAGGGACGGCCGCTGGCACAGGTGCAGACGACCGCGGCTAATGGGCATGCTGCTCTGTTGCCGCCGAGCGGCTACATTCGTCGGACGTTCCGATGCAACGCCGGCCCGGAGGCCCGAGGCTGGAGCACTTGGCAGGGGGTGTCGGGGGTTTGGCGGAAGATCGGCACAGCAACCGGCACAACAGCAGTTTCGCGAGGCCTGCGACGGTCGGTCGGACAGCGGCCTGGGCCATATACCCTGACCAGGGGCCCGAGACCGGAACGATACTCAAGATCGCCTCCGGCGTTTGCCGACGAGACGCCCCGCGCGCAGCCTTGGGAGGATAACCACGCGCCTTGGTTGTCCGGGGAGCCGGCCCGGCGCCAGGCGCGCATTGACAGGGATGACGGGCACGATCAGCAGGTGAGACTCTCGAACCGCAACCTCAGGTTATTGGTAACCATAGCAAACTTCTCGCCCCGCGACAGCGCCGCGCATGCGTCAACGGCATCAGTTCCGCACCTGGCCATCACCGAGCACGACGAACTTCTGCGACGTCAGGCCGATCAGTCCGACCGGACCGCGGGCATGGAACTTGTCAGTGCTGATGCCGATCTCGGCGCCGAGCCCATACTCGAAGCCGTCGGCAAAGCGAGTCGACGCGTTGACCATGACGGAGCTGGAATCCACTTCCCGCAGGAAGCGCCGCGCCCGACCGTAGTCCTCCGTCAGGATCGTGTCGGTATGGTGGGAGCCGTGCCGCTCGATGTGGTCGATGGCGGCATCGAGCCCATCGATGACGCGGATAGAGAGGATCGGCGCCAGGTACTCGGTATCCCAGTCCTCCGCGGACGCTGCTTTGGCCCCGTCGACCAGCGCGCGCGTCTGCTCGCACCCGCGCAACTCCACGCCGGCCTCGGCCATGGCCGCTCCGAAGCGCGGCAGGAAGCCCTCGGCGATCGCCTCATGCACCAGCAGCGTCTCCATGGTGTTACAGGTGCCGTAGCGCTGGGTCTTGGCGTTGACGGCCACCGCGAGCGCCTTGTCCATGTCGGCCCGGTCGTCGACATAGACATGGCAGATGCCGTCCAGGTGCTTGATGACCGGCACCCGCGCGTCGCGGCTGATCCGCTCGATGAGCCCCTTCCCGCCACGGGGGATGATGACGTCGATGTGCTCCGGCGCCGTGATCATGGCGCCGACGGCGGCACGGTCCGTGGTAGCCACCACCTGGACGGCGTCCTCCGGCAGGCCGGCGGCAGCCAACCCCTGCTGGATGCAGGCGGCGATGGCGCGATTCGATTCGAAGGCCTCGGAACCACCGCGCAGCACGGCCGCGTTGCCGGACTTGAGGCAGAGGGCGGCGGCGTCGGCGGTCACGTTGGGCCGTGACTCGTAGATGATGCCGACAACGCCGAGCGGCACCCGCATCCGGCCCACCTGGATGCCGGATGGGCGGTAGTCCAGATCGGTGATTGCGCCGACCGGGTCAGGCAGCGCCGCGACCTCGCGCAGCCCGGCGATCATGGCGTCGATGCGCGCCGATGTCAGTTCCAGGCGATCGAGCATCGCCGCGTCCAGGCCGCGGGCGGCACCCGCTTCCAGGTCGGCGGCGTTGGCTTGGCCGAGGGCGTCACGCGAGGCGTCCAGTCGAGCCGCGATGGCGTTCAGCGCGGCATCCTTGGCGGCGGTGTCGGCGCGTGCGACGGCGCGGGCGGCGGCGCGGGCGCGCTGGCCGAGATCGGCCATGTATGCTGGGACGTCGGAGATGGCGGTTTGGGTCATGTCGGCTTCGGATCATCGGCAACGGTCGTTGCTGGCAGTGTACAACGCCAAGTGCTGGCGGCGCAGTCGACGGAATCGGCGCGACATTCCGACCGGCGCCCCGCGATCGGGGTCATCGGCGCGCCGCGGTGGCGGCAGCGCTCCTCGCCATCGCGTCGGCGATCTCCGCCAGCAGCGGCCAGGGGTCGCCGCCGTCACGGCCCTTGATCATCCGGTCCGCCCGCGCGCAGCGCGCGAGCAGTGGCCTGGTCACGGCCGGCGGCAGCCGCCGGGCGGCGGCAATGCTCTCCTCGCGGCGGAAGTTGGGCACCTTCTGCACCTGCAGGACGCCGGCGACGTCACGCCGCATGGCCAGCGCAAAGCCCACCGCCGCTAGCTTGCGCAGCTCGCGCGCGAGCACCCAGAGCACCAGGGCAGGGGCGGTATCCTCTGCCTGGAGACCGCGCAGGACCCGGTCGGTCCGCGCGCGCTCCCCGGCCACGGCCGCGTTCGTCAGGTCGAACAGGTCGTAGCGGGCGCTGTCGCCGACGCCGGCCATCAGCGCCTCGACGCCGAGTTGTCTTGGTACGTCGAGCAGCTTCAGCTTCTCGATCTCCTGCGCGGCGGCGAGCAGGTTGCCCTCGACGCGCTCGGCGAGCAGTGCCAGGGCCTCGTCGGTGGGCTCGAAGCCGGCCCGCGACAGACGCGCCCGCAACCAGACGATGAGCTGGTGCCCCTGCGGCTGGCGGACCTGGACGATGATACCGGCCTGGTCCAGGGCCTGTGCCCACTTCGATGAGAGCGACTTCCAGTCGAGGCGCGGCGCCAGCAGCAGTACCAACACGTCGCCGGCCGCCGATGCGCAATAGTGGCGAATCGCCTCACCACCGTCGCGCCCCACACCATCACCGGCGAGGCGCACCTCGATCAGGCGGCGCTCGGAAAACAGCGACAGCGACGCTGCGGCGTTGGCCAGCGCGGACCAGTCGAACTGGCCATCGGCTTCCAGGCAGGTGCGTTCGCCGTAACCCTGGGCGCGGGCCGCGGCGCGGATGGCATCCGCGGCCTCACCGAGTTGCAGCGGCTCATCGCCGAGCACCAAGTAGATGGGTGCGAGCGAGCCCTTGCGTTGCCCCTTGAGCTGGTTCGCGAGCTGACTGGGATCGACCCTCATGCTGGACACTCAGCCGCGTCGTCCGATCGACGGGGCGCTCCGACAGTGCCGGGCTGACGTGCGGTCACGCACATCTTAGGTGGAGGGCGCCGGCGTGTTGCCCTCGGGAGTGTCCGCGCTTCGTCCGGCCACCACGGCGCGCAGCCGCAGGATGACCTGATCGGCGATGTCATCGGCGAGGTCCTGATAGATGATGCCCTCTTCCAGATTCTTGCCAAGCACGGAGACGTCCGGATTGTCGTCGAAGGTGCGCTCCAGCCTGAGCTCCTGGGGCGCGATCAGCTCGCTGCCCTGGCCATCGCTAGCCGCGAAGCGCACCCGGTACAGCAGCTCGTAGGCCAATGCCTTGCCGTTCTCGTCGACTGCGACGACGCGGGAGCTCCGCTTCTGGGACAGGATGTCGATCCGCAATCCAGCGGCGGCCGGCGATGAGGTCATGGGCACTCCGCTACTGGACAGACGGGTGTCGAGGCTGCGCCCGACCGTCCCGCCGCCGGCGATGAACACGGGGCTCAGCTCCTTCGGCAGCTCCACGGACCCGCGCAACTGCCAACCGCAGCCGGCGAGCAGGGCGGCGCAGCAGCAGAGGAGCACCAGGGCGGCGCGCCGCGTGGTCAAGCTCATTTCGCCACCACGTTGACGAGCTTGCCCGGCACCACGATGACCTTGCGCACCTCGACCCCGTCGATGAAGCGGCGCACGTTCTCGTCGGCGAGGGCGGCCGCCTCGATCGCGGACTTGTCCGCGTCGGTGGATACCGACACCTTGGCGCGGACCTTGCCGTTGACCTGCACCACGTACTGGACGCTGTCCTGAACGAGGGCGCCATCGTCCACCTCGGGCCAGCCCGCGTCCAGGATGTCGTCGCCGAAGCCGAGCTCACGCCACAGCAGGTGAGTGACATGCGGTGCGATGGGTGCGAGCAGCCGCAGCAGGATGCCGAGGCCCTCCCGCAGCACTCCGGCCTGCGCCGGCTTGGTCGCGTCGAGCTTCTGCAGCGTGTTGACCATGGTCATGCAGGCGGAGACCACGGTGTTGAACTGCTGACGGTCGAAGTCGAACAGGGCCTTCTTCAGCGCGGCATGCACCTCGCGCCGCGCGTCCTTGGCCCGCTCGTCGGTGTCGGCGCCGCCCGCCTCCGCGGCCTGCACGGCCTCTGCGTTGCCGGCGGCCAGGGACCAGAGCCGGCGCAGGAACCGCGCAGCGCCCTCGACGCCGTCGTCGGACCACTCCAACGACTGCTCCGGGGGCGCGGTGAACATGGTGTAGAGGCGCACCGTGTCGGCGCCATAGCGCTCGATCAACGCCTCCGGATCGACGCCGTTGTTCTTCGACTTGGACATCTTCTCGACGCCGCCGAAGCTGACCGGCTCGCCGTCCGCACGCAGCACGCCGCCCAGGAGCTTGCCCTTGTCGTCGCGGTTGACCTCGACGTCGGCCGGGTTGTACCAGGTCCGGCTGCCGTCCGCGTTCTCCCGGTACCAGGTCTCGGCGATGACCATGCCCTGGGTGAGCAGATTGGCGAAGGGCTCGTCGCAGTCCACCAGCCCCTCGTCGCGCATCAGCTTGTGGAAGAAGCGTGCGTACAGCAGGTGCAGCACCGCGTGTTCGACGCCGCCGACGTACTGATCCACCGGCAGCCAGTAGTCGGCGCGCTCATCCAGCATGACCCCGTCGCAATCGGCCGAGCAGTAGCGGGCGTAGTACCAGCTGGATTCGAAGAAGGTGTCGAAGGTGTCGGTCTCGCGCTGGCCGCCGTCGGGGAGTTCGGAGAAGGCCGGCATCTTCTTCAGCGGGGAGCCGGAGCCGTCGACGACGACGTCCTCGGGCAGGCGCACCGGCAGATCGGTTGCAGGCCGTACCTCGCCATCGGCGCCGTGCACCACCGGGATCGGACAGCCCCAGTAGCGCTGCCTCGAGACGCCCCAGTCACGCAGCCGGAAGTTGACCCGCTTCTCGCCCTTGCCCCGCTCGGCGAGCCAGTCGGCGATGGCGTCGAAGGCCTGCTCCGAGGTGAGTCCATCGAAGGGGCCGGAGTCGGTCAGCATGCCCCGCTCCACATAGGCGCAGTCTGCGATACCGCAGTCGGAGCCGTCCGCGCTGACGATGACCTGTTTCCTCGGGATGCCGTAGCGCTCCGCGAACTCCCAGTCGCGCTGATCGTGGGCGGGTACCGCCATGACCGCGCCGGTGCCGTAGCCCATGAGCACGAAGTTGGCGACGAAGATAGGCACCGATTCGCCGGTGATGGGGTGGATGGCGTCGAGACCCAGGCGATGGCCCTTCTTCTCCATGGTCTCCAGCTCCGCCTCCGTGGTACCGCCCTGGCGGCACTCTTCGACGAAGGCGGCGAGGTCCGCGTCCTGCTCGGCGCGGGCGCTGGCCAGCGGGTGTTCGGCGGCGACGGCGACATAGGTCACGCCCATGACGGTGTCGGGCCGTGTGGTATAGATGCCGAGGGCCTGATCGGAACCTGCAATGCCAAACTCCATGTAGACGCCTTCGGAGCGGCCGATCCAGTTGCGCTGCATGGTGCGCACCTGCTCCGGCCAGCCGTGCAGGGTGTCGATGGCATCCAGCAGCTCCTGGGCGTAGTCCGTGATGCGCACCGACCACTGCTCGATGTCGCGCTTCTCGACCAGCGCGCCGGAGCGCCAGCCGCGACCGTCGATCACCTGCTCGTTGGCGAGCACGGTCTGGTCCACCGGGTCCCAGTTGACCGTCGCCTTGGCGCGGTAGGCGAGCCCCTTCTGCATGAGCCGGGTGAACAGCCACTGCTCCCAGCGGTAGTAGTCGGGGTCGCAGGTGGCCAGCTCTCGGGACCAGTCGTAGCCGAAGCCGAGGCGCTTGAGCTGGCCCTTCATGGTCTCGATGTTGGAGCGCGTCCACTGCGACGGCGGGATGCCGTGTTTGATGGCCGCGTTCTCGGCGGGCAGGCCGAAGGCATCCCAGCCGATGGGCTGGAGCACGTTCTTGCCGAGCATGCGCTGGTAGCGGGCGATGACGTCGCCGATGGTGTAGTTGCGCACGTGGCCCATGTGCAGCCGCCCCGACGGGTACGGGAACATGGACAGGCAGTAGAACTTCTCGCCCGAGGGATCCTCGACGGCGCGGAAGCTGCCGTTGGCGTTCCAATACTGCTGCGCCGCGGCCTCGACGGCGCCGGGATCGTACTCGGTGTGCATGGGGGTCGGACGGGTCTCGTGGCAAAGGGCGTTCGGGGCGGACCGTTCCGGCCAGCCCAAGTCCCGAAAGGGGTCGACAGTCGCGGCGGATGGCGGCGGGCAGCCGCCTGAACGACATCTGGATCAGCGCACAGGATACCGTATCGCCACCCTCGGCAGGCAAGGCAGCGAGCCCACCTGAAACGCGCCGAACGCCATGGTACTGGGGTGGGCCGACGATCTGCGGCCAGGCCCCGCGCGACTCGAGCCGACGGACCATGTGAAAGCCGACGCCCGAGGTCCGCTTGTCCGGCTGCGACCAGTGGCAAGGCGCGCGGCGGAACGCGGGAATCCCTGCCCATCAAGTGTCCGCTGCGCATTGGAGCGGAGCACGCCCATAGCCGGCACGTCGGGGGATCGGATGGCGGCCGCCGCCCACGCGCTTGCACGGACGCCCCCGGCGCTCACAACGACATCGGGGCCCCGCGGGGTCCGCGGCTCGCGCTCCCGAAACCGGGAGCAACTGTCGCATGACGTCGCCGTGCTCGGGCATGCATCCGGTGTCCAGTGGGAGCCGAGCCCTTTGATTGCGAGCCCTCAATCCGGTACCGTCCGGCCATGTACGAGACACCGGTCCCGGGATCGGCACAGAACCGAACGAGCGCATGACCCATCCAATCCACGACAGAGCACGCCGGGCACCAAGAGCGTTGCTGCTGATGGCCGCGGCCGTCGCACTTGCCCTCGGCGGCTGTGCTCAATTCACCTTCCCGGACTTGCCGAAGGAACTGACCCGCTTGCAGTCGAGTGACGAAGCGGAGGTGGCGGAGCAGCCAGACACCGAGGCCCAGGCGGAGGCGCCGCCGGAAGAGCCCGAGCCCGGCAAACCGGCACCGCTCTACGAGTGGAACGGCGACGGCCGTGATGTCACGCGTGTCGTCATCGACACCAATGAGCAGAAGGCACGTTTCTATGCCGGCGAGGACGAGTTGGGTTGGACCACAATCGCCTCCGGAGTCGCCAAGCATCCGACGCCGCGGGGCGAGTTCGCGGTGCTCGAGAAGGTGCGCGACAAGCGGTCCAACCTCTATGGGAAGCTCGTCAGCCGCAGCGGCAAGGTGATCCGCGCCAGCGCCCACGGTCGCGACCCGGTCCCGAGCGGCGCCCGCTTCGTCGGCGCGAGCATGCCCCACTTCATGCGCCTGACTTACGACGGCATCGGTATGCACGCGGGCCCCATCCCGAATCCCGGCCAGCCCGCCTCCCATGGCTGCATCCGCATGCCGCCGAAGATGGCCTCGACGGTGTTCGAGCACATGTCCAACGGCACCCGGGTCACGGTCGTCGGCGACGGCCCGGACTACGGCAACTACGCCCAACGGATTGCGAGGCAGCGCGCCGAGGCGGAGGCACGGCGGGCAGCGGCCGCTGCCGCGGCACAGGGGACGGCGCTGGACGCCTTGGACGCGGAGATCGAGGTGATGGAACGCGCCGGCGTCAGCGCCAGCCCGAGCGCCCAAGCGACCCGGTCGGCGGCTGCATCCCAGCCGCCGCCACGACCGCAGGCACAACGCAAGCCCAAGCCCGCGACCGAACCTAAACCCAAACCTCGAGCCGAGCGCGCGCCCAAGGCGGAGTCGACGCCACCCGCGGCGCAGCGCGCCTCCGACGACGGCCAGACGAGCGAGGGCCGCGACGATCGCGAGGGCACTGGCAGTGAGCCGGTCAAGGCGTCGGAGTCCGTGGAATCGGCACCCGCGTCGACCCCGGCAGCGGCACCGCAGACGAGCGCCGGCGAAGCGAGCCCTGACGCCAGCACCGATGCCAGCCCAGCTCGTGCACCTGACCCCGAGGGCGTTGCGGGTCCAACAGCCCCGGAGGCGGTCCCGGCGGTCGCCCCGAGTGCAGCCCCAGGGTCGGCGCCAAATGCTCCGCCGAACGCGGGGCAGCCGTCACCGCGAGCGCAACCGTCCGAGGTCGAATCCCCCTCCGCCGAGGACGCGGGCGCGGGAACCAACAACGAGACGGGTGCGGATACCCGGACGCCACCTCAGCCCGCGGCTGAAAGCGTGCGCGCGCCGCAGTCCTCGGAGCCCAGGTCGACGCAACCGCAGACCCCGGCGGAGCCCACCGACCAAGACGCCAGTGCGCCGCCGGTCCGCTACAGCCCACCCGCGCCGCCGCCGACTCTCCACTCGGCGAGCACCATCAGCCCAGCCTCGCCCGCCATCTGACCCGGCACCCGCAAGCGGGCAACGGCCTCATCCGAGCAGATGCTCGTAAACCAGGCGCAGCAGGGAGAGCTCTGCGGCTGGCAGTCCCCTGGCCTGAGTCAGGTCGATGAACCCGGCCCCAACCGCCTCGGCCTTGCTGAATGGTGGGTCGATGGTCGTGAAGCGCCCCAGCACCACGTCTGCGCAGAAGCCGTCGTCCGCGGCCAGCTGACAGGCGAGACCGGTGTCCGGCTCCAGCGCGCCCCTCGGCAGCGCCAGTGACCGCTCCGCCTCGCGCAGCAGCATGGCCGGGTGGGTGAGGAGCGCCGCGCCGGATTCGCCGCTCCGCGTCCGGGCGCAGGAGCCGACACGCGCCCGCGCGCCCTCCGGCACGCCCGTGGGCGCGCAGACGTTGCCGGCCGCTTGTCGCAGGAAGCGCACCCGTGCGCTCGTCTGCTGCTTGTGGTAGAGCACGAGGCGCGTCGTCTCGGACATCCTTCCTCCTGGTCTTGCTGGTTGTTCGTGGATCCATCGGCGGGAGCGGGACGCAAGGCGACGACTTCACCCGAACACCCAGCCGCCGCGCGGTCCTGGTCTCAAGGCGTTTCGAGCAGTCGCAACTCGGCCCTGGGAACGCCGCCGTCCGCGGCGTCGGGCGGGCCGCCCCAGACCTGCACCGCCTCGACGAACCAGCGCCGGTCGGTCGGGTGCATACGCACGATGTCGTACTCGCCGAAGCAGCTCCCTTCGGCGTGGAACACCAGCATGCCCAGCCGATGGCCGCGGGCATCCAGCCACTCACCCAGCAAGCCGTGTCGGCCGCTGGCGGGGTCGCGCTGCAATTGGTAGGCAAGCCCATGCGGCGCGCAGGCGTCGATGATGCCGTCACCGAACAGCGCTTCGGCCTCTCGCCTCAGGGCCTCGCACAGGGCCCGAGCCCGCGGCGCGTGACGATCGATCTGTAGTTGCAAGCGGCTCATGCCGGGGTTGGCATGCAGGGTTCGGGCCAGATAAGGGTGGATTCGGCCCAGGGCCGAGAGGGGAGACAGGATCGGCGCCGGCGGCCAGGCGCCGCGGACTTGGACCGGTCCGTGCGGCCCGCGCACATCGCGCAGAGTCGAATCGGCCTTATCGGAAAGCCGACAGGCGACGCGCAAACGGGCATCGACGGGGCCTCCCGCCCCGCGACGGACCGACAAACCGGTCGACGGCCGATTTCGGGTCGGGTTTCGCTCAGGCCAGATTCTTCGGGATACGAATCTTCTGGCCGACGAAGATCTGGTCTGGGTCCTTGATGACCTCACGGTTGGCCTCGAATATGGCCGGATAGGCATTCGCATCGCCGCAGAACTGTTTGGCGATCTTGGACAAGGTATCCCCGGATTGGATCTCGTAGTACTCGACATCCGTGGCAATCGGTGGTGACTTCAGCGCGTCGATCTTGACCTCCCCGATGCCCTCGATGTTGCCCGCCATGAGCACGGCCTTCTCCACCGCCTCGGGGTCGTCCGTCTCTCCGCTGAGCTCGACCACGTCGCCCTTGACCTTGACGTCGAGGCCCTGGATGCCAGGGTTGTCGGACTCCAGGAACTCACGCACCTTTTCATCCGCCTCCGACTCCTTGCCGATGATCTTGCGGCCGATGTGTTTCGCGAAACCGAACAGACTCATGTGTACCTTCCTCCGGCGTGCTTGGAAACCTGAGATGGACCGTCGGGCACGGGCGCGACGTCCGCGAGCCCCGACCGACGCTATCACAAACGATCGAGCCTCGGAGTCGGGTATGACGGGCATCGGCGGACAGCCGACCAATGCGGCGCTGGCCGTGGTGATCCCCACCCGCCGGCTCGATGAGTCCTTGTTGCGGCGCCTCCATCGGCTGCGCGACCAGCTGTCGCCGGCCGAGGTGGTCATCGTCGAGCCCGACGACACACCACCCGGCCCGGCCATCGTGCCAGACGGCTGTCGGTGTCTTACCGCCGTCCGTGGCCGCGGCACCCAATGCAACGCCGGTGCCCACGCCAGCAGGGCGCCCTGGCTCCTATTCCTGCACGACGACACCGAGTTGCCGCCCGAGGCCCGCGACCTGCTCGCGCGGGCCATGGCCGACGAGACCCTTGGACTCGCCTGTTTTCGGCTACGCTTCGACAGTCGGCATCCGTTGTTGGCCGCCTATGCCTGGTTCTCGCGCTTCGACTCGCTCTGGACCACCTTCGGCGATCAGGGCTATCTCATCCGACGGACCGTCTTCGAGGCGGTCGGCGGCTTTCCGGACTGGCCGCTGTTCGAGGACGTGGAACTCCCCCGGCGGGTACGCCGGCTGCCGGGGCCTTACGGGCGCATCCGGAAGCTGTCGGCGTCGGTGACGACGTCTGCCGAGCGCTTTCGGCGACGTGGCGTCGTGCGACAGCAGGTGAGCAATCTGATTGCGATGCTGCGCTTCCTCGCCGGCACGCCGCCGGAGCGGCTGGCCGCCGCGTACGAGCGCGGCCGCGCGGACCCTGCCTGCGCCGATGCACAGGGAAACAACGACGAACAACGCCGGTCCGATAGGACATCGGTCGGCTGACGCCGAACGCCACCCCCTTTAGCCCACACGCATATGACCATCGATATCGTCATCGGCATCATCGCCCTCGTCGTGCTGTTCGCGCTCGAGGGCCGGTTCGCCGCCCGCACCGCGCAGCTCGACGGGCGCCTGCGGCATGGCGCCAACAACCTCGGCATCGCGCTCCTCAGCGCCGCGATCGGCGCCCTCGTGGCGCCACTGCTGGTCGCCTCCGTCGGCCTGGCGGAGGCCCGGGGCTGGGGGCTCTGCCACATGGCGGACCTGGGCTGGATCGGCTGCGCCCTGCTGACCTTCGTGCTGTTCGACCTCTGGATGTACGCCTGGCACCGGGCCAACCACGAGGTCCCTTTCCTCTGGCGCTTCCATCGCGTGCACCACACGGACCCTGCGATGGACTCGACCACGGCGCTGCGCTTCCATCCCGGAGAGATCCTGCTGTCCACCCTCGCCAATTGCCTTGTGCTCATGGCGCTCGGCATGTCGCTGGGTATGCTGGTGCTGTACAAATCCTTGATGGTGTTGGTGATCCTGCTTCACCACAGCAACCTGGCCGTGCCCGCTCGCCTGGATCAGCGGCTGCGGCTGATCATCGTGCCGCCCTCCATGCACCGGGTGCACCACTCCGAGCGGCGCGCGGAGACGGACTCGAATTACGGCACGGTGTTCTCGTTTTGGGATCGGCTGTTCGGCAGCTTCCGTCTGCGCCCGGACCCTTCGCGAATCCGCTTCGGCATCGGCCGCTACGCCGAGCGTACCTGGCAACGCCCACTCCAGCTGCTGCGACTGCCGCTGGAGCCCCTCACCGCCGACCCGGACCAGCAGACGACAGGGTCGGTGCTGAAGCCATGAGGCAGGAGGCGGAATTGCAATTGGTCTTCGTCTACAACGCCGACAGCGGCCTGTTCAACGGCATGGCCGATGCCGCGCACAAGCTCTTCTCGCCCGACACCTACAGCTGCAATCTCTGCAAGGTCACCTACGGTTGGTTCACCGAGCGCGGCGCCTGGCGGGACTTCATCGAGCAACTGGACATCCCATGCCGCTTCCTGCACCGGGACGAGTTTCGCGCGGCCTACCCGGCGCTGGAGATCGACCTGCCCGCGGTACTCCGAGTGCAGGACGGCGAGGCCTCACCCTGCATCGAATCGACGGAGCTGAATGCCTGCGAGGACATCGACGCCCTCATCGAGCGGGTCCGTCGACACTGCGTCGCCAACTGAGGCGCGAGGGGGCCGCCGCCCCGGCTGGGGCTGGCATCGATGCCGGAGAGTCGGCCAGCAGGGGTGGGCAGGGCCGCCGGCTCGTCCTAATGCTGACTTACGGGCAAGAGGGCAGCGTCGCTTCGGATCTGGACATCCGCGTCCACGTTGATGCTGAGCCCGGCGGCCTGGAGTGTACGGCTCGCGATCGCTGGATCGCCGCTAGCGGTGATACAACGGGCCACCCTGACCAGCGTCGACTGGTTCAACCTAGATGGAGTAGTTGGACGGTCGTCAGGGTGCGTCCCGCGGGGTGCTAAGCAAGGCACAACGAGGCGGAATAGTCATTCTATTCCATCGAGACTGGGCAAGAATTCCATCGCCTTCGGCGGCCGTCGTGCAGGCGCAGCGGAGGGTACAATTCGCCGCAGTTCTCCCCGCGAGCGACAGCGC
>JANQFX010000066.1 GCA_028277725.1 Thiohalocapsa sp.
AGAATCGTCGCATCAGCTCCAAACAATCCGCATGGGCGGGTGTGCAACGGCTAGTTGAAAGTAGGATCTGACTCAATTTTACCCGAAACGCTGGATTGGTCAGATCTCTTTCCCAAGGGCATCCACGAGTTCTATTTCGTCCTGAACGACCGCTACACGGGCGCCGTGTCACCCCGTCTCCATCGGGCCCTGGAAGAAATCCGCCGCGAATACGGGTTGGAGCGTTGCGAAGCGTTTCTGAGCCAGCGATTGGAGAACGAGCTGTTCTCTCTTGGCGAAGACAAGATCGCCTCCATCGTCGGCTTCGTTGCTGACCCGTTCGCTACACCAACTCCGACCTCGGAGCCATCGATCGAGGTGGATGAACTGCTCGATGACCTGGCCCGCGCAGTTGCATCGCACGCGCGTCTGACGCGATTGCCGGCGCTGTTCGAAACGACGGAGACTCTCCCCGTCGCAACAGCGTATGTGGACCTCACGCTGGCAGCACGCCAGCAACGACCGGCAGCGCCGCATCTCTTGGAGCATCACAAATCGCCAGCAGAGCGGATCATGCGACGAGAGGAGGAACGCTATCAGGTGCGGCGTACTCCTCGCCAATTGCTCGACCGACGCGATGTCGGTTGCGTGCTCATCCTCGGCGGACCAGGTGCGGGCAAGTCCAGCTTGCTGCGGCGCATTGCTCTGGATATTGCTGCTGGGCAATGGTTCCACAAACAGGCCGTCGTCTTCGCCGAAGCGCGCCGCTTCTGGTCCAGGCGCAAGTCCGATGAGCCCATCTCCCTCCTGCGTTTTGCGATCGAAGACACCATGGATCCGCTACGGCGTCAGCCCTCACGAGTTCTAGCTGCCGAGAGCCTGTTGCTTTCCCGACGAACATCGGATGTGCTTCTTCTCGTTGATGGTTTGGATGAGATTGCCGCCGACGCCGCGGCGGTCGACTGCATTTATGGCGAGCTTGAAGCCTTGTCCCTGTGCCTTGACTGGATCACCACCTGCCGCCCGGCGGGACTCGTACGGTCCTGCGGGGAACAGCAGCGTTCGGACATGGCGGCACTCGACGAGGAGGCCGTCGAGCTTCTAATCGAGAACTGGTCGTCGGCGAGCGGATACGGACGGGACCTCGCAGACAGGCTCAAATCAGAGATCTCCAACGTGCCAGCCCTTCGCCAGATGGCCACCAATCCTTTTCTGCTGGCCTCGTTGTGTTTTCTGAAAAGCGCTGCCCTGGACGAACGGTTGCCCGTCAGCCGCGTCGCGGTCTTCGAGGAGCTCATCAAACATATCGGCCTCCAGGCGCAACGTCGGTTCGCCGACGCGACGATCCTGGACGCTGAGGCACTTCGGGCTTTGTCCGGATTCTGCTATTGGCTCTACGACCGACCCACGGGCCCGGTGCAGGTCTTCTCCTTGAACGACTGGCGTTCATACGGCGATGCGTCGGGGCCGACCTGCGATCTGGGCTCCCGCATCTTGCCCACGCGGTTGATCGCCGCATGGTCGGAGGACGATCCGCAATACCACTTCGTGCATCTGAGCTTGCAAGAGCATCTGCTCGGGCACGCGATGTTGGGGCGCGACCAACAAGACTTCATGAGCCGTCGCTTCGCGCCCGCTTGGCGACTGGCATTCCGCGCCTATGCAGCACTTCTGTACTACCGCGGAGAGAAGGAGGCATTCCGCGAGCTGGTATGGCAGCTCCATCAGGAGAAGGATCTCAGTGGCTTCGCGTTGAGCGCCCTCGCCGAGATCTTTGCCGATGCCGGCATCCGTGACACGACCTCTTGGCTCGGAGCGGACCTGCGAGTTGATCTATTGGAAGCGAAAGAGAACTTGATCGACCAGGGCAGCGTCATTGTCACGGATGCCTTGGCGATGCTCGACCCTGAGTACTTCGAGGCATACGCCCACGAATCCATCGACGACCTGGATGACCAACTGGAGGCGCTCGAGAGCGAGTACCCGGAGGACTTTCTCGACAAACCGTATCCTGGTGAACCCTATGTGGCCTTCGGGCGCGAAGAGGACGACTTTTATAGGCTACTTGTAAAGGCCGGGACGCCGAGCGCCTACGCCACTGTGCGCGAGGCGTTCTTCGGCACGGATCAGCGCCGTGCACTCGTTGCCGCCATTGCATTTGTCGACGTTGCCCGGCCCAGGGATCGCAAGACGATGGCCGGGCTCGCGAGCAAGAGCAAGATACTCGATGACTTCGCGACGAGAGTTTGGGTATTCGTCTCAGCATCGCGGCGGCCGGAGCTCATGGATTTCGTACTGCGAGTTGCGGGCTGGAGCATGGGCCGTCGCAACGAGTTGTTCGAAGACGCGATCTCCATCCTGATGGACATGGAAACCGATACAGCGTACGTAGAGTTCGAGAAGCTTCTGGACAAGCAGATGCAGCTGGACGCACGCGCCGGAGAGCGCTCAGCCCCACTCGCCATCCTGTTGCGGCACGTCGGGCAGCTGCCGACCGAGAGGGCACGAGAGCTGTTTGCTCGTGCAAGCCGCCACCGGAGGTCGTCTCTTTGGGAGGACCTGGTGACCGAGAACCGCATGAGCGCCGGCCTGCTGGGCGACGCGGAAATGCTGGAACGTCTCGGACACCCAGCAACCCGAATGCAAGCCTTAGGCGCAATCGGAGCGGCGGTGTCGCGTTACGCTCGGATGCCGTCGCCAGCGGTCGTTGCTCGCGCCTACAAAGTAGTGGATAAGCGCGACACCCAATGTTTCGCGGAGCTTGCGAGGCTGGAAGCAGCCCGCATCCGTGCTGGGAGTGCGTCGAGGCTCCTCCCGCTGTTTTTTGACGAAGCGCGAAGTGCCTTCGATTCTCTCGGGTCGGACCCAAGCCGTGACAAGCTGTTCGACATGCAGGAAAGGCTCGATGCCATGCTTCAACCGCTTTGCGCGGCACGGCACCGACCAACCCTGACGCTGTTGCACGAAATCTTGAGTGCAGACGCATTGCTGAGTGCCGAGGGCGACCGTGGGGAACTGGCAGAAGCGATCCTGGAAGATGCCATTCGGGCGGCGAGTGACATCATCGCAGGCAACTGTCTGCCTGAACATGCCGCACGCGACGATCGGATCGTTGCGGACCTGACCGCGCTGCTGTTCCAGCCGGTGTTGGATTGCGCGCATGCGGCGGCCTATGCCCTCGGCCGGATTGACTTCGGGCTGATTCTGGACTTACGCGGAGCACCCATCGTGCAGGTCGTGATGGAGCAATTGAGCGCCGAATACAGTTTGATGATTTTTCCCGACTTCTGGACCGATGTGTTAGGACGTATCCATCACCACCTGAGACCGCAGATTAACATTGGCCAAGTCTACTTGGACGCCGACGACGAGGAGCTCGGAGCTCGGATGGCGCACCAGTTGGCCCGCTATGGCGTTGTGGCAGTCGATGCCCAGGAGAGAAACCGGCCGGTTCGGTTTCAAGCCCTTATTGTGTACGGGTCAGCAATCGGTGAAGAGAATGCCGATTCGGAATGGCGTAAGGAATTGTGTCGCCAGCTACCGGAGTTCCCGATGGACGTGAGCGCCGGACCGCCAACCTTCAAAGTGTTCGAGGAGTTGTCACAGACGGAAATTGTCGAGCGTGCCCGTGTAATAGCCGAGGCTGCGAAAGAGGCTTTAGCTGTGTCAGAAGCTCAACAACACTGAGTTCGATCTCGGCAACAGGGGTCGAAAGAACTTGTGGCCAACAAGACCGACTGGATCCCCGTGTAGCTGTGATCGTGTCGAATATGATCCGGCTCACCAACCAAACGCCCCCCCCGTCGATTCGACAGCGGGCTGGATTTGATGCGCGACAGGAAGCAGTGAATGAGCAAAACCATTGACTGCCTGGAATCCTGTACGATCCGCTTCGGTTCGAGCAGCTCTGTGCTGAGCTGCTGGCCAACTACGGCGATTTCGGTGGCTTGTTGCCGCAAGGGATTGGCCGCCGCGATGGTGGCCAGGACGCAATTCGGCACATCCTCTGCAATCGACGTGAAGAAGCAGAAAGACCGGCAATCAGTCTCCTGGCTAACGGAAGGGCAGGTCTTTCACTTGAGTCTGCGCAAGAGTGTCCCCGCCAAAGTGCGCAAAGACCTGGGCATGACCCAAAGGCACGGCCTCGATCACCGACTGATCATCCTCGTCACCAACCGACGCTGCGACCCCAAGCAAAAAGATACCCTGAAGGCCGACTGTCGCACACGCTACGGCACCCCGGAGACTCTGGAGATCCTTGATCAAGAATGGCTTCGGTTGCCGCTGGATGGTGCCTGGCAGTCAGTCCGGCGCCGCTATCAGCAAGGAGCAAGTGCTTTCGCTGTTGATGACGATCGACGATTCGGCGCGAGTGCCCTAACCCACTGCTCTTAGCGACCAGGTAGCCCGCCGAATGAAACTCCGCAGCTGTAGAACAGGATCAAGACCTTGCGATGCGTAGGCTCGTGTCGAGCCGCGCGGCCAGACCGGCGTCACGGCAGGAACAGCGTCTGCACTGCCTGCAGTGCTATCCATGTCTCGTCCTCCCAACGGAACAGGCGCAACAGGTACAGAGCCAAGGTGATGATCAGCGTACCAACCACGCTGAAAACGGTGACTCGGAAGTACCAAAGCAGCCTTCGCCGACGCCGATCAAGGTCATCAAGAGTCTGCTGAACCTGAGCCTTCTGTTCCGCAAATCTCAGCTTTCCGAGCCATCGGTCGAAGAGGTTTGCGTATTCCTGTCCGGTCGCCATCAACGTATGACGGTGGCTGTTTAGTAGCATCAGTATATAGATGCACACTATCAGGACGGCCAAGCTCACGACCGAATTCAGTACTAGCGCTTCGAACGGACTGCCGCTGACAGGCAGCGGCTCCATCTTGGTGACCGCGATGTAAAAGGCAACCGGTACGCTCAGCAGCTTGGCGCCTACGTCGTTGAATGCTCCGTTTAATCTCGTCAGGTAGTCACGCCGCCTTTCTTCGAGTTCTTCGCGGACCTCGTTGAAGTCGAACTCGCTGACGAAGAGTTGGTAACGCTCGCGGAATTCCTGAGACAGTTCCTTTATGTGGCGCAGCAAGCGGCGAAATCGATCCCCTTCTTTTTCCGTGGCCAACAGGTCATACAGAGCGGCCTTTAGGATGCTACGCTTCTGTTCTCTGTGCTCGGGCGACGCCAGGAGCGTCTGCAGGTCTTCCAGTCCCTCGATGGGCACGGAGAGATTACCCTCATCGTAGACGACTGGGACGGCGATCGAGACTTTGTGCAGGAAGACGAGCCTCGGGGTGCCGCTTGCATGATCGATGTGATCGGCTTGTTGCGTCAGCAGTTCGGTAAGCGCGACTGCCCGCAGATAGCATCTGACGGTGGCAGTTCCTTCGTCAGGGGGAACGATAATGCCTTCATCGATCAGGTAGAAGGCTCTGGGTAGCACAGTAAGGAACCGACCACGGCCAATCAGCGCGCGGAGGTTTCTGTAAACCACGCAGTCACCGACTCCCCAATCTGCAACCGGCAGCCGTATGCGGATGACATCCGCGTTGTCTCTCGAAAATGTGCTCCAATCGCGCTGTGCCCGCCCGACCTGGACCAGTTCATCGAGCACTTTGTCGCCAATCAGCAGATCGAGCGCCTCATGCGTCTCCGGGGACAGCGTAATCGTGCCTTCCAGTGTTGAATCCCAGCCGTTGGCAGGATCGGTCAAGGCACCGCGCACCAGCCGCAACGCCTCCAGGTGTCTTTCTGTCAACTCCATCGGTCAGGACCGCGGTCCACAAGTTCTCTCAAGTTCGACGAGCAGGGATTCCGGCAGCTCCGTGATCGTGAGTGACTTCGCTTCGCCGTCATATCGGACTGCGCCTTCGTCCAAGAGATCCGCGTCAAAGCTGATCGCCAGCTTCTTGGTCTTGCCACTGTAACGGACCAACGAGCGTAGCGCGCCTCTGTCGATCACCGCCGTGTTGGTTAGTCCGTAATCCTCCTGAGCGATTGAGAGAAAAAGGCCCTGGTCCTTGTCGTCACCCGGTGGAAAACGCGCATCGAGGAGACTCGATATATCTTCCAAGAGGACAGGGAGGTCGTTGTCCAAACGGTCGCGGCATAACTCCTCGACATGTCGTCTGACGCCAAGCGTATCTGAGTCGCTCAAGTTGCGCCGGGCGCAAAATTCGCCGGTAGCGGCGACCAGGCTCTTTGTGTCCTCCTTTGCAGCCCTGTATTCGCGGCAGCCAATGAACTCCGAGAAATACTGAGTAACGTCCCTTGCCTGTCGACCAATCTTGAAAGCAATGTAACGCTCGGTCGCAGCAGTGTGCCAATCCGACAGGTTAATCCGCGCCGCCATGTGCAGAGTATCCAAGTTAAGCTCATCGACCTCTGTAAAGCTCAAGTCCTCGGAGAGGCTGATACCTTGCCGCATGCGAAGCAGCACGACGGATAGGAAGTGGCCGCCCTGGTGCGTATAGTGATTGAGCAGCAGGTAGCCGCCCTTCGCCTGTTGCGCCGTCGGGTCGTTGAGCTTGTCCATTAGCACTTCGGAGGCACCATGCGAGAATGCGACGAAGTCGCTGAAATCGTTGCCGTCGAAGTAGGTGTTCAGCAGCGCTTCGAATGCTGATGGGGGCAAACCGGGATTGTCTGGTCGGTGGAACCCGCCGATATTGACGCCTTTGAACAGGGCGGCCAGCTGAGAGCTGACACGCTCCGCATGGTCGTTAACGGGATTTTCCTGCTGTCGAAGGTTCGCCGTCACTGGCGACGGTGGCTCCTTGGTCACCTCGTGAATGATAATGTGCTGGATCGGCATTTAGTCTCCCTCCTTTGAGTCCATCTATGCGACAGCAGCCTGCACAACATACAAGTTGCTTTTGTGGGTAATGTACAGCATGGCGGTATCAAACGGCGAGTCACACAGTTCGCGTCTTACGACACGGCGGAAGGCTCTGACCCGCCACGAGCAGCTTAAAGGCCTGGTGATCGCCTTGAAGATCCGCTTTCGCCCCGTCGAGACCCACACCCGCTCGCGTACCCTCAAGACGCCGACTGCGAGCGATGTGGAGATCTTTCGCACCGCTTGGTCGCTCGTTCAGAGCGAACCCTGGGACGGCAGGCCGGTACGGCTGATCGGGTTAGGTATCTCCGGCTAGGATGAAGCGGATGCAAGAGTGCAGCGGGATCTGTTCGACACCCCGATGCCTGAGCTCCATCCGGAGCAAGAGCGCCTCGACGAGACACTAGACGCCATCCGCAACAGATTCGGCCGGGGAGCGAATCGGCGCGGCTGATGTCGACAGGCGACTGAAGCTAGGTACCGCAATAAACCGCGAGGATTTGAGGGCGCTCATGGCCCAGTTCTCGGCTGATGGTCAGCCGCACCTCGCGATCCAACGCGCGCTGCTCAGTGCTCAGCGTTCGCGTCGGCGGACCACCCGCCGCCGGGGCCTTCCACCCGGTCAGCTCTTCGTACCGGCTCTGCGCGTACTGGTGCCGCAACCCGTGAAGCTTGGACAGCCCGGCGTTTGCAGTATGGCGCTCGTAGACGCGCAACTGCTGGCGGTAGTTGCGTTCGCTCGGGATCAGGGAGCCACCCCCGGCGAGGCGGTGCGCCCGGTGAAGAACATCGCGCTGCGGCTCTGTCCGAACCGGGATCGTCCGCGCCTTGCCGCCCTTGGTCCAGGACGGCTTGAGTAGGAGATGATCTCCCTTGTCGGCATAGCCGGGGGCGAACTTGATCGCCTCCTCCCGGCGCAGGCCAAAGGCCGACTGTAGCTCGAGACTCATTCGGGCGTGGGGGTCCCTCACCTTATCAAGGTCTGTCGCGCCGATAGTCTTGGCCTTCGATACGCTGCCGATGAAGGTTCGATCAGGGATCCCGTAGTTGTCGTTGGACCGGGCGATGACGTTCTGCCGGTCTACCTTCTGCGCCCACCAGCGTAGCGCCGCCATGCGGTTCTTGATGGTCCCGACCGAGAGCTCCCCTTCTCGCCAGTGTTTGAGCAGGGCCTCGACGTGCTTGGGTTTCAGTGAGCGGGTATTCATGCTGCGGAAGCCGAGGGCGTGGAGCTGTTCGGCGATCAGGGTGAGGACGCGCTCGCGGTTGCGCTGGGTGGCGTGGCTGCCGTCGCGGTTGCGCCGGCACAGTTGTTTGAGTTGGTGGTTCAGGTCGCGCACGGTGTTCATTCGCTCTGGTAAGTGTTTCTGACCATTCGGTCAGGCCGCAGCCTGCCGAATCCGCTTGCGCGGCGCGGGTCACGGGACACCACTCCCGTTCAACCTGAAGATGCCTGGTTGCAGGCAACGTCGGTTCTCCCTGTTGGGATGGATCCGACGCGGACCAATGTGCCCTTCTCGGGCGGATGTCGATGCAGGTGTTGACCTCCGTTTGAGTTGCGCGGATTGGGATCCGCGTGGGTGAAAAGAAGCGCCTCGATCGGGCGACGCCAAAGGCGTCTGCGATGCTCGGCTTAGGGGAATACGGGCAGGGCCCGCGTAGGAGTGCCGGCGTTGCGCACGGCTGAGTGAAAGGAGGACCGGCGACCCGAGGGTCGCGGCATCGTCGCGCGATCCGTGATGCCTTCTCGGCAGCTTGACCCCTGCCGGGGTGCCCGGTTCGGCTTGCGCCAAGGGGGGCCGCCCTTTTGCCACTGAGCCGCAGTGGCCACGGATAAAATCGATGCGGACTCACGCCCGGATGTCCGCAGTCTAAGAACGCATCACGTGCCCGTCACCCGGAAATCCTTCCCGTAGCCGCTCCGGTTAGCCGAGCCGCCGCCATTGTCACTACCCTGCTTCGCCGCTAGTGACGATGGCGGCTTCGAGCGCAGCAATCCGCCCGCCAGGCTCGGGCCTGGCATGCGGTTCGCAGATCGGATGGCCGCTTCGAGCCTCCGGCACGCTGTCACCTGCCCACCGGGGTCCACAGGCGCCGCTGGGGCGGCCCCGCCCTTGGCTGCGCGAGCTGGAGAGGGCTCGCTTCGCCGTGACGGGCACAGCCTGGGGACTCGGTGGACAGCTGCCTTTGGGTACAGTCGGCGAGGGGGGGTGCTGACGGGACTGGTCACCTTCTCATCAGCTTGGCGAGAAGCCTCGCCACTGGGTATCATCAGGACGCAAGCGTTTTGATGTGCTCAGCCGGACAAGAAGCCATGCCCTCGCTGCAAATTCGTGACCTGCCCGATGACCTGTACCAGGCGCTTGCCTTCCGAGCCCGGCAGGAGCACCGCAGCCTGGCCCAGCAAGCGGTTGCAGAGCTGCGGCGCATCCCGGCGCTGACCGCCGGCGAGCGCCGTCAGGCTGTGATCGCTAGGATTCGGACGACCCTGCACAAGCCTGAAGCTTCGTTAAGCCCTCCGCCCGAGGAGCTGGTACGCGAGGACCGGGAGCGCTGAGGGATGCGTCTGGTCCTGGACGCCTCCGCCGCGGTGCGGCTGGTGATGCGTGGTGAAGCCGCGGACAAGCTGCTCGACCCCGTTTCTGCGGCAACGGTGGTGGCCGCACCGAGCCTCTATGCGAGCGAGGTCGCCAACGCCTTGTGGAAGTACGTGAAAGCTGGCCGCCTGGAGGCGGAGACGGCCCTCGAGCGCTACGAAGAGGCAATCGCCCTTATCGATGACTTCACCCCCGATTGGGAACTCGCCACCGAGGCCCTCACAGAGGCGGTACGCTATGCGCATCCCGTCTATGATCTGCTCTACGCCGTTCTGGCCAGACGCACCGGCTGCGCCGTTCTTACCATGGACGAACGGCTGAAGACGCTGCTCGGCCAGATGGGCATCAACACCGCGCCGGCATGATCCAGCCCAGCATCACCGCCTCGGTGCGCCCATCACATCGCTCCGTCTGGAGTAGACGCAAGAATCTGTTGGCGAGTCGTTGCGGAAGAAAGAAGGGAGTGCCGCTTTAACCCAAGCGGCCAGGGAAAGATGCCGGTGATTCGGCTTAATCAGTCCTCATCGGGCAACAAGATGGTGATGACGGGCTCGCCTTGATCACCGGGACCGACGATCAGCTTCAGCGCAGTGATCGTGGCCTTGGTCGAGTTGCCGTTCCGCGGCACGCGGTAAAGCTGAAACCTCAGTCTATCGCCGCCGCTACGGTTGACCCGTATGGCGTGCTGAGCCATGAAGAGGACGTCCCACAGACGTCCCGGCTGGTCCTGATGGACCTGACGCTCACTGTCGGCATCGGTCCAAGCGACGCAATCAGACCAGGCCGCTGCGGTGATAGCGACGGGCCAGCGAAAGCCGGCCTCCTTCGCCATGGCTCCGGCGTCGACCAGGACGCCATCCTCCAGCGCCTGGGCACGGCTGTAGGTGGAGATGACCTCACCGAAAAGCTCGGTCACGGAGTCGGTCTTGGTTGGATGATGCATGGTGTTTCTCCTGCTGTTTCGCTCCGGAGAAGCACCGCCCCACCGGGAAGTGCTTCCCGGCTCGGGGGTGGAAGATGCCTCAGATAAGGTCCCTTTCGGCAAAGGAGACACTGTCCTCGGCGGTGACGATGAAGTGGTCCAACACCCGCACATCAATCAGCGCGAGGGCGTCTTTCAGCCGCCTGGTAATCTGTTGATCCGCCAGGCTCGGCTCCGCGACACCCGAGGGGTGATTATGCGCTAGTAGGACGCCCGCGGCGTTGAGCTCCAAGGCCCTCTGCACAACCACCCGTGGGTGGACGGAGGCGCCGTCGATGGTGCCCTGGAAAAGCTCCTCGAAGGCGATGATCCGATGGCGATTGTCGACGAAGACACAGACGAACACCTCGAACTTGCGCTCGCCCATCTTCAGGCGCAGATAGGCCCGCGAGGCCTCCGGGCTGGTCAAGGGCTTGCCCCGGCGGTGGCGCTGCGCGAGCACCTTGAGCGCCAGATCGAGCAGGGAGTCAATCTCCTCCTGGTGTAGATCGGCGGGATTCAGGCCCGCGAAGCGGTTCCGCTGGTGGTCGATAGGCAGAACGTTCTGTAAAGGCATAGCGGTCTCCATGGAATACAGGGAGACCGCCCGACCGGGGAGGCTCCCCGGATGGGTGAAAAGCAGCCAGCTGCTGGCTCGATGTCGAATAGGGATCGGTGGGATCCGGGACGTCACAAACGGCCCCGATCACCAACCCTCGTAGCTGCAGAAAAGATCGGCGATGACGGCCGCATGCTCCGCATCGAGCGTCGCCGCCACGTCGCACAAGTTGGGGTAACCTGCACGTTCGAGCAGCGCCTGGCCCCAGTGGCTGTTGAAGAAGGAGCAAAGGGCCGCCAGAAAGGCGGCCTCGCCCCAGCTGCGATCCAATAGGTGGGCCTCTACGTAGTCCCAGCTCGGGCGGAGCTGGTCCTTGTCCATGGCGCAGTCCACGCTGGCCGCGGTGATGTCAAAGCAGCGCTCGCCGGCGAGGCGTACGCCGCGTTTCCAGGCAGCAAGAAAAAGCGCTTGGCGCTGCTCCAGCTGACCTTTGCGCTCCGCGTACCTGGCCCGGGCAGTCGCTTGCATGGCGTTCTCCTCTTAGTTGAAGGGAGCCGCTCCCCTCAGGGAGTTGGCTCCCCACGCAGTGGAGTGAATCCGAGTGATGGTGTCACTCGGCGTTGTCAGGCTGCCTCTTGCTCGATCTCGAGCGGCTCGCCGTCGACCTTGGCCCAGCCGATGCGAAGCAGCCGGGTCTTGAGGCTAATGCCGGTCTGGCCGGCCTTTTCGCCCTTTTTGTAGGTGAACGCCTCCGGGTAGAGGTCGCTCAGGGTAAAGCCGACCAGGACCTTGTGGTCGCCCAAGACGGCGGCCTGCAGCTCCCGGATCACGGCCTTCGCCTGCTTGCCCGCCACCCGGCACTCGAAGTGGGTGTACTGGGCGTTGTCGGCGCTGCCCCGCAGGGCGGCCAGGGTGACGCTGGTGAAGGGATTGCCCTCCTCGGGCGTTACCTCCCGGACGCGGTTGATGTAGCCGAGGCCGGTGGTGAGAAGATCGAAGTACTTGGCTTCTTGGTCTGACATGGCGTTTTCTCCAGAATGATTGCGGATCGAAAACGGAGAGCACGCCGACCCCGCAGGGAAGGACGCCTCCCCAGCGAGGTGAGTGAAAGACGACGCGAGGCGTCGTCCGAACATGGACCGGCGGCAATGCCGCTGCACCTTTGCACGGCCCGTAGGTGCTCGTTTGCCACTGAACCGCAGCGGCGACGGATGAAATCGACACTAAAAATCCGATCAGACGGGGACCTCGCAGACGAAGCGCAGGTACTTGAGCATACCGCGGGCATTGGCGAAGGCGGGATGCTCAGCCACCGCCTGGTTGGGGAACCAGTCGCGGATGTGCTCGGCCAGTGCGACGGTGCCGCCGCCGACGAAGAGCACCCGGTCGAGCTCCGCACCCAGACCCAGCTGGCGCCGGGTCTCGGCATGGATGCGTTCGAGGACCTGCTGCTTGGCCTCACGCACCAGGGCGGAGACATCCTGATCCTGGCCGAAGAGGCGGACCTTGCCTTTCTGCACCGCCAGCTCCACGGTGCGTTCGCCGATCTCCTCCAGGTCGTACTTGGCGCGTATGCCCTCGCCGACCTGCTTCTTTACATCCAACAAACCGCAGCGCAGCGATCCCGAGGCGTCGTGGACCACGGCCTGGTCGGCGACGACCACGTAATCGGTGGTGCGCCCGCCGATGTCGACCACGGCGATGGGGGCGCTAAGGCGCTCCTCGGCGACGGTGACCTCGCCACCGTTGTCGGTGATGACATGGTCGTACCAGGCGGCCAGGGCCTCGGGGATGACGTCGTGGAAGGCGATCGATGCCGCGAGCCTCCCATCGATGAGATCCACAGGCTGCTTGAGGCTCGCCCGCTTCTTCGCCACGGTCTGGTCGCGCTGGCTGCCGTCCTTCAAATAGAAAGCGCTCACCGGCAGTCCGGAGACGGCATGGACCGAATAACCCCCGAGCTTGGCCTGCTGCATCCCGTGCTGGACAATGGCCCGGTTGAGCCCGGAGAAGGGATAGCCATCGAAGTAGGTGGGCTCGCCGTCCACCTCACCGGCGGCATAGAGGGTGCCCTCGGCCTCGTACTCGGCGATCTTATGCTTGGCCTCGTTGAGCCAGGTGACGTTGGCGCGGCCCACGCGAGCGCGCGAGGGAATGGCAACCAGACGGTCGTCGGCGAGGGCGAGCTTGGTGTAGGCATAGCCGTCGTCCAGGCCGATGCAAATCGGTTCGGAGCTGTTGGTGGAGTCTGTCACTGCGGCCTCGTTATCCAAATGTTCCGCGTCACCGCTAGGTTAGGCGCGTCAACCGATCACCTTGCGCAGGTGGGCGAAGGGTTTGCCCCCTGTTGGCTTGGTTGGCATCGACGGCACACCTCGGTGTGGCCTGCTGCCTTTCGGCACGGCCCGTTGCACCGGCGTCTGGCCCCGCCCTACCCAGCCGGCAAAGGCAGCTACCGATACGGCATCTTTGCCCTTTGCTTGTTCGCCACCAGGGCGTGCCACCTCAGTGTCGCCCTGGGCACCGCGACTGGTCCGTCCCTCCCACAGATAGCCCTGAACGAGTAGACTGCGCAGCCACTCCTGGCGTCTGACCTTAGGGACCAGAGACAGACGCTCGAGGAGGAGGCTTTCGAGCAGCATCGCCGAATCGAGCCGGATGCACAGCCGCTGTGTGGACGGCGACGTCACTGGCTTGGCGCTGAGGTATCCGGACTCAGGGGCGCAGCGGTCTCGTTCGCGGTGGCTACACGCTTCGGGAGCAGGCTCGCGCGAAGCGCGTCGGAGAGGATCTCCGGTGGGAGCTCGCCCATTGCCTCAACGGCCTGCTTCCCCTTGACGGTCTGCTGCTCCGTATCCGCACGGGTGACGCCGAGAAACCGATAGCCCAGGGCACTGCCGAAGGCACGCCGCAACGGCCTCGCACCTTCGCGTAGGTAGCGCTCTGCGTCCTCCCGACTGGCCAGCCCCACGTGTCGTGCCGAGAGCACCTGCCGCGCAAAACCGTCGTAAGACGCCAACAGTTGAGCGCCGCGATATGCGTAGGGATTGGCAAACTCCAGCTTGACCCGTGTCGGTTCTACGGACGTTGCCGCGTCGATCTCCAGCCCATCGCTGGCAGCGGATCTCGTGTCGATATCTCTACGAAGCGCCTGTAGTTCGGCTTCCGCTAGAGCGAGCGCCTGGTCCACCTTCACCATCCACCACTCGGCGTAGGGATCACCCGCTTGGATGCCCTGCCAGATTAGGCGCAGCCGGTCGGCGAAACCGAGCAGGCCGATGATTGGCGGCTTTCCGGCCGTGCCGGGACGCCCCTTCACCAGGCGACCGGCGTGGCGCGTCTGCAGCGTCAGCCAGGCCCCGCCGCGAAGGGCACCAGGAGCCACGATCGGCGGCCGGGCAGGACCGGACTGACCTGCGTGCCAGCTCTTCAGCTCCTGCTCGCCGTTACCCTCCGCAGGACCAGTCGTCATCGCGCCCCCTTTGTTCATCTGCTCGCTGTTTGGCGACCAAACTGCCACTCGAACTGCGCCTATCAGCGCACAAGCTCGGAGCCAGCAAAAGGCTTTATTCAGTTCCCGCTGGTCGAGGTTTGAGCTCCAGGCTGGGTGTTCGATATTTAGTGGCGGTTAGGCCACGATTCGGGGGTATTCCAGTGGAATACCTGCTGGGGCGCCCTATTGGACTGCTTGCTTTGGGGAACGCGTTCGATATTCGAACAGGAAGGAGGCGCTCGGACTGGAGAACGCAGCGAAACTGTGGAATTCGGTTGGGCTCAATCCTCGTCGGTCGTGTCTTGACCAGGCTTGGGTCCTGTACGACCGCCGAGCGCTGCCTTGAGAGCGGCAATCTGGGCGGTGGCATCGCGACGCACGCGCGGTTCCTGCTTTCGCCGTTCGGCGGCCTGCTGAGCGAGCTGCGCTTGCCGGCGTCGCTCGGCCTCCTCTTGGCGCCGGCAGCGCTCGTCCCGTATCTGGAGCCCCAGGTTTGCCTCGAAGTCGCCAGCAGCGGCCTTGCCGCAGAGGTGGCGCAGATAGCTCAGGGGGTCGTAGACGGGCTTGGCACCTTGGCGCTCGGCTCGCAGCCGACCTTCGAGCTCATCGAGCACGGCTTGGCGCAACTCACCCGGGATCGCGGCGAGCTGGCGCGCCGCCGTCTCCCGCTGCTCGGGCGTCAGCCGTCCGGGGTACACGAGCTGGATTGTTGCGACGCCGTTGTTCGATTTTCGAACATCCGCCGTCTCTGGTGTTGTTGTTTTATATAAACAACAACTACTACTTGGGCTGTTCGATTTTTGGTTGTGCAAAAATCGAACAGGATCGAGCGCGTTCGAATTTTGGTCGCAGTCCGTCGGTGGAGTTGACTGTGGGGCATTCTGAAGTCTCGTCACGGGAGAAGTGCGATAGCTGAATCCTGCGCCTGGCGGTACGGAATCCGAAACACGCTTCTCTGCGCCCGTCGCGACAGTTGGCAGTTCAGTGACAGACCTGTTCGGAGGTAAATCATCCGTGATGTCGGTCGCTGTGGCCGCCAGGATCGAGTACGCTACCCGTCTGACCCGGGCGTGATGGTGCTCGCAGGCTGCACGGATAAAAGGTAGGTATCCCTGGTCTGCGGCAAGGGTCGCAGTCATCAGTGGCGGCATCGCATGAAGCTTGAAACTCTGTCCACTGAAGCGTCCATCAGGCGCACGGCCCTCGGAGTGGATTGACAACCAGCGTGTCATACGCAAGATGGCAACCGCGCGGGAGACGGTGGAGACCGAGGCAATGTTGGCCCATTTGGCGATCTCCCGGTAGCTGGGGAAGAGCCGGTGCTGCTTTGGGTTTTCAGCAGTGTGCTGCCGGATCACCAGCCAAACCACCTTGTCCACCGGTTCCAACAGCGGGTCCTCGAGCAAGCGTGGAACGACGGCATCGAGGTTCGGGACTGGCGACGGTTGAGTTTCGCCGAA